>NZ_JBVJON010000007.1:0-245244 GCF_055583145.1 Amycolatopsis sp. NPDC104819 | reverse complement strand
GAGAAAAAAGCCCCCCACCCCCCCCCCCCCCCGCGAAACAACACTGGGGGCGCCCCCCCCCCCCCCCCCCCCCCCCCCCCACCTGTGTTGAGCTCGGAGGTCAGCAGGAAGTGAAGCGCTTCGGTGCCTCGCAAGTTTTCGTCGCCAGCCCGTTGGTGACAAGCTTCTCGAGGGCGTTGTTCACCGCGCCGCTGGATCGGACCAACTTCGTGCCGATCCTGGCAGGTCCGAACTCCTCGCCGGGATGTGCCTGCAGGAATTCCCTCACCAGCTCGTAAAGCGCGCCCTTGGGCAGGCGTTCCTTCATCGGCGAGTCGGTCGTCAAGTCCTCTGAGGTAGCCGGGTCAGAGGCGGCGCTGGCGGCGGCAGACGTGGTTGAGGAGTCGGCCTCTCGTTCGTCGGTGCTGGCGACGGGAGTGTCGCTTTCCTGATCTGCCATGGGGGCCGCGTCTTCGCGGTCCGTTGCGACTACGACGGCATCGTCGTCAGGTTCGTCGCGCCACGTCCACGTGACGGGCACTGACTGGTCCTTCCCGGTGGTCCGGGTCGCCAGTCCTTCGGCTGCCCAGCGGGACAGGAGTTTCGAAGCGGTGGAGCGTCCGACTCCGGCTGCGGCGGCCAGTTTCGCGGTGGTCTCGGCGGGATGGGCCTTCAGGGCGCGGCGAACCTTCGTGTCGGCGGTCTCGGGCTTGGTGTCATTCGGTTCGGTGTTCTGGATTTCGGGCATGACGAGCTCCGTTTCAGGGGAAGCGGTGAATGGTCGTGCCCCGGCCAGGGCGTTCGCCCCCCGGTGCGCATCCGGTGGTTCGGGCTACATGTCTATGGACGCTCCAATAGCGGCTTCATGTCAAGCTATTGTCCAAACAAGACACACGTATCCTCCGGAAGTGCTTACGTGCGTGCTCAAGGGGACCCCGTTGGCCTGGTCGCGCCGAAGTAGTCGTCGCCGGGATGACGGAACGGCTCGACCTTCACGGCCTGCCCGAAGTCGGGCGCGTCGATCATGTTGCCGCCGCCGATGTACAGGCCGACGTGGTGGACGCGCCCGGCGCTCGCGTAGAAGACGAGGTCGCCCGGAAGCAGCGGGGCGCCGGCGGGCACGTGCGGTCCGGCGGCGTACTGCTCGCGCGAGGTCCGTGGCAACGGGATCCTGGCGGCGCCGTACGCGGCTCGGGTCAAGCCGCTGCAGTCGAACCCGGCGTCGCCGTCCTCGGGGCCGTTGCCGCCCCACACGTACGGCAGGCCGCGTTGCCCGCAGGCGTAGTTGATGGCGGTGAGTGCGGCAGGCGTCGGCGCGGCGATGTTCGCGCAGTCCCCGCCACCGATGTGCTCGCAGGTCACTCCGGCGACCGCGGCGACGATGGCTTCGGCGTCCGCTTGGTGTCGGCCGTACGCTCCCGGCGTCCCGGACCGCTGGACGGCCTGGGCGGCGTCGTTGAGGCTCATCTGCTGCCACCCGGACAGGCCCTGCAGATGCCGGTAGAACTGGGTCGCCGCGTAGGTCGGGTCCATGACCTGTGCAGGTGTGCCCCAGCCCTGGGAGGGGCGCTGCTGGAAGAGGCCGAGGCTGTCCCGGTCGCCGTGATCGAGGTTGCGCAGGGTGGATTCCTGGATGGCGACCGCGATGGCGATGACCCACCCGGGCTCGGCGACCTGCAGCTGCTTCCCGACCGATGCGATGATCGCCGCATTGGCGAGCTGATCAGCCTCGTAGCCAGGCACGCTGCCGGTAGCCGTTCCGCTGGACGTGCAGGTCGTGCTGCCCTCGCCGGTGAACGCGGTGACGACGGCCTGCGGCACGGCTCCCAGCAGTACCGGAAACATCGCGAGCACAACGGCGACGCCGACTGCGATCTTCGATCCCATGACGCACTCCTCGCGTGGTCAGGAGCCAGGACGGTGAGTTCGGCTGGGCGTGGCGTCCGGTGGTGTGGGAGCGGGCGGCGGTAGCCGATAGGCCGTGGCCTGCCCGGACGTCGAGGCGATCCCGTCGTCAAGGTCAGGCGACGTCCCCGGAGTCGAGGCCGGCCAGGCACGTATCAGCTGGCCGAGCTCGTACCGCGGGGAAGTCTGCTTTTGGGACTTCGCGCCGAGCGGGAGCCAGACCTTGTCGGCCGGGCTCGGGCAGGCTGCGCCGGAGTCGAGGAGGTCGGCGGCCGCCGTGGCGACGGGAACGTCGGCGGTCTGGTCGAGGTCGGCGTGGATCCGGGCGAGTGCGGAACGGACGCCGGCCTCGCGGCGGCTCGTCGGCAGCCAGAACAGCACCGGGGTCGCGATGCCGGTGGAGTCGGCGAGCCGGGCGTAGGCGAGCAGCTTGCGGGCGACCTTGGTCAGCGACTCGTTGCCGGTGTCGAACTCCAAGAAGAACTCGAGCTCGTCGGCCGGGCTCCGCCAGCGGCCGTAGGCGTCCGGGATGACGAGGTCGCCGAAGTGGCGGGCGCAGCGGGTCTCCGACCACCACGCTGTGACCTTCTCCCGGGCTCGGCCAGGGTCGTGACGTCGGCTACACGCGATCAGCGAGGTGAAGAAGTCGCCGACGCCGACAGTGTGAGCGAGGCGCTGGTTGTGCGCGATGGCCATCGCGCGGTCGTGCCGGTAACCGAGGTCCTTGACTTCCAGGCCATGCTCGGCGGCCAGGACGGCCGCGCCGGCGGGGCCGAGGACGTAGTGCATCGGCGCCGATCCGAGCTGGCGGAAGGGCTGGAACCGGCTGACGGCGCGCCAGAGGTACAGCTCGCGCAGACGTTGACGGGTCGAGCGACCGGACGGGAACGCGGCGTCCTGGATCTGGGCGGAGGTCAGGACGCGGTGCTCGAAGAGCAGAGCGAGCAGCCATTTGTCCCGGGCGGTGAGGCGGCCCGCGAGCGCTGCCTGGTGCTCGACCGAGCTGGCCATCCGGGCCACCGAGCGGCTCGGAAGGTGTTGCCGGAGCTGGCGCTGACGTGTCGTTGTGGTGATCAACAGAGCCTCCGAACTGGACGTCAGAGCTGGGCACGGCGAGGGTCGGTCTTCCGGTCCCGAGTCGGCGGAGCCGTGCTGCCCGCGGGTCTCGACGGGGACGGTCGGGATCTGCGGAGGGCCGCGCGGATCTCCTTGGCACGACCGGGAACAGCGGGATGCATCGGCGAAGTGACCATCGTGAACGGCTCGGTTTCGGCGCCGTTGACGACGAGCCGGGCGCCGACGTGATAGACGCCGAGGTGCGCGAGGTCGTGTTCGGACAGCCGTGGCTGGGTGTGGCGGGCGAGTTCGCGGGCGTCCTCGGGGGATGCGTTGAAGAAGATCTTCGACCGGGCGTTGGTTGAGATGCCTTCCTTGAGCTCGCGGGGAAGCTGCCCGAGGTGCTGGTGCGCGAGCGTCATCGCCAGCCGGAAGCCGCGGGCTTCGGCGAGCATGTCCTCGATCGGGTAGGGCAGGTTGAGGAAGTTGTGGCACTCGTCGATGACCAGCGACGCGTCCGGCCGTTCGCGCTGGGGGACACGGGCACGGCCGGTGGTGGCCTGCCAGGTCCGGGCGACGACCAGGGACCCGACGAGCCGGGTCGTCTCGTCCCCGAGCGAGCCTTTCGGGATCCGGACCAGGCAGATCCCGCCCTCGTTGAGGACCTGGCTCATGTCGACGGTCGACCTGCCGCCGGCGATGGCGTCCTTGACGAACGGGCGCAGCAGGAAGGCGCGGAGCTTGTTCATCAGCGGGGAGATGACCTGGGAGCGGCTGGAGTCGGTGAGCTCGTCGTACCACTGCCAGAACCCAGCCAGGACCGGGTCAGACAAACCGGCGGTGATGCGCGTCCGGAAGGCTTCGCTGGTCAGCAGCTTGGGCAGGTCGGCGAGCGTGGGCACCCCGTCCTGAGCACGCAGGGTCAGGCAGGCGGCGCGCATGAGGTCATCGGTCCGCGGGCCCCAGAACGCGGAGTACACGCGCCGGAAGACGGAGACGAGGTTGTCGACCTCCCGGTCGGTCTCGCCGCCTTCGAGCGGGTTGAGGCAGGGCGGGCGCTGCCGGGAGTCGGCGTCGAAGAGCACGACCCGGTCGGCGGCTTCCCGCGGCAGCCTGGAGAGGACGTCGGTGACGAGGTCGCCCTTGGGATCGATGAGCACGACGCCGCGGCCGGCGTCCGCGTCGTCGAGGATCAGGTTCCCGAGCAGCGTCGACTTCCCCGACCCGGTGGCGCCGAGGACGTGCAGGTGGTGGCGGGCGTCGGGGACGCGCAGCCCGATCGGCCGGGCATGACCGGAGTCGGCAACACCGAGCGGCTTGACCTCGGGGCCGGGCACCGCGATGCCCGGCGGTGGCGCGACGGCTTTGGCGCCGGCGCGCTCGATACCCGGGATCTCGGCATCGACCGGCAGGTGGGCGAGCGCGGCCAGCTCGGGTACGGACAGGAGATCGCCGCGGTCGAGGCGCCGGGTGCCGAGGGCTTGAGCGGGGTGGTGAAGGCGGGTGCGGTGGAAGTGGTTGTGCTCGGTGTAGGCGGCGAAGCTCGCGGCGAGGGCGTGTGCGCGGCCGCGGGCGGTGTCCCGGGCACGTCGGACTTCGGCGTCGTCGGGGAGGTGGGTGGTGACGGCGTAGCGGACGACGGCCTCGTACTGCGAACCTCGCTGCTTGCCGACGATCGCCCGGTTCTGCGCGGAGTACTCCAGCGACAGCTGCGGATCTTGACTGATCCGCAGGGCATCACGTGTCCGTCCGGAACGCGCTGCCGACGCGCCCGGCGTGACGAGGTCGAGCAGCCGGCCGCCGATCCGGCCGGACGCGCCGGCGTGCACGCGGCGGGCGGCGCGGCGTGCTCGGCTGACCCGCCGGCCGGTGACCGGGCGGGCGAGGATCTGCACGCCGGCGTACTCGTCGCGGCTGAGGCCGACCGGCGCGCCGAGCAGGCCGCGGATTGGGTCGGCGTCGAACCCGGTGCGGATCGGCAGCGCCTCGGGCCGCGCGAGCCGCAGCTGGCCGCCGACGCTGACGGCGCGTAAGCCGGTCGGCGGCTCGGGCAGCGGCGGGTCGGCGGGGATGGTGCGGGTGTGGGCGCCGGGCCATGCGGCTTCGATCGCGCGCTCGACCAGGCCGGGCGGGATCACGCCCGGGACCCACAATCGCAGGGTGACGCCGTGTTCGGTAAACCGGTACTCCCAGGCGAGGTGGGGCTGGCCGGTGAACCAGCGTCGCCACCTCGGGCGCAGCAGCCCGACGAGGTTGGACCACAGCAGGACGCCGCCGGCGGGATCGACGGTGGGCGGCGCGAGCACGGTGACGCACCGCGCGTCGGCGACGAGCTGGGCGTGACAGCGGGCTCGCCACCAACGCCGTCCGACCGCCTGGCCAGCCACGACGATCGCGAGCATCGGAGGGAGGAGCAGGCCCCAGCGCGATATTCCTTCGATGCTCGGGAGCAGATGCTGCAGTGCGCCCCATGGATCGGTCAGGTATTCGCCGATCCACCCCCGGCGCCGGATCACGACTCGACCTCCGAGCTGGCGAGGCCAAGGGCGATGCCGAGGCCTTCCGCGGTGTTGCCGCCTGGATTCCTGAAGAACCATCGGGGTTTGTGAGCTATCGTCGAGGCCGGCCAGCCGAGTGGTTGGTCGCGGAGGTGGTCATGGCGCTCGCGGCGGTGCGGTTCCTCGGTGCGTTGTGCGCGGCGCAGGTCCTGGGGGTGCAAGGGCTGGTTGATCTGTGACCGATCAGCTGACCGTCGCGATGGTTTCCAGTGGAGTTGCGCTTCTCGTGGCCTTGTTGGGGATAGGTGGGACGATCGCTGCTCAAGTCGTTGCCACGCGTCGTGCGTTCGAGAACTCGCTCGCGTTGTTCGAACGGCAGGCAGCCGAAGCTCAGCAAGCGCGTGACGAGGCAACCCAAATCGAGGACCGCCATCGGTTCGCTGATCAGAAGAAGAGCACTTACAGCCGGACACTGCGGCTGGCCGACGAACTCGTCGAAACGCGAGACGCCGGACGAGGCACCGAGAAGAACCTCGAGCGTGCCACCCGGGTGCTGGCTCGCACCACCGACCAGCCGGAGTCGGTTGTCCAGACGGTAGAGGACTACGAAAACGCTGCCAGCGAGCACCGTGATCGGGCACGCCGCCTATCAGCGGAACTGGCTGAGGCTGTGGGCGAAATCCACCTGCTGTCGGACAATGCCGTGCGCGTGGCCGCCGCTCGACTTCAGAAGGCGGCACAGAGGGCCAGCCATGTTGAGGAGTCATGGTACGTCGAGGATCGAGACGCTTTCCTTCTCGCGGCCAGGAGGGAACTTGGTGTCGAGCACATGTGACACCAGCGCCAGCGCCTCGTGGTCGTCGATGCAGGGCGCTCATGGCACGTCCACCCACTCTGAGGTCGTTTCGGAATCCTGAAGCCTGGTCAGGAACTTCGGGTCGGTGGTGACCAGAACGTCCTCTGTCGGCGACGCGAGCGCCTGGAAGGCAACCCATTCGGTGCCGGAGCCGAGCAGGCCTTGGCCGCGGTCGGCGGTGAGCAGGAACTGGCGCTGGCCTTCGGACAGATTGAAGGTCGCCGCGATCTGGTCGATCGCCTGCGGGGACTGGCGCAGCAGCACGGTGGTGGCGGCGTTGGCCACGATCGCGCGGCCAAGCTCGCTGCCGAGAACGTCGTCGATGTCCTGGGTGGCGACTGTCAGCCCGGCCCAGTGTTTGCGGAAGGTCTTCGCCATCCGATGCAGGAACTTCGCGCCTTCCGGTGACTGCATCAGCAGCCACGCCTCGTCGACGACCACCAGCCGCCGGCGACGGTCGGCCGGGTTGGACACCCGACGCCAGACCGCGTCAAGGGTCAGCAGCGTGCCGATCGCTTTGAGCTCGTCGGGCAGATCCCGCAGGGAGAACACGACGAGGTGACCGTCGGGCGTGGTGGTCGTCGGGCCGGAGAACAGGTCGGCGAAGGCGCCGTCGACGAACGGGTGCAGCCGGGCCGCGAGGTCCTTGGCCGTCACGTCGCCGGTCGCCAGGACGTCGCGCAGATCCCGCATCAACGGGGCGGGCCGGGTCCAGGTACGTGAGTCGTTGGTGATGCCGGCGTGTGCGTAGGTCGTGATGAGGGCGGTGTCGAGGACGGCGCGTTCGCCGGCGGTCAGCTCGGCGCCCAGGCACACCGCGAGCACGGTGTGCAGGAACAACGCCCGCCGGTTCAGCGCGTCCTGTGGTGCGCTGCGTCGTCCGGAGGCCGTGGTGTGGATGGGTAGGTCGAAGGGGTTGAGCCGGACTCCTCCGCCGCCGAGGTGGACGTAGGCGCCGCCGACCTGGTCGACGAGCCGGGCGTACTCGTCTTCGGGGTCGATGACGAACGCCTGGATGTCCCGGTACAGGCTGCGCAGGGTCTCCAGCTTGACCAGGTAGGACTTGCCGGAGCCGGATCGTCCTAGGACGACGGAGTTGTGGTTGTCGCAGGCGAAGCGGTCCCAGTGCACCAGGCCTTGGGAGCCGACGTTGTAGCCGTAGAGCACGCCACTCGGCGAGGTCGACGTCGGATCCGTGACGGGCAGGTCCGCTGATGTGAAAGGAAACGCCGCGGACACGGCAGCCGTGTCGAACGTCCTTTTCAGACCGAGGGAGTCCAGCCCGAGCGGCAACGTCGTCACCCACCCCTGCAACGACCGATACGTTGCCGGTTTCGCGTCCAGCAGCAGCGACGCGCACAACGACCGCAACGCCGACACCTCCTCAGCGAGCACTTGCTCGTCGGGAGCGTGGATAGTCAGGTACAGGCCGAACTTGAACAGCCGGCCCTCACCGCGCGCGATCCGTCGAGACAAGTCGGCGGCGTCGTCGGCCGCGGCGTCGAGGTCAGGGTCGTCGAGCTGGTCGTGGCGGGCGTGGTGGCGCCGGGAGGACTCCAGCCGCGCCCGCTGCTTCTTCAGGCCGCTGGCCGCGGTGACCGGGTCGACGGGCTGGATATGGACGGAGACGTCGAGCCGGGCGGGGTAGGTCAGCAGCGGGGCGAGCCACCCCGGGTAGACCTCCTGCGGGTAGCCGGTGACCCCGAAGGAGGCGACCCATTCGTTGCCGACCTCGAGATGCCGGGCGCCGATCGACAGCGAGTCCGGGGTGAACGTCGAGGCCGCGGAAACGGGATGCCGAGTGCGGGACATTCAGCTCACCTGCCTTCGAACTCGTCGTAGAGATCAGTGATCGGTGCGGCGGTCACGACGTCGCCGGCACCGGCCAGCGCGGCCGAAGGCGGGAGGAAGGTGTCGGGATTGCACGCCGCGGCGAGAACCCCAGTCGCCGTCGCGGCGTCCAGGGCGGTGACGACGATCCCGGCCGTGGTGAGCAGCTCGACCGCTTCGTTGAGGCGCCGGGCGAGCCGCTGCTCGGCGGCATGGCGCGCGGCCCGATCGACTGCGAGAGCTTCTGGACGGCGTCGCAGGCGGCCCAGCGTGGAGCTGACGCTGTCGACGACCGCGGGACGTGTCGGTTCGCGCAGCACGAGCAGCACCTGGCGGCGCAGCAGGTCAGCGTGCTGGCCGAGCTGGGCGAGGTAGTCCGCGTGATCCAGTGCGGCGGCTTCGAGTGCGGGGTGGGGGAGTCCGCCGGCGCGGTCGCGTAGCTCGGCGATCTGCGGGGCGAGGTCGACCCGTTCGGCGCGGACCAGGAACTGCACCGGCGCGGTCAGCGAATGCAGATACCGCGCGAACGAGCTGACGAGCGCCTCCTGCTCGGCGGGCGTCCGCAGCGCGAAGTTGACCGTCGAGCACGCGGCGATCACCGCGAGACCATCATCGCCGAGGTCGACGACCCCGGCGGTCGTCCCGTCGTCGACGCCGCGCGCGGGCAGCTCCAGCGGCGTCGGCGCCACGTCATCACGCTCGTGGTCACCGGCGAGCCAGGCGGGCACCGGCCCGACACCTTCCGGGGCCGAGACCTGGTGGCGCGGGGTACGGCGCTGGCGGATCGCGGCCAGCAGGAGCCGGTCGAGTGGGATGCCGTCGCGGCGGCCGAGTGCGATGACCGCGACCGCGAGTCCGATCGGTATCGCGACGAGCAGGAACAGCGGAACTGGGAGAATTCCGCGGGTGGCGCCGTAGAGGGCGTAGAGCAGCAGGCCGGTGACGCCGAGGATCGTCAGCTGCCGCGCGGTGAGAGGACCGAGCACCCGGTCGGGGCGGTCGACGTCGGCGGGAATGCACACGGGACGGGACATGACCTCGCTACCTCACTTCTTGGGACGACGCCGCCGCAGCGGCAGATCCAGCGGCAACTGTTTGCCGACGCGCTTCCGCGTCGGCGCTGGTGTCGCTGGGGGTTCAGGTTTCGGCTGGCGGCGGAGGGCGAGGGGGAGCGGGTACTGCCCGGACGCGAGCGGCCGGTTCCCGCTGAATGCGTCGGGCGCGGGGCGTCGGTGAGCGCGGGCCGCGCGGTTGATCTGCCCCGAGGGCGTGAGCAGGCCCGGCCTGGTCTGTGGCGCGCGGTTGGTTCGGCCGGGCTCGGCGAGTTCGTCGGCGAGGCTGCGTCGGGCAGGGCGCGGAGTCTGCGGTGGCAGGCGGATCGGCAGCATGCCCGCACTCGGCGCGATCAACGCGTTCGGCACCTTCGCCGGCGGACGCGCGTTGCGACTGATCCGTCCGTCCGGCGTCAGCAGGCCCGCCTGCCGAGGCGGCCGACCGCTCGGCGTCGGCGCGGCGAGATCGTCGGCCAGCGAGCGCCGTGCGGTTCGGTCAGGATCGCGTCGCACCGTCATCGGCAACCCGAGCTGGTCCGCCGGCAGGGCGTTCGGCAGATCCTTCAGCGGCAGCGCGCGCGGATTCGCCCGAACCTGCGAGTCACCGGCGCGCGCTGTGAACAACGACAGCTGGCCCGGGCCTGCCGTTGCATCATGGGCGCCGGCGCGGGGGAGTTCGTCCCACCCTCGGTGCGAGGTTCGGGCCGAGGTGGTGGTGCGGCGCAGTTTCATCGGCAGCATGAATTGCCCGGACCGCGTCGCCGGCGGATCCGGTGGCGCGCTCGGCGCGCCGGTGCGAGGTCGCGATGCACCGCGGCTGGCTGAAGCGCCTGCAAGCAGGCCCATCGTCTTGTAGGCGATCACCCCGCGCGCGATCCGCCCGAGTATGGAGGGGCGGCCGGAGCGCAGCGGGGCGAGGAACCAGAACGGGATCTTGATCAGCACGTACATCAGCGCGATGCACAGCAGCAGGTTCATCAACGCCGAGATCGTCGGGCCGAAGAGCGTGAACCCGCCCGGGGCGAAGAACACTTTCACCGTGACGACGAGGGTGAGTGACTGTCCGACTTGGATGGCGAGCACGCCGCCGCAGCCTTTCCACCAGAGGTAGGCGATGCCTTCGGTGTGGGGGAGCGCGTGGAACATCAGCGCGATCGGCGCGGCGGCGATCAGCAGGATCGTCACCATGACTCGGACGACGAAGACGACGAGCAGGACCAGGAGCATCGCGACCAGGCCGAGCCCGAGGATGCCGAAGAAGATCCCGCCGCCGTGCAGCGAGCTCTGCATCATCGTGATCAAGCTGCGGGTCATCGCGGCGGGATCGGTGCCCTCGCCGAGCACCGCGGCGGAGAGCGCGTTGGCGACCTGGATGCCCTTGGTGACCAGGAGTAGCGAGAGCGTGCCGGCGAGGAACCCGGTGACGAGGCGGGGTGCGAGTTCTTTGACGGTGTAGCGGGCTTGCAGGGTCTGGTAGCTCATGATGATCAGCCCGGCCAGCAGCACGAGGATCACGTAGGCGGTGAGCAGGATGTGCCACGACCCGACCCAGACGGCGCCGAGGCCGGGCAGTTGATCCGGCTCCGGGGTGGTCAGCAGTGTTTTGCCGAGCAGTTCGAGCAGCGGGTTCAGCCCGGCGGTGACGACCGCGGCGAACATCGCGCTCGCGGCCACGACCATGCAGCCGGTGAAGTCGGTCAGCCCGCACTCCGCCGCGTCACCGACACCATTCGGTACCGGAACCGGCGGCGGCGTGCTCGGGACGAGAGTGGAGGGCTGCGGGATGCAGTTCGGTCCCTGACACGGCGCCTCGGTGTCACCCGGCGGTGCGCAACCGCCCGCCAAGGAACCGGGAAAGCATGAGGGCGGTGCCGGCAACGTGGTGATCGGCGGCAACGGCGTCGCCGGAATCGGCGGTACCGAACTCGCGCTCGGAAGGTGACAGGCCGGTTCGGCGGAACCCGGCGCGCAATCCGGGTTGGGCGGGAACGGCAATGGCGGTTGCGCCGGATCGAGCTGGGCCGCGGCGGCGGGCTGCGGGCCGGCCGTGGCGGACCCGACGGCGACTGCGCTGAGCACGGCCACCAGGAGCGCAGCCAGGACGACGAGCCAGAAGACGCGCCGGTCTCGTCGTGTTCGCCGGGACTTCTTGCTCGGGGTGGTTGTGTGGACGGGCATCGTCTACACCCCGCCGACGATGGTCTTGAGGATTTCGACGACGAGCGGCGCAAGCGCGGCGAGGCCAAACCCGATGCCGGACGCTTTGAACGCGCCTTTCGCCTTCTCGATCTCGCCCGGGTCGTTGGCTCCCATCAGGTACCGGAGCCCGCCGATGGTCAGGAATACGAGGGCGACGCCGGCGAGGATGCCCATGATCCAGGTCCGGATATTCGAGAGGACCTGGTCGACCGACTGCGCGAGTGCGACGTACTGCACCGTCTCGGCCTGCGCGGCGGACCCGCCGAGCAGCAGCGCCGCGGCGACCAGCGCGCAGCCGAGCAGAACGACCGAGCGCCGGCGCGATCGCACCGGAGACGTCGGAGCTTCCGGCACAAAACCGGTGCGCCGACAGCTCGTCACACGAACTGAAGTTCGGACCTTCGTTCGGTCATTGCGTCGGTTCGGTGGCCAGCGGACGAGGGTGCGGTGGCCGGGGCGGTGCGAGATCAATCGCATGAGGACGCCTCCTGAACGGCGCCCGGTTCCGAAGTGGACCGGGATGGGCGAGGACGCGCGGGCAGTCGCATCCCGCGATCACCAACTCCGGATTTCGGCGGGCGGGGAGACACCGGCCGCCGCGTCTTCTCCGGCTCGGGGGCGTTGTTCCGTCGCGACGCACGTCGCGCTCCCGGCCGTGGCGCTGCGTCTTTCTCACCGAGGGTGCGGAGGTGCGCGGCGAGCTTGCGTTCGGCACGGTGCCGGGCTTGCTGGGTCGCCTTGTACGTCTGGCCACGGGCGTGCGCGGCGTCGACCAGCGACAACTCACCGAACCTCGTGTCGCCGATCAACGCCGCTTCCGCGACGGTCAGGACACCGGCCTCTACGGCGGCGAGCAGAAAGAAGTCCGGATGCCCGCCGAGGTGTTCCGGTCCGAGGGCGCGGGCGCCGAGGTCGGCGACCGGGGACGCGGCGTCGAGCGCCGCGCGCAACGCGCGGTGCCCGGCACGGTAGGCGGCCCAGCGCAGCCGCACGAGGATCGCCGGCCGAGCGAGGTCGACATCGGGAAGTGCTTCGAGGAACCCGGTCAGCACCGCGGCGTGAATGTCGTGGACCTCGCCGCGGAACCGGTTGGTCAGCTTCGCCGCGACCGGCAGCAGCACGGGCAGGGCCAGCCCGACGCACGCGACCGTCCACGTCCCGCCCTCGGCACGCGAACGCGTCACGAGCGCGGCCCACACCGCGTCCCGCGTCTCCTGTGGACATCCCTTCGCGACGGTCAGCGCACCGACTTCATCCAGCGGCACCAGCCGCGGTGGTAGGCCGCGCACCTGGCGGCCGTCGAGGGCGACGGGGTGCGGTCCAGTGACCAGCCAGGCGAACGCGGTGCGGGTGGTGTCGAAGACGCCAGGCTCGCCACGCAGGCCGCGGGGGCGCGCCGGCGACGGTCGGGATGCGGGCTTGTCCGGTGACGAGGGCTGGTTCATGACGGCACTCCTGAGCGAGCGGAAGGTGACGTCGTCAGAAAGCAGGGCGAGGCGCCTCAAAACCGGCTCAAGACCAGGTCAGAGCCGTGTTAAAACCGTTTCAAGATCGCTTCAGCGCTGCGCCGGAGGCATCGAAACGTGGCGTCCAATTCGGCTCTGGAGCTGCGACGAAATGGCGGTTACGAGCGGCTCACGACGCTGGGTGAGATCGGATCCGGAGCGGCAGTGTCTCTTGCTGACCTCGTTCCCGGAGTTAGCCGACGACAGCGCAGACGCCGCCGACGCTCAGCGTCGGTGGCCCGCCTCCGGAGGTTCCGCTCGTGACCCGACGCCCGCCGTCTTCGGCCAGCCGACCGTCCAACCGCGACGACTCGCCCCGCCCACATCGCGCTCGTCCCGCCAACGGCATCCCGTACCCGGGTGCACCCGATCCCGCTGCCTCAAGCGAGCGGTCACACCCCGCTGCGAAGACGACCAAGCGCGTGGACCGCGCTCGCACTCTGGCCCCGATTCCGCCGACGGTGTGGACGGCCGGCCCTGACCCGATCGACTCGGCTGCCGTCTGGCCCGTGCCGATCATCGAAGCGATCACGACCAGCTTTTCCCGACCGGGAGATCGCGTCGTGCTCGCGCCATGGCCGGCGCAAGCGGTCGAAACCCGGGACCCCGTCGACGACGGTGAGCTGACAGTTGCACGCGACGCCGTGGATGCGCTGGGTCGCGATGCAGTGATCGCGGAGCTCGGGCCGACGAGCTTCTCCTCGGCAGCCGGCACCGCGGATGCAGCGCACGGTCGCGCCGAGTCCCGCCACGTGGTTCGGCTGGGAGCCGCGGCTACCGACCGAGCCAACTTGGTCGTCACGTCGATGCCGCCGGAACGCGGTATCGATGGCTCCGCCGAGGTGCTGGCGATCGCCGCCGCTCGCGCGCTCGCCTTCGGCGGCGTCCTCGCCGTCTACACCCGCAGCGACTGGTCGACCGGTCGGCTGACTGATCCGTCCGGCCCGATGATCGTCGCCGCGCAAAACGCCGACCTGCTCTACCTCCAGCACATCGTCACCCTGCTCACCCCGATCCGCGGCGGCCGCCTCCAGCCGATGTCCGAGCCTCGCCAGCAGGCGTCCAACGACGTGGGTCGCAGTGCTCAGCTGGTCGGTACGTCGGCGCCAGCACACGTACGCGTGCACGGTGACGTGCTCGTCTTCGCGCAGCCGCACGCGGACGTCGCGCCCCCCGAAGACCTCCGATGACCAGCCGACCGAAGGACAGGTGCACCGCCATGACCACCACCACGCCGTCGCCGGCCGACGAGCCGACCATACCGCTGTCCCGCGCGTTCATCGACGCCCTCGACACCAACCCACTCACCAGCACGCCGACGGGAGGGGACGAGTTGCCGGTGTCGGTGTGGGCGACAGCGCAGACCTCGCCGGCCGCGCAGCGCAAGGGCCGGTACGTGCCGGAGTCGACCGCGCACCCGGCCAAGATGCTGCCCGCCGTCGCCGCGCACGCCATCGAGCACTACACGAAGCCGGGGGAGGTGGTGCTGGACCCGATGTGCGGCATCGGCACCACGCTGGTCGAGGCGATCGACCTCGGCCGCTGCGCGGTCGGCGTCGAGTACGAGCCGCACTGGGTCGACATCGCCCGTGCGAACCTGCGCTTCGCCTGCAAGCGTGGCCACGACCACGACGGCCAGGTCGTCCGCGGCGACGCCCGCCAGCTCGAGACCTTGCTGCCGACTGAGTACGCCGGCCAGGTTGCGCTGGTCGTCACCTCGCCGCCGTACGGCCCGTCGGTGCACGGCCTGGTCAGCACGAACCGGGAGGCGGGCGTCGACAAGGTCAGCAAACGCCACTACCGCTACGGCAGCGCCCTCGACCGCGGCAACCTCGCCAACATTGGCCACCACCGCCTGCTGGCCGGCTTCACCCGCATCCTCACCGCCTGCGCCCGTGTCCTACGCCCGGGCGGCCACGTGGCAATCACTGTCCGGCCGTGGCGCGAGCACGCCGAGCTGATCGACCTGCCGTCCCAGGTCATCGCCTGCGGTATCGCGGCTGGCCTGGTCCCGGCCGAGCGGTGCGTCGCCCTGCTCGCCCGCGTGGCCGACACCGACCTGGTCGCGCGCGGCAGCTTCTTCCAGCGCGACTTCATCCGCAAACAGCGCGAAGTGGGCCTGCCGCTGCACCTGATCGCTCATGAAGACGTCGTCGTCTTTGCACGATTCTGACAGCATGTCATCACGCATGGGCGGTCCAGGGCGCGGTCGCCGTGCAGCCACACCGGAGGTCCGTGCCAGGTCGCCCCGCGCGGCATCCCTCAGCCCGTTGGCCAGCAATGAGCATACGAGAACAGCGCTTCCGGCGTGCTCTAGTCGAGCCAGTGTATGAATCGTGCCGCGTTGTGCACGACATAGGCTTGCTGTATCAGGCGTTCTCGGTACTCGCGGGCTTCGTCGGAGACATTTGCTAGGAGCATCACCGATGTGCCGATCAGATGTGCGCTGCCGAGGCAGGCTGTGTCAAGTGCGAGGCCGAGCATCTCGGGGCTCAGCTCATTGCCGTGCCACACACTATCGATGACACGTTCCGCGTGGAGGTGCCCCAGCGGTGTGCTGTGGGTGACCTGGCTGAGCAGCGAGTAGGCGACTTCCAGCCAGCCTGGCTCGGGGTAGGGGCGCCCAGTTCGCGTAGCATGCTGCTGACAGTGGGGATCGGTGTTCGGCCTTTGGCGATCTCGTCGTCCGGGGTGACGATCCTGACGTTGCGAGGCCGTGCGAATACGCGTTCGGCGTCGGCCTTCGGCACGCCGCTGGAAACGAGCGTGTTGACGGTCTTCTTCTGCCGAGCACGGAACTCGTCGAAATACTGTTTGGCCGGAGCTCGAACTCCGGGGCGGGAACTGAAAACCGCCAGGCAAGCCGGGCTGCTTCCTCCAGGAGCATGCGTGCGGCGAAAACGGAGATCACTGCGGAGCCGGGCTGGTTGTAGGTCGACATGACAGTAAGCAAGTTGGAATGGCCGCCGCCGTAAGGCAGCATCGCGTGCAGTGAAGGCTGCCCGTAGTCCCAAGGCCGGACCATCATGCTGCCGACGACCTCGTAGTAGTTCTCCGCCGCCTCGTCGACTGCGTCGATTGAGTAGATGTCGGGTAGTAGATCGTCCGGCGTCAGGATCGCCTGCGGCCATACCAACGGTGTCGCGCGTGCGGGGTGCCTGCTGCTTGTTCTTCTTCCGGGAGGTGGTAGGGCGGCGGGTCGCGCCGAGCCGATGGAGGGCAGCGCGGCAGCTGCGACCTCGGCGGCCAGGTCGACAGCTCGTTACAGGAACGGGTCCCGGTCGACGTCTGCCGGCCATGCTCCCGGCAGGGCAGCTGTGGTGCCGAGCAAGGTCGCGGTGGTTCCGACGGAGGCCACATGCATGAACAACGCTTCGTGATCGGGCCGTAGATCGTGTCCTGCTGCGCCGTCGTCGGTCAGGCTGCTGTGCAGTCCGAGGTAGTTACCGTGGCCGGCGTGGGCGAGAACCATGGTCGCGCCTTTGAGGCCGGCCATGTCGAGCAGCGGTGCGATGGGATGCAACAGCGGGGCGTGATGGGCCGCGTTGTGCTGACTGGTGGAGCGTTCGAGAAAGTCCTCGAGTAAGTCATCTTCGCTGGGCATTGCCGGCACGTCGAGCCAGGTCCTGAATGCGCCGGTGAGGTCGGCGACGTCGGGTAGCGGCATGAGCCAGCGCGGTAGATGCGGACAGGTGGTGTCGGTCTTCTCCAGCAAGATGCAGAGCCGGTTGCGTTTGTCGAGGAGGTCGCCCAGCAGTGATCGTCGGCGGGCGGGGTCGTCTCCGATCCACAGCCAGCGGAGCCCGTCGACGAGGAGGCTGCGCGCGATCGATCCGATGACGGTGCCGCCGAATCCTGCGCCGATCAGCGAGTCGGCGCAAGCATATCGCTGTCGGGCGAACATGAACGCGACGCTGGTCAGGTAGTGGTCGCCGGGAACGTCCAGGTGGTAGTCGATCGGAAGCTCGTCGAGATGGAGGCGCAGCGCCCGGGTGGCCTGGCGAAGCCTCGTGGTTTCCGGTGTGACTGTACGTCCGTCAGGGCGGTCTTCGCTGCCATCGTTCATCATGTTCCAAGCACCCTCGCATCGCTGCGGCCGAGCGGAGCGGGGTTTCACGCTAGCGACGTAGTTCGCGGATGGCAGCGTGTGCGGCGTCGCGGAGGCGCCGTATCAGGCTGCGTGGAGCGGGCTGTCCGGTCGGGTGTTTCAGCGCGGTGACAGCGGTCGCACGGTCACGCGCTGCGGGGTCGCTGGCGGTGATAGTGATGAGGATCGCGGCTGCGCGGAGGACCAGGGCGGCGGTGTTGCGGTCGACGTCGTCAGTGAAGCCATGGGCGATGGTGTTGCGAACGTTGTTGCCGTCACTCAGCAGAAAAGTGCTGAGGAACCGTGCCCAGTCCTGGTCGAAGCCGTTGTCGACCAGCGGTTCCAGTAGCGCGCCCAGACCGCCGAACTGGCCGGGCGAGTCTCCGACGGAGGAGCGGTAGACGGGTTCGTTCAGTTCGAGAAGCAGGGCCCGCGCGGCGGCTTCGACCTTGGGGACGGCCAGGTGTGCGCTGGCGGTGAACTCACCTACCCAGTACAGCCGCAGCGCGGTGGCGAGAACCCTTGCCCACTGCGATCGGCATCCGTAGGCCCCCAAGAACGCGGTGAGATCGCCGTGGCCAGGGATGCCGAAACGGTGGGCGATCATATCGAGGGCGTTGCCCAGCAAGTGACCCCGGATGGAGATTCTTAGTGACTCGAGGTCGATCAGTTCCGCTGCCAGAGCGTCCTCGTCGCCGGTTCGCACCTTCTTAAGGCGGTCGAGGCTGCCAAACGAGATCCGGGTCATCAACCGGCTGAATCCCGCGGTGTCAAATGCTTTCCGAGCGACTCGCTGGTTGGCTCGGTGTGACCCTGCCGGCGAGTCGGTGAGCAGCCACTCGGCGAGCGCATGTCCCCAGGTCGTTGCATACCGGAAAGGGCGCATGAACTCGGCTACCTGATATTCGGGCAACGCGAACCAGCCCCCGGTGATTGTCGCATATTCCGGGGGCGGGGCGGCCTGCAGACGTGCCGTCGCGTCCCGTTCGAGATCGCGGACGCCGAACTTACGAGCCAGAGCTGCGGCCTTCGAGAGGTGGTGCTGGATGGTCATTCCGTCGGAGGCGTCCTCGGCTTGCGCCATGAGCGCGCGAATCTCGGCTCGATTGACTTTGTCTACTCTGGCCTGGTCACCGCCGAGCCGGGCGCGAATCACGGTCGCGGTTTTCGACACTAGGTGCGGGAGAGGATAGGCATCTAGCGCGGCGTCGAGCAATGCGATCGCACGAGTATCGAGGCGCTGGCCGGGTTTCTTCCGTCGACGTGAGAGAACTGCGTCAAGGAGGGGCAGCGCGGCTTGCGGGTCGTCGCGCGCGTTGATGATCTCTTCTGCTTTGTCGAGGATCGCAGCGGTGATTTGCGGCTCGAGATCGATCAGTCCGACTAATCGGGTGATCGTGAGGGCCCGCAGGAGGCCGTAGCTCTGCTCGCGGGCGCGGAGCGTGCCGCCGACGCACGCGAGATAGGCGCGTGCTGCGGACTCTGCGTGGTCGCGGCTGTTCGTGCGGTCGAGTTTCAGAGTGAAGGCGATGTCGTTGAAGCGCGCTGACGCGATCGGGTGGGTCACCGTCGTGGTCAGTTCGAGCCAGAGGGTGCGGGTGTGTTCATCGGCGAGTTTCAGCGACGGCGGGTACAGCGAATGTTCGTCGTCCAGGGGCGACAGTGCAGCGCCCGGCTGGGGTGAGCCCGGAGGGCTGAGCGAGAGCATGTAGTGGAACGCGGTGGAAAGGCGCTGCGCTGCGGGGTCGGTGAGGTTCTGCGTGTCTGCCGCGTCAAGGTCGATCTGCTGAGCTACCTCGTAGACGTCCGTGACACCGTCACAGGCATGGTCGACCATACGCGCAAGCGCGGCGATGTTCGTCGGATTACGCGTGTACCCACCGTCACCGGTCGTATCCACATGGACGTCACTCATGACCGAACAGTCAAGCAGAACAAGAGGAAAACTGCGCGCGATTTCCGTAGTGCCAGTCGAGGTACACGCGATGCTCGTGCCTTCCCGTGCGGGTGACGTTGAAAAGCCGCGGCGACGAAACGCCGAATATTTGCTCGCACATCGGCGGCAGAGGGGGAGAATAGTCCGCTATGACCTACCGTAGCCCGTTCGGCGACATCGACACCAAAGATCACAACGGCGAGGACGCGCTGTGCCTATCCCGAACGCACAGCGCGAACGCTGTCGAAGACACGCTGATCGAGTTCCATCAGGCCGCTCTTGCCGCGATCGACAGTCAGGCGCCGCAACCCGCGTTCTTCCTCGCTCGGCAACTCGCTGAGCTTACGCTGAAGGCTCTGCATTTGCCGCACTTCCCGAACGGGCACAATCTCACCGAGCTGCTCGACAGCCTCCACAGGCGCGGCGACGACCTGCTCACCGGCGGAGCTGAACAGGTCTTGATCGTCGCGTTCGTCCGCGACCTCGCCCATCACGACCCCCGCGGCGACGAGGGGCGGTATCCGACCACCCGCGCCGGCGACCCGGCGCTGAAGAAAGTGTGCTGCGCGGACCCTACCCTGCTGCGCGAACATGTCGATCGCCTGCACAGCTACGTCCAGCGCAGGCTGGCTGCCCAGGCGGTCGCGCCAGCCTGACCACGCCCGTGGGGGCCTGGCTGAACTTCAGGCCGGGCCGCTGAGATAGGCGATTTGCAGGAACGCATCGGGGCCCGCATCATCGGGGCGTCGGGCGCGCGACCCGCAACGCCAAGGACTCCGCCGCGGTGCTCGTGCTCGACGACAACCTCGTCTCCTACGTCACTCGCCGCGACGTCCAGGAGGCACTGCAACCGGAACCACGCCGAGCTGGTTGCAGTCAGTGTTTCGCGACGCGATCGAACACGATGAGGTCCCAGCCCGCTGCGATGACGAGTTCGCCACCAGGCCCAGCCGCTACGGCGCCAATACTACGGCAGTCGACAATGGAGTGAGGCTGGCCGGTCGCGAGGTCCCATACCCATGCGGTGTGGCCTTGGTCGGCGGTGATGGCGATCGGACGCCCTTCGATCGTGCTGCATGCCACCGCCGTCACGGGGTCGTTGTGCCCAGTGAAGGTCGTTATCTCATCACCGGTGGAGAGGTCCCAGACCTTTGCGGTGCGATCCTCGCTGGCGGTGATGGCGACGGCGTGGCCATCGAGAGGGCTGCTTGTTACCGCAGTCACATTGCGGGTGTGGCCCTTAATGGTGGTGATCTGGTGGCCGCCGGCGAGATCCCATACTCGAGCGGTGTGGTCTTCGCCAACGGTGATGGCGACAGGGCGCCCTTTGATCGTGCTGCAGGCCACTGCCGTCACCGGGTCGTTGTGCCCGGTGAACCTCGTTATCTCATCGCCGGTGGAGAGGTCCCAGACGCGCGCTGTGGTGTCGTTGCTAGTGGTGATGGCGATGGGGCGACCGTCGAGGGTGCTCCATGCCACTCGCCTCATGTAGCCGGTGGCGCGGCCGAGAGTCGTGATGAGGTTGCCGGTGGCGACGTCCCACAACTGGGGGTTACCGCCATGGCCGCTGGTGAGGGCGAACAGTTGGCCCCCACTAGAGGGCACGGCCCCCACCCTCACCCACTGGGTGGGGCTGTTGAAGGTAACAATCTCATCGCCGGTGGACAGGTCCCAAACCTTCACCGTGGCGTCCTCGCTGGCTGTGGCAGCTACCGGGCGACCGCCGAGCACACTGCTTACCACCGCATATATGTCGGCAGAGTGACCAGGGGTGGCATATGAACGAACTGTGCCAGTCGGCAATCGCCAGACACGGGCGGTGTTGTCCTCACTGGCGGTGATGGTGACAGGGCGTCCGTCAACGGTGCTGCTGGTCACCGCCGTCAACCAGTCGGTGTGGCCGGTAAGGGTCGTGATCTGGTTTCCGGTGGCGAGATCCCACACCCGTGCTGTGTAGTCATAACTAGCGGTGATGGCGACGGGGCGGCCGTCGAGGGTACTGGTGGTCGCGGCCTCCACCGCTTCGGTGTGGCCGATGAGCGTGGTGATCTTATCGCCAGTGGCGAGGTCCCAGACCTGGGCTGTGGTGTCGCCGCCGCCAGTGATGGCGATAGGGCGGCCGTCGAGAGTGTCGCTGGTCGCGGCCGTCAACCAGGACTCGTGGCCGGCGTAGGTGGTGATCAGATCGCCGGTGGCGAGGTTCCAGACTCGGGCTGTGGTGTCGTAGCCGGCGGTGATAGCGACGGGGTTGCTGTCGAGGGTGCCGTAAGCCACCGCATTTATGGCGCGGGTGTGGCCGGTGTGGGTGGTGATCAGATCGCCGGTGGCGAGATCCCAAACCCGTGGGGTGTGATCGTCGCCGGCGGTGACGGCGACGGGGCGGCCGTCGAGGGTGCCGCAGGCCACGGCCCTCAAGGGGAGGGTGTGGCCGGTGTGGGTGGTGATCAGATCGCCGGTGGCGAGATCCCAAACCCGTGGGGTGTGATCGTCGCCGGCGGTGACGGCGATGGAGCGGCCGTCGAGGGTGCCGCAGGCCACCGCCGCCACGGGGCCCATGTGCCCAGCGAAGGTAGTGAGGAGGTTCGGACTTGCTTGCGTGCCGGTCGCCCAGCGTGGTTGCCACGTCAACCGCGCAGCCAAGTGGTATTGCAGGCTTGAGGCTTTAAAGCGGACCGCATCGACGGCGAGTAACTGCCGACGCCGTGTTGCCGGGAGGTGGCGGCTGATGTCGATGGAGCAGCGGTAAACGGCAGCGGCAAGCCTGCCTGCGTCGGTATTGGCTCGGTGCATGGCCTGCAGGAGCGCGTCGGGCTCAGCGTGCACAAGGTAGTCGGCATCGACGACCAACGTGTCGATTTGCCCAGCGAGCGCGGCGTGGGTGGCGAGGTGCCGCAGGGCGTACGGATGGGCGCGGGTCCAATCACGGTGGCCGTCGAGCGTTCGCGGCACGCGGCTCACCAGGACCTTCGTGATTGCGGTGTGTATGGCGAGGTCGTCAACGCCGTCGCGGAGATGGTCAGCCAATGCTTGGTGGTATAGCCGGTAGGTGGAGTGGCCGTCCTCGGTGGCTTCGACGACGTAGGAGCCGGCGTGTCGACGCAGCCAGAACAGGTCCTCATTGGTGTAGTTGTTGCCAGCTGCACGCGAGGCGACGGCAGCCCAGATGTCTTCCCAGGGAAAGCCCTGGCCTTCGGCGAATGCCAGCGGGCGGAGCAGGTCTCGGACCTTGGTGGCGTTGTCGCCGAGGCGGGTATCGATGTCGCGGTGCATCGCCTCGCCGGGATAGGTGGGTAGCGAGCTGCGCCAGGCCGAATCGGTTGGGTCGACGGCCTGACCTTCGGCGGCAAGGGTGGCGCTGGTGATCCGCGCAACTAGGAACGAGCGGTGGGCGGCTTCGGCGACGGCGTCTGCGACGGCGCGGATCAGCTGCGGTGATTCGTGGCGGTAGGGGCTATCCTGGGCAGCTTCGAGCAAGCCGCGGGCGGCGTAGGCGGTTAGCGCCTGAAGGTCGGCGTACCGGTCAGCGTCCAGGTCAACTACGTCTTCGCGGCTCAGGTCGAGACGGTTGAGGAGGAAGTCGCGAGTACCGACCAACAGTCGCAGCCGTCCCGCCGCGTGCTCGATAAGGGGTCGGATCAGGCGGCGGACGAGGTGGTCGGGGTCGGCAGCCTCGTCGAGGGCGTCGACGATCACGGTCAACGGTCTGCTGCGGTCGTCGAGCTCTTCCAGAAGTTGGCCAGGTGTGCTGGCGTGAGAGCGCACGGCGGCGGCGATCCCGGCTAGAACTTGATCGGTGGTCAGACTCTGGGCGTAGATCGTCACGTCCACCGCGCCTGGGTCGGGCACTGCCGCGGCTGGAAGTCCGAGTGTGTGCACAGGAACGGTGGCGCGGTGCTGGGGGTGGGTGAGGGTGGCGATGAGACCGAGTACGGCGGTCTTTCCGGATCCGGGGTTTCCTGTGACCACGTGCAGTGGCCGGTCTGGATGTGGGTGGTGAAGCCAGGCGGTGATGTCCAGCAGCGCGGTGTGTCGGCCGCAGAACCACCACCCCTGCAAGTCATGGGCGGCGTGGCCGCCCATGGCGCGGACCAGCAGCCGGGTATGCAACTCAGTGTCGCGGCGCGCGGATTGGATATCGAATTCGCTGGCTTGCTGGATGGCGAGGTCCACCTCTGTCATCCGGGGGTCGTGGCGCGGGTTGGGCAGGAATGGTGGGACCTCCCCGGTGAGACCCGTGACGCTATGGCCGATAGTCTGATAGCCCGGTTTTTCGGCGTTGGTGTTCATCGCCTGCACGATTGCGTCCAAGGGCAACGTGGCGGGGTTGTATCCAGCCGCTGGCAGGGCGCGGACCGCATCCTGCAGCAGTCGCGGGAACGCGCCGGTGCCAGCCTCCTCAGCTGGTTGTGCAGAGGTGATGACGGCCAAGCCAGCGCCGTGTTCGTCCCCCCAGTTGCGGGTCATGGTGGTAATGGCGGCGGCCGTCAGTTCAGCGCCGCCGTGACCGGAATAGCAGGTATCAAGCATCAGCAGCACCCGGCGGACTCGGGTCTTGAGCAACATCTTGCGGGCCAGCTCTGCAGTGGGCAAGGCGTCGGCAACGTCGGCCGGGTCTGTGTCGGCCGTCAGTAGAAGATGCTCATGGGTGTCGTCTAGAACTTCGCCGTGTCCGCCGATGTAGACGGCGACGATGTCGTCAGGTTTGCGGGCCTCGTCTAGGCAAAATGTCCGCAGTAGCGCGGTCAGCTGGCCCTTGTGCGGGTCGAGCCCGAGAGCGCTGATGTGCTGGTAGCCGAGATCTTCGGTGAACAGACGGATGATCCGCTCCCGCGCGTCGACGAGGCCCGGCCGATCCCACTGCGGAGCGCTCGGGTAATGCGCAATTGCAGTCGCGAGTAAGAACCGCCGCGGCCCCTCAGATTCATTGGGCACGCAGACCTCCCGCGATCGCCTTGCCGGTGAGCTCGTCGGTGAGGTATGCGCTGACGGCGTGGGCGTGGGCGCCGTTGTGCACCACCGTGTTGATCACCCGCGATCCGAATCGCGGCCGGAGATCCTTCTCGAGCGCAACGACGTCGCCACGGTCGGCCACGTTCGTCCATTCCAGATCTTCAGAACCCGGCCAGGTGCCGAGCCCGCCGGTCGGGGCCGGCATTAATCGGTCGAAAATCAGCTTCTCGATGCCCAGCGGCGACCCCAGGGTTACCAACGCCCGCACTGGATGGCCCGGCATCGCCGCCAGCGTCTCGTAGGCCACCACTGACCCCAGCGAATGCGCCACCACCACACGGGTGTCCTGTGTGATCAGCGTACGCACCACCGCCTGGGCCGCCTCACGCAGCAGCTGGTCCAGCAAGTAGCGGCGGACCTGTTTGAGATCAAACACCATCGCTCGCAAAGCCAGACCACCGAAGAAGCCCGAGCGGGAAAGCTGTCGTAACGCTGCTTGCACCGCTCTCGGCGCCCGCACCAGCGTGTCCGCCTCCGGCCGCGCTACCTTCGGATCCACTCGCGCGGCCTCCCGCCACCAGGCCAGCAGCAGGTCCTCCTCCAGCCCGGGGTCAACGTCGGTCTCGGTGTACATCGGGTCTCCGACAGCTAGCCGTTGCCCAGCCGGGCGGAACAGGTGTCCGTAGAAACCCATTACCACCTCGTCAGGGGTAACCGTACGGTCACAGCCAGCACGGGTGAGCCCGTCCAGCAGAGCCGGGGTCCAAGTACGCAACAACGACTGCTCGCCGGCCAGCTGCTGCCCTATGCCGTGTACGCAGACGATCCGCCCCATCGCACCTCCCACCGCGAGAGCGCATGAGTCTACGGCGCGCTCGGCAAGTAGTCGCTGACTGCACCTCTAACGTTGCCGCGCCACGTACCAACCACGTGGTGCCCCGAACAGCGGAGTCCAGCTGACCTCTATTCGAGAGCTCGCGCTGGATGGCGTCTCGACCATCGTGTCCCGTCAAGAGGGGCTGTCACCGCAGATCCGGGCGAAGTGCGAGCGCGACGCCCGCTACCTGCGCGCGGTCGCCCGCACCATCAACGCTGACGCGGCGCCTGAACTCGACGCCGCGCTGGCCGAAGCGGTGTTTCTGCAGAGCGTGCACGACCTGGACGTCCATTACAGCTCCGACAGGCTGCCCGACGCACTGGAGCCGGAGGCGGTGGAAGCTGTCACCCACGCGGTGACCGAGGCGTTGAACAACGTCGCCAAGCACGCCGGCACGACGGAGGCGTGGGTCGTGGCCACCGGCGAGGAGAGCGGCGAGCTGGCGGTGATCGTCACCGATCATGGCTGCGGCTTCGACCCGGCCACCACGCCGTCCGGCACGGGGCTGTCCCACTCCCTCCCGGCGAGGTTGGCCGAGGTGGGAGGGACCGTCGCGGTCGAGAGCCACGCCGGCAGCGGCACGATTGTGAAAATCTGCTTGCCGCTCTGCCCGACGACCCCCGCCACCAGGAGGTACGACCGTGACAGAACCGGCCGGCGACCAGGGCAACGCGACCGAGATCGCGGCGCTGGGATCGCTGTACCAGGCGGAGCGATCCGAGAACGTAACCCTGCTCAACATCAACATCGCGCTGCTGGGCGCGGTGCTGGCCTACGCGGCAGCGTCAGTGGCGTTCCTGGACAAGGTGCCCCAACTGCCGAGGCTGGCCGCGGCGCTGGTGCCCATCCCGCTGTGGCTCGGAATGCTCTACAGCACGCTGCTGGTGGCGTTGCAGGGCAGGCGCGGAGCATCCGCGATGGCCGTGGAGGATGCGCTGTTCCGGCAGACCGGCATGGACCAGAGCCTTCGCGGCCGGATCGGTTCCCGGGCGGGGAGCGCGTGGTCAACCCGACCGTCGCGACGTGGCCGTACCGGATCCCGCTCGGCGTCCTCTGTGTGGTGCCGTGGGCATTGGTGGGTCTCTACATCGGCTACATGCTGGTCCACTACGTGAAGTCCGGGGCGATGCTGACCTGGTCGGCGGGCGGGTACGCGCTGGTGCTGGGTGTGGCCGGCGCGGCCTACTTCCGTGCCTTCCGTGACACGCCCAAGCTCACACCATCCCCATGACCACGCGCCGGAACCGCGACAAACCTCAGCACCACATAACAGGGCAGGTCAACACGCAAACAGCAGGTCAGAGTCGACGACTCGCCGCAGGGGAGCAATAAACGAGACCTCATCTGAGGCTTGGTCTATAGTCGCCTCAACTTAGGAGGCAGCTTGACCCACGCGCTTACTCAGCCGGACCCCGACGACTCCGACGCGTGGCTGGCCTGGGCTACGCAGCAGCTCGAACCCCTCGATCTCACTGTCGACCTGCTGCACCGCGTCGCCGAGAACAGCCAGCGCAAGAAGGACGCGACCAGTCCGCTGGCCCCGCCGCAGACGCCGGGGCAGGACCAATGGAGCGAGGCCGTCATCAGCTTCCGGGAACAGACGGGCTGGGACCGGGACGAGGAGGGCGGTCTTCCTCGCACCTGGCACCCGTCGCACAACTTCTACGTGGTGATTCGCGCCGGAGACGACAGGACTGGCCTGTTCGACACCTGCCCGAGCCCCAAAACGGTCTTGCGACCGATGCTGCGTGACCTCATCGACGACGTGCCGCGCACGGTTCCGCTGTTCGACGTGACCGGCGCCGGCAAGCCCATCCCGTCGCCGAGCGGGCAGCCCGAGCTTTGGCTGTTCATGTTCTCGTTCCGCGACGGCGTCCTGTATTCGGAGCTGTCCAGGCCGGCCGAGCGGGTCGAGGACAAGATCACGAAATACCACCAGCGGATCCCTATTCCGCCGCTGCCGTACACGCGTACTGATACTACTGTCATCGTCACCCCGGACGACGATCTGGACACCGGGCCAGACATCGACGTTCGGCCGATCTGATGCTCAGAAGCGGAGTTTCGCGTGTCCGTCTCACCGTCACGTCTCACGTTGGCGCGCAAGCTGCGCGGTCTGACGCTGGCCGAGCTCGGACGCATGACGGACCTGAGTCCGCAGACGATCAACCGCTGGGAAAATGATCACCAGCAGCCGACGCCGGAGTGCCTCGAACGGCTGGCCGAGGCACTCCGGCTACCGGTCGAGTTCTTCATGCAGCCGGAGCTGGAGCCGATCCCGATCGAGGCGGTGAGCTTCCGGGCGCTGACCAAGACCCCGGCGTACCGGCGCGATGCGGTGCTCGCCGCAGGCGGTATCGCGAGAGAGATCGCGACGTGGATCTCCGAGCGATACCGGCTGCCTGCTCCTGACCTGCCGTCGCTTAACCTGCCGCCTGAGGCGTCGCTGCACGACATCGAGACGATCGCCCTGCGCGTTCGCGGCCAGTGGGACCTCGACCAACGGCCGATCCCCAACATGGTGCATCTCCTCGAGGCGCACGGCGTCCGAATGTTCTCCCTCGTGCAAGAGGTCCGCGACGTCGACGCCTTCTCCCTGTACATCGAGAACGAGCCGTTCATCTTCATCGACACCGGTAAGACCGCGGAGAGGCAGCGGTTCGACGCAGCCCACGAGCTCGGCCACCTCGTCATGCACCAAGGGCGCGAACGCGTGCAAAGCCGGGAGGCCGAACGGCAGGCGGACCGATTCGCCGCCGCGTTCCTGATGCCCAGGGCCGACGTCCTCGCTCACAACTTGCGCAACGCCAGTCCCGACCAGCTCATCCAGGCCAGTCGCCGCTGGCGCGTATCTGCCATGGCGTTGGCTCACCGCCTCAGTGAACTGGGGCTGCTTACCGAGTGGGGTTACCGCACCGTCTGCGTTGAACTCGCCAAGCGTGGCTACCGCCGCAGCGAACCCGGCAGTCAGCTCGTTCCCGAATCGTCGCAAGTGCTGGAGAAGGTCTTGGCGCACCTCCGGGCCAACGGAGCTGGCGTCAAGGCCATCGTCAACAGCACCAAGCTCACTTACGACGAGTTCAATCGGCATGTCTTCGGGCTGGCCAGGACGGTGAGTCGAGGTGGCGCCACCGGGTCGGCCGTAACTGTTCAACAGGGCAGGGAACACCTCCGCGTGGTGAGTAGCCAGTCCTGACTCGGCTGACGATCACTGCTGGCGAACTGGTGCAGCGGGGTCGAACAGCTCCTTGTATCCCCTGCACAAACGAGGGTCGAACGTGATCACGGTCGCGGAGCGCTCAGCCTGTGGGGAAGTGTTGGTCGATTCAACGCTGCGGAGGCGACTGCGGGCTTCGTTGGCGGTCGACGACTTGCGGGAGGGGGCGCCAGGCGAGCGTGGCTGCTATCGACTCCTGTCAGGGGCTGGAGCTGTCAGCCCGCGCTGGAACAAGGTCAGGACTTTCGCGGAACGGCTGTGCTGGCTGCAGCCATAACGCACGCGCGTCTTCCCGGTCGCCCCGGTCCCGCAGGATCGCCGCCAGCGTGTCCAGTGCTCGCCCTTGGCCCCGTCGCGTGACCCGTGCGGTCCGCCAGTTCCGACGCCCGGTGATCGTGCTGCAGGGCGTTGCTGTGGCGGCCTTCCGCGTGACGGAGTTGCACCTGCACGGTGTTTCAGCTTCATCCACGCCGGCAGGTACTGGTCCGCCCCGAGCAGCACCGCGGCCGCCCCAGCCCGTCGTCGATGAGCTTGCGCAGCGCCAGCGCCTCCCGGTACGGCTCGAGTGCCTCGCTCTGGTGCCGCATTGTTCCAGCATCGCGTCCGGGAGGCGGTGCAGTGCCGCCGCACACCGGTCCGGGTCGCCCAGCTTGCGCGCGGCCACCAGCGCCTCTCGCGGCACCTCCACCGCTTGTGTGATCCGGCCGGCGTCCAGGTGCCGCCGCGCCGTGTTGAGCGTCACCGTCACCAACGTCATGACCCGCAACAGCTAGCTGGCGAGCTTGGCGCGCAGTGACTGGAGGTCGCCGGTTCGGTTCCGCAGTAATCGGCCGCGGTGATTCGAGGCCAGGTCTGCGGGTTTGATGACGACCAGCCGCAGGCCGTGGGCGGGGATCTGCTCGTCGCGGTGCTGGTCGTATCGGGCGCGTTGCAGGCCACGGTGGACGCCGCTGATGGTGAGCTGGTCGGGCTTGTCGAAGTGTCGGACCGGGCGGTCGTGCTGAATCTCCCGGTACTCCACCACCAGATGCTGCCGGGGCCAGTAGCTGTCGACGGGCAGTGTCCGGGCGCGGCCGTTCTTGCCGGGGTCGCCCTGCAGCCAGTCGAAGCGGGCTTGACGCTGGCCGCGCTCGCCTAAGATCTCGTCGCATTGGTCGAGGACGTAGGTTTCGTCGCTGCTCTCGCGCCCCATAGGGACCATCGTGCTCGCCTGTACGGCCGCCTGCACCAGCCGCGATCGGGGCGCGGGGAGGCTCAAACCGCTCGCGTCACTGTTCGAACGCGAGCCGGAAGATCGCCACAAGTTCTGCATCCATGTGCATTCCGCCAGCGCGTTGGTAGCTGCGCACCGCCGGGTCGTAGTCGGTCTCGGTCGGAGGTTGTGTGCCCTCGGGCAAGACGCCTTCGGCGATCAGGTTCTTGACGTGTTTCGAGATGGGCCCGGTCAGTCCCTTGATCTGGCCATTCTCGTTCCCGAACGACGCCCGCAGCTCCTGCTGTCCCGCATGTCCGCCCCCGTCCACCAGCAGCTTGAGAACGGTGCGCTGCTTGGACGCCAGCCGGGAGAGCAGGATTTTGGCTCGTTCAACGGTGTAACCCTTGTGCTCAAGTGGGTTGATCTCCGCGTGTAGCCCGGCCGGAAACTCTGCTTGCAGGCGATTAGCCACCTTGGCGAGGACGTCGAGCTCGCCGGTTAGAACCAGAGTGCCGATCATCATCGGGTCCCGTCTCTTGATGCAACTTGAACCCTAGTGTGACACGTCTGCTGATGGAATCAAGACCCGAACAGCAACTGTTCATCGACATGGCTATGCGACAGCGCTGTCCTAGATGCATCGTTCGACACGCCCGTGCGCAAACTCGACTTCGGCAGCGTGTCGGATGAGCAGTCGCGCTCGTCGAGATGCACCGCGTCGAGTGCGGCCAGTGCATGCAGGTGCGGTCGGAGAGCCGTTTGTTGCGATTTTCGATGCGGTCATTGGGTCGCTGGTGCTCGCGATCAGCGGTGCCCGCCGCTTTGAATGGCTGGGTTCGAGCCCCAGGCGGCCCACAGTTGATCACGCGTTTGACGTGCGCGTTTGCTGAATAACCTGCAGGGGTTCGTTGTCGGGGAAACCCGGTGGAGCTCCGTTGCGTCTCCGTTTGCACCGGCGTGCCGAACGGCGGGTGTGTCGACCTGTGGACCTGCGCAGGGTGCGGCTGGCCTGACGGATGTGACCGTCGTCCAGTGACGCTCGTTTGCGTCGGTGGAGGGCCGCGCCGCCGCATACGGTCACCCGACTTCCAGGCAACGTCGATCCATGACCGCAGACCCCAGCACCTAGCCCGCAGAAACCGCTTCAGGGATGTGCGCTCCGTGCTGGTTCACTCGATCGTGGGTCGTACCCGTGATCGGCGTCCCGTTCCCGGACACCCTTGGGAACGCCCCATGACCTGGCCCGAATGGCGCTCCGTGGCGCTGCGCGGTGCCCACGTGCCGAAACAAACCGCTCGGCCACACCGACTATGCGTCGTTAGAGTCGTCGTATCCGATGCCGAGGGGACGAGATGCAGTCGTTTGACGAGGGGCTTCGCTGCCAGGACGTCCATGCCGGCCTGCGCAACGTTGACCCGAACTCGGGCACCCTGACGCCCCTGGCCGACACCCAGCTGATCGGGATGGCCGCAAGCCTGGCTGCTCTCATCCGTGGCCAGGACGTCATCGCCGATGCGCAGGCGCTGCGCGCCGTGGCTGCCGAGCAACTCGATGTCAACCAGTTCGCCTTCGACACCGTCATCGGGGCCTTGGCCGACATCGAGTTCGTGCAGGGAATTCAGACCTCGGGCGGCAAGATTACTCGATTCACCGAGAACGTCCCCTATTACGACGACCTCTACGCAGAGCTCGGTCGGGCCTGGCGAGCTCGGCAACCTACCGAACTCGAGCAGCAGATGGTGACGCTGGTCGACCACCTCGCCGACACCCCGGTACCGGTCGAGGAACTTGCCGCTCGCATCGGCCTGGACACCGCCGCTGTCCCCCAGCTCCTCGAGGTCGGCGACCGGGCAGAGCTTGTCAGGACAATCCCGCTGCTGGACGGTGACGTGGTCTATTCGCCGTTCTTTGGGTTCGAGAACCCCGACATCGTCGGCGACCTCGTCCGCGACCATGGCCCGGCGCAACTGGCCGACGCCTTCGCTGCCCTGCGTGGCGAACAAGGTATGCCGATCACCGACGCGCAGCCGGTGCTGCAGGACGCCATCGGACGTGGGCTCCTGCTCGCCCCGGCGGTGGAACTGCCGAACCACACTGTGCAGCCGTTCGCCGCCCTGCCCTACACCCTCGATCGGGAGCTGCTGCGCGGCCGGAAGCCGGTGCTGGAGAAGGCGCTGGCCGTGCTGGCGTGTTTGCGTTGTGGGCAGCACTTCGGTGGGTTTACCCGCCTCTCGGCCGGCGCCCTGGTCAACGTGATCGACAAGCTGCTGGACCCGCACCGTGGGTTCCTACAGCCCCACAGTTCCCACGCACGCCAGTACCGGCTCATGCACTCGGCCGGAATCATCGCGTTCGACCCCGACCCGTATCCCGGCGGAGTCTGGGTGCAGCCCCGGTTCATCGACACCCAGGACAACCGGGACGCCCTGCGCATCGCACGCGATCTGATCACTCACGGTGAGCCTGTTGCGGGGAGGGTCGGCGACGATCAAGCTCGAGCCGCGTTGGTGCTCGAACGGCCATTCACGGCGCCCATGCAGACCACGGCGCGACTGCGGAGCAGGGCTACGGTGTCGCCCAAGCAGTGGCAGTCGGTGGTCGACGCGGCGCTGGGACGGGGACGGATCCGATGACTGAACAAGACCTCGGCCTCAAGGTCGCATCGCGGCGGCTGCTGTGGCGGATGGGCTACACGACCCGCCTCGACGTGCAACTTCGCGGGGCATGGGGCCCCGTGACGGCATCGGATACGTCCAAACATCGGGGACGGGCTACCTCGCAGCCCGAGTCGTTCACCGATCTGGACGTGCTCGGCCTCAGCCTCACAGGCGGGGCCCGGCTGCACAGCACGATTGTGGACTGCAAGACAACCGAACGCGGGTCCACCGGCCGCATGTTTTGGGTGCGCGGCGTCGGTGACTTCTTCGCGGCCGACGACGCCTACATGGTGCGCGACACGGTCGTCACCGACGCCGCGCGGCAGCTCGCCGTCCGGCTGGGTATCACCACGCTGACCAGCACCGACCTCCGCCGGCTCGAAGAGTTGCACCCGTGCGACATCCCGCTGGACACCGCGCCGATCTCGCACCTGTTCGACGTGGCCAGCGCAGCGGATGTCCTCGCCGCCTTCAACGGTCTGAACAAGAAACTCAAGCCACTCCTCGACTACCGGGAGTTCGGCTACTGGCTCCACGACGATCACCGCAACCTGGTGCAACTCGTCGAGCATCTTCGCGCCTGCGCCGACCTACTCGACCCGCGCAATCCCCACCACCTTGCCTTGGTGCTCGATCTGACCTGGCTCTATCTGGTCAGCCTCAGCCAGGCCATCCACGTCATTCGGTCCGCCCACGTCTCCGACCCTGACCGCGGTCTACAGGAGTACCTGTTCGGCGGTGTCGCTGGCCTGCGGGAAAAGGAGCAACTATCGGGACTGCTCGCGAGCCTCCGTGAAGGCGGGGCACTGCCCGCGCAGGTCCGAGTCGATCCTCTGCCGGACTACTATCCCAAGCTTCGTGAGCTCATCACAAGAATCATGCGCCGTCCCGACCGAGTACTGTCGGCGCTGCGGCTGCTGGAGGTGCTGTCCACAGTCACTGCGTTGGCTCAGCGTGTCGAACCAGCCGAGCTGGGTTCGCTGCACGACGACTTGGCCGCGAAGCAGGCAGCCGACGTTGTCCAGTTCCTGGTGAGCACCACCGGGCTGGGCGACGGCTTCCGAGTGCGCGTGCGCTCGCTCCTTTTCGGCGAACCTGTTCCGGGCGCCGCTGAACAGACCGCAATCAATACGTAACTGTGGCGGCGTGACGACCCTGCTGCTGGTGGAGTAAGGACGACGAGTCTAGTGCTGCGAACCGGCAGCCGAAAAGGTAAAGTTTCGGCCCGATATGCAAACCTGACGTGTGCGGCCAAGCATTGCGCCGATTAGGTGACAGCGGATCGAAGATCGACCTCTGGTGTGGTGAAGGCGGTAATTTCTCCATATCGGCATTCGGTGGAATGGTGGGAAGTGTGTCTCCACGAGAACGGCTTGACGAGGTCGCCGCACTTGCCGATGGGGCTGCCGACGACGGGCTTGCCCGGTTCATGACTGCGGGTGGCTGCGCAGCTAAGGTCGATAGCGTGACCCTCGACGGCATCCTCAGCGGGCTAGCGTTCCCCGGGCCGGCTGACACGCTCGTCGGGATGGAGAGCCGGGACGATGCGGCGGTTGTCGCCCTGACTGGGACGAACGGTTTGGTCACCACCGTTGACGTGATCCCGCCGCCGGTCGCTGACGCCTACGAGTGGGGGTGGATAGCTGCCGCGAATGCGATCAGCGATGTCTACGCGATGGCCGGCCGGCCGATGTGGGCCTTGGCTATCCTAGGTATCCCGGAAGCCTTAGGTGGTGACTCGGCACGGCGTGTGCTGCTCGGGGCCGCAGACTGCTTGACTGGGTGCGAGGCCGGTCTCGTCGGGGGGCACACCATTAGGTCCGATGCGCCGTTCTTTGGTCTGGCTGTCCACGGGAGGGTCTCGATCGACGGGATCTGGCTGAAGTCAGGTGCCCAGGTTGGTGACGCCGTAGTTCTTACCCGCCCGATCGGAGTCGGCGTTGCCATGAGCGCGGCTCGGAGCGGGTTGCGCCCTATGGGTGACGAGACATGGCGGTGTCTTAAGACCACCAATGCAGTTGCGGCCGAGGTGCTGCGGGAATTCCCTGTGCACGCAGCGACCGACGTAACGGGGTTCGGGCTGGCAAATCAGATCATAGACGTCGCAAAGCGCTCAGCGGCCGCCATACAGCTCGACCTCGGCGCGGTGCCCATGTTGAAGGACGCCGAAGAGCTGGCAGCCGAAGGCGTGGCGACCTCCCTGACCTCGGCGAATCGTCGCGCAGCGGTGCCGGACATGTCGGCTGAGAACCAGGGTGGGGATGTCGATCTGCTATTCGACCCGCAGACCAATGGCGGGTTGTTGGCTGTCGTCTCATCGGAGTCCGCTGCTGGTATCGTTAGCGCCCTTCGTATGCGCGGCCTGGGTGATGCAGCGGTCATCGGTTATGTCCGCGATTGTGTGGGCCCGCGGTTGATTCTATGAAATTGTCGTTCGGCGAGTAGTGAGGTAACAGATGCCCAAGGACCGCATGGTGGTCGATACCGCCCGATTGGATGAAATCGTGGCCGAAATCGCCACGCGTCTAGGCGATGCTGCTCCTCGGCGGTCGTCGGCCGGTTTCGCTAATGACGTGTTCATCGGTGGGAGCTACGTCTACAAACGTGTTCCCCGCTTGTCCGACGGCACATTGGAAGCGCCGAAAGAGCGAGTCGTTCTCGAGTTTCTGTCGACTAGGCTGCCAGAATCGACGCGGAAGCTCGTCCCCAAGTTGGTTCATACTGAGGACGACCTCGGTGAATTGGGTTGCATGGACGTGTACACCAAGCTTCCTGGTAATGCGATTGAAGGCTTCACCGAACCTCTGGGAGTACAGCTAGGCGGTTTTCTGGATGCGTTGCACGGATGTGCCGAACACGATTTCATCCACGAGTTCGAGGGCGAGACCCACGGAATCACCTTTAGTGCATACGTGGACACGTCCGTCGAAAAGTTCGTGACTAAGCTCCGCGGCGCCGGCCTCGAAGACACGCTGATGGATCTCGTCGACCAGGCGGCATTGCGGGCGCGGGAACTCGTCGCGGGCCGACCGGAACCCGTGCTGGTTACTCTGCACAAGGACCTGTTCGGTCAGAACCTGCTCGCCGAGGGGGGCACGCTGCACGGGGTGATCGACTGGGAAGCCGCTCAGTCTGGCCCGGCAGAGTGGGAGTTCGCCATCCTTCGGCAGCGATTCCCAGCTGATTGGACGGGGATCCGTAACGCTTACGGCCGCCAGCTCGACCATCAGTTGCTGGACTTGTGCGGTCTCGTGCAGAGCCTGCGCTTCTGGAAATCGTTTCCGTATCAGCAGGACTTCGTCAAGCAGCAGGTCGACTACATTCGGGAGATCCTAGCGTGACACTGAACTACGCCGTTCCGTGGGGACGGGAAGAGGGCGAGCTCTATCATCGGTTGATCGACGATCCGCTCGGCGATCCCTATCACATCGTCGACCTGTTGGAACACGAGCAGTTGCTGGGCGTTGCGGTCGATGACGAGAGCTTGTTGCCGACTGTGGAAATGGCCGACCGTTGTCTCGAATACATCAACGCGCAGGTCGGCAGGGACTCGACAGTCTTCGCGGCGGAGCTGATCCGTCCGGGCAAGTACCCGCGGATCAGGCAGATGCGTGACGTACACCAGTTCGACGTAGGCAGTCACCTTGCGCTCTGCCATGCCTACGCGGTGCGTTGCGGCCCGGTCCGGATGGCCGAGCGAGCCGGCTTCCCAGCCGTCGCCAGGCTCCTCGGCAAAGCCGCTGAGCAGCCCGGAACAGTAGTCCTCGGCGCCGCGGCGGTGCTCCACGACTTCTTCAAGTGTTTCCGCCAGCGTCGCAGGCTTCCGAGCAAGGTGGGTGGGACCGAAAGCGTGGCCTGGTACCTGCCTTCAGGTGAACAGGCTTCGGAAGAGCTCTCCGCGGACGAGAACGTCATCGCGGCCGAGGTGCTGCCGACGCTCGTCGGCGATACTCCGATGGTGGCCGCGATCACCGACAGCATCCTCTTCAGCGGCCGGTTCGGCGCAATGCTCTACCGGCTGCTCGATCTCGACGACCAGGACGCCGACACGGCGGCGGACCAGTTCTGGCAGACTGAGCTGCCTGGTGCCGGCCTGGCCGCCGGTCTGTACGTCGGGACGACCGACTGGATGGGCAAGGGCTGGTCGCAGGACCTCGTCACACATCGCAAGAGCCGGGTCCGGTCTTTACGCGAAGCGGGCACGTTGGCGCTGGCGCGTCTGGAACCCAGGCTGTAACCGTGGTGACCCACATCCGAACGTGGGCGGAGTTGGCGACAGTGCTCCGCACGGAGGGCATCAGCGTGGTCGGCCTGGACGTGCGGGGTACCCTGGCCCGCCCGCCGCGGCGAGACAACCTCGCGAGGGCATTCCAGGGAGTGGCTCCCGCGCCGGTGCTGGCCGACCTCGACGCGGTGGTTCCGCGTGCGGTCATCGACCGGCACCGGACTGACACGTCGGTCGCGGACTGGACGTTGGTCACGGTGCTGGAGGCGGCTCGCAGGCTGGGGGACGCAGCGACGCCTTTGGACATCACGGCGGCGTTCACCTACATCCAGCATGAGTACCTCACCCAAACCGTGCCCTTGGTTCGAGACGAGGATCTGTCACTTTTCATCGAACGTTGTCACGATCTTGGAATCAAGGTCGTCGTCGCGGCGGACGGTCCGCTGCACCGCGAGTCGGCGCTCTTCACCGCCCTGTTTCCGCGCGCTGCCCGGAAAGTCGACGCGATCTTCTCCAGCGAGCCTGGCCACGGCAACAAGCTCGGCACTCGCTACTTCGCCGAACTGGCGCGGCGCAATGGGACTGAGCCGCTGCGGCTACTCATGATTGGCGACCGTTACGACAAGGATGTGCGGATCGCCGAGCAGGCGGGCTGTATGGCTTTGCATGTGTCAGAAGCTCCGTCCCCGGCAGGCTTCCGCGCGGGCTCGTTCGCCGATCTTGTCAAGTCTGAGGACGAGCAGGCCCAGAAGACGACGTATGCGGCCGTGCTGGGCCGGTTCCAGCCGTTCCACCGGGAGCACTTGCGCTTCGTCCTTGCCGCTGGCCGGCTTGCCACCCACCTCACTATCGGGGTGACGCAACCCTTCCCGCGGGGACCCGAAGAGAGCGGCGGCTCCCGGACCGAGCCGCAGTCGAACCCGTTCCCGTTCTGGCTGCGGAAACGGTGTATCGAGGACGCCGTGACGGCCGCCGGTGGACCGCCGATCGACGTTGTGCCGGCGCCGTTGACCGTCGATTGCCTGCGTGCTGTGCTGCCGCCCGAATGTGTTGTGTTCACCACTAGCGTCGAAGAATGGAGTCTGATCAAGGAGGGTGTTATCGCGCAGGCCGACCTCCCGGTCCACCGGCTTGATCTCGGGGTGAAGGGGGTAGCGGGCTCGGACATCCGCCGCCGCATGGCTGAAGGTGATCTCTCCTGGCGTAATATGGTTCCGGAGACCGTCGCAACCAAGTACGGCGAGGTCCTGGAACAGTACCTCCTGGCAAATCTGGGATAGTGTGGGAACGCGTCCGTGAATAGTCCTCATGCGGTGGATCGTGGCCAGACCGAACTGGATGCCGAGCGCGAGCACCTCGCCTACGCGACCGAATGTCTCCGTCTCAGCCGAGCTGAGCTGCTCGAGATGGCTGAAAGTGCGAAGAAAACGGGCGACGATGAACTGATCGTGTGGTTGCTTCGCCGGGCGCGCCAGCTGGAGGACGACCACAAGTCACCGCTGTTCTTCGGCCGGATGGAAGTCGACGAGATCGGCTCGGTATACGTCGGCAGGCGCCATGTTAGCGACCCGCGGCGCGATGCCGAGATCGTCGTGACTGACTGGCGCACGACCCTGGCAGGGCGATTCTACCGGGCGAGCCAGGCAGACCCGATGGGTGTCGAGCGGAGGCGACGCTTCGGGTTTTCCGACGACAACGTGCTCACTGGCTTCGACGACGAACACGTCCGAGAGGAGAACAACGAGCTGAGTTCGATCGTCCGTGACGAGATCGAGCGGGCACGGTTCGGGCCGATGCGCGACATCGTGGCCACGATTCAACCGGATCAGGACGAGATCGTTCGCACGGAACTCGGGGACACCCTGATCATCCAAGGCGGCCCCGGCACCGGCAAGACCGCTGTCGGCCTGCACCGCGCGGCGTTCCTGCTGTTCGAACACCAGAACCTGCAGCGCAAGGGTGTCCTAGTGGTCGGCCCCAATGACGTCTTCCTCCGCTACATTGGCCGGGTGCTTCCCGCGCTCGGCGAGAACGACGTGGCACACGTATCCGTGGAGCAGCTGGTCCGGACGAAGCAGGCACCCGCTGCGGAGGATCCGCGAATTGCCCGCCTTAAGGGAGACGCTCGGATGGTGGGCGTCATCGAGCGGTTGATGGCGTCTAACGTCGGGTCACATGTCGGCGACCTGCTCATCCGCGAGACGAGCCCATTCATTCGCATCTACCCCGAAACGGTTGTCGAGCTTGCTGCCGACCTTGTCGGTTCGCTCATTCCCTGGGACCGCGCGCGGGCTCGGCTGGTCGAGCGGCTCGTCGTCCATACACAACGTCAACTGGAACTGCGTGGCCGCGCTCCTGGGGACTCCGAGATGAGGCGGGTGGCGCGGAGCAAAGGCGTGCGGGCGGTGGCCACCGCCATCTGGCCGGACGTCAAGCCCGTCCAGTTCCTGCACAACCTGCTCTCAGACAGCGAAACCCTGGCTGCGGCGGCCGCCGGAATATTCGACGACGCTGAACAGAAGCTGCTGCTCTGGCCGCAGGCACCCACCACACCCGGACGGTCGAAGTGGTCACTTGCCGACCTGTATCTGCTGGACGAGATCCGCGCGCATCTCGGCGAGCCCGAACGCTACGGGCACATCGTGGTGGACGAGGCCCAAGATCTATCGGCGATGCAGCTGCGCGCGGTTGGCCGCCGGTGCCTGAACTCGGCGACCGTGCTGGGGGACATGGCACAGCGGACTACTGCGTGGGCAGAAGGCAGCTGGGATGCCGTGCGCGAGCACCTCGGTCTCGGCGGCAACGTCCTGACTCTGAGCAAGAGTTACCGGGTGCCGGCCGAGGTCATCACCGTAGCAAATCGGCTGCTACCCCGGATCGCGCCCGAACTTCCGCCGACTCAATCGACCCGGAACACGCGGGGATCATTTAGCATCATGCGAGCCTCCGACGCTGCCGCGACGCTAGCCGCGGAACTGACCGGGACCGTACGTGTGGGAAGTACCGGGGTAGTGGTCCGGGACGAGCACTACCCGCAACTCCTTCGCCGATTGACCGCGCTGGGGGTCGAGGCGGCCACGTCCATCGATGACGCTGGCCGCGACATCGTTCTCGTGCCTGCGGGGCTGGCCAAAGGTCTCGAGTTCGACCACGTGTACGTCGTCGAGCCGGCGGATATTCTGGACAGCGGGCCGGACGGCGCCCGGCTGCTGTACATTGCGCTGACCAGGGCAGTGTCCCGCCTGACCCTCCTGCATAGCAAGGAACTCCCTGACGTGTTAGCTGTCGTCTGACGCTCAGACGCCGAGGTGGCGCGTCGCGAAGCGGGACGGTTCCGCGACGTTCGACCCCGAACCAAGATCACCGATGAAGGCGAGTAGATCGGTCGTGAGCTCATCGAGCAGCCGCTGTTTGAGCGTGTCCGGCGCGAAGCTGGCCGTGATACTTGTGAAGACCGCTCGGACGACATCTCGCCAGCGGAGGCCGACGTGATGCACGCCGCAGAAGAACTCGTCGGTCATCCGCGTTCCGGTCACGCCCGGGTTGTCAGTGTTAAGGCATACGCCGACACCGGCAGCGAAGAACCGATCGACCGGGTGAACCGACGGCGCCGGAACTTGTCCCAGCATGAAGTTGCCGGTGATGCTCGATTCCACTGTGATCCTGCGGGTGGCGAGTTCGGTGACGGCCTCCGGATCGCGGATGGCTGCGAGTCCGTGACCCACCCGCGAGACCGGCAAGGTTAGCGCGGATCGCACCGCGGGCAGCAGTTCCGTTCCGCCTTCGCCGGCATGGACGGCGATACCGAGTTGCCGGTATTTTCCGTGGAGCTGCCAGTAGAGATCGTGCAGTGACCGTAAGTCGTCGCGGCCAGGGTGTTCCGGGCCGGAGAGGTGCACACCGCCCCATAGGTCGAAGTTCTCGGCGGCGAACCGGAAGCTCGCCTTCAGTCGATCAGCTGTGTCGGGGGCATTTCGCTTGACGTTGATGATGAACCGCGTGTGAACGCCGGTCGCCCGTGCTGTGGAACTCGACAACGTTTCCCGATATAGGTCGGCCATAGCGGAAGGTTCCAGCAGGCCGTCTCCGGAGCCGTGGTAACCGAAGGGCCCCGTCTGGATCTCCAGGTACCGGACGTTGTCGGCGGCGGCCCGTCGCAGAGTGGCGAGTAGCACCCCCTGGATCAGGCGCGGGTCCTTGCGTAGCCTTTTCAATGCCGGTACGACCGTGGTGAAGAACCGACCGGGGTGTGGTTCATCCATGGCTAACGCCGCAAGCCACTCAGCTGGTGCGTTGGGCGGAAGCTCGCAGACTTGTCCGTCTGCGGCAGGAAACCAATCCGTGGGGCGTCCGCAACCAGACAGGTGCAGGTGTAATTCTCCACCCTTAGGAAGTCGTGAGAGCAAGCCGTACAGGTCGGTGGGAGAAAGCTCTTGGGTCAGCTGGTCGAACTTCGCCGAACCAGCCTCGACGATCTGCTGGATCGCTAGGTCCGGGTTCCCGGCTGCCGACGTCATTTTCCGGCGTGTCCCAGCGAGCTGCGCACGATCTCGTAGCCGCCCTGCAGCTCTTGGAACGCGACCATCCGCCGAATCGCTTCATCGGTGATGTTCCCGTCCTTCTCCTCGACTACAACGAGCTTGTCGTCGTCGTCGGCGTACCGGTGGACGATGGCGACCACCAACCCGCTTGCCTGGGCTACAGGGGTGGTCGTCAGGTAGTAAGCGTCCAGGTCATCGCCATCGGGGGCGCGCACGCCGGGAATGTGTCCGTAGTTGACTGGATAGACAAAACCGAACCGTGGATGCCTGCTGCCAGCCGGGCGGTCGATAAGGACTGTCACGTTCTTGCCGAGGTAAGGAACCGCCAAGCCCAGTGTGATCGAGTGTTTCGGCATCGGGCATCCGTTCGTGGTGGTGACTGAATGGTACGCCGAGGCGTTCGTTGCCGCCCTATGACACGGCGGGACGTGGCTTGCCGATCCAGGTGCACAGATAGTCCATATGTACCAGACGCTGGTCGGTGGGCAGCGCCGGATTGACCGGGAAAGGTCCCGTTGGCTCTACTTCGGCTGGGCAGTACGGATCCCGGCTGAACAAGCTGCGCTCACCGGTGGTGTGTGCGTGATGGAGGTAGGCGCGCCCGGCGCAGCCAGCCCGGCAGGAGTCGAGCAACGCGCATCCTGCGCAGCCGGGGACCACGTCGGGGTTGGCGTTGCGGCGGCGGAAACTCCTGAACTGGGGCGACCGGATGATGTCGTGAAGATCGTCGGTGACGAGGTCACCAACCTTGTAGTCGTGCAGGTAAACGCACGGTGAGACCGGGATTCGTCCGTCCGGAGTGATCGAGTGGATCCGGAATGAGGTACGTCCGCAAGGACATCCTTTGGCGCCGGCGAATCCAGTCACCGCTGCCAGCGGAGGTTCGCCGAGGTCGACCGGGGAGCACTTGGCCATGAGTCGCGAAAACCCCGCGTAGTACTGGCTGGCGGGCAGGGCCGAGTCCATGTGTCGAGGCTCGACTGGCTTGAGCGGGTTGATGCGGATGTGTGCGTCATGACTGTGGGCCAGCTCTATGAGGGCGTCGATGCGGTCCTCGGTGAAGTTCCACGACATCGCACACATGATCACGCTGTGTGGTATCCCGTAGTCTTGGCAGATCTTCAGAGCCTGAGTCGCCTGCTTGTAGAGCTTGGCTCCGCGATTGGCATTGTGTTCTTCGGGGTACGGAGAATCGAACGAGACGTCGACGTCGTTGAGCCGGGCCAGTGCTTTGGGGTGGTCGCGGTCAAGGTGCAGGAGCGTGATTCCCGATGTGGTCAGTCCGACGAGGATTCCGGCGTCTGCCAGGCCGTGGATGATCGACGGCAGCAGGGTGTCCGCCGGATTCGCGCCGTTGGTGAACAGCGGCTCGTTGCCACCCAGATTGACCGTCTCCACACCGTTGATCGCCAGTTGCTCGATGATGCGGTCGATGATCGCGGGGGTGAAGTCCTGGCCCTTCTCCCTGGCCGACATTGAATAGCAGTGCGTGCATCGGTAAGGGCAGTCGTTGCCTAGTGTCCAGCCGATGTTGCGGATGGTGATCGGGCATTCATCCAGATCGTCGTGTTCGATGGGACCGACATCTGGCCGGTCGAAGTGCTCGGTCGCGTTGATCAGCGGCAGCCGGGTGCGGCCGGCGGGATCGGCGTTCCACGGGAACTCGGTGTCGGGCACGGGCGTCTCCTGGTGGGTTGCGGATCAGCAGAGGAACGGGTTGTCCACGGCGTCGTAGCTCAGGCCTGCCCGGCGGTATGCGTCGTCGACGCGGATAGCTGCCCTGTCGAAGAACGGAGCCGTCCGATCGATCATGGCGTCGGTGAACTCGACCAGGTCTTGGATCGAAGCGCCGTTGTGCGCCAGGTCGAGCACCGGGCGGAAAAAGTTGAGATCCTGTTCGCGCAATTGCTGACACAGGAGGTGAAAGGTGGCGCGGTGGGGAGGGTCTACGGCTTTAGGCGCGGCGAGCGGATCGACAGTCTGATCGTAGATCCGTGAGTGGCTGCGTTGCCATCGCTTCAGGGCGACGTATACAGCGGCTGCCGCCGGGTCGGCTACGGCATAGGCCGCATTGCCCATCCCGGCAGTCCCGGCAGCTGCTGTCCCCTGCTCCAGTCGGCCCTGCTTGGCCAATCTCCGGGTGAAGGACGTCCCCGTCGCTGCGTACATCTCGGTGAAGATGCCCTTCGAGATCGTCCACGAGTACTGGCTCATGCCTGACCAATTTTCTTCCAGCTCGGAGAGTGTGGTCGCGTGGTCGAACAGGATATGCCCGGCTTGCACGTAGACGCCCGACCGCCGGAATGCTTCCAGAGCGGCGATGTTGTTCTCCATGCGCGCCTGCTTAGCCATCCGCCGCAAGGCGGTCGGTGCAAAGTTTTCGATGCCGCAGGCGAATGCCCAGAACCCGGCACGCACCAGTTCGGTCAGGACGGCGTCGTCGATCCGGTCAGCGCGGACCTGCCCTCGCAGCCAAATGCGCACGCCCCGCCGGCAGAGCTCATCGGCGAGCTCAGCGCACCACTCAACCCCGCGCGGCGGCTCGACCAGGCTGTCGTCCACCACCTTGACGTACCGCACACCGCGTTCGGCCAAGCTCTCCAGCTCTCCAGCGACTGCTGGGATCGATCGCTGCCGCCACGTCGGCCCTTCTCCCAGCCGTTCGAACGCCACAATCGAGCAGAACACGCAGCTCGCTTGGCAGCCCCGGGACGTCTGCACATGCACCGGGCTGCGCCGAGCCATGCTCAGTTCGAGGGTGTCACGGGCTGGCAGGGGCAGTGTGTCGATGTCAGCAATCAACGGCCTGGCTGGACGGTGGATCAGCCTCTCGCCGTGCATGAAGCTGATGCCCATGATTGTCTCCATGGCGGGCATTCCGGAACGAAAGTGTCGGGCGAGATCGACTATGGTCCGTTCACCTTCACCGCGCACGACCACATCGAAGCCGGCCGAAAGAAACTCTTCCGGATGAAAGCTCGGGCCGAAACCGCCCGCCACCAAGGGAATCTCAGGCCAGGTAGTGCGAATTCGTCTTGCCGTCCGCATGGCGGAGTCCATGTTGGACCGATAGCAGGCAAATCCGACAAACATCGGCGGCCCGACCTCGATTATCGCGTCGGCGAGCTGGTCAGCGGACAGGCCGGCCAGCCAGCCGTCCAGCACTCGGACGGCAACCCCTTCGGCACGTAGCACCGCCGCGAGGTAGCCGAGACCCAGATTCTCTTCAGCGGTCCGGTGTGACACTGGCGCTGGCGTAGCCAACGTGATAGCACCAGATTGCTCCATCGGCATCGCCTCCCCACTCTGGATCATCCTGAGTTGTTTTCAATTCCGGAAGCCAGCAAACAGGTGACGTGTAGGAAGCCAGAGTCGGAGCTGGCACTGTCAAGAGGCGAAGCAGTTTCGTTGATGGCCGTTTGTTTCCGACCCCGAGGTGCTGGCGCTTGTTGCGATAGGCGCCCCTGTGGGGTCAGGGTAGGACCTGCATAGTGGCGAACGCGAGAAAGTGTCCGGTCAAGCTGGGGGAATGTGCCGTGGCCACGGTGCGGCAGTGTGCGCTTGGCCCGGGCGTGGTGTGATCATCCGTATGATCGAGCCTTCTGACTGAACGCGGAAGCGCTGCGGGCGGGTACTCCAAGACGACTGTGGCGGTCACCCTCACCTGCAGTGACTCCAGTCCGGAGGCAGACCAGGGCGCACGGATCGCTGAGTTGGCGCAGAGGTTGAATGGGACACTGCAGGCGAACGACATCCTGCGGGTGTCGGCCGTTCTTCGACCAGCAAACCAACCCTAGACGGCCACGTCCTGGTTCGTCGATTCCAGCCTTCGTGTTAACCGAGGGTGCTGGCCCTGGCGGCTGTCGGAGGCCGGCACTTACGGCTTGCTCGTTCGGCGCGCTCGACGACAGATCGACACTTCTGTCGCCGAGCGCGGTGGTGGCGGGTCGTCGGTTCAGGGCAGCTCATCATCTCCGGTAGACAGGTCTGAGACAGTCGATTCGGTGGGCAGCGCGGTGCGGCGGTATTGGGGGTGGTCGAGGTCCATCTTGGCTGCGGCGTGCAGATGCGCGGGGTAGGTGGTGCGTTCGGCCCAGGCCAGGGCCTGGTGGCACAGCCTGGCGGTCATGACGGCCAGCTTGTTGGGGTTGATGTCGTCCTTGACGGCGACGGGGAAGATCCCCAGCGTCGTCATGGCGTACCAGTTGTCTTTCATCTCGTTGCGTCGCAGTTCGCCTTCGACGTCAGAGCCGTGGTCTGCGGTCCATCGCGTCTTGTTGCTGCCCAGCCGGCCTGCTCCCTGACCGTCGTACTGGTTGGGGACGGTGATCAGGGCGAAGGAGTCGTCCCCGAAGTCGGACTTGACGCGGAACAGGCTGTTCGTTGTTTTGTCACCGTCGCCGACCTTCTCGCCGTTCTCGTCGAGGACGGTGATGCCCAGGGCACGGAACATCTCATCGGCGTTCTTGTTGACGCGGACGATAGCTCGAGGTCGGTCGGAGGGATGGATGGTGGAGCCGGGGAGCCAGGTGCCGGATCGTTCGGCGTCGCCCTGCTTGTTGTTGTGCAGCCCGCTCCACAGGCGTCGGGAGCCGAACGCGTCGACGGTGACCGTGTAGGGAGTACCGCCGAGGTAGCGGGCAAGGTCGGCGAGGGCACCGTCGACGCGGGCGGCGACCTTCTTGTAGCTGGCGTTGTCGTCCTGCAGTTCGGTCATTTTGCCGGTCGGGTAGTCCTTGGCGTGGAACGCGGCCTGGGCTCGGTGGTAGGGCCGCCACGTCGGGTCGGTGTAGCTCCAGCCGTGCAGCGTCCACGCTTGACCGTCGTGTGCGGGGGGCTTGAGCACGGTCGCGGTGATGACGATCTTGGTGGTGCGGTCCTTGCCCCGCCTGCTCTGGCGCCGGATGTGCACGGCGCAGTGGGCGACGGCGTCAGGAGCGTGGGGGCCGAGTTGGTCGACCATGACGTCGGTGAGTCGGTTGTCGATGATGCCCAGGCTGCGGTGCAGATCCAGCAGCGAGTGAATCACCGGGTAATCGCGGACCTTCCTGCCCTTGCGAGGCTTGCGCGGCGTGCGGTGGATGATGAACTGGGAGTTGATGCCCTTACAGGCGAGGGTGCGGCGGGCGCGGAACTTGGCGTCCTCGTCTTCCTTGACGCTGGTGGCCTGCTCCGCGGCGTCGTCTTCGATCTCATCGCCGTCTTCGGCGAAGTCTTCCTCGTCGCCGCGGCGGGTGAACTCGGTCTCGGCCCAGACCCCAATTAGAGTCTCGGGGCCGCAGTCCAGCTGAACGTGGGTGATCGCCTCGGCGCTGCCGGCGTTCGGGCCGTGGTCAAGGAAGCCGGGAACTCGGTGGAAGACCGCGCTGATCGCCTCGCCGTTCAATGCCAGCTGTATTTCGTCTGCTGGGTCGAGGGGCTGACCGTCGCCGGGGCTGTCGTTGGCGGAGTAGGTGTGGTGTAGGCCGTCGAGCATGCGGCGGCGCACTTCGTCGGTGTTCCACAGGCACACGATCCGCAGGTGGCGGTAGCCCATGGTGTCCAGGGAACGCGCGATCTCCTCGGGAGTGGGCAGGAGCTCGTCGAGGTCGAGCTGCTTGAAGTTTCGGCCCTCGAAGTAGACCGGGACCCTGGTCGTCGTGACGAGCGCGTCGCCGAGTGCCTCGTCGATGTGGCGGCGCAGCTCGCGGAGGTGATGCATGCCGACGCCGCGGCCGATCGGGAACCGGAAGTTCTTGCTCTGGATCGGTCGGATCACCGGTGCGGGCGCGGAGCCCGGCGCCGAGATGGTGTCTTGGCCCGATGCTGTGGTCTGTTCGTCCAGAGCCTGGGTTTCCAGCACGACGCGGTTTTGCACGTGGCGCAGGATCGACTGTTCGACGCCGAGCCGGGCCAGCACGTCCAGTGCCATGGCGCTGACGCGTCGGACACTGGAGCGTCCGGCCATGGCGACCTCGACGATGGGCCGCGTCGGGTCGTCCTGTTCGACCAGGACGGTCCGCGCCCAGGCCATCCGGGACTGGATGCGGGTGACCGTCGGACTGATGAGCAGAATCGGGTCGGCGATGTTGGGCAGGGTCTTCATGACGATGGCGGCTCGGAAGAGGGCCTCGGCGTTGCCGGACTTGTTGGTCCACGGATCCTGCCAGGCGATCAGGCCGCCGCGGCTGTCCACGCGCAACGCGATCTCTCGGCCGTCGACGCGCCACTGCCGTTCGGCGATACGTCGGGACAGATCCCAGGCGACGGTGTTGTAGACCCAGGTCGGAGCGTCGGGCTGTCCAGTTTCGGTGGTGTGCAGGTAGTCGGCCAGCAGGCGCTGTTCCTGCTTGGACTCGGCGATGCGCTCGGCGAGCCTGGGCGGTGCTGTCAAGTCGATCTCGTCGATCGGTGTGCCCAGGACACGCCCGTGCATGAGGGTGAACGCGGCGAGCAGAGTGTCGTCGTCGATCTCCTCGAGGGTGACGAGAAAGCCTTCGACGGGATCGAAGGCCGCGTAGCCGCCGGTCAGGCAGCGCAGCGCGTTGACCACCACACTGTGCGGCGCCTGCGCCTCCTCGGCCTTGACGTAGTCGCGGTAGTCGCGGTCGAACATCCGCCACAGCGAGGTGACGCCCTTGTCGAACTCGCGGATGTACACGGCGGCGTCGCCGAGCAGCTCGGGGGTGCCCCGGTAGGCCAGCACGTCGAGCCGGCGTCGGGTGTTGAGGGCCATCGGTGTCGCTTCTCCTGTTGATGGGGTCAGATGGTGCTGGTGTCGGTGGTGTCGATGCCGGCGTAGGCGAGGAACGCGGCGAGCGCTTCGCGGTAGATCTGGTTCATGCGCCGGCGGACGTCGGGCGACGAGGCGGCGTGCATGCGGCGCAGGATGTTGCCGAGGTCGGCCTGCCAGGCGTCCTCGTGGAAGGCGTGGTCGACCAGGTGCAACGTCATGTCGGTCCCGCCGCGGCGGGCTCGGCCGGCGAGCTGCACCATGTCCACGACCATGCCTGCGACGATCTCTTCCTGGAGTTCGGGACTGGTGTTGGTGAACCCGGCGGCCGACCGCATGATCAGCCCGAGGCGTTTCCACGCGGCCTCGCGCCCGAGTTCCAGGGCGTGCAACGGGTCGGCGGAGCCGGCGCGGGGCATGGCGTTGAGTCCCGCGACGTGCACGCTGCCGTACATCTCGGCCGCGTCGGACATCAACGCCAGTGGCCTGGTGCACAGGTAGACCGGGGTGATGGCCGACTTGGTGCCGATGACGATGTTGAGGCCGCGGGCGATGCGGGCTATGGGCACCACCAGCACGTTGCCGCGATTGGGGAAGTCTTCGAACTCCTCGGGTGTCAGTTCAACGATCCCCGGTGGCAGCGGAGGCAGTTTGTCCCGGCGTCCGCGGTCGCCGGGCACCGCCACGCACAGCCCGTCGGTGTAGAGCCCGGCGGAGTAGATGCCCAATGCGAGGTAACGGCAGTGCTCGTAGGAGTTGACCACCACCGCGGCGTGCGCCCGGTCGCGGTCGACACCGCGGACACGCTCGAGTTCGGAGTGGATTTCGGTGTCGTAGAGCCGGTCGCCCAGGTTCATCAACGCGTCGCGCTTCAGCGCCTGGGGCAGCCCGGAAATCCGAATCGGGGTGTCGCCCTCGGCGCTGGTGGTGACGGAGTGGCGTTGGGCACGGATGCTATCGGGTGCCGCGTCGGTCATCCACCACTTGACCTCGCTGTGGACGTGCTCGCGTACGGCCTGGGGGAAGTAGGCGGTCGCCGACAGGCCCATCACCGGGCGTTCCACCCCGGCCAGTACCAGGGACACGATGCTGCCCAGCTGGGCTGTGTAGGTGTGCGGGTCTCCGGTGATGCTCTGGGCGGTGAGCTCCGCGGACTTGTCGGGCTCGTCCAGGCCGGTGATCCGGTAGCTGACGATGGCCTTGCCGAGCATGCCGTAGGGCAGGATGCCCGAAGCGATGGAGGAGCCGAGCCGTTCGGCGACCTTGCGGGCGGAGTCCAAGCCTGCTGCGCGGAGTTGGGCGGTTTTGCGTCGCAGCAGGTCGAGGGCGTCGTCGAGTTCGGCGAGCCAGGTGCGCACGATTAGCAGCTCAGCGGCCTCGGCGCGTTCGTGAGCGTCCTTGACCGTCGTCGACAGCGCGTCGTCGAGTTCCAGCTGGACGTGGGCCAGCAGGTCCTCTCCGCGCGGCGCGAGGATCTTCTCGAGGATGTCGCGCACGGCCAGCAGATGCGCCGGCAGGGTGACTGGCTGGGCGTTGCTCGTGGGCCTTCCGGTTCCCAGAGGAGGGGCGGGCCGCAGGGCGTCGAGGCGGTCGAATAGTTCGGCGGGGATTTCCTTGTCGTCGTCGACCTGGTCGTGGGGGAACAGCAGGCCGATCAGGCGTCGGTCGCGGCTGACGACCAGGTGCCATCCGGTGCTGCTGGCCCCCGGCGCCTCGCCAGCGGAGTTACGTCCGGAGTAGTGGCGCAGGTGGATCTGCTGCTGGCAGATCCCGGCGAGCAGGAACTCCGCCAGGTAGCGGGCATGGCTGATGGTGGGCAGCAGGTCCTTGATCGCGTCGCTGCGGAGCGAGGCGCTGTCGGCGTCCAGTTCCCGCAAGGGCACCTTGGCGGTGCGGCGGGAGGCCAGGACCAGGTCGCTGGTGCACATGTCCAGTGCGGTGGACTGGAACTGGTCGACTTCGTCGATCATGACGGCGTGGGAGCGGCGCAGGACCACCTCCGCGACCGAGACTTGGCCGGTTGCTCGGCCGTCGAGGTTGACGCCGATCTTGAAGCGGCCGGCCATGAAGTTGTGGTGGTTGGTGACGATGACCGAGGCGGTGCACGCCTGGCGCTGCTGCTCGTACTTGCCGCAGGTCGGCATCCAGGGACACGTGCGGATGCCTTGTTCCGGAGGCAGGGGCGTCAGGCGCTGACACGACTCCTGACCGTCGGGGTAGGGGGCGGTGGCCCTGGTGTGGTGCGCCAGGGCGCAGCCGTAGGACATCTGGTCGAGCTTCCACAGCGCCTTCTCGGTCTGCTCCAACAGGTTGCCGTCCAGGCGTATTACGGCTTTGGCCGCACGCCCGAGCAGCCCGTCGGGGGACATCAACGCGGCACACCGGCGGTCGTGCCCCAGACGTCCGATCTTCCTGAGGTGCGTGAGGTCGGCGGTGATATCCCAGGCCGCGGAGAGCGTCGCCTCGACGTTCGGCAGCACGATGGTGACGACCAGGTCGTTGACGGCAAACCAGCTGGCCGCGACACGGACCAGAACGCTCTTGCCGGTACCGGTGGGTGCGTTGAACACCTCCGTCGGGCCCGCCAGCAACCGCAGCATCGTCAGCGGCGCCACCGTGTCGGTCGTCTCCAGCGCCGTGAACAGACCGCTGAGGACCTTGTGCAGGTAGCGATCTCGCGCCTTGTAACGACCGTCGATGTCCTTAGCGAGGCTGAGCAATTCGGCGGTCGGGATGTCCTGCTGCGGGCAGTACGGCACCGTGGTGACGGCCGGGAGGTCGGCGATCGGGCCGTCGGTGTCGTAGTCGGGGATGGTGGCGGTGCCTTGGATGGCACCGACGGTCGGTGAGTATCGGGTGTGGGTGTGCCAGATCCCCGGTGTGGCCGGTTTCACCGCTCGCGCGCGCCGGTGGTCCTTGCGCACGCGATCGATGAGGCGATCGACGTAGCCGAGCGCGTCTCCGCCGACCAGCGGAACCGCGCCGACCGCCGAGGCCACCGACCCGCCCGCGGCCTGCAACGGCAGTGTGCCGTTGTCGTTGCCCGCCAGCAGGGTCCGCGCGCGGGCAGTGAACGCGGCCGGATTGGCCAGCTCTTCCGGGGCGAAGCCTAGGACCGCGGCGATGCGTTGTTTGTCGGCCTGCGGCATCGGCGCCCACGCCGACCAGGTGTCCAGATGCCCGCCCACGAGGAACGCGGCGTGCCGGAACATACCCACCGGGCGATCAGTGTCGTCCAGGGTGGGGAAGTAGTGGGCGGCCAAGGCGACGGCGGCGCACACGGCCGCGTCGGACTTGGAGATCTTCGGACGGCTCACAGCCATGATGTCCCTGCTTCCTCGCAGATTCGCGCACCGAGGTCGGATGCATGGGCAACGCGCAGACCGAACTGGCCGCACACCGCCGAGAGCATGGACACGGTTGCGCGCCGGTAGTCGGGCACGACCAGCCACTGCGCCCCGCCGGCATCGCCCTCGTCGGCGCGGATCTTGTCCGCGAGCAGCAGCGAGGAGGTGAAGTCCTTGACGTCGATCCGGTACGGCGCGGCGGTCCGGCGCGATCCGGGCATCTTGACGAGCAGGTCGTAGCTGTCCAGGTCCGGCCATAACTCGCACGACAGACCGCGTGCGCTCAACGCGTCGTACAGCGCGACCTCCACCAGGCCGGGGATGGTGGTCGACCGCCACACGCCGCGGGTCAACGCCTTGTGCCCGGCCACCGGCAGCGCTTCCGGCAGCCGGCCCGTGACGTCGGGGTACAACACCCGTTCCGCGCCGGTCGGCGCCGTTGGTGGCGGAGCAGGCACCAGCACGGGCGCCTTTCCTGTGTCGGGAACCCGGAAGTGGTAGGAGGCGCCAAACTCCACGTGCGGGCGGTGGTGGCAGCGTGCCGCGCCGGTCGCCGCCTTGCCCGAGCTCCGCACGGTGATTCGCATCGGCCATTTGCACAGCGGGCAGGCGAACCACCACTGCCCGAACGAACTGGGCGCAGGAATCGGCTGATAGTGATCGGTGACGGTGCTGGGCAGGTTCAACTTGCGCACCTGGGCATCGCTTCCCGCTGGGGTGTCGATTAACGCCCGTCGGCCACGCACATAGGCGTCCTGGTTCTGGCGTTTCCGCAGCGCCGTATACACGGTGTCTTGATCCAGTTCGCCCTGGAGGATCTCGGAGCTGGTGGACTTTCCCCCGCGCGTGGTGGAAGCCAAGGCCCGCAACACCGCCCGCTGTTCCTGCTCCAGGTCCCAGACGTCGTCGTCGAATTCCCCGTCGGGTGTGATCAGCCGCCAGCCGGCCATTTCGGCGGGAGCTACCCCGCTGGGCAGAAGCTCAGCCAGGTCGCCGGTCAGCATCCTGCGGAACTCGTCGAAGGGCAGTGCCGCGCCCACGCCGCGCGCCGCCAACACCGCGCGCCGCCAACACCGCGCCGTGGGCGTCCCACAGCGACCGTAACCGCGCCTCCGGCTTCCGCTCGGTGTCGGTGAGCGCATGGGCGGCGATGGCCGCTGCTTTCATGACCTTGTGCCGCACAGCGGCGTCGTCAATCGTGTCGTCCCGGACACCGGTCTCCATCACGCTGCGCACCGTAGAGCAGGGCACCGACAATTCCCGGAGCGTCAGCAGCCGACTTCCTGGCTGTATCACAATCGGTTACGATGAACGCCGGTTATTTCACTCCACTGGGTCGTGTCCGCCCGGCGTTTGATACAGGGAAAGATACTCAGAGTTGTGCTCGTCGAGGTGTGCGCGACCAGAATTGGTAAGCATCCAACGACGCTCCGCAACAGGTCCGCGACCGTCTGCAGGTGGCTCGGAGACGACTAGATCAATAAATCCCCGGCTGGGACGCCCCTGTGGTCGGTAGCCGGCCCCCAGATAGAAGCGGGCTCTGGCCGCGAGACGTTCGGGGGGAAGTCCGCCGTCGCCGGCGGCGGCTACCGCCAGCAGGCTGCGCCACAACCACTCCGAGAGCAGATGAGGCGGACGTCGCGGCACGGCCGGCGCGCCCACTCCGGCTCGCGCGACTTTCCGACCCAGCCTGGTCAACTCCACCAGGGTGCGTGGCACGAATCCCAGCGGAGCCACCTGCACCTGGTCCATCTGCACCACCACCAGCGATCGGCGGGCCAGCGCCCGCAATGTCGCGCCTGCACCGGGATCGAGGTGCCCGTTTCGTCGCAGTGCTTCCTGGAGCTCTGTGTACCCTGTGAACGCCGGATCGGCGTGCACGGTAAACGGAATCCGGCGCCACCCTCCCGCTCCGCCTGCTTGCCGCGCTCTCGCCGTTCCAGCGCGTGCGTCACGCTCCTGTCGCTGGTCCTCGCGGAGAATCTCGGCCAGATAGGACTGCTGCCTCGGATTCAGCTGTTCCCACACCTCGTGCGTGGCGCTCCACTCGGTCATGCCCGAGGCCACGGACGGGTAGCCATGGCCGGAGCGATCGGGGCTTGGAGTGTGTGGAGCACTCTGTACCTCCGGGTCGGCACGGCTTTGGATGGAACGTGGTCAACGGTAGGCATCGAGTCGACGCGCTGCCTACCGTCGCCTTGGGACATCCGATCGATGTCGGGAGTCATCGGCGCCGGTAGCGGCTGGGCTTGGCTTCGAGCTTCATCTCCTGGAGCAGCTGTAGCGCAGCTTCTCGACCAGGAGAGTGTTCGGCGGTGCTGGTGGAGGCACGGATAAGTTCGGCGAGCGCCATGCCGGCGGTTCGGCGGCCGATCATCTCGAACCAGCGGGCCGTCTCCGCGGCGTGAACACCGTGGAACGTGGCCACCGGTGGGCCGTCGAGGTCGCGGAGCATGATCTCGTCGCCGGTGTCGTCAAGCCGCCAGAACGGCACCCGCGAGGCGACGGCGTGCACGGCATCCGCGTGCTCCCTCATGCGCTTCGCGACCTCAGCGCGCTGCAACTCGCGCTCGTACTTCGTGACCATGGCGTGCTCCTTGTGCGCGGCGTCGGGCAGGTACTTCCCCTACTTGCCCGACGCTCACCCGAATGTAGAACACATGTTCGACTGGGGCAAGTTGGGGCTGGTCACGGACGCCACTCGTCTCGGTAGCCCGGTCTGTCCGCGTACGGCAGCGCGAGGCGTTGAATTACCGACCAGATGAGCCGGCACTCCATCTCGACGGCCGGATTGACTGAAGCCTCGCGGCATTTCTGCTCGTAGTGGTCCAGAAGCAGCTCGGTACGGTGCGCTGCACGGGGATCGCCGGTGGCGATCTGTGCGCGCAGCCAGGTCGTCGGCTCGTCGTCCGCCCGGCTTCCATCGCCGTGGCGAATGTAGACGACATCGCGTGTCGGGACGTGCCCATCGTCGGCTTGGAGATCGGTATGGGCTGGTTCTTCGTCCACCCTGCGGATTTTGCCAGCTCCTCGTGGCTGGCACTGCTCGTCTGACCCGGTCAGTAGTTCACGACCAGGTGACTTCCTCAGAGCCGTCCTCAGTCGACCAGGTAGTGGGCTTCGATGTAGGCGACCGTGGAGTCATACGGCTCCCCGACCGGCTTCAGGGCGTATCGGCGGAAGACAGCGGCGGTGGCGCGGCGGACGCCGCGGTTGCGGGCGTCGGCGTTGTCCCATGATCGGGCGAGGGTGCGGGTGACGACCTGATCGATCTCCTCGGCCAGGTTCCGTTCCGTCACTGTGAGGCCGGGCGGGGCATGATCGTGGATGATTCGCGACAGGACACCCACGCGGTCCTCGTCCAACACGATGACGGCTTCGTCAGGGCGCTTCTCGGCGTCCACGATCGCGCGGGCGACCCTGAGCGCCTCCTCCAGGAAATCCAGGGCGTCCTGAGCGTTCTGGATGATTCGGTCACGAAGCTGCCTGATCCGTTCCGCCAGGGCGGTGTACTTCGCGGATCCGGGTTCGACTCCCTCCTCGAGAGCAGCTTTGATGTGGTCCAGGATCTCCGCAGCGGACGGCGGCGTCTCGTCCTCGCTGTCATCCTTGCCGGGCTTGGGACGAAAAAGGGCGAGCAGTTCCTTGAGTACGGCGATGCCCTGGGCGTCCAGGACGAGGGCCTCCTCCCGAGCGGCCGCCACGGAGAACGAGTGGACGTGGGCATTGATGATCTCTAGGACCATCGGCCCCAGCTCGCTGAGCCGTTCCCTTCTTTCCTCGTCGGAAGCCTTCTTGAACAGGGTCGTGTAAACGGACCCGAAGAGTCCGAAGCCGTCTTGATACTTGGTGATCCGCTTGTCGGTGTTGATCAGCGGGTACAGGCGGGCCAAGAGGCGGTAGTCCTTAGTGAACACCTCGGCGGCGCCCGGATTGGCGTCGAGGAAGGCGTTGATGGCTCGAACTGACTCGTATCCGTGGACAGCGAGGTCCAGGTCGTCCACGTCGACGAGGAGATCTTCGATCCGAGCGAAGGTGGTACGGAACTCGGCGACCAGCTCGGATAGGTCGGTGACGAATCCGCCACCCTTGCCGGCGGTGGCAGAGGCAGGCTCGACGACGGCCTTCTGCACTTCTTCGGCCAGCCCGATGTAGTCCACGACCACGCCGGATGTCTTCACGAACCCGGTCGGGGACACCCAGGTGCGGTTCGGGCGGGTGATCGTCTGGAACAGGTTGTGTGCCTTCAGCGGCTTGTCCAGGTAGAGGACGCCCTCGTTGGGTGCGTCGAACCCGGTCATCAGCTTCGCGGTCACCACCAGGAAGCACAGCGGGTCATCCGGGGTGAGGAACCTCCGCTTCTGCTCCTCCTCTGCAGCCTCCGAGAGCCGGAACGGCCGCATGGCGGGGTCTTCGTCCTTGGCGTCGGAGACGGAGATGTTCACCTCGGCGGAGATCCGGCCATGCTTTCCAACCTCAGCGAGTACCTGTGTCGCCTCGAAGCCGGCCAGCAGTTCGTTGATCTTGTCGGTGTAGGCGACAGCCAGCTCACGGTTGTAGGCGACGACCTGGGCCTTCAGACCGTTGCGGTAGGCGCCGGCCAGGTAGTGGTCGACGATGTCCTGGCAGACCGCGTCGACGCGGTCGGGGTTGGCGAACACCGAGGTGAGACGCCCGAACTTGCGCGAGAGAGCGTCACGGTCGGGATCGTCGAGGTCGAACTCGTCGGCGAACTCGTCGAACTCGGCCTGCAGCTCTTCGTCGTTCATCTCGAAGGCCACCGGGCGCGGGTCCAGCATGACCGGAACGGTCGCTTCGTCCAGCAACGACCGAGACACCGAGTACCGGTGCAGCACCCTGCCGGGGTCGGTCTTCTCGCCGAAGAGGGCGAACGTGTCGGTGGCGAGGTTGCGGACGGGGGTACCGGTCATGCCGAAGAATTTCGCGTGCGGCAACGCCGCGCGCATCTGCCCGGCCAGGGACGCCGTCCTGGCGGACTGGGTGCGGTGTGCCTCGTCGACCATCACGATGATGTTGTCGCGGGTCGAGAGGTTCTTGCCAGCCTCGCCGAACTTGTGGACGGTCGTCGATATGACGCCGCGCACATCGTCGGCCAGCAACGCCCGCAGCTCGGCGCTGCTAGCCGGCTGGTGGAAATAGGCGTCGCCCATCGCAGAGGTGAACACCCCTGAGGTCTGCCGGACGAGCTGGGTCCGATCGGAGAGCAAGATGATCGTGGGCGAGTCGGTACGGGTGTCGGCCAGAAGCAGCGAGGCGGCGAACACCATAAGCAGCGTCTTTCCGCTGCCTTGGTGATGCCAGATCAGACCTTTCTGACCGCCTGCCAGGACTCGTTGGTGGATCAGGTGGGCGGCTTCCATCTGCGGGTAGCGCGGCAGGTACTTCTGGTCTGCTCCACCACCGGAGGTGTCGAACAAGGCGAAGTTGGCGAGCATGTCCAGGACGGTCGCTGGGTTGAGCAACAGTTCAACAGAGCGTCGCACGTCGGCCTGCCCGGCCAGGTTCTCGTCGTCGGCGGTGGACCGGAATGGCTGCCACAGGTTCGTGGGCGCACCGGCGGCACCGAACCGCAACTTCAGCCCGTCGGAGGCGACAGCGAAGACATTGGGCGTGAAGAACCACGGGTACTCGGTGGCGTACACGTCATTGATCTCGCGGGCAGCGTCTGTCCACCCGGACTTCGCGGTCGGCGACTTCACTTCGACCACGACCAAGGGCATGCCGTTGACCCAGTACACGAGGTCGAACCGGCGGGAGGTCTTGCCCGGGACCGTGATGGTCACCTCGTCCGACACGACCAGGGTGTTGGCGGTTGGGTCCTCGAGGTCGAGAATCTTGAGCGCGTGCCACACGCCGTCGGCATCGCGGAACTCCTTAAGCCCCCGTAGTAGGTGCAGCACCTGCTCGTTGGCCCGCACGAGACCACCATCTACGGCGTTGACAGTGGCGACGATTTCCGCCACCACCGCGTCCACATCGAACCCGTCGATCACCCCGGGGTTGAGCTCGACGAGGGCGTTTCGCAGTTCGCCGACGAGCACCGTCTGCGTCGTTTCACGCGGCAGCGACCTACCCGCTGTGAAGCTCCAGCCCATCGGGAGGGACCACTGGATCATCAAGTTCTGAAACTCGCGCTCCCGAACGCCTTTCGCCACGTGCTCAGCCCCCCTGCTCGACAGACTCGACGTCGATGGTGTGGTCCAGCAACCCTGCCAGCAGTCTCGCCCGCACGGAACGGAGGCGGTTCGCCTCCGCTCGGGTGGTGGCGACGACTTCGCTCATAGAGTCGAGCTGCAGAGCTATCCGCTTCTGGTCTGCGACGGGTGGAAGGCGTACCGGCATTCGAACTGCACGCATGGCGGTAATATGCTTGATATTGGTGCCTCCCGCGATATCGAGGAACGTGCCCGACTCATAGGCCCACAAGCACCAATGGTTCACGAAGCCCGAGACGCTGACGCCCTCGATGGCTCGATACCGCATGAGCGTCTTCTGAAAGCAGATCGGCTCTGGTAGCTCTCCGCGCCACACCGCCGGCATGCCGACCGCGGACTGGCTTGCGCTGCCTTCAGACACGAGTACATCGCCGGGTACGAGACCGAATACCTTGCGTTCCTTCAGGTCGAAGTTCATCTCCAACACATCGGTCAAGTCGAGCGTTCCGTACCCTACGTTGGCGGAACGCAGGTACGGCGTCATGTAGGGCCCCGTCGCATACTTGGGTGCCCTCTGTCGTCCCATCGTGATCTCGAACACCTCGTCAGCACGGATGGCCGGAGTGTCCTGGTTATTGACCAGTTCGGCACGAAGCTGTCGCAATACCATGTGTACCGCCGCTGCTTCGGCTTCGAGTGCGGTGATCTGGTCGTCGACTGCGGCGATCACCTCGACGATTCGCTCTTGGGTGGGCAGCGGAGGCAAGGCGAACGGAATGGCACGGAATGACGCGTCGGAGATAGTCTTGCGGCGCAGAACCGTTCCCGAGGCGCGGTCCCGCATCTCATCCCAGAACGCCGGCGTCTGGAAGTACAGCCCCAAGAACGCAGGGAGAGCGCTCTGGTCCACCTCGTAGGTGATGAAGACACCAGAGACGTGGGTCCGATCGTGTTCAGGCCGCGCGACGCCTGCTGGGGCTTCGAACGCTGTAATCGTGCGGAGAACGACATCGTCCTCGCGCACCATGTTCAGGGTTGTGTATTTCGAGACACCACCGATGAAAGGCTCCTTCTCGCCCAGGCCGCGCCCATACATCTGGACACTGACTGCGGGGTAGCTATCGCCATCCCGCACCACCACCTTGCGGCGCACGCGAGCCAGCAGGTCACCGAGGGTGATCTGCTTCCAGTCACTCATCGAAGCCCTCGATTCCGGCAGCCGCAAGGACGGCGTGCATGCGTTGCTCGGACTTCTGGCGCTCGGCTCGGGCAACGTTGTAGATGTCGATGAGGGTGCCGAGGTCTTGCTGCTCGGCGGCGGCCTGCTTGATGTACTTCCCGATGTCGAGGTTGTACCCGTTCGCTGAGATCTCCATTGCGGAGACGAATCGCGCGGCGAGTCCACCGTCGCCGTTGGGGTCGGCCGGGTTGCCTTCAGAATCGAAGCTCGAGTGGTAAGCGGTTACCACATCGGCAATGTCCACTTCAGTCAGGACGTTGCGGTTCTTGGCCTTAGTGAACCGCTTGGAGGCGTCGATGAACAGCACCCCGTTCCGGCGCTCCTTCTTCTTGGTGCCGGGCGCGCGAAACACGAGGATGCAGGTCGGAATGGAAGTCGAATAGAAGAGGTTCACCGGCAGACCGATCACGGCTTCCAGCAGGTCGTCGTCCAGGACGCGCTGACGGATGGCTGCTTCCTGGCCGCCGCGGAAGAGGACGCCGTGGGGGAGGACGACGCCAGCGCGGCCTTTCTCGGGGTTCATGCTGGCGATCATGTGTTGTACGAACGCCCAGTCAGCGGACGACTGCGGGGCGACGCCGCCGATGGCGCGCGGGTCGTCGGTCCAGGGCTTCCACTTCAGACTGAAGGGCGGATTGGCGACGATCACGTCGAACTGGGCGACGGACCCGTCGGGCTTTTTGAATCGCGGGTCCTTCAGGGTGTCCCCGACCTCGATTTGAAACTCGGTGAGGTTGTGCATGAACAGGTTCATGCGCGCCACACCCGCAGTGTCCGGAACGGCCTCTTGTCCGTGCAGCTTGAGCGTGTAGCCACGCCCGCCGCTGGCCTTCAGAAGGTTCGCGGAGGCAATGAGCATGCCGCCTGACCCGCAGGTCGGGTCATACACCGACTCGAAGTTCTTGGGATCCAAGATCTCGACGATCAGCTCGACGACCTCGCGCGGGGTGAAGAACTGGCCGGCGCGGGTGCCGGACCCATCGGAGAACCGTTTCAGGAGGTATTCGTACGCCCCACCGAGCACGTCGTGGGACATGTTGCCCTCGTGCATCTTCGGAGTACGGTTCATCGCCTGCATGACTGCCGCCAAGACATCCCCTGATAGCACCGCCTCGGAGGTCCAGTTCATCGATCCGAATAAGCGGGAGAACTTGTCAGGGTTCGCCGTTTCGATGGCCTGAAGGGAGGCGCGAACCCTCATGCCGAGGCCTGGCATGGCGACCGTGGCGAGGATGGACGACCAGGATGCGCGACGTTCACTGACCGTGCCGCGATGAATGAAGGGGATCTCGAACGACTGGTAGTCTCGGTACTCGATCTCGTGGGCTTCCTCGGCGGAGAGGTCGTCCAGGCCCTCGTTGTCGGCCAGGAACTCCTGGTGTTGGTGTTCCCAGGTGTCCGACAGGTACTTCCAGAACATCAGCGGGAAGACGACCGAGGAGTATTGCGCTTCGGGCATCACCGCGCGCAGCTCGTCGGCGGCGTCCCACAACCTGTTCTCGATCTCCTGCTGAGTCACTGCCATCAGTCGGTCTGTCCTTCGTCGTGAAAGAGTGGCGGCCGGCAGGCCGTGGCGGTCCTGCTTGTCACCTTATTTCGAGAGTGTGCGGCATGTACACGCCGGGTGCGGCGCTAGTTGACTACCCTGCGTGAACATCACTGCTAACCTGGTCTGAAGGAACCTGGCCGACCGCCAAACCTACGACGAAGGACAGGCAAGGCGATCGTGAAGGTGGACTTCGAGGAGATGCCATTCGCCTGCGGCGAAAGTGCCAGTGGCGGATGCCGATGAAGGGTGGTGGTCCCGGCCGTGGGTGCTGTGCATCGCGGACTTCGACGGTTTCGGCGGCCTCCGCCGGCATCGTCCACGGATGTCCGTGCCGGGGCCTAGCGTTCTCCCTGGTCGGCTGATGCAAGATCTCGGCGGTGACGACGCGGGAGAGCGCGGTGCAGTCGCGTTCCCAGTCGTCGGAGGCTGCGGCCGCGGTGCCGTCAGCGACGCTCGTCCGTCTCCGTAGCGCCAGTTAGACGTCATAGCCGAGATCGCCCGGTCGCGGGCTCGCCCACCTGGGTGATGAAAAGCAACCCTTGAAGAAGGTACTTGCGTGGAGTTGGTTGCGGGACAGGTCCGTCGACGACACGTCGGCCAGCGCCACGGCCCTCCACGACGATCTCGTGGGACTTGGGGGCCGACCCGTCGGCGGCTGCCGTCACGGTACTCGCATACGAGAGCATCACCAGCTGGACCGCTCGCTCCGAGCGGTCAACGGGGCCCTGGGCAGCGGGCTTGGGCGCGCTGGTTGACCAACCGAAAAGCCATCTCGGTGTGGTGGTAGGCCGCGCCTGGCAGCGTCCTATCTCATGCGCACGCGCGCCACAGCGCCTGTGCAGCTGTGGTCTTGGAGTCCGCGACTGCCTTGGCCCACCTGGCTTGCAGGCTTTCGAGGAGGCGTTGTTCGACGGCGGCAGCGACGTGGGAGTAGGTCTCTTGGACTTTGTCTTGGAGGACGTGACCGAGGCGGAGGGCTTGGGCAATTTCGGGGATGCCGTCGTCGATCATCCAGGTTTTGTGGCTGTGACGGAGGCCGTGGAAGGTGAGGCCGGGCTTCGCAGGCTGGAGGCGGATGGCCGGGTTGGCGATGTGGAGGTTGCCGTCGGCGGCGGGGCGGAAGGCTCGGCGGGAGAAGTTGCTGCGGCGGTGCCATTCGAGGTTGGGGGTGACGAAGACCTGGCGGTGGTTGTGGGTGGTCAGGTGCCAGCGCAGGAGGCGGACGAGGAACGGGGGCAGGCTGATGGTGCGTTCGGATTCGTCGGTTTTGAGGTGGCCGAGGTAGAGGGGGCCGCTGCAGGGTTCGTGGAGAGCGCCGGTGTCGGGGTCGAGGTAGATGGTGCCGGTGTCGTCATCGTAGAGGTGGACGTTGGCTCGGTCGAGGCCGGTGAGTTCGCCCCAGCGGGCTCCGGTCCAGCCTCCGGTGACGATGAGGACCGCTCCGTATGGTCCGTATTTGAGGGCGGCTTGGTCGGCGACGTGGAGGACTTCGGCGGGTTCGCCCCAGATTTTGCGCGGGGTGCGCTGGGCTCGGCGACGGCGCCCGCGGCGGCGGGCAACGAGAGGGTTGGCAGCGATCAGCTTCTCCGGGACGGCGTCGGAGAGCAGGAGCGAGAAGCATTTGATGATGCTGTCGACCGTGGTCTTGGCCAGCCCGGAGGCGCGGACAGTCTTCTCCCAGGTGCGGATGCCGAGGTTGGTGAGTTCGGCGAAGGCGGTGGTGCCCCAGCGGGGGAGGACGTGGACTTTGAGGAAGCTGCGGTAGTTCTCTTCGGTGCGTTGGTCGATGTCGAGGGAGTCGAGCCAGGCGGGGGCGAATTGGGCGATGGTGGTGCGGCCGTCTTCGGGGTCGATCCAGGTTCCGGTGCGTTGTTCGTGGAGCATCGTGCTGATGTGGTCTTCGGCGGCGTCGGCGGTGGGGAAGCCGTAGATGGCGCCTTTGGTGCCGTCGGTGCGGCGATAGCGGACTCGCCAGGTGTCGTCGCCGGCGGGTTCGGTCCAGGGCACGGTGAACTCCTGCGCTGTGGTGAGGGGGTCGCGTGGTGGTGCGTGTCCAGGACCGCTCCATAGGCGACAGAGGGGAAGCGTCTTCGGTGAAGAACCTCGTCGTGGTACCGGAACGGGTGTCAGCGACGGGTGCGACGTCGGCGTCCGGGGCGGCCGGTCTGGTCGCGGTTGCGCGGTCCGCGGTGGCCGGCGGCGATGATGGCGTGGAGGTTGGCTTCGGAGAAGCGCAGGTGTTTGCCGACGAAGGTGCAGGGGATGAGGCGCTGGCCGGCTTTGCGGCGGAGCCAGGACTCGCCGACGGTCAGTCGCTCGGCCGCGGCTGCCGGCGTGTAGAGAAGCCGGCCCGTCTCACTGGTGGAGGAGTCGGCGGGTTGGGCGTGCTTCGGTAGCCCGAGTTCCGCAGCGGCAGGTTGCCGGAGGGCTTCATCGTTGGTCTGCATGGCGCCTCGAAGTGAGCGACGGGTCGTGGTCGCTGCTAACTCCGTCCAGCCGCAGTGGAGGAGACAGGACTGCGGTGATGCACGGCGAAACGCTTCGGGACGAGACTCGGCGACGGAGCTGAGCTTGCCGCCGGTGGCACGAAGGCGCGCGCAAAGAACCTTTGGCGTCCACCTGTCCGGGGGACGCTACTGGGGCACTTTTCGTGACCCCATTTCGCCGCTCTTGGGCCGGTGCCCCAGTTTTGCCCCAGCTACTAGCCGGTAGCTCAACTTATTCTCGACAAAACTCAAGATCCGCCACAACGAAAAAACCGCCCTACCTGGATCTTTGGATCCGGTGGGCGGTGTTTCGTCACTGTGGAGCTAAGGGGACTCGAACCCCTGACCCCCTCACTGCCAGTGAGGTGCGCTACCAGCTGCGCCATAGCCCCGAGGCGAAGGTGAACTCCGCATCTCGTATGGCCATACACTACACGGCGCTCCGCAGGCCTCGACGCGGGGGTGCCCACTGGACCAACAAGCCTCCGACCTGCAGCTTTATACCTTATTTTTAGTCGTGTATTGACTCCGGGTGTGGTCGCCGTTACATTTTGCGCGGTTGTGACGCCGAGGTCCCCGCCCGTTACGCCGCGTCTTCAAGACCGGGCACGCCTCTGTCGTTTCCTGCTCGAAGGACGCCGCGCGTGCGGCGGAGGAGGTTTCGAATGAAGACGAGACGGCGGGTGATGACGCTGCTCTCCGCAGCGTTCGTCCTGGTCGGAAGCGCGGTCGCGGTGGCGGCTCCGGCGGCGCAGGCCGCGATCACCCCGGACGGGTGGTACACGGTCGCCGCCGTGAACAGCGGGAAGTGCGTGGATGCGCGGGCTGCCGGGACCGGGAACGGGACCGCTGTGCAGCAGTACTCCTGCAACCAGACCGCTTCGCAGGAGTGGCAGTTCTCCTCGACCGGAGACGGCTACTACCGGGTGAACACCCGGGGCAACCCGGCCGCGGCCTGGGACGTCAGCAACGTCTCCACCGCCGACGGCGGCCTGATCCAGCTGTGGACCTACTCGAACGGCGCCAACCAGCAGTGGCAGGCCGTCGACGAGGGGAACGGCCGGTACCACTTCGTCAGCCGCAACAGCGGGAAGTGTCTCGACGTCCCGGGGGCCTCCGTCGCCGACTCCGTGCAACTCCAGCAGTATGCCTGTAACGGCACGACCGCCCAGTCCTTCACACTGAACCCCGTGGGTGGCACAACTCCGCCGACCTCCGGTCAACCGGACCTCGGCCCGAACGTCGTGATCTTCGACCCTTCGATGTCCAGCTCGAGCATCCAGAGCCGGCTCAACAGCATCTTCAGCCAGCAGGAAACCAACCAGTTCGGCAGCCAGCGCTACGCCGTGATGTTCAAGCCGGGCACGTACTCCAACGACGTGAACGTCGGCTTCTACACGCAGGTCCTCGGCCTCGGGCTCAGCCCGGACGCCGTGACGATCAACGGCGCCGTGCACGTCGAGGCCGACTGGTTCCCGCCGCAGAACGCGACGCAGAACTTCTGGCGCAGCGCCGAGAACCTTTCGGTCAACCCGACCGGCGGCACCGACCGCTGGGCGGTCAGCCAGGCCGCGCCGTACCGACGCATGCACGTCCGCGGCGACCTGCAGCTCGACGACGGTGGCTGGGCCAGCGGCGGCTGGATCTCCGACTCCAAGATCGACGGCCAGGTCCGCTCCGGCTCGCAGCAGCAGTGGATCTCGCGCAACTCGCAGTTCGGCAGCTGGAACGGCTCGAACTGGAACATGGTCTTCGCCGGCGTGCAGGGCGCCCCGCAGAACACGTTCCCGTCGCCGCCGTACACGACCGTCAACACGACGCCGGTCACGCGCGAGAAGCCGTTCCTCTACATCGACAACGCCGGCAACTACCAGGTTTTCGTCCCGAGCGTGAAGACCAACGCCGCGGGCACGACCTGGGCGAACGGCACCGCTCCCGGCTCGTCGATCCCGATCGACCAGTTCTACATCGCCAAGCCGGGCGCGAGCGCCGCGGACATGAACGCCGCACTGGCCGCGGGCAAGAACCTGCTGGTCACGCCGGGTGTCTACCACCTGAACCAGGCGCTGCACGTCACCCGGCCGGACACCGTCGTGCTCGGGCTCGGCATCGCCACGCTGGTGCCGGACGGCGGCGTGACCGCGATGAACGTCGACGACGTCAACGGCGTCAAGGTCGCCGGTCTGCTGGTCGACGCGGGCACGACCAACTCGACCACGCTCATGCAGGTCGGCCAGGCCGGCTCGACCGCCGACCACTCGGCGGACCCGACGTCGCTGCACGACGTGTTCTTCCGGATCGGCGGCGCGACCGTCGGCAAGGCGACCACCAGCCTGGTGGTGAACAGCAACAACGTGATCGGCGACCACATGTGGATCTGGCGCGCCGACCACGGCAACGGCGGCACGGTCGGCTGGAACACCAACACGGCCGACACCGGGCTCACGGTCAACGGCAACAACGTGACGATGTACGGCCTGTTCGTCGAGCACTACCAGAAGACGCAGGTCGTCTGGAACGGCAACGGCGGCCGGACCTACTTCTTCCAGAACGAGATGCCCTACGACGTGCCGAACCAGGCCGGGTGGATGAACGGGTCCACGCAGGGTTACTCCGCGTACAAGGTGGGCCCGAACGTCACCAGTCACGAGGCGTGGGGGCTGGGCAGCTACTGCTTCTTCAGCACCAACCCCTCGGTCGTCGCCGCGCACGCGTTCGAGGCGCCGACCACCCCGAACGTCCGGTTCCACGACATGGTGACCGTCTCGCTGGGCACCCAGGGCCGGATCAACCACGTCATCAACAACACCGGTGACATCACCCCGGACGGCACCCGGCCGTCCAACCTGGTGAGCTACCCCTGATCAACCGGCGTGCGCCGTGGTGGCGGCCGCGGCGCACGCCGGTCCTCACGCTTCGTGAATTCCTCCGCAGAAACCCGCTGGTCAGGGTAGTGGGCAACCGCCAACAGTGTGATCACGGAACGTGCATGCGTACGGATGTACGTATTCACGCTCCAGACCAAGATCGTTCACCTCGTTCGTGAACCGTTCGCTCCGGACACCCACCCGGGCAACGGAGGACGCAGCAAGTGAACAGACGTTTTGTGGCGCTCACCGCGGCGGTCGCCGCGGCCGCCCTCGTAGCCACCGCCTGCAGTGGCGCTTCCGGCGACACCAAGGACTCCGCGAGCGGGGCGGCGACGGCGAAGTCCGCCGCCGACCTCGGCGGCATGGACAAGCTGGTCGAGGCGGCCAAGAAGGAGGGCACGCTCAACGTCATCGCCCTCCCGCACGACTGGGCGAACTACGGCGAGCTGCTCGACGCCTTCAAGAAGAAGTACGGCCTCAAGGTCACCGAGGCGAACCCCGAGGGGTCGAGCCAGGACGAGGTCAACGCCGTCAAGCAGCTCAAGGGCCAGGACCGCGCCCCCGACGTGCTCGACCTCGGCGGCGCCTTCGCGCTGACCGCGGCCCAGGACGGCCTGCTCGCGCCCTACAAGGTCGCGACCTTCGGCGACATCCCGGACAACCAGAAGGACGCCGACGGCCAGTGGGTCAACGACTACGGCGGCTACATCTCCATCGGCTACGACGCCAAGAAGGTCACGAACCCGCCGAAGTCCTTCGCCGACCTGAAGAAGCCCGAGTACGCGGGCAAGATCGCCCTCAACGGCGACCCGACGAAGGCGGGCGCGGCGTTCGCCGGCGTCTACGCCGCGGCGCTGGGCAACGGCGGTTCGTTCGCCGACATCAAGCCCGGCATCACCTACTTCGGTGACCTCAAGAAGTCCGGCAACTTCATCCCGGTGCAGGCCAGCGCGGCCACCGTGGAGAGCGGCCAGACCCCGATCACGCTGGACTGGGACTACCTCCAGGCCGGTTACGCGAAGAAGCTCGAGGGCAAGGTCGACTGGAAGGTCGCGGTCCCGGCCGACGGCGTCTACTCGAACTTCTACTGCCAGGCCGTCAGCAAGACCGCCCCGCACCCGGCCGCCGCGCGGCTGTGGCAGGAGTTCCTGTTCTCCGACGAGGGTCAGAACCTCTTCCTGAAGGGCCTTTCGCGCCCGGCGCGGCTGCCGAAGATGGAGTCGGCGGGCACCGCGGACAAGACGTCGCTCGCGGCCCTGCCGCAGATCCCGGGCGAGACGAAGTTCCCGACCAACGACCAGATCGACGCGGCCAAGAAGGTCGTCGCGGACGAGTGGGCGAAGGCCGTCGGCTGACGTGACGGCCGAAACCCTCACCACGGCGGCGGGCGCGACCACGCCCGCCGCCGTGCCCGTGCGCCCCGGGTTCGCGCGGCGCCTGCTCAAGGCGGTGACCGGCCACCTCGGCCTGGTCCCCTTCCTCGCCTACACCGGCGTTTTCCTCGGCGCGCCGGTGGTGATGGTCGCGGTCGGCGCCTTCCAAGACAACAACGGCGCGTTCACCACCGACAACCTCGACGCGGCCTTCAAGGACCAGTTCGGCCGCTCGTTCGTGACGTCGATCGAGCTGTCCGCGCTGACCGCCGTCCTGGGCGCCGTGCTCGGCGCGCTGCTCGCGCACGCCGTGCTCGGGTCCAAACCGGACGGTCTCCTGCGCAAGGTCGTCTCCAGCGCGGCGGGGGTGCTCGCCAACTTCGGCGGCGTGCCGCTGGCGTTCGCGTTCATCGCGACGCTCGGCAGCATCGGCATCGTCACCAAGGCGCTGACCGGGATCGGCCTGGACCTCTACGCGTCCGGGTTCAGCCTGTTCAGCTTCACCGGCATCGCGATCGTCTACGTCTACTTCCAGATCCCGTTGATGGTCATCGTGTTCACCCCGGCGCTGGAGGGCATGCGCGCGCAATGGCGCGAGGCGGCGGAGAACCTCGGTGCGACGCGCGCGCAGTACTTCCGGCTCATCGCCGTCCCGGTGCTGCTGCCGCCGTTCCTGGCCTCGACGCTGCTGCTGTTCGCGAACGCGTTCTCCGCCTACGCCACGGCGTACGCGCTGACCACCGGCATCATCCCGCTGGTCCCGATCCAGATCGGCTCGCTCGTCTCCGGCAACGTCGTCGCCGACCAGCAGAACCTCGGGAAGGCGCTCGGCCTCGGCATGATCGTCGTGGTCGCAGTCGTGATGGCGTTCTACTCGTGGATGCAGCGGCGCGCGTCGAGGTGGCTCGGATGACGAACAAATGGGGCCGCTGGACGATCCTCACCCTGTTCGGGCTGTACTTCATGGTGCCGATGGCCGCGTCGGTCGAGTTCAGCCTCCGCGACGTCAACAACACGCACAGCTTCGCCTCCTGGGGCAAGCTGCTCGACGAGCCGGGCCTGTTCGAGACCCTCGGGACGTCGTTGTGGGTCGCCGCCGGCACCGTCGCGCTGACCCTGCTGATCATGGTCCCGACGGTCAGCTGGGTGCACCTGCGCAAGCCCAAGCTGCGCCGGCTGATGGAGGGGATCAGCCTGCTGCCGCTGGTCATCCCGCCGATCGTGCTGGTCAACGGCGTGCTCGTGGTGTTCGCCGACGCGCCCGAGGTGATCAACGGGACGCCGGTCATCCTCGTGCTCGAGTACGTCGTCCTCGCGCTGCCGTTCACCTACCGCACGCTCGACGCGGGCCTGCAGGCGATCGCGCTGCCGACGCTGGTCGAGGCCGCGCGTAGTCTCGGCGCGGGTTGGGGAACTGTGCTGCTGCGAGTGATCGTGCCCAACATCCGCAGCGCGGTGTTCGGCGCGGCCTTCCTCAACCTGGCCCTGGTGCTCGGCGAATACACCCTGGCCAGCATCCTGCTGATGGACACCTTTCCCGTGTGGACGGTCCAAACCGGACAGTCCGAGGCCGGGGTGTCGGTCGCGGTGTCGCTGTTCAGCCTGTTCGTCGCCTTCCTGTTGCTGTTCGTCCTGTCCGTGGTGGCGGGTCGCCGCCGGCTCGAGCGAGGAATCGCCTGATGATCGAAACCAAGACCGGCGCCTCCGTCGAGTTCCGGGGCCTGCGCCGCGAATTCGGCGAGGTCCGCGCCCTCGACGGCCTGAACCTGCTGATCGAGCCGGGCGAGCTGGTCGCCCTGCTCGGCCCGTCCGGCTGCGGCAAGACGACGGCGTTGCGCGTGCTCGCCGGACTGGAGCAGGTCGACTCCGGCGAGGTGCTCGTCGACGGCTCCGACGTCGTCGGCGTGCCGGCGAACAAGCGCGACATGGGCATGGTGTTCCAGGCCTACAGCCTGTTCCCGAACTTGACGGTCCAGGACAACGTCGCGTTCGGCCTGCGGCTGCGCGGCCAGGGCACGGCCACCCGGCAGAAGCGGGCGCAGGAGCTGCTGGAGCTGGTCGGCTTGGACACCCACGCCAAGCGCTACCCGCACCAGCTCTCCGGCGGCCAGCAGCAGCGGGTCGCGCTCGCCCGGGCGCTGGCCATCGAGCCGCGCGTGCTGCTGCTCGACGAGCCGCTGTCCGCGCTCGACGCCCAGGTCCGCACCCAGCTCCGGGACGAGATCCGGCGGCTGCAGCTGCGGGTCGGCATCACGACGCTGTTCGTCACGCACGACCAGGAGGAAGCGCTGTCCATCGCGGACCGCGTCGGCGTCATGAAATCCGGCCGCCTGGAGCAGTGCGACACCCCGGCCGCGTTGTACGCGCGTCCGGCGACGGCGTTCGTCGCGGAGTTCGTCGGCACGATGAACCACCTCGCGGGCACGGTCACCGGCGGCGGCGCCGAGGTCGACGTCGCCGGGCAGCGGCTGAAGCTGGCCGAGCCGGGGGAGCGCCCGGACGGCGCGGCCGTGCGTGTGCTCGTCCGCCCCGAGTCGGTGACGCTCGAAGCGGCCGTCGGCGGCCCGGCCCGGATCACCGACCACAGCTTCCGCGGCGCGGTCACCCGGCTCACCGCGGTCCTGCCGGACGGCACCGCCGTGCTCGCCGACCTGCCGAGCGTCGCGGCCGCGGAACTGCTTCCGGGCAGCGCGGCGGCCATCGGCTTCGGCCGCCGCCCGGTGCTGCTGGCGGCGGACGCCTGAGCCGTCCCCGTTCGGGCCACAGTGGACCGTGGCCCGAACGGGTGGTGAACCGCGCCGACCGGGACTTTTGTCGCGATACTGGGGCTCCCTGACACCCAGAGGAGCGACTCATGACCTCCTTCACGGCCTTCTCCGTCGTCGAACCACGCCAGGCGTGGCCCCTCGCCGCCGTCCGCGGGGTGCTCGCCGTCCTGTTCGGGATCTTCGCCCTCGTCTGGCCGGGCGCCACCGTGCTGGTGCTGGCCATCCTCTACGGCGTGTACGCGATCGTGGACGGCATCGGCGGGCTCATGCAGGCCTTCCGGCCGGGGGACGGCGCCCACCGCGCCGCCTACGGGATCCTCGGCGCGCTCGGCATCATCGCCGGAATCGTCGTCCTCGTGTGGCCGGGGCTGACGGTCCTGCTGCTCGCGCTCTTCGTCGGGTTCTGGGCGATCATCACCGGAGGCGCCGAGATCGTCGCCGCGATCCGGCTGCGCAAGCAGATCGAGGGCGAGGCGTTCCTCATCGCCGCCGGGGCGCTCTCCGTGCTCGCCGGGATCCTCATCGTGATCAACCCGATCGCCGGCGCGTACGGCATCGCGCTGCTCGTCGGGATCTACGCGCTCCTCTACGGGATCATGCTGCTCGTGCTGGCGTTCCGGCTGCGCAAACTCGGGGACACCACACCCGCCGCGTGAGTAGCGTGCGGGTGTGTCGACCCGCGAACTGGTGGTGCTGGGCACCGCGAGCCAGGTGCCCACGCGCCACCGCAACCAGAACGGTTACCTCCTCCGCTGGGACGGCGAAGGCATCCTCTTCGACCCCGGCGAAGGCACCCAGCGCCAGATGCTCCGGGCCGGCGTCGCCGCCACCGACGTCACCCGGATCTGCGTCACGCACTTCCACGGCGACCACAGCCTCGGCCTCTCCGGCGTGATCCAGCGCCTGTCGCTGGACAAGGTGAAGCATCCCGTCCATGCCCACTTCCCGGCGTCCGGCGCGCACTACTTCGAGCGGATGCGGCACGCGACGGCGTTCTACGAGACCGCCGACCTGCGGGAACACCCCATCGCCGAAGACGGCCCGATCGCCACCGGGAAGCTCACCCTCGAGGCGCGACGGCTGAGCCACCCCGTCGAGGCGTTCGGCTACCGGCTGACCGAGCCGGACGGCCGCACCATGCTGCCCGAGCGGCTGCGCGAACGGGGCATCACCGGCCCGGACGTCGGCCGGCTGCAGCGGGAGGGCCGTCTCGGTGACACCGGCCTCGACGACGTCAGCGTCCCGCGCCGCGGCCAGCGGTTCGCGTTTGTCATGGACACCCGCCTCTGCGACGCCGTCTACGCCCTGAGCGAAAACGCCGACATGCTCGTGATCGAGTCGACCTTCCTCGCCGAGGACACGAACCTCGCCCGCGACTTCGGGCACCTGACCGCGCGGCAGGCCGCCCGTGTCGCCGCCGAGTCCGGTGTCCGGCAGCTCGTCCTGACCCACTTTTCGCAGCGCTACCCCGACCCGGCGCGGTTCCTGGCGGAGGCGCGCGCCGAGTTCGACGGGGAGATCGTGGTGGCCGCGGACCTGGAGCGGGTCCAGGTCCCGAAACGGCGGTCCTCCCCAGCCGGGCGCCCCGCGCCGTAGGCTGCATCTCGTGAGCCAGCCGATCCTGATGACCGTCGACGACGATCCCGCCGTGTCCCGCTCGGTCGCCCGAGACCTGCGCCGGCGCTACGGGAAGGACTACCGCGTCATCCGTGCCGACTCCGGCATGGACGCGCTCGAAGCGCTGCGCGAGATCAAGCTGCGCGGCGACGCCGTGGCCGCGATCCTCGCCGACTACCGGATGCCGCAGATGGACGGCATCGCCTTCCTCGAGAAGGCGATGGACCTGTTCCCGCACGCCCGCCGCGCCCTGCTGACCGCCTACGCCGACACCGACGCCGCGATCCAGGCGATCAACGTCGTCGACGTCGACCACTACCTGCTCAAGCCGTGGGACCCGCCGGAGGAGAAGCTCTACCCGGTGATCGACGCGCTGGTCGAGACCTGGCGCGCGGTCGGCGACAAGCCGGTCGAAGAGGTCAAGCTCATCGGCCACCGCTACAACTCGCCGTCGTTCCACCTGCGTGACTTCCTCGCGCGCAACGCCGTCCCGTACCGCTGGTACTCGGTCGAGGATGACGAAGGCAAGCGGATCCTGCAGGCCGCGGACGCCGCCGAAGCCGACATCCCGGTGGTCGTCACCCCCGACGGCACCGTGCTCAAGCAGCCCAGCGGCAGCGAGATCGCGGACGCGGTGGGCTTGTCGACCCGCCCGGCGCAGGAGTTCTACGACCTCGTGGTGATCGGCGGCGGCCCGGCCGGGCTCGGCGCCGCGGTCTACGGCGCGTCCGAAGGCCTGCGGACCGTGCTCGTCGAGAAGAAGGCCACCGGTGGCCAGGCCGGCACCAGTTCGCGGATCGAGAACTACCTCGGCTTCCCCGACGGCGTCTCCGGCGCGCAGCTGACCGACCGGGCGCGGCGCCAGGCGCAGAAGTTCGGCGCCGAGGTGCTGACCGCCCGCGACGTCGTCGGCCTGGAGGCCCGCGGCTCCTCGCGGGTTATCACCTTCGGCGACGGCAGTGAGATCGCCGCGCACTCGGTGATCCTCGCCAGCGGCGTCACCTACCGCGCGCTGGAGGCCGAAGGCATCGAGGAGCTCTCCGGCCGCGGCGTCTACTACGGCTCGGCCGCGACCGAGGCGCCCGAGTGCAAGGGTGAGCACGTCTACATCGTCGGCGGCGCCAACTCCGCCGGGCAGGCCGCGGTGTTCTTCTCCCGGCACGCCAGCGACGTCACGATCCTCGTGCGCGGCTCGTCGCTGGAGGCGTCGATGTCGCACTACCTGATCGAGCAGATCGCCGGCATCGGGAACATCCACGTCCGCACGCACACCACGGTCAAGCAGGTCCACGGCGACGGCCACCTCGAGCGGCTGACGCTGTGCGAGAACGGCGTCACCGAGACGGTGGAGACCGGCCACCTGTTCATCTTCATCGGCGCGGCCCCGCGCACCGACTGGCTCGGCGACGGCATCCACCGCGACGACCACGGCTTCGTCTGCACCGGCCCCGACCTGACGGCGAACGGCCAGCGGCCGGCCGGCTGGTCGCTCGACCGTGATCCGCACTACCTCGAGTCGTCGATCCCCGGCGTGTTCGTGGCCGGTGACGTGCGGTCGCAGTCGGTCAAGCGGGTGGCGTCCGCGGTCGGCGAGGGCGCGATGGCCGTGACGCTGGTACACCGGTACCTGGAGGAACAATGAGCGCACTGCCGCGGGAAGAGCTTCGCGGCCTCTTCCTGTTCGAACACCTTTCCGAGGCCCAGCTCGACTGGATCGCCGCCAACGCCGTGCTCGAAGAGTACGAGGGCGACACCGTCGTCATCCGCGAAGGCGACGAGGCCACCTGCTTCTACGTCCTGCTCACCGGCGCGATCCGGATGACGCGGCTGGTCAGCGGCACCGAGGTGGAGACCAACCGGTCCGACCAGCGCGGCGCCTACTTCGGCGCGACGCAGTTCTTCGTACACCAGGACACCGACCACCGCTACGGCGCTTCGGTGCGCGCGCTGTCCGACGTCACCTTCCTGGCGCTGCCGTCGCAGGAGTTCTCCGTCGAGTTCCGCAAGTGGTTCCCGATGGCGACGCACCTGCTCGAGGGCATGTACCTCGGCTGGCGCAACAGCGACACGGTGATCGGCTCCCGCCGCCGTCTGCTGGCGCTCGGTGAGCTCTCGGCCGGCCTGACGCACGAGCTGAACAACCCGGCCGCGGCCGCCGTCCGGGCGACGTCCGCGCTGCGCGAACGGGTCGCCGGGATGCGGCACAAGCTCGCCTACCTGGCGAAGAAGGACATCGACCCCGAGCTGCTCGACATGCTCATCGACGTCCAGGAACGGCTCGTCAAGCAGGTCGCGCAGGCCCCGAAGCTGACCGCGATGCAGCAGTCGGACCGCGAGGACGAGATCGGCGACTGGTTCGAGGACCACGGCGTCGACGGCGGCTGGGACCTGGCCGACATCTACGTCCGCGCCGGGCTGACCGCGCCGGACATGGACAACGTCCTGGAGTCGGTCGGCGACACCTTCCTCGACGGCGCCGTCCGCTGGCTCGCCTACGCGCTCGAGACCGAGATGCTGATGGGCGAGATCGAGGACTCGACCAACCGCATCTCCGCGCTGGTCGGCAAGGCCAAGCAGTACTCGCAGATGGACCGGGCGCCGCACCAGTGGATCGACGTCCACGACGGCCTCGACTCCACGCTCGTCATGCTCGCCGGCAAGATCGGCGACGGCGTCCGCGTGGTCAAGGAGTACGACCGCGACCTGCCGAAGATCCCGGCGTACCCGGCCGAGCTGAACCAGGTCTGGACGAACATCATCGACAACGCGCTGGGCGCGATGGGCGGTGAGGGCACGCTGACGCTGCGCACGTGGCGCGTCGACGACCAGGTGCGCGTCGAGATCGGCGACACCGGCCCGGGCATCCCGGACGAGATCAAGCCGCGGATCTTCGAGCCGTTCTTCACCACGAAGGCGGTCGGCGAGGGCACCGGGCTGGGCCTGGACATCTCGTTCAAGATCGTCGTCGAGCGGCACCAGGGTGACCTGCGGGTCGAGTCCGAACCCGGGACCACCCGGTTCGAGGTCTGCCTGCCGACGGTCGAGCAGGCCTCGCTCTGATGGTTTCCGTCCCGACGGTCACGACCGAGCTCGGGGCGCTGGTGGGGCTGGCGGGGGACGGCGTCCGCGTCTGGCGCGGGATCCCGTACGCCCGCCCGCCGGTCGGCGAGCTGCGGTGGAAGGCGCCGCGGCCGCCGTCGCTCTCGGGCGGCGTGCACGTCGCGACGGAGTACGGGCCGCACGCGATGCAGTCGCCGGACCCGATGAACCCGTCCGCCGTCTGCGACGAGGACTGCCTGTACCTCAACGTCTGCACCCCGGAAGGCCCGGCGCCCGAGGGCGGGTGGCCGGTGCTGTTCTGGCTGCACGGCGGCGGCTACCGCGTCGGCCACGGCGAGCAGCTCGGTGACGGCGAGGAGTTCGCGCGCGCCGGGATCGTCGTCGTCACGATCAACTACCGCCTCGGTTCGCTCGGCTTCCTGCACCTCGCCGGGATCTTCGGCGAGGCCGAAGCCGACGCCGGGGTGTGCGGCTTCCTCGACCAGGTCGAGGCCCTGAAGTGGGTGCGCCGCAACGTTTCCGCGTTCGGCGGTGACCCCGCGCGGATCACCGTCTACGGCGTCTCGGCGGGCGCGAAGAGCATCGGGAACCTGATGGGCAGCCCGCTCGGCGCCGGGTTGTTCGCGCAGGCGATCAGCAGCAGCGGCAGCACCTACGCGATGATGCTCGGCGACGACGTCGCGACCGCGCCCGCGAGCGACGTCCTCGCTCGTGTTCTCGGTGACCAGGGTTCTGCGCACCTCCTCCAGACGTACCTGCGCCGCGTGCCGGATCTCAAGTCGGCGAAGATCGCCGCAATGGGTGACGAGCGCTACGGCATCCCGACGCAGCGCCTCGCCGACGCGCAGTCCGCGCACGCGCCCGTCTACCGCTACCGCATCGACATCGCCGCGCCCGGCGTGCCCGAACAGCTCGACGGCGGCCACGGCACCGAAACGACGATGGCGTGGAAGACACCGTTGCCGCTCTACGCCGAGGCGACCGACGTGAACCCGGCCCGCGAGCGCGCGGCGTTGCTGATCCACCGCTGCTGGGTGCGGTTCGTGCACGACGGCGTCGCGTCGGCGGACGGCCCGGAGTGGCCGCCCTACGGTCCGGAGCTGCGTCCGGTCATGGTTTTCCGGGAAGACACGGACCTGGTGCTCGACCCACGGGCCGAAGAGCGAAAGGCTTGGGGCGACACGGAATGGGTGTCGGGCACCTGGTTCCCCGTGGCGTGACACTGTTCATTTGCCGTTCACTTCGAACTGGCTCGTTCGCGCGTCAAACGAGTCGAAGGCCGTAGAGGATTTGGCCGTCGAGGGGAGTGACAGTGAAACGCCAGGTGTCCATCGGGTTGGCCGTGGTGCTGCTGCTGGCCGTCGTCGCCGTGATCATCTGGGGCCGCGGTGACGACTCAGCGCAAGGCGGTGACCTCACCACCGTGCGCGGGGTCATCGGTTCGGAGAAGCAAGCCTTCTTCACCGACCAGCGCGTCGTCGACGCCTTCGCCCGCCACGGCCTGAAGGTCGAGGTCGACACGGCCGGGTCGCGGCAGATCGCGACGGCCGTCGACCTCGGGAAGTACGCCTTCGCGTTCCCGTCGTCGTCGCCCGCGGCGCAGAAGATCCAGCGCGACCGCAAGGTGACCACGGTGTACACGCCGTTCCAGTCGCCGATGGCGATCGCCAGCTTCGAGCCGATCGTCGCGCTGCTGAAGGCGAACGGCGTGGTGCACAAGGGCGCGGGCGACTACGACGTCCTCGACATCACGAAGTACCTCGACCTCGCGAAGGCGGGCACGCGCTGGGACCAGCTGCCCGGCAACACCGCCTACCCGGCGCGCAAGAACGTCCTGGTCACGACCACCGACCCGCGCGAGTCGAACTCCGCGGCGATGTACCTGTCGATCGTTTCCTTCGTGGCCAACGGGAACACCGTCGTCAGCACGCCCGACCAGGAGGCGAAGGTGCTGCCGGCGGTGTCGAAGCTGTTCCTCGACCAGGGGTACACGCAGAACAGCACCGAGGGGCCGTTCGAGGACTACCTGTCCGCGGGCATGGGCAAGACGCCGCTCGCGCTGATCTACGAGTCGCAGTTCGTCGACCGGGTCGTGCGCGGCGACGGCTCGATCCGGCCGGACATGCGGATGCTCTACACCGCACCGACCGTGTACTCCAAGCACACGCTCGTCCCGCTCTCGGGTGACGGCGACAAGGTCGGGCAGCTGCTCTCGACCGACCCCGAGCTCGGGAAGCTCGCCGCGACCTTCGGGTTCCGCACGAACGACCCGAAGCTGTTCGCCGACGTCGCCGCGAAGGCGCACGCGCCCGCCGACCTGGTGGACGCCGTCGAACCGCCGTCGTTCGAGACGCTCGAGCGGCTGCTCGACGCCGTCGGCAAGCAGTACTGACATGGACGAGTTCACCCTCACCCCGCCCGAGCCGGTCACCCCGATCCCCGCCGAGCGCGTGGCCGGGCTCATCACGCTCGGCGACGACACGCGGTCGGAAATCACCGCTCGCGCCGAGAAGTTCACGGCTCGCCTGGAAGCGCTGGACGTCAAGTCGCCGGAGTTCACCGACCTCCTCGACGAGCTGCTGGCCGTCGGCGAGGCCGACATGCGGGCCGCGGCCGGCGTCGCCGGCTCGATGCTGGACCGGACCAGCCGGGCGCTCACCGCGTCCCCGCAGGAACACGTCACGACGAGCCTGACCAGCCTGCGCCGCACGGTCGCCGAGCTGGACCCGGCGAAGCTGCCGCTGACCGGGCGGAAGCTGCTCGGGATGTTCCCGGTCGCGGCCGGGGCGAAGCGCGCGCTGGACCGCTACCGGGCGGCGAACGAGCCGGTCAACGCGCTGGTCGTCGACCTCCGGGGCCGTCAGGACGTGCTGCGCCGCGACAACGCCGCGATCAAGGGTGAGCGCGAGCGGCTGTGGAAGGTGATGGGGAAGCTCGCCGAGGCGGCCGCCTTCGCCGAGGCCGTCGACGGCGCCGTCGAGACCCAGGCCGGCGTCTTCGACTTCACGGATCCCGCGCGCGCCAACGCGTTGCGGGGCGACGTGCTGTACCCGATCCGGCAGCGGCACCAGGACCTGCTGACCCAGCTCGCGGTCAGCGCCCAGGGTTACCTCGCGCTGGACCTGGTGCGCAAGAACAACGACGAGCTGATCCGCGGGGTCGAGCGGGCGGTGTCGACCACCGTGTCCGCGTTGCGGGTCGCGCTGCTGGTCAGCGGGGCCCTGGCGAGCCAGCGAGACGTCCTCGACGAGGTCGCGGCGCTGCAGGCGACCACCGACGGGCTGATCCGCGCCAACACCGAGCTGCTGGACCTGCAGTCCGCCGAGATCCGCAAGGCGAGCAGCGACCCGGCGGTCGCGACCGAGACGATCCGCGCGTCGTTCGACCGGATCTACGCCTCGATCGACGCGATCGACGGCTTCCGCGCGGACGCCGTCCGCAGCATGGCGACCACGGTCGAGTCGCTGTCCGGCGAGATCCGGCGGGCCGAAGACCACCTGCGCCGTTCGCACGAGGGGGAACTGTGATCAAGAAGCTGGGGGCGTTCGTTCTCTGCGCCGTGCTGCTGGCCGGCTGTTCGGGCTCTGACACGTCGGCGCCGCTGGGCGACCCCGAGCCGGGCACGCTCCGGATCCTCGCGGGCAGCGAGCTAGCGGACATGCAGCCGGTGCTCGACGAGGCCGAGAAGGCCACCGGGGTCAAGGTCAAGTTCACCTTCACCGGGACCTTGGAGGGCGCCGAAGCGCTGGCGAACGGCAGTGTAGACGGCAAGTACGACGCCGTCTGGTTCTCTTCGAACCGTTATCCCGCGGGCATTCCCGAAGCGGCGAAGCGGCTCGGGAACCAGGTCAAGATCATGAGCTCGCCGGTGGTGCTGGGGCTGGCTTCTTCCGTCGTGCAGCGGCTCGGCTGGGCGGGGAAGCCGGTCAGCTGGGGCGAGATCGCCGCGCAGGCGGGGAAGAAGGCGTTCAGCTACGGGATGACGGACCCGTCGGCGTCGAACTCCGGGTTCTCGGCGCTGGTCGGCGTCGCGTCGGCGCTCGCGGGGGCGGGCAACGCCATCGACGCGCAGCAGATCGCCGCGGTGACTCCGCAGCTGACGCAGTTCTTCAGCGCCCAGGCGCTTTCGGCGGGGTCTTCGGGCTGGCTGTCGGACGCGTACACACGGCGCGCGACCGGCCAGGACCCGGGACAGAAGGTCGACGGGCTGATCAACTACGAGTCCGTGCTGCTGTCGGCGAACGCGTCCGGGAAGCTGCCGGAGCCGCTGAAGCTGATCTATCCGAGCGACGGCGTCGTCACCGCGGACTACCCGCTGACGCTGCTCGCTTCCGCGGGGGACGATGCCCGCTCGGCGCACCAGCGGCTCTCCGACTACCTGCGCACGCCCGACGTCCAGAAGAAGATCATGGACACCACGCAGCGGCGGCCGGTGGTGCCCGGGGTGGCGCTGGGGCCGCAGTTCGCGCAGCGTGACCTCGTCGAGCTGCCGTTCCCGGGGACGCAGCAGGCCGTCGACGCGCTGCTTTCCGCGTACTTCGACAAGATCCGGCGGCCGTCGCGGACCTTGTACGTGCTCGACACGTCGGGTTCGATGGAGGGTGACCGGATCGACGCGCTGCGGACGGCGCTCGTCGGGCTGACCGGCGCGGACAACTCGCTCACCGGGCGGTACCGGCGGTTCCGGAGCCGGGAGGAGGTGACGATGCTGCCGTTCAACACGCACCCTTCGGCGGCGTCGACGTTCACCGTGCCGGAGCAGAACCCGCAGGGCGAGCTGGACAAGATCAAGGCGTTCGCCGAAGGGCTCAACGCGCGCGGCGGCACGGCGATCTACGACAGCCTCACCGAGGCCTACCGGGTGCTCGAACCGCTGGCGGCGCGCGACCCGGACCGGTTCACCTCGATCGTCCTGATGACCGACGGCGAGAACGCGAACGGCTCGGCGCTGCCGGACTTCCAGGCGTCGTTCGGCTCGCTGCCGGCGGCGATGAAGCAGGTGCCGGTGTTCACCGTGCTGTTCGGCGAGGGCAGCAGCGACGAGCTGACGCAGGTCGCCACGCAGACCGGCGGCAAGGTGTTCGACGCGCGGAAGGTCCAGCTGTCGAGCGTGTTCCAGGAGATCCGCGGGTACCAATGATGCTGCGTTATCTGGGGTCGACCAAGAACCTCGCCGGCTGCGTCGGCGGGCTGCTGGGTGTGGTGCTGTACCTGACCGGGGTGGTCGGCTGGTTCTGGCCGTTCGTCGTGGTGGCGTTGTACCTGGTGGGTGCGCTGCTCGCGCCGGGGGAGAAGGTCCGGCTGGTGCCGGACCGGTCCGTCGAGCTGCGGCAGTCCCTGGACGCCCTGGTGGCTTCGGTTTCCGCGCAGGCTTCGCGGATGCCTGCGTCTACTGTGGACACCGTGCGGCGGATCGCCGAAGTGCTGGTGGATCTGCTTTCCCGGCCCGCGCGGCTCGCCGCCGATCCCGATCTGCAGCACTCCGTCACGCGGCTCGCCGGGACGGATCTGCCGCTGTCACTGGAAAGTTATCTGAACCTGCCGTGGTGGTTCGCGTCGCGGCGGGCGGGGGCGGGTGAGGAACTGGTGGCACAGCTGGGTTTGCTGGAGGCCGAGGCGCATCGGGTGGCCGAGCGGTTTTACTCCGCGGACGTCGACCGGCAGGCCGACCACACGCGGTATCTGCGGGACCGGGACGTCTGAGGTCGCTCTACCCTTGTGAGTGATGATGTTCGAACGCGCGTTCGAGTAACGTGGTCGGTGTCCGGCTCACCAGGGAGGGGAAGTCATGAACGCGCACCGAGGTTCGGCAGGGTCAGGGTCATCGCTGCGGTGGTCAGCCAGCTCAGCAGGTCCGGCAGGGGGATGCGGGAAAGCCGTTCCGGCCATTCCTCGGCCACGGTGTGCAACACGAGCTCGTCGTGCCGTGGCTCGACCTTCGTCAGCTTTATGCCCGGCGGAAGTTCCGGCAGCGGCAGCACGATGGGCCGGAAGCGCTTCGGCGGGCGGAGCTCTCGCTGTCCGATGTGGAGGGTCCGGGGCACGAGCACCACGGCGTCGTCGGCCACCTGGGCTTCGAGGGTCAGGTAACCCCATTGCGGCCGCTTGGCCCAGTGGATCTGGAGCAGCCCGCTGTCCGCCGGAGCGGCCACGATCCCGGGGCGCACCTTCGCCACCCGTTCGCGCAGCACGTCCGCGGAGACCGTGATCCGCAGTTCCACGCGGGCGGGCTTGGCGGCCGGCGTGGGTAGGGAGCGGAGCCGGACGTCTTCGGCGAGCACGGTGACCCGGCGCAGCGGAATGCTGCCACCATCGGGCTCGGGCCAGTCGACGTCCTCGGCGACGATCCGGACGTCACCAACCCGGCCGGTGGCCAGCCGGAGGCTGTCGGCGGGGTAGTCGAGTTCGGTGAGGGTGAGGCCGACCTCCCGGTCGTCCACCTTCGCGGTCAGCCGCCGCCCGACAAGCTGCTCGGTGACGGTCCGCACCAAGGCGGCGGGCGTGACGGGAACGTTCGGAAAAAGCGAACGCCCGGCCGCGGCCAGCCCAGCCAGCTCAGGCCAGGGCGACCAGCCTTCGAACCACCTGCCGTCGCTCATCCGTCCAGTGTCGCCGAAAGCCACCCCCAACCGCGAAGCCGGGTGTCCCGCCACCGGTCACCGCCCAGCGAAGTGGGTGACGACCCAGCCGGAACGCTCCAGCTACATGTCGGACCACCTGCCATCGCTGACCGGCGGGTATCGCCACAGAACACCGCGGTTGGCCGCGACGGTGGTCCGTGTCGGACCGCCTGCCGTCGCTGACCGGTGGGGCATCGCCGCAGAGTGCTGCGGTTGGCCGCGACGGGTTGTCTGTCGTCGGTCACCGCCCAGCGAGGCGGGCGGCGGACATGCGTCGAACCACCCGCCGTCGCCGACCGACTGGGGTGTCGCTGCGGGACACCGTGGACGGCAACGGCAGGTGGTCTGTCACGACCAGCCAGAGCACAACGGCCAGGGGTAACCGTGTGTCGGACCACCTGCCGTCGCCGACCGGCTGAGGTGTCGCTGCGGGACACCGTGGACGGAAACGGCAGGTGGTCCGTCGTCGGTCACCGTCCGGCGAAGCGGGCGATGATGCCGGTCACGACCAGCCAGAACACCGCAGCCAGACCGAAGTCGAGGATGACGGCCAGGCTGGGGCTGTCCACCGGGAACAGGCCCGGCCAGAACAAGGCGAGAGGAACCGCAAGCGACTTGATGAAGGCGAAGAAGGCGTTGCCGGCGTTGGCACCGGCGAGCACCATGATCATGTAAAGGACTTCGATCCCCGCGAAGATCGCGCCGATCGCCGTGATGACCCGCACGGCCGTGTTCCGTCTGGTGGTGGTTCGCCAAGGAGACATGCCCGCAAAATTCCCGGATCGGGTGACCGATCAAACGCTTCAAGCCCGAGATTGCGCCGTTCGGCCGCTCCCGTTGCTCTCCGCCACCCCTCCGCCACACCCCGCACACCCCCTCCGTCACCCCTCCATCCCCCTCCCGCCTTCACCCCGCCCACCACTCCCCAAACCTGCCCAACCAGCCGTGTCGACCCTCCAATCACGTGTGTCGACCTTTCAATCACGCGTGTCGCCCCTCCAGTCACAGGTGTCGGCTCCTCGATCACGTGTGATGCCCCTCCAGTCACGCGAGATGCCCGCCTAATCACGGCTGGTGCCCTCTTAGTCACGCGTGATGCCCGCTCAGTCACGGTCGATGCCCACCTGATCCGGTGAGTTCCGGCTCCAATCACGCGAGTCCCGGCCCCAAGCACGCGAGTCGCGGCTCTGATCACGCGAGTCACGGCCCTGATTACGCGAGTTCCGGCCTCGATCACGCGAGTCACGCCTGCAAACACGCGAACTCTGGCCCCGATCACGCGAGTACGGGCCTCGGCTGCGCGAGTTCCAAGCTCGATCGCACGGACCGCCCGCCCGAATCGGCCGATCGCCACGCTCGCGGCAACGGCAACGGCAACGGCAACCGGGCGACAGGTCGAGCGAGCAGTCCAGCCCGTGGGCGCGACCCCACCGCCGGAGGCCTGCTCAGCCGGGCTCAACCAGCTTGCGCGGTCGCGAGCCCGGCGAAACGGCTCCCGACCGGATCGCCCAATCGCGAGCAGCGGCGTGAGCCGCCCCGCGAGACCAAACCGCCCACCACCTACCCGCCCACAGCCCCCAGCAACCGAGCCACAGCCCAGTCCTGCACCGCAAGCCCCACAGACTTGAAAACCGTCCGCCCACTCACCTCCGGCGGAGCCCCCAACGCATCACCAAGCTCAACCAGATCCCCCCGAGAAAGAAGCCCCGTATCCACCGCATGAATCACCTCACCGGCCTCCTCAAGCACAGCCCCCACCTGATCCACCACCACACACCCAGCGGTAGCCAACAACTCCGCAGGAAGCTCCCGCATGGAAGGCAGATAAGACCCGATCGCATTGACATGAACCCGTTCAGGCAAAGCATCCACAGCAAAAAGAGGCACCGAAGACGACGTAGCACAACAAACGATCTCAGCGTCCGACACAGCATCCGACGCGGAAGAAGCAACCCGCACCGCCAAAGCAGGAAACTCCGAACCCAACCGACCCGCAAAAGCCCGCGCCCGAGCCAAATCTCGCCCGTACACCGCCACCCGGTCCACCGGACGAACCGCCACCACCGCACGAACCTGGTCCGCCGCCTGGGCCCCAGTACCCAACAGCGCAAGCCGGTGCGCGTCCGGCGGTGCCAGCAGATCTGTCGCGACGCCCGAAGCCGCACCCGTGCGCAGTGTCGTCACCTCGATCGCGTCCGCGACGACCTGGCCCTCGGCCGTGTTCCACACCAGCGTGCCCAGGATCATCGGGGCACGACCGGGGACCAGGTTGAGGGTCTTGACGACCGTGGTCGACGTCGGGGTGTGGCAGGCGCTCATCACCAACGTCGTGCCGCCGCCGAAAGACAACCGTTGGGGCACCTCGAAACGGCCGGCGGCGAGGTCGACGAACGCCTCGCGCACCGCCTCGACCGCGGCGGGCATCGGTACGGCGGCCCGGACGGCCTGGGCGTCGAGCATGCGCGGGGTCCCTTCGGGAGCGGGCATCTGCCGCTAGCCTGGCGGGGTGCCCGAAGCCACGCAAGATCCCGTCGAGGAGCAGCGGTTCGTCCGCGACGACCGGTACGAGGAGGAGATCACCGGGCGGCACTACGTGCGGTGCGAGTTCCTCGAGGTCGACTTCTCGGAGGCGGTCACCCGGAACTCGGTGTTCACCGACTGCACCTTCGGCAACGTCCGCTTCAACGCGTCCCGGCACGTGGACACGGCCTTCACCGGCTGCTCCTTCAAACGGTGCAACTTCTTCGACGCCGAGTTCACCGGGTGCAAGCTCGTCGGCGCGACGTTCGGCGAGTGCGAGCTGCGTCCGCTGCGGGTCACCGGGGGCGACTGGTCGTTCGCCGGGCTGCCGGGCGCCGACCTGCGGGCGGCCGCCTTCCACCAGGTGCGGATGCGGGAGGCCGACCTCACCGGGGCGAACTGCGCCGACGCCGTGTTCGCCGACGTCGACCTGTCCGGGGCGATGCTGCACGCCGTCAAGCTGGCTCGTGCCGACCTGCGGGGTAGTGACCTTTCGGCGCTCGATCCGGTGAACGCCGACCTGGCCGGCGCGATCGTGTCACCCGAACAGGCTGCGGTGCTCGTCACGTCGCTCGGGCTGCACGTCCGGGCGTAGGCTGCCGCAGAAGGCAGTGAGGAGGCCGCATGGGCGTCGTGACACCGGGTTTCCGCGGCCGCGCCCGCAGCGGCAACCCGCGCCTGCCACCCGGGCAGTACCTGGCCGAGGACTTCCCCGTGCTCTCCGCGGGGCCGACGCCGCGCGTGCGCACCGAGACGTGGGAGTTCACCGTCACCACCGAGACCGGGGAAAAGCACGCCTGGAGCTGGGCCGAGCTGATGGCCCTGCCGAGCGAGAAGCCCACAGTGGATATCCACTGCGTCACCCAGTGGTCCAAACTGGACACCCGGTGGCGCGGCGTCGCGGTGGACACGCTCGTCGGCGGGCTCGACACGATGGCCGACTACGTCATGGTGCACTCCTACGGCGGGTACACCACGAACCTGCCGCTGGCCGACCTGCTCGACGGCCAGGCCTGGATCGCCTACGAGTACGCGGGCAAGCCACTGACACCCGAGCACGGCGGCCCGGCGCGGCTGCTCGTGCCGCACTTGTACTTCTGGAAGTCGGCGAAGTGGGTGCGCGGGCTCGAGCTGAAGTCCCGGGACGAGCCGGGTTTCTGGGAGAACGTCGGTTACCACGACTACGGGGATCCATGGCGCGAACAGCGGTATCAGGGCGACTAGCCTGGCGGGTCGCCCGCCTGGCCGGCTTCCGCGACGAGACGCCGACGGCCCGCACGCTCCTCTTCGACCTGCCCGGCTGGCCGGGGCACCTCGCGGGACAGCACGTCGACGTCCGGCTCACCGCCGCCGACGGCTACCGCGCGCAGCGCAGCTACTCGCTCGCCGCGCCCGCCGACGGTGACCGGGTCGAAATCACCGTGCAGCGCGTCGCCGACGGCGAAGTCTCCGAGCACCTCACCGGGCCGTACGCGGTCGGGGACCCGATCGAAATCCGCGGGCCGGTCGGCGGCTGGTTCGTCTGGCGGCCGACGGACCCGGCGCCGGTGCTGCTCGTCGCCGGCGGTTCGGGCATCGTGCCGCTGATGGCGATGGTCCGCGCCCGGCGCGCGGCCGGCGTCCGCACGCCGTTCAAGCTGATCTACTCGCTGCGCACCCCGGCCGAGCAGTACTACGCCGACGAGCTGCGGACGCCGATCGCGGGCCTCGACGTCACGTACGTCTACACGCGCGAGCTGCCCGGAGGCCGGCCGGGCATTCCGCGACGCATCGACGTCGCCACGCTCAACACCGCGGGCTGGCCGGCCGAGTTCGGCGCGTCGTCCTTCGTCTGCGGCCCGACGAGTTTTGTCGAGACGGTCGCGGACATCCTGGTCGCCCTCGGCCACGACCCGCACCGCATCCGCACGGAACGGTTCGGGCCCAGCCGCGACTGACGGGCTATTGCGCCTCGGGCCGGGACAGGAGCTCGCGGAGCGTCGAGAGCAGCTCGCGCCGGTCCGCCGCGCCGAGCTTGCCGCGGATGCGGGCCATGTGGTGCTCGACCGTCTTGCCCGAGATGAACAGCTTGCTGCCCGCCTGCTTGTAGGTCAGTCCGTCGACGACCAGCCGCGCCACTTCGAGCTCGCGCTCGCTCAGCGCCGCCAGCCCGGTGCCGGCCGCCGCGGGCTCGGTGGTGCCGGCGTCGCGGCGGGCGGCCGTGCCCTGGAACTGGCGGGCCGCCTCCAGGAGCTGGACCATCGCCTTGCGGTCGGACGTCCGGATCGCCGCCTGGCCCGCGAGCCTCGACGCGTCCCAGCGCAGCCCGAGCTCGTGCAGCTCCGCGGCTGCGGCGGAGATCGTGTCGGGGGCGAAGGCGCCGCCCAGCACCGCCAGCCAGCCCTCGGCCGCCGTTGCCAGCGCGCTGGGGTGACGACCGCAGTGGGCGTGTGTCGTCAACGTAGCTAGGTGCGCCTTCGCCGCTTCCGTGTCTTCCAGCGCGATCGCCGCGTGCAGCTCGTGCCAGACCAGCGAGACCGTCCACAGTGGAGGCTCGCCGAGGTGGGCCAGCAGGCCGTGGGCGCGTTCCAGCTGGCCGGCCAGCTTCGCGTACGCGCCGGTGCGGGCCGCCGCGATCGCCAGCTCGCCCAGCGGCAGCAGCGTGAAGAGGTCGACCTGCTGCCGCATCGACGCCTGGTAGGCGCGGTTCCACGACCGCTGCAGCCCGACGAGGTCGCTGGCCCGCCGCGCGAGGCCGAGCTCCAGGGTCGCGAAGAACAGCTCGTCGCGCGCTTCGAGGCGATGACCGGCGACGGCGTCGCGGTGTTCGGCGGCCTTGGCGAGGTCACCGGCGGTCATCGCGACCCAGCCGAGCAGCAGCCGGTGCCGCACGGCGAGCAGGTCCCCGCCGGTCCGCCCGGCCAAGGCCCGGCTCAGCACGGACTCGGCCAGCGCCAGTTCACCGGTGTGCACGGCGGCGAGCGCGGCCAGGGCGGCCGGGCTGTCGGGCAGCAGGGTGCCGCCGAGGGCGGGTTCCAGCATGGTGGCGGCGCCGAGCAGGGTGGACAACGTCTCGGTCGCGCAGCCGGCCACGGAGTCCGCGATGCCGCTGGCCATCCGGGTCGCGGCACCGGCGAACAAGGTCGGCGCGACCCCGGGGGCGGGGGAGTCCAGCAGCCGCCGGGCGCCGTCGAGGTCGCCGGTCCCGACGAGCGCGATGGCCGCGAAGGCATCGGCCCCGGCCCAGGAGGCCGCACCGATCCGCCCGGGCGCGGCACCGTCGGCGCCGTGGGAGCCCCAGGCCGCGCCAGTCTGGCCAGGGGCGACCCCGCCCGCGCCACCGAATGCGGCTTGGTCGGCAGCAGCGCCACCGCGAGCGGCACCGCCGCCGCCAACAGGGTCGATCGTGCGTGAAGCCCAGTGGTACAGCTCCGCACTCCGCGCCAGCTCCCCGCGATGCGCCAGCACCGTGGCAGCGATCGCCACTCCGGCCGCGCGGGTCTCCGCGTCCTCCGCACCAAGCATTCCGTCGCCCAGCCGCAACGCCGTGTCGAGATCGCCGGACAACGCCGCCGCGCGGGCCCAGCCCGCCGTGACCACCGAAGACCGATCGCCCGCCTCGGCCGCGGCTTCGAACAGCTGCGTCGCCAGCCGCGCGTCGGTCGGCAATGCCTCTCCCGCTGCCGCGGCGAACGCGGCCGCCGCGGACGCGCCGGAACTTCCGGTCCCCAGCAGCGACCGGGCCAGCTCGAGCACCGGGAGCCCGTTCGCCAGCTGCAGCTCGACCAGCCGCTGCACCGTCGTCAACCGGCGCGCGGGCGGTCCGAAATCGCGGACGGCCGTCTCGGCCAGGGGCAGCAGCGTGTCGTCCGGGGCGAGCAGGCCGGTCGCGCGGGCGCCGTCGACGATCGCCGGAAGCTCGTCGGGGCCGCGGTCCAGCAACGCGCACAGCAGGTCGAGGTTGCGGCCCGCGCCCGCCTCGGTCGCGATCAGGTAGCGCAGGACGTCGTCGTCCAGTTCGTCGAGCTCGGGCCGGAACTCCTCCAGCCGGCCGAGCACCGCGCGTTCGGCCAGCCGCGGCACGCCGCCGCTGCGGGCGTGCAGCTCGGCCGCCGCCGCGGGGTCGGCGGGGGAGCCCGTCAGGGCCGCGCTCAGCTCGGCGATCTCGTCGACGCCGAGCGGGCCGAGCTGCAACAGCGTCCAGCCGGGCGCCACCGCGGCCGGCCGGTGCGCGACGACGATCGGCCCGTCCGCGCCGGCGAGCAGCTCCTCGAGCTGGTCGGGGCCGAGCCGGTCGGCGTCGTCGACGAGCAGGGCGTGGACGCCGGCTTCGCGGAACCGGCGGTCGAGCGCGGCGAGCAGCACGCTTTTGCCGTACCCGCCCGGCGCGACGACGGCGAGCCGCAGCGGCGCGGCCGGGTCGGCCGTGACCTGGTCGAGCAGCTGCCGGGCCGCCGGGTGCACGGGGACGGTGCGAAGCGCGGAGACCTGCGTGAGCAGTGTGTTCAACAGTGACCTTCACCGGAGGGGGCGCCGGGGGCGCAGTGACTCGGGGCGGGGGAGGTGTCGGGGCCGGCGGTGGCTTCGCGGGCGGTGAGGGTGATCAGCACGGCCGAGACGGCCGCGGCGAGCACGAGGATCGCGGCGGCGAGGGGACGCCGCCGCCGGAACAGGTTCAGCGGGCCGGTGCGCTCGGGCAGCTCGAACGGCGTGATGTCGACCGGCGGCCGGGGCGGCCGGTCGCCGAGCTCACTGAGCGTGTCCACCTGGGGGAGCAGGGTCGTCTCGACGGCCTGGGGTTCCTGCGGGGTGACGCGGTGGTCGGCGCGCAGCGCCGCGAGGGCGGCGGCGCCGAGTGCGGTGGTCGCCGGCGGAACCGGTCCCGCGAACATCGGGCACGGCGGCCGGGCCGGCAGCGCGTGCGGCGGGACGTCGCCGCAGAACACCACGCCGGCGAGCCCCTTCGGCGACGTCGACGCCGCGCCCGCAAGGGCGAACAGCGTGCTGAGCGCCGCGGCGGGGGCGACGCCTTCCGCGGTGGCGCCCGGCTGCCAGCCGCCCGCGCCGGCGGCCGTGGCCAGCGTGACGTGCACGCCGTCGGCGCCGAACTCGCAGACCCCGGCGAACTGCGCGCCGGGTCCGGGGACGGGCAGGTGTGCGCCGAGCGCGGCGGTCGAGCCGGGGACCAGCGTCACCGCGGTGAACCCGGCGTCGGCCAGTGCCCGCCGCAGCACGTCACGGCGGTAGGTGCCCCAGTCCCCGGGGTGGGTCAGCACCAGGTGGCGCGGCGGGCCGCCGAACAGGTTCGCGGCGTGCTCGGCGATGCCTTCGACGAGCACGGTGGTCAGCGTCTCGGGCGGGAACGCCTCGCCTTCGACGAGCATCGGCACGTCGTCGCCGATCCGCCGGTGGAAGCCGGTGAGCAGCCGGGACGGCACCCGGGCGCCCGCCTGCGCGGCCGCGTCGCCGGTGAGCAGGTACCCCTCGTCGTCGAGGAACAGCGCGGTCGCCGCGGCCGGGGACCGCTCGCCCAGCCAGAGGGGTTCGGGGTCGCCCCAGCCGGGGCCGCGGCGGCGGCAGGTCGCGGCGTGGGTCCGCCCTTGCGCCACATCGATCCCGAGGACGTAGGACAACGGCGTTTCCTCCTCACCTCGCAGGGCCGATCAGGGGATCGAAATCCCCCTAGGGCTCGGGGCATCCTCACCCAAACGGGTTAGTCAAGCAAGTGGTTGGAAGGATTTAATCCAACTGAGTGCGTCTCGGATGAGCCCCTAACTCCCTAACGATGACATATCGATCCCCTATCGGCTGACCGGCCTGCGACTCGGAGTGATCCCCGATGTGCGTGGGGGGACCGGCTCCCTACCTTGATGTCGGAGCACCGGTCCTTGCGGCCGATGCCGTCCCCCGAACCACCGGACCAGGAGAAAACCCCATGGACTCCGTGCAGACGTTGCACGACTTCGCCCTGAACCTGCTCAACGACCCGACCGCGCTCGCGGCCTTCGGGACGGACCCGCAGGGCGCCCTCGCCGCCGCCGGTCTCGGCGACGTCAGCGCCGCCGACGTGCACGAGGTCATCCCGCTGGTGCTCGACTTCGTGCCGGTCGACAGCCTCCCCGCCGTCGGTGGCCTCCCGGGCGTCGGCGACCTGTCCCCGGTGGGCACCGACGCCACCGGCATCCAGGGCGCGATCGACCAGCTCACCGCCCTCACCTCGGGCCTCGGCCTGTCGGCCGCCACGCTGCCGGGCGTCGGCGACCTCGGCGCCGGCGAGCTCGGCGGCTCCCTGCCCGGCGTGGGCGGCCTCGGTCTGCCCGCGGTGGCGGGCTTCGGGCACCCGCTTTCGAGCGTGACCGACATCACCAACAACGCCGCCAGCGTCACCACGATCGCCAGCGATGTCACGAACACCTTCGGGCTGGGCGGCGATCTCGCGCAGAGCATCGACGTCGCCTCGGTCGGCGGGCTCGGCAACGCCGTCACCGGCGCGGTGGACGGTCACAACGTGGTCGGCGAGGTCGGGCACACGGTCACCAACGCGGTGAGCACGGTCGGCACCGGCGACCTGACCGGCGCGGTCACCGGCACCGCGGCGGCCGGCGACGTCACCAGCCACGTCGGCGACCTCGGCAGCACGCTGAAGCACGTCGGCGACCTCGACGTCAAGCACGTCGGCGGCGACCTGACCAGCGCCGCCCAGAACAGCCTCGGTGACATCACGCACAACACCGTCACCACGGTCACCGGTGCGGTCGGCGGCGTCGACCACAACGCGGTCGGCGACATCGCCGGCAACAACGGTGTCGACGCGGTGCACGACGTGGTGTCGGGCGTCACCGACAACCTCAGCCACAACGCGCTGGGCAACATCCACGTCGGCGACCTCGGTCACAACGACATCCACCTCGGGCACTGATCCCCGAACGGTTCGTCGGTGCCCGTCCCGCGGTCTGGGTGCAGCCGCGGGACGGGCACCCGGTGTGCGCACGGGGAGTAAACCGGGGACACTCGTCCCTCGTGACCGCCCCGGCTTGGCTCGAAGTGCTCAACGAGACCCTGGACGCGTGCCGCACGCACGGCCGCGCCGATCTCGCCGAGCGCCTGCGCAGACGCCGCGACGCCCCCGTGGGGCAGATCCGGCTCGGTGTGCTCGGCTTTCCCAAGCAGGGCAAGGGCTACCTGCTCAACGCCGTGCTGAACGCGCCGGTGTGCGCGGTCGGCGACGCCGCGACCCCCGCCGTGCCCACCGAGATCGCCTACTCCGCCGAACCCGCCGCCACGCTGGTCGGCCGCTCCCGCGAACGGATCCCCGTCGCGGTCGAACGGCTCACCGGTGAGCTCGGCGCCCGGCCCGCCGGCACGCTCACCCGCGTCGAAGTCGGGGTGCCGCGGGAGCTGCTGTCCGCCGGGCTCGTGCTCATCGACACCCCGCCGGTCGGCGACCCGCGCTCACCGCGCACCGCCGCCGCCCTCGAGCTGCTCGACGAGGCGGACGCGGTGATCATCGTCTCCGACGCGACCGCGCCGCTGAGCGCCGCCGAGCTCGCGCTGGCGCGCCATGTGCGTACTTGGTGCCCCCATGTCGTGTTGGCGCTCACCAAGATCGACTCCTGCCCGGGGTGGCGCGCGGTCGCCGAACGCGATCGCGCGATGCTCGCCGAAGCGGGGATCGACGCGCCCGTTCTGCCGGTTTCGGCCGTGGTGCGCCAAGCCGCCGCGAAGGCGGGTGACGCGGATCTCAACGCCCGCTCGGGTTTCCCGGAGCTGCTCACCTGGATCGCCGAGCAGGCCGCGCGGCCGCAGGAGCAGTCCCGCGCGCTGCTCGCCGCGGTGGGCGTGCGCGCCGCCGCCGCGGAGCTCGTGGAGTCGTTGCGCGACCGCGTCGAGTCGGCGGGGCAGGACGCCGGGCTCGGCCAGGCCGCGCTGCTGCAGCGGGCGCAACGCCGGGCCGACGACCTGCGCCGGCAGAACACCCGGTGGCAGAACCTGCTTTCCGACGAGGTCACCGACCTGCTGTCGGACGCCGAGTACGACCTGCGCGAGCGGACCCGCAAGATCGTCACCACCATCGACCAGACCTTCGACGAGGGTGACCCGGCGAAGGTCTGGGAAGACTTCTCGGCGTGGCTGGACGACTCGCTCGCCGACGCCGTCGAGACGAACTACTCGTGGCTGGCCGACCGGGCGGAGTGGATCGCGCAGGCCACCGCGGCGTGCTTCGGCGCACAGTACGACCAAGCGCTGCCCGACCTGCGGCTCGACGGCTCGGGGGTGGAAAGCCTCGACGACGTCCGGCGGCCAAAGATCGAGAAGTTCAAGATCGGCCAGCAGGCGTTCACCGGGTTGCGCGGGTCCTACGGTGGTGTGCTGATGTTCGGCCTGGTCACCAGCCTCGCCGGGCTGCCGCTGATCAACCCGGTCTCGATCGGCGCGGGCGCCGCGTTCGCCTTCAAGACGATCAAGGACGAGGGCGGCATGCGGCTGCAGCGCCGCCAGGCCGTCGCCAAGCAGGCGGCGCAGCGGCACGTCGACGACGTCTTCATCCGGTTCAGCAAGGAATGCCGGGACGCGATCCGCGTGGTCCAGCGGCGGCTGCGCGACCACTTCACCGGGCTGGCCGAAGAGCTCGCCGACGAGCTGACGCGCGAACGGGAGACGATCCTGGCCGGCACCGCCGAGCGCGAGCGCCGGACCGTCCACATCAGACGCGAGATCGACCGGCTCGCCGGCCTGCACCAGCGCGCGGGCGAGCTCGGCACCCTGGCGGGCCGGCAGCGCCGGGAGCTTTCGGCGTGACCCAGGACGTCCGCGACCTCCTCGCCGCCGCGGCCGGGCTCTACCGGGACGACCCGCGCGCTTCGGCCCTCCTGCACGACTGCATGGATCGGCTGGAGCAGCCGCTGCGGGTCGGGTTCACCGGGGCGCCGTCGTCGGGGAAGACGACGCTCGCCGCGGCGCTGGGCGAATGGCCGACCCGGGCGCTGCGCGACCTCGTGCTGCTGGACGACCCCGGCCCGGCGGACGACCTTCCGGACGCGACGGTCCGGCTGGTGCGCCACCTCGAACCCGACGAGCTCGCGGCGGCCCACCCGCCGGGCGGCTCGGCGTTCGCGCGGCAGAGCGCGGTCAACTCGGTGCTGGTGCTGTCGCGGGCCGACGAGGTCGGCGCGGGACGCATCGACGCGTTGCTGACCGCGAAGCAGCTGGCGCGGCGGGCCTGGCGCGAAGACCCGCTGTGCACGGGTTTCCTCGGCGTGATCGCGGTCGCCGGGCAGCTGGCCTACGGCGGCCGGTCCCTGCGTGACGACGAGTTCGACCTCCTGGCGGCGTTCGCCGCGGTGCCGCGCGAAGAGCTGGAACGGCACGTGCTTTCGGTGGACTCCTTCACCGACCCGGCGTTCCCCGGCCCGATCCCGGTCGAGACGCGGCGCTCGCTGGTGGTGCGCTTCGGGATGTTCGGCGTCCGCCTGGCGCTGACGCTGATCCGGACCGGCTGCGACGACCGTGTGAAGCTCTCGGCGGAGCTGGTCCGCCGCAGCGGTCTCGGCGAGCTGAGGGACACGCTCGCGGGTTGTTTCGTGGCGCGGTCCGAGGCGTTGAAGGCCCGCACGGCGATCATCCGGCTGGAGGCGCTGCTCGCCGCCCAGCCCCGCCCGGGCGGCGACCGCCTGGTGTCCCGCGTCGAGCGGTTCGCCGCGGCCGCGCACGACTTCCGCGAGCTGCGCCTGATCGCCGACATCCGCGGCGGCCGCACGGCGCTGTCCGGCGACCCCGCGGAGGAGGCGGTCCGGTTGCTCGGCGCCCAGGGCACGGCCCCGGCCGACCGCCTGGGCCTGGAGCCGGACGCGGACCCGGGCGACATCTACGACGCGGGGCTGGACGCGCTGCGGCGGTGGCGGCACGAGGCGGAGCGCCCGGACCGCCCGCACGCCGAGCGGACCGCGGCGCACGTGGTGGTGCGGTCGGCGGAGGGGCTGCTGGCGCTGTTCGGTTAGACCGGCTCGCCGTTCACAGTGACGTTCGTGAGCGTCACGTCCCGGGCGTTGCCGATCTGCGGCGCCGGGGTGTCGATGTTGGTGAACGTGCTGTCGCTCAACCGGAACCCGGTGAGCGGGCTCTCCGCCGCGCCGCTGATCTTCAGCGCGAACGGCGAGTCGTCGAGGTGGACGTCGCTGATCGTGATGTCGCGGATCACCGGCTGCACGATCGGGCCGCCGGTCAGGCGGCGCACGTGGATGTCCGAAACGACCCCGCCGCGGCGCGGGTTCGTCTTGAGGTAGACACCGTAGAACGACTTGTACGACGACCCGGCGTGGATCCGGTTGTCCTGCGCGAAGACGTTGCGCACACCGCCGGACATCTCGCTGCCGACCGTGATCGCGCCCCAGCGGCCGTCGGTGTCGCGGCCGGACTTGATCACCGTGCCGTCGTCGCCGGTGTCGAAGGAGCAGCCGTGGACGTGCACGTCCGCGCTGCTCTCCGGGTCGCCGCCGTCGACCATCGCGCCGCGCGAGTAGATCGTGACGTTCCGGACCGTGACGTTGCGGCACAGCACCGGGTGCACGGTCCACATCGCCGGGTTGCGCAGCGAGACGTCGGCCACCAGCACGGTGCGGCAGCGGTAGAACTGGATCATGTTCGGCTTGAGGAAGTGCTTGTCGCCGAACACCCGCCGCGCGGGCGGCACGCCGTCGACCGCCTGCTGCTGCAGCACTTCCCAGTCCGGGCCGCGACGTCGGTCTGGTCGATCGCGTAGATGAACGGCGAGTAGCTGAGGAATTCGATGCCCTGCCAGCGGGTGAACACCACCGGAGGTAGGACGCCGCGTCGCTGCGGAACCGGATGGTCCCCACCACGTGCAGCTCCACTTTGGACAGCAGGTGGATCTTGCCGGTGCGGAACGTCCCCGCGGGCACCAGCACCCGGCCGCCTCCGGCGGCGTGGCACGCGCTGATGGCCGCCTTGAACGCCGGGGTGCAGTCGGTGGTGTTGTCGCCGACGGCGCCATACCTGCGGATGTCGAAGACGCGGCACGGGAACACCGGGGGCCGGACCCGGCTCAGGATGACCGGCACCCGCGCCCACGGGTCCTCGGCGGCGCTCGCGCCGCCGGGCCGAACACCGCGCCGGCGGCCGGCAGCCCGCCCGCCGCGCCCGCGACCTTCAGGAACTCACGCCGAGTGCCGCCCGACATACATCATGTACAGCATGCGATATTCCGTCACGACGGTCAAAAAGTATGCCGGTGACCGTTATTGACGCCCGGGGGAGCCCGGCGCACCATAGACCGGTCTATGGTCCAGCGCCGGCCGAAGGGAACCACGCCATGCCCGAAGACCTCCGCCCCCGGGTCCGGCTGTTCGGCGAGCTCCTGGCGCACTGGGCGCGCGAACGCCCCGACGAGACCGCGCTGCTCTTCGGCGACCGGTCGTGGACCTGGACGGAGTTCGACGAGCGGGTCCGGCGGCTTTCGGGCGCCCTCGCGGCCGCCGGGGTCGGGCGGGGTGACCGCGTCGCGTTCGTGGACAAGAACCACCCCGCCTGCCTGGAGACGACCTTCGCGGTGGCCGGGATCGGCGCCGCCAACGCCGTGGTCAACTGGCGGCTCTCCGGCGACGAGCTCGCCTACGTGCTCGCGGACGCGGGCGCGAAGGTGGTCTTCGTCGGCGCCGAGCTGCGGCCGGCACTCGACGCGGTCCGCGACCGGCTGCCCGCCTTGGAACGCGTGGTCGTCGTGGGCGGCGACGCCGACGAGTACGAGCCGTTCCTGGCCGGCGCCGAGCCGCACACCGCGTCCGGTCTCGACGAGGACGACGGCGTGCTGGTCATGTACACCAGCGGCACCACGGGCTTCCCCAAGGGCGCGGTGCTGACCCACCGCAGTGTTCTCGCGCACGGGCTCGCCGCGGGCACGGCGTTCCCGATCGGCCGCGGCGACGTCAACCTGGTCGCGATGCCGCTGTTCCACGTCGGCGGCAGCTGTTACGCGGTTTCCGGGTTCCTCTACGGCGAACCGTCGTACCTGACGCGCGAGCCGGACGCGGCGTCGCTGTTCGCCGCGCTGCAGGCGGGGATCACGCACGCCTTCCTGGTGCCGGCGGTCGTCGCCGGGATCGCGCAGGCCGGCGAAGTGGCGCTCAAGGCGTTCTCCCGGCTGAAGTACCTCTGCTACGGCGCGTCGCCGATGCCGCTCCCGTTGCTGCGCACGGTGCTCGCCGCCTGGCCGGACGTCCGGTTCGCGCAGGTCTACGGCATGACCGAGCTGTCCGGCGCGGTCACCGCGCTCGACCCGGAGGCGCACCGCGACGGCTCCCGGCCCGAGCGGCTGGCGTCGGCGGGGACCGCGCTGTCCGGTGTGGACATCCGGATCGTCGACCCGGTGACGGCCGCGGACAGCGCGGTCGGCGAAGTCTGGATCCGCACCGAGCAGCGGATGGCCGGCTACCTCGGCAAACCCGAGGCGACCGCGGAAACCATCGTGGACGGCTGGGTGCGCACCGGCGACGTCGGCCGGCTCGACGACGGCGGGTTCCTGTTCCTCGAGGACCGTGTCAAGGACATGATCATCACCGGCGGGGAGAACGTCTACTCGCCGGAGGTCGAGCGGATCGTCGCGGAGTACCCCGGGGTCGCCGAGGTGGCCGTCATCGGCGTGCCGGACGAGCGCTGGGGTGAGCAGGTCAAGGCCGTCGTCGCGCCGGCGCCCGGGGAGGAGCTCGACACGGACAAGCTCGTCGAGTTCTGCCGCGAACGGCTGGCCCACTACAAGTGCCCGCGCAGTGTCGACGTCCTGGAAGCCCTGCCGCGCAACGCGACCGGCAAGATCCTCAAACGTTCGCTGCGTGAGCCGTACTGGCGGGACCGGGACCGGAACGTCTGATGCCCACGGCGAACCGGGAGGCCTACTTCGCCGGCGCGCTGGAGGTGCTGGCGGAGCACGGGTTCACCGAGCTGACCGTCGGCGCGCTCTGCCGCGGCCTCGGGGTCACGAGCGGCTCGTTCTACCACCATTTCGGCGGCTGGCCGGGGTTCGTGGAGCAGCTGCTGGAGCACTGGGAGAACCGGCAGGTGCTGATCCTGCGCGAGCGGAACTTCGGCGCCGGCGGCCCGGCCGCCGACTTCGCCGCGCTGATGGACCTGACGCTCGGCCTGCCGCACGAGGCCGAGGCCGCCATCCGCGCGTGGGCGATGAACGACGAAACCGTGCGGGCGGCTCAGAAACGCGTCGACGACGCCCGGCTGCGGACGGTCGGCAAGGCGGTCGAGGGCATCGTCGGCGACCGCACGACGGCCCGGACGCTGACCTCGCTGGGGATGGCGATGCTCGTGGGTCACCAGCAGCTGGCTTCGGTGGGGGAGCACAGTGAGCTGGCGGCCCTGTTGGCGGAATACACCCGGCTGGTGCACTCCCGCGCCTCGTGAGTGTTTTTTAGGGTTCTAACCCTAAAAAACACTCACGACCGGGTCTGAGCGTTGCCGAGCACCCGGTTCACGGTGATCTCCAGGACCACGCGTTGCGGGTTCGGCTTGGGCTGCCGATAGCGGGCGGCGTAGCGGTTTTCGGCGTCCTTTACGGACTCGGCGTCATCGCGCAGCACCGCGCGTCCCTCCAAAGTGGACCACCGCGGGCCGTCGAGCTGGCAGACCGCGACCGGGATGCCGCCGTCTCCCGCGGCGCGCGCGAGCCGGGCCTTGACCGACGACGAGAACGTGATCACCCGCGCGACACCGGCCTCGAAGTCCACGGTGACACCGACCGCGACGACGTGCGGGGTGCCGTCCGGTCGGACCGTGGTGAGCGTGGCCAGGTGACGCTCGGTCCAGAACGCGCGGAAGTCCGGGCCGCGGCCGTCGAGGGTGATCTTCATGCCCTCCACGCTAGTCCGTCCGGGTGGCGCGGGGGCCGTGAGACCACTCACGGTTATTGTAAGGAAAGTTTCCTAACAGTCTTGACCGAGTCTTGAACCTTCTGTCACGCTCTGATCGCCGTCGCCGCAGCCAACGATGTCCTTTACGGAGGAGCGATGAGAAAGATCGTCCGGGCGGTGGTGGCCACGGCCGCGCTGGCCGCCGGGCTGCTGAGCGTGCCCACGACCGCTTCCGCGGCCGGCACGCCTTACGTGCCGGGAACCCTGCGGCCGTCGGTTTCGCAGGCCACGCAGGACCAGGTGCTCCAGAAGTACTACGACTTCTGGAAGACGAACTTCCTGACGACGAAGTGCGGCAGCGGCACCTACGCCGTGCTGTCCAAGGACGCCGACCACTCCTTCGTCGCCGAGGGCGAGGGGTATGGCCTGACGATCTCGGCCATGATGGCGGACAAGGACCCGCAGGCCCGCGCGATCGTCGACGGGATCCTGAAGTTCGTGAAGGCCCACCCGTCGGTCAACAACAAGGACCTGCACGCGGCCGAGCAGGACTCGAAGTGCAAGAGCGTCAACGGCAGCGACTCCGCGACCGACGGCGACCTCGAAATCGCCTACGGCCTGCTGATCGCGGACAAGAAGTGGGGCAGCACGGGTTCGGTCGACTACAAGGCCGAAGCCGTCCGGATCATCAACGCGATCAAGAAGTCCGAGGTCAACAACAGCACGAAGTTCACGCTGCTCGGCGACTGGGGCAACGACGCGGAGTACAAGAACAGCTCGCGTTCGTCGGACTGGATGCCGGGGCACCTGCGCGCGTTCGCGAAGGCGACCGGCGACAGCTTCTGGGACTCGGTCCGGACCCGCTCGGAGACGGCGGTGAGCCAGTTGCAGTCGTCCTACGCGCCGAACACGGGACTGCTGCCGGACTTCGTGGTCAACACGAACTCGACGCCGAAGCCGGCGCCGGCGGACTTCCTCGAGGGCCCGTACGACGGCAAGTACAGCTGGAACGCCTGCCGCGACCCGTGGCGCCTCGGCGCGGACGCGATCTCGTTCTCCGGCAGCGCGGCCGCCGCGCAGGTCCGCAAGATGAACACGTGGATCAAGTCCGCCACGGGCGGCGACCCGTCGAAGATCCAGAGCGGCTACTCCCTGTCGGGCTCGAAGACCGAAAGTGGCCAGCACCCGTGCTTCACGGCCCCGTTCGCGGTGGCGGCGATGACGGACGCGGGCAGCCAGGCCTGGCTCGACAAGCTGTGGACGTCGATCGCGTCGTTCTCCCCGGACTCGACGGACTACTACGGAACGGGCATCACGGTCCAGGTCCTGCTGATCCTCAGCGGTAACTACGTGGCTGCCTAGCTCGGCTCGTCCCGCACCCGGAATTCGGGTGCGGGACGACCGCTTCGCGGGCAAGACTGGCGCCATGACCGGTCACCCGCGCAGCGTCGAGGAGCTGACCCGCGCTCTCGACGCGGGCCGGCGGTTCAAGTACGTGTACTTCTGGGGCCACCGGCCGCCGCGCGGCGGCGGGGTGGGGGCCGGGTGCTTCAGCCAGTGGTGGCCCTCGCCGTTCGAGCTGGACGGGGTCCGGTTCGCCACCGCCGAGCACTACATGATGTGGCGCAAGGCCCTGCTCTTCGGCGACGAAGAGGTCGCGGCGCAGGTGCTGACCGCGAGACACCCGAAGCAAGCCAAGGACTTCGGCCGCCGGGTGCGCGGCTTCGACGAAGAGGCTTGGGTGGCTCACCGCTTCGAGATCGTCGTCGACGGCAACGCCGCCAAGTTCGCCCGGCATCCCGAGCTGGGCCGGTACCTGGCCGGCACGGGGGAACGGGTGCTGGTCGAGGCGAGCCCGGTCGACCGCGTCTGGGGGATCGGTCTCGCGGCGGACGACCCGCGGGCGGAGAAGCCGCGCGCTTGGCGGGGCCGCAACCTGCTCGGCTTCGCCCTCGCCGATGTGCGCGCTCAGCTCGGTTCGCGCAGCGGCAGTCCCGCGGCACGGTAGATCTCGTCGATCACCGTCATCGTCTCGACCGCGTCGGCCGCCGAGGTCTTCACCGGCTCGCCGCGCAGGACCGCCGCCGCGAACGCGTCCAGCTGGTACTCGTACGACGCCCGGCGCGGGAACTTCTCCGACCGTCGCACGCCGTCGACCTCGATCCGCATGCGGTGAAACGCTTGGGGCGCCACCGGGTTCACGATCCGGATCGAACCCCGGGAGCCGACCACCTTCGCGCTGATCTTCAGCAGCGTCGACGACCACATCGAGCACTCGACCCGTCCGGTGTGGCCCGACGGGTACCGGAGCTCCGCCGTCATCGCCCGGTCGATGCGCGAGTCCCGCAGCTTCGGCGAAGCCGACACCACCGACGGGGTTTCGCCGCCGCCGAACGTCCGGGCCATGTGGACCGCGTAGCAGCCCGCGTCCATCGTCGCGCCGCCCGCGAGGTCGTAGTCGTAGCGGATGTCCGAGAACTTCGGCAGCGGGAAGCACAACGCCGTCTCGACGCGCTCGAGCGAACCCAGCTCGCCGGACGCCACGATCTCCTCCACCCGCAGCGCCAGCGGGTGGTAGCGGTAGTGGAACGCTTCCATGACAATGCGGTCCGAGGAAGCGGCCAGTGAAGCGATCTCCCGCGCCTCCGCCGCGTTCGCCGTGAACGGCTTCTCGCACAGCACGTGCTTCCCGGCCGCCAGGGCCGCTCGCGTCCACCGGCCGTGGAGGCCGTTCGGCAGCGGGTTGTAGACGGCGTCGACGTCCGGGTCGGCGAGCAGGGCCTCGTACGACGAGTGCACCCGCGGGATGCCGTGGCGGGAGGCAAACGCTTGCGCCCGGTCGGCGGAGCGGGCGGCCACCGCGACGACGTCGACCTCGGAACTGGCTGAAGCGGGCTTGACCAGGGCGGCGGGCGCGATGCTCGCCGCGCCCAGGATGCCGATCCGCAGGCTCATGCGCGCAAGTTAGCACCGGCGTAGATTTCAACAGCTAGTTGACCTCTTCAACAACGAGTTGTACCGTTCCGGCCAGCCGAACAGTGGAGGTCCGTTATGTCCCGTTCACGTGCCGCTCAGGCGGTGTTGCTCGCGAGCCTGGCCGTGCTGGTGACGGCTTGCGGTGGCGGTCCGGACGGCGCAGGCGGGTCCTCGCAGGCCCCCGGCGCCCCCGCGTCCGGCATCCCGGACACCGCGGCGATCGTCCAGGGTGTGCAGAAGGACGCCCAGCTCAACGCGGCTTTGCCGGCGAACGTCAAGCAGGCGGGCGTGCTGCACCTGGCGTCGAACCTGCAGTCCGCGCCCAACAACTTCTACGCCGCCGACGGCAAGACCCCGATCGGCTACGAGGTCGACCTCGCCAAGGCGGTCGCCGCCAAGCTCGGCGTCACCGTGACCCACCAGGACATGGCGTTCGGCTCGCTCATCACCAGCCTCCAGTCCGGCCGCATCGACCTGACGATGGCCGGCATGAACGACACCAAGGCCCGCCAGGCGCAGATCGACTTCGTCGACTACTTCACCTCCGGCATCACGATCATGACCCGCAAGGGAAACCCGGACGGCATCACCGGCCCGGACACCCTCTGCGGCAAGAACGTCGCCGTGGTGCAGGGCACCAGCCACCAGAAGTTCGCCGAGGCGCAGACGGCCAAGTGCACGCAGGCCGGGAAGCCCGCGGTGAACGTGACCGCGACCGACAGCGACAACCAGAACCAGAACCAGCTGCGCACCGGCCGCGTCGCCGCGATCCTCAACGACCTCCCGAGCGCCGTCTTCATCTCGCGGACGGCGGGCGACGGCAAGTTCTTCGAGGTCGTCCCGGGTGAGCCGATCGAAGGCGGGCCGTACGGCATCGGCGTCAACAAGCAGAACACGCCGCTGCGCGACTCCGTGCAGAAGGCGCTGCAGGCGCTCATCACCGACGGCACCTACGGCAAGATCCTGCAGGCGTGGGGTGTCGACCAGGGCGCCATCAAGGAGGCCGCGATCAATGGCGGCTCCTGAACCGCTCCCGATCGTCCGGCTCCGGCACTGGGGCCGCTGGGTCGCCGCCGCGATCATCCTCGCGCTGCTCGTGCTGCTGGGCATCGCCCTCGGCAACGCGCAGATTGAGTGGGGTCAAGTCCCCGACTTCGTCTTCTACCGCGTCATGGCGACCGGCCTGCTCAACACCGTGGTGCTGGCCGTGCTGTCCCAGGCCGTCGCGATCGTGCTCGGCATCGTCATCGCCCTGCTGCGCCGCAGCGCCAACCCGGTCGCCCGGTGGTTCGCCGCCGGGTACATCTGGATCTTCCGCGGGCTTCCGGTGCTGCTGCAGATCCTGCTCTGGTACAACCTGGCGCTGGTCTTCCCGGTCATCGACATCCCGTTCCTCGTCCACGCGCAGACGAACGTGCTGATCAGCGCGTTCACCGCCGCGTTCCTCGGCCTGGCGCTCAACGAAAGCGCGTACATGGCCGAGATCGTCCGGGCGGGACTGAACAGTGTCGACAGTGGACAGACCGAGGCGGCGAAGTCGATCGGCATGACACCGGCCGCGACGCTGCGCCGGGTCGTGCTGCCGCAAGCCATGCGCGTGATCATCCCGCCGACCGGCAACGACTTCATCAACATGCTCAAGGGCACGTCGATGGCGTCGGTGATCGGCGTGACCGAGCTGATCCACGCGGCCAACAACATCTCGTCCAACAACCTGCTCGTGATGGAGACGCTGCTGGCCGCGGCCGTCTGGTACATGGTCGTGGTGACCGTCGCGGGCGTCGGGCAGCACTACCTGGAACGCTCGTTCGGCCAGGCCGATCGCGGGCCGCTTTCCCGTGCGGGCAAGGCGTTGCGCGGCGTGCCGCTGGTGAGGAGTGCCCGTGTCTGAACCACTGCTGCGTGCCGTCGGCGTCAAGAAGTCCTACGGTCACACCGAAGTCCTCGGCGGCATCGACCTCGAAGTCCACAAAGGACAGGTAGTCTGCCTGCTCGGGCCGTCCGGCGCCGGGAAGAGCACGTTCCTGCGCTGCATCAACCACCTCGAGACGATCGACGCCGGCCAGATCTGGGTCGACGGCGAGCCGATCGGCTTCCGGCAGCGCGGCGGGAAGCTGTACGAACTGCGCGAACGCGACGTCGCGCGCCAGCGCCGGGACATCGGCATGGTGTTCCAGCGGTTCAACCTGTTCGCGCACCGGACGGCGCTGGAGAACGTCGTCGAGGGCCCGATCCGGGTGCTCGGCCTGAAGCCCGAAGACGCCCGGAAGCAGGGCCTCGAGCTGCTCGACCGCGTGGGCCTGGGCCACCGCGGAGACGCCTACCCGGCGCAGCTGTCCGGCGGGCAGCAGCAACGCGTCGCGATCGCGCGGTCACTGGCGATGAAACCGAAGCTGATGCTGTTCGACGAGCCGACGTCGGCGCTCGACCCGGAGCTGGTCGGCGAGGTGCTCGAAGTGATGAGTACGTTGGCGGGGGAGGGGATGACGATGGTCGTCGTGACGCACGAGATGAGCTTCGCCGCGGAGGCCGCCGACGAGGTGGTGTTCCTGGCCGACGGCGCGGTGGTCGAAACCGGGCCGCCTGATCAGGTGCTGAGCGCGCCGAAGCACGAACGGACCCGGCAGTTCCTGGCGAGGATCCTCGCGTGACGCGGATTTCGCCCCGGTACCTGCTCCAGTTCGACGAGCCCGCCGGTTACCTCGACTTCGCCCGCTTCGGCCCGCCGTCGCACGCGGTGCTCGACACGACGGCCGCGCTGCTCGACCAGGCCACCACGGCCGGTCCGTCCACTGTGGACGAGCTGATGCGGCAGGAGGTCCGGGCCAAGGCCGCCGCGGCGCGGCTGTCCGGTTCGGACACCGACCACACCGTGCTGCTGCCGAACACGAGCCTCGGGCTGTTCCAGGCAGCGTTCCACAGCACGGGTGAGGTGCTCGTGTCGGCCGCGGAGTTCCCGGCCAACACCTACCCGTGGGCCCGCGCCGAGCAGGCCGGGCGGCTGCGCGTCCGCCGTCTGACCAGCGGTTATGTCACGCCTGAGCGAGTCGCTGACGCGTTGACGCCGGAAATCACGACAGTCAGCGTCAGCGCCGTCGACTTCCGGACCGGGTACCGCGCCGACCTCGCGGCGCTGCGCGAGGTCGTCGGCGACCGGCTGCTGGTCGTCGACGGCATCCAGGGGTTCGGTGTGGTCGACGAGCCGTGGGAGGTCGCCGACGTCCTGGTCGTCGGTGGGCAGAAGTGGCTGCGCGCGGGCTGGGGCACGGGGTTCGCGGTGCTGTCGGACCGGGCGCTGGAGCGGATGGACCCGGTGCTGTCCGGCTGGACCGGCGCGCGCGACGCGGGGCTGTTCGACAACGAGATCCACCCGCCGGACGGCACCGCGCAGGCCTGGTCGATCTCGAACCTCAGCCCGATCACCTCCGGCGCGTTCGCCGAGGCCCTGGAGCTGGTCGAAGACGCCGGGGTCGGCGCCATCGCGGCGCGGATCGCCGAGCGTCTGGCCTCCTTCGAGGAGGTCTTGGCCTCGTGCGGCGCCGAGGTCGTCTCGGCGGTGGACCGGCGCGCCGGGATCCTGGCGTTCACGCTGCCCGGGCACCCGGCCGAGCAGGTCGGGGCGGCACTGGCGAACGCGGGAATCGCGGCGACGGTGCGGCCCGAGCACGTCCGGTTGTCGCCGCACGCGTCGACGCCGGCCGCCGCCGCGGACCTGCTGCGTTCGGCGTTGGAGACGTTGACCGCGCCGCGGGAACCGCTGGTGGTCCCGGCCGCGGGCGCGACGACGCACGAGGTGCTGACCGCGCTGGTCCCGGCGATCCCGGGGCTCGCGGCGATGCTCGGCCCGGGCAACGAGGTGCTGCTGCACGACCTGAGCCGGCTGCCGGACTCGATCGTCGCCATCGCGGGTGACCTGACCGGCCGCAACGTCGGCGGGCCGATGACCGACCTGCTGCTCGGCCTGGTCCGCCGCGGGACGACGCAGGACCTGACGAACTACCGCACCCACGGCCCGGACGGCCGCGCGATCCGCTCGTCGACGCTGTTCCTGCGGGACGCGGACGGCGTGGCGGTCGGCTGCCTGTGCGTCAACAGCGTGGACACGGCCGCTTCGGCCGGCGGCAACGGCGAGCCGGAGACTTTCCCACCGGACGTCGACAGCTTGCAACGGTTCCTGGTCGACCGCGCGGTGACGAAGGCCGGCATCCCGGTGGACCTGATGAAGAAGCGCCACAAGGCGGCGGTCGTCCGGGAGCTCGACGAAGCCGGTTATTTCCTCATCAAGGACGCGGTCGACCACCTGGCCGGCCGCCTCGACGTCACGCGCTACACGATCTACAACTACCTCAACGAAATCCGGGCCTGACGCTGCCCGAACGGACCTTGTCCCGCTCGCCCGTCCGGGCGGACGATGGCGCCCATGACCGAACCGGACACGCAGCGCGCGCTGGTGCGGCTCGAAGCCGACGGGGACGACGAAGACCTCGACCGCCTGGCCCGTCGGCTGCGCGCCGAGCTGGGCGAGCTGGACGTCGACGTGCAGGCGGTGGCGGGCGAGGTCCCACCCGGCGCGAAGGCCGCCGACCCCGTGACGATCGGCTCGCTGGTGGTGGCGTTCAGCGCGGCGGGAGGGGTGTTCCCGGGGCTCGTGGAGACCCTGCGCGAATGGCTGGGCCGGCAGGCGGGACGCCACAAGATCAAGGTGACGGTGGACGGCGACACCGTCGAACTGGAGCGCGCGACGTCGGCGGAGCGGCAGCAGCTGATCGACGCGTTCGTCAAGCGGCACGGCTAGCCGATGGCCCGGCACGCGCTGCTGATCGCGACCGAGACGTACGCGGACCCGGCGCTGCGCCGGCTCACCTCGCCCGGCGGTGACGCGCGGGCGCTGGCCGCGGTGCTGAGCGACCCGTCGGTGGCCGGTTTCGAGGTGACGACCCTGATCGACGAGCCGCACCACGTCGTCGGCGAAGCGGTCGGCGAGTTCTACCGCGGCCGCCGTCGCGACGAGCTGACGTTGCTGTACTTCACCGGCCACGGCGTCAAGGACGACGACGGCAGCCTGTACCTGGCGATGGCCAACACGCGCCGGGACAGCCTGATGTTCACGGCGCTGGCGGCGGAGCTGGTCGACCGCGCGATGGCCGGCTGCGCGTCCCGGCAGAAGGTGCTGGTCCTGGACTGCTGCTACAGCGGCGCCTTTCCCGCTGGCCGCCTGGCGAAGGCCGGGACGGACGTCCACACGCTGGAGCGGTTCCAGGGCCGCGGCCGCGCGGTGCTGACGGCGTCGGACGCGACGCAGTACTCGTTCGAGGGCGACGCGGTGGTGGGCTCGGCGGCGCGGTCGGTGTTCACGCGGCACCTGGTCGCGGGCCTGCGCGACGGCAGCGCGGACCTGGACGGCGACGGGGACGTCACGGTGGACGAGCTGTACAGCTACGTCCACGAGCGGGTCGTGGCCGAGATGCCCCGGCAGCGGCCCAAGCACCAGTCCGATGTGGAGGGTCGCATCGTGCTGGCGCGCAACCCGAGGTGGGCGCTGCCGGAGTACCTGCGGCACGGGCTGGCCAGCCCGATCGCGCTGGACCGGATGAACGCGCTGGAGGGGTTGAAGCGGCTCAATCGGGTGGGCAACGAGATGGTCCGAGAGCGGACGGCGGCCTCGATCCGGGGTCTGGTGGACGACGACAGCCGGCGGGTGTCGAGCGCCGCGGCCGCCTGGGTGGCGGAGGAGGACGGCCCGCCCGAGCCGGTGGTGGTCGAGCGGGAGCCGGTGGCCGAGTCTGGGGTTGCGGCGGATCGGGTGGTCCGGGTCGAGCCCGAGCCGGTGGTGGTCGAGCGGGAGCCGGTGGCCGAGTCTGCGGTTGCGGCGGTTCCGGTGGTCCGGGTCGAGCCCGAGCCGGTGGTGGTCGAGCGGAAGCCCGTGGCCGAGCCTGGGGTTGCGGCGGATCCGGTGGTCCGGGTCGAGCCGGAGCCGGAGTCGACGGCGGGACCGGCGGTGCGAGCCGAGCCGGGGCCGGTGGCCGAGTCTGGGGTTGCGGCGGAACCGATGGTCCGAGTCGAGCCCGAGCCGACGGTGGAACCGGCAGGACAAGCCGAGCCGGGGCCGGTGGCCGAGCCGGTCGCCGAACCCGAGCCGACGGGCACCGCCGCGAAGAGGCTCACCCGGCGGGTGAAGCTCATCCTCGCGGCGGTGGCCTTGCTCATCGTGGCCGGAATCGTCGTGCTGATCGTGGCACTGGCCGACAGCGGCACCGGCAGCGGCTCGAGCGGAGGCAGCAGCTACTCCAGATAGGCCTCCACGGCGTCCGCGGCCACCGGAACCCCGCCGTGACTCCGGATCTCCGCCTTCAGCGAAGCCAGCCGTGAGGCCACCGAAGCCGACGACGTCACCTCATCGACCGCCGCCCTCAGCGAAGCAGCCGAAACCGAGTCGGCCGGCAAGTGACGCCCCACTCCCAACGCCTCCAGTTGATCCGCATTCCCGAACTGGTCCGCCGCCTGCGGAACGGCCACCGTCGGCACTCCGAACCACAACGACTCGGTCGCCCCGCCCATCCCCGCGTGCGTGATGAACGCCGACGCCGCCTCGAGAACCGCCAGTTGCGGCACCGAAGCGAACACCTCCACCGACGGCGGCAGTGGTCCGAGGGAAGCCGGCGACACGTGCTTCCCGATCGACATCACCACGTGCCAGTCCGCAGCAAATGCCTCGATACACGCACGATAAACCGGCAGCTGGTCGTTGAACGCCGTCCCGAATGACACCAGCAGCACCGGACGCCCCGACGATGGCGGCGTCCACGACCGGTCGGCCAGCCGGGCCGGATCCAGGCAGGGCCCGACGAACCGCACGTGCGAGCCGACCCGGTCCGCGTGGGGCTGCATCGCCCGCGGGATCAGCGACAGGATCCGCGCGGGGTGACCCAGCCACTCCCACGCGTCGGCCTTGATGCCGTTCGCGCGGAGCCACCGGGTGAACGTCTCCGCGTAGTCCACACCGGACGGTGACGCCTTGATCGGGTCCATGACGGGCGCCATGTCCGCGTCGTAGCCCTCCCACGCCACCAGCGTCGGCGACAGCTGGACCGCCGGGACGTCGTACCGGGCGGCCAGCACCGGCGCGCCCAGGCCGCCGATGTCGTACAGCAGCAGGTCGGGCCGGTCGGTGTCGAACGTGGACGTCAGCTGGGGATGGATGGTGATGGCCTCGTCGAGGAAGACGCGCATCGCGTCGGCCGGGTCGTCCGGCCACACCGCGGCCTCGCCCAGCGGGAACGTCGTCGGGTGGGCGACCACGGAAGCGCCGGTCGGCGAGACCAGCGGGGCCAGCGGCTCGCCGACCACGTAGGACACCCGGTGCCCGCGGCGGACCAGCTCGGCGATCACGCCCAGCGACGGGTAGACGTGGCTCGGCGCGGTGCAGCCGACCATGACGATGTGTTTGCGCAGCATGAAGCTCCTTCAGAGGAAGAAAGAACCGACGGCGCGCAGATGAGGGGACCAGGCCCGGTGGGCGGGCGGTCCGGCGGTCACGCCGTCTCAGACGGAGCGGATCCGGATGAAGTAGATCATGTCCGGCACCGTAGGGGATCCCGGAACGACCGCGCCACCCGATTTCCACCTTTCGTAGGGCATTCGGGGCCGCCACCCCGTTCGCGGTCCCCGCGCGCCGGAAGCGGGTCTAGGGTTCACCCGCTTGAAGTCGGAGCCAAAAGGGAGAAAACAGTGAGACGTGCGTTTTTCGCCGCGGTGGCCGCCGCCGCGGTGGCGTCCGCGCTCGTGGCCGCGCCGGCCGCGACCGCCGCGCCCGCACCGGCAGCCGGGACCATCACCTGGGGGCCGTGCACCGATCCGACGCTGGTCGCCGCCGGCGCCGACTGCGGGTACCTGGGAGTCCCGCTCGACTACTCGAAGCCCCACGGCGAGCAGGTCCAGCTCGCCGTCAGCCGCGTCAAGCACAAGGTCGCGGACGCGCAGTACCAGGGCGTCATGCTGACCAACCCCGGCGGCCCCGGCGGCTCCGGCCTGCTGCTGGCCACCCGCGGCCCGAAGGTGCCCAACCACGCCGGTGACGCCTACGACTGGATCGGCTTCGACCCGCGTGGCGTCGGCGCCAGCAAGCCCGCGCTAAGCTGCGACGCGAACTACATGGACTACGACCGGCCCTCGTACCTGCCGATCACGCCGCAGATCGAGCGGACCTGGCTCGACCGCGCCAAGGGGTACGCGCAGGCCTGCGCGAAGAACAACCCGAAGGCCCTGCTGGAGAACATGAAGACGACCGACACGGTCAAGGACATGGACTCCATCCGCAAGGCGCTCGGCCAGAAGCAGCTGAACTTCTACGGCTACTCCTACGGCACCTACCTCGGCCAGGTCTACGGCTCGCTGTTCCCGCAGAACGTGCGGCGGATGGTGCTCGACTCCACGGTCGACCCGCGGGGCGTCTGGTACGGCGACAACCTCAACCAGGACGTCGCGTTCGACAAGAACATCCTGATCTGGTTCGGCTGGCTCGCCCAGCACGACGACGTCTACCACCTCGGCAAGACGCAGTCGGCGGTCCAGCACGTGGTCAACGAGCAGCTGCTCAAGGCGTCGTTCAACCCCGCCGGCGGCGTGATCGGGCCGGACGAGATCCTCGACGTCATCCAGCAGGCTTCGTACTACCAGCTCCGGTGGACGCTCCTGGGTGACGCGCTGTCCCGGTTCGTCAACCAGGGTGACTGGCAGAACTGGAAGTCGCTGTTCGAGGCCTTCGGTGGCCGCGGCGACGACAACGGCTACGCGGTGTACCTCGCCGTCCAGTGCACGGACGTCCAGTGGCCGCAGAGCTGGAACCAGTGGAAGGCCGACAACTGGAAGACCTTCGCCAAGGCGCCGTACTTCACCTGGCAGAACGCCTGGTTCAACGCGCCGTGCCTGTACTGGCCGGCGAAGGCGGGCAAGCCGACCAAGATCGACGGTCGTGGCGTGCCGAGCGTGCTGATGATCGACGAGACCCTGGACGCGGCGACGCCGTTCCCGGGCAGCCTCGAGGTCCGCAGCCGCTTCCCGGGCGCGTCGCTGATCGCGGAGCCGGGCGGCACGAGCCACGCGATCACCCCGCGCGGCAACGCGTGTGTCGACAACAAGATCGCGGACTACCTGGCGACGGGCGCGCTCCCGGCCCGCAAGCCGGGCCGCACGGCCGACGTCGAGTGCGCGCCGCTGCCCCAGCCGACACCGCCCGCGCCGACGGCGGCGAAGGCCGATCTCGGCGCGACGCAGGGGTTGGTCGCCGGGCGGTTCACCGGCTGACCTGCGTGAACCCTGAGTGACGGGGTGTCGGGCCCAGTGCCCGGCACCCCGTTTTTAATGCTTTCCGGCGCCGTGGGCTTTGAACTTGCGCGAGGTTTGTGTTACAAAGTTCGCAGCAACTTTGCGTTGCAAAGTCCACGAGCGAAGGGAGAGCGCCATGACTGGGGGACCGGCGTTCGCACTGCACCACCTGACCAAGCGGTTCGGCCGGGTCACCGCCGTCGACGGGGTGTCCGTCGAGGTCACGCCCGGCGAGGTCGTCGCGCTGCTCGGGCCGAACGGCGCGGGCAAGTCGACCACCGTCGACATGCTGCTGGGCCTGACCAAGCCGGACGCGGGGGAGGTCATCGTCGGCGGCGGCACCCCGCGGGAGGCCGTCGACCGGGGGCTGGTCGGCGCGATGATGCAGAACGGCGCGCTGCTCGGGGACGCCACCGTCGGCGAGCTCGTCGACCTCATCGTCTCGACGCACGCGAAGCCGCTGCCCGCCGCCGAGGTGATCGCGCGGGCGGGCCTCGAAAACCTCGTCAAACGCCGCTGCGGCAAGCTTTCCGGCGGCGAACGGCAGCGCGTCCGGTTCGCGCTCGCCCTCGCGGGCAACCCGGACCTGCTGGTGCTCGACGAGCCCACCGCGGCGATGGACGTCGACGGCAGGCGGGCCTTCTGGGCCGCCATCCGCGAGTTCGCCGCCACCGGCCGGACCGTGCTCTTCGCGACGCACTACCTCGCCGAGGCCGAGGACTACGCCGACCGCGTGGTGCTGATGCGGCACGGCGTCGTCGTCGCCGACGGCCCGGTCGCCGAGGTCCGGGCCGCGGTGTCCGGGCGGGTGCTCAAGGCCGCCGTGCCCGGCGCCACCGAAGCCGAGCTCGCGCAGCTCCCCGGCGTCACGACCGTGCAGCTGCGGGCCGGCCGCGCCGAGCTGGCCTGCGCCGACTCCGACACGGCGATCCGCGCGCTGCTCGCCGCGTACCCGGCCGCGGCCGACATCGAAATCACCGCATTGGGCCTCGAAGAAGCATTTCTGGCACTGACCGCCGAGGAGGTGGCCGCGTGAACACGACCTACCTGAGCCTGGAGATCAAGCGGATCGTCCGCAGTCCCCAGTTCACGATCTTCACCATCGGGATGCCGGTGGCGATGTTCGTGCTGTTCGGCTCGATCTTCGGCAAGCTCGCCACGCCGAGCGGCATCCCGGCGGACGTCGAGACGATGATCAAGCTCGCCGCGTACGGCGCGAGCGGCGGCGCGCTGTTCACCGGCACCCGGGTGGCGCAGGAGCGCACCGACGGCTGGCAGCGGCAGTTGCGCCTGACACCCATGCGCGGCCCCGGCTACCTCGTCGTCAAGGTCATCTCGGCGATGGCGGTGGCCCTGCCGGTGCTCGTCGTGGTGTTCGTCGCCGGGCTGGCGATGGGTGTCCACCTGACCGCCGCGCAGTGGGGCCTGGTGCTGGTGTCGCTATGGCTCGGCGTGCTCCCGTTCGCCGTGCTCGGGCTGGCCATCGGCCTGTTCGGCAAGGGCGACACGGTCGGCGCGGTCACCGGCGCGCTGATGATGCCGCTGGGCATGCTCGGCGGCCTCTGGATCCCGCTGTACGTCCTCCCGGACTGGATGGCGACGCTGGCGCACTTCTTCCCGACGTACTGGCTCGGCCGGATCGGGCTCGAGCCCCTCGCGCACGAGGGCGGAACGGGGCTCGCGGTGCTCGTGCTGGCGGGCTGGCTCCTCGTCCCGGCTCTGGTCGTGGTGCGCCGGTTCCGGCTGGACACGGCGCGGCTGTGAATGCTTGTTAACCTCCGTGCAGTACTGAGGGGTCTGCGCGGACGAAGGGCGGGACGGGTGGACGACGAGCCGTTGTCGGCGGAGGAGTCGCTGAACCTGATCGCCCAGCAGAACCGGCGCACGCGCCGGGAACTGGGCGGGGGCCCCGCGCGCATGCTGGCCGCGTGGGCCTTCGCCTGGATCGTCGGCTGGGGGTTCACCTACTTCGCGACGCGGACCGCGAGCATCCCGGGCTGGGTCGGCGGGGTGGTCGTCACCGTGCTGTTCCTCGGCGCGATGGGCTACACCGCGTTCGTGAGCGCCCGGGCCGGCCGGGGGATCCGCGGCCCGTCGCGGACCGTCGGCGCGATGTACGGCTACAGCTGGGCGCTCGTCTCGATCGGGCTGGCCGTCGTCGACATCCGGATCACGAACTTCGGCACGCTGTCCTCGGACCAGGTGTCGCTGCTCTGGTCGGGCACCTGGCTGCTGGTCACCGGCGTCATGTACCTCGCCGGCGGCATGCTCTGGCAGGACAAGCTGATGTACGGGCTCGGCGCGTGGATGATCGTGTCCGCGGCGCTGAGCGTGCTGGTCGGGTTCCCGGCGAACTTCCTGGTGCTGGCGATCTGCGGCGGAGGCGGGTTCCTGCTCGCCTCGATCGTCTACTTCGTGCGCGAGAAGCGCCGATGAGCGACCCGCTGCCGCAGCTCGACCCGGTCATCCACGCCCAGGCGCGGCTGCGGGTCACGGTCGCGCTCGCCGGGCTGCACGCGGCCGACCAGATCACCTTCCCACGGCTGCAGCAGCTGCTGGACATGACGGCCGGCAACCTTTCGACGCACCTGCGCAAGCTCGAAGACGCCGAGTACGTCGAGATCACCAAGGCCTACGAGCACCGCACGCCGGTCACCCTGGTCCGGCTGACCGCGGCCGGGCGCGCCGCGTTCGAGAGCTACACGAAGGCGCTGCACCAGCTGCTGGACGCCACCGGCGGGGAGTGACGTGGCCCGCTGGGTGATCCACCTCGACCTGGACGCCTTCTACGCGTCGGCCGAACAGCTCACGCGGCCGACGCTGGCCGGGCGCCCGGTCCTCGTCGGCGGGCTCGGGCCACGCGGTGTCGTCGCGGGCGCGAGCTACGAATCCCGCGCGTTCGGCATCAAGTCGGCGATGCCGATGGCCCAGGCGCGGCGGCTGCTGCCGGCCAACGGCGTGATCGTGCCGCCGCGGTTCCGCGTCTACGAGCGGCTCAGCCAGGCGGTGTTCGCCGTGGTCACGGCGGTGGCGCCGGTGCTGGAGAAGATCTCCCTCGACGAGGCCTTCGCCGAACCCCCGCAGCTCGTGGGGGCTTCTTTCGAGGCGGTCACGGAGTTCTGCGCCTCGCTGCGGTCCGCGATCCGGTCGGAGACGGGCCTGGTCGCGTCGATCGGCGCGGGCAACGGCAAGCAGATCGCGAAGATCGCTTCCGACGAGGCCAAACCGGACGGCCTGCTGGTGGTGCCGCAGGGCACCGAACGCGAGTTCCTCGCACCGCTGCCGGTGCGCGCGCTGTGGGGGATCGGCCCGGTCGCCGAGGGCAAGCTGCGGTTCATCGGCGTCCAGACACTGGGACAGCTCGCGGCACTGTCCGAACAGGACGCCGTCGCCACGCTCGGCGGGGTGATCGGGCGCGACCTGCGCCGCCTCGCGACGGGCTTCGACGACCGCCCGGTGGCCGACCGCGGCGAGACCAAGCAGGTCAGCGCGGAGACGACGTTCGACACCGACATCATCGACCTGGCCACACTCCGCGCCGAGGTCCGCCGCATCGCGGTCGGCGCGCACGCGCGCCTGGTGAAGGCTGAGCGCGTCGCGCGCACGGTGGTGATCAAGCTGCGGCACACGGACATGCACACGGTGACCCGTTCCGAGACGATCTCGGCCCCGACGGACGACCTGGCAGAGCTGTCGGCAACGGCGGAGCGCCTCCTGCTGGACCCGGCGGAGTTCGGCGGCATCCGCCTGGCGGGGGTCGCCTACAGCGGCCTTTCGGTGCCCCACCAGGACGCGCTGTTCACCCTCGCGGTCCCGGAAACCCCGGCGTCCACGGTGGTCTCGGCCGCCCCGGCCCCGGTCGCACCACCACCCTCGACGTGGCGCCAGGGCGACGACGTCGTGCACGAAGAGCACGGCACCGGCTGGGTCCAGGGCGCGGGCCACGGAAGGGTGACGGTCCGGTTCGAGACCTGCTCGAGCGGCCCCGGCGTGGCCAGGACCTTCGAGCAGACCGACCCCGCGTTGCGTCGCGGTGAGCCGGGTGACTGCCTCAAGTGAGCCCGATGTGACATCGTGGAGTGCGGTGGTCACAGAGGGGGTTGCATGGCGGGGAACGCGGCTGAGCTGGTCCGGCGAGCGCGGGCGGTGCTGTTCGACTGCGACGACACGGTGCTCGCCACCGCGAAGTCCCGCTGGAGCATCCTCGTCGCGACAGCCCGCTCGTTCGGCGTCACGCTCACCCGGGAAGCCATCGAGGCCGCGTGGGGGCTCCCGTTCGACCGGTTCGTCGCGGCGATCGTGCCGTCGGTCGATCCCGAGGCGTTCGTCGGGCGCTACCGGCTCGCGATGAGCGTGCGCCGCCCGGAAGCCGCGCCGGGCGCGCCGGAGCTGCTCGGCCACCTCGCGGCCCGGTCGGTGCGGATGGAGATCGTCACCGGCGGCAGCCGCGCCCTGGTCACGCAGGACCTGGACGCGCTCGGCCTCACCGGTCACTTCGCGCGGATCTACGGACACGAGGAAACCCCGTTCCACAAACCGGATCCGCGAGTGCTCGACGTGGTGCTCGAGAACCTGGCGCGCGATGGGTACGACCCGGCCGAGCTGGTGTTCATCGGGGACAGCCTGCGCGACTTCCAGGTCGCCGAGGCGCGGGCCGTCCCCTTCGTCGGCGTGTTGAGCGGCCTGGAGCCCGCCGCCGGCTTCACGGCGGCGGGCTTGCCGGACGAGCGGATCGTCGGTGACCTCACTCAGCTGCTGCCGAGCTGAGGCCTCACTCCGCCGAGCAGCCCTGCAGCTTGGCGACTTCCTGTCCCGCCAGCAGGAACGCACCGACGCCATACGCCGCGGTGTCCGTGGCCTTCGCCGTCGCCGGGCGGTCGCCGACCGGCTGGACATAACCGACCAGGCCGTTGGGCTGCAACGCCTTCGCCGACAGCGCCGTCCACGCCTTGTCCACCACCGGGCGGTAGCGCGCGGCGTCGAGGATGCCCGCGTTGACGCCCCAGCCGATGCCGAACGTGAAGAGCGCCGTGCCGCTGGACTCCGGGCCGCCGTGGTCGAACGGGTTCAACAGGTCCGCGTTCCAGAAGCCGTCACGGCGCTGCAGCAGGGACAGCGTGAACGCCATCTTCTTGTACACCCGCAGGTACTCCGGCCGCCGCGGGTCGTTGGCCGGGAGGACCTGCAGCACCTTCGTCAGGGCCGAGAGGGCCCAGCCGTTGCCGCGCGACCAGAACACCGCCGAGCCGGTGAACCGCGCGTCGCGGTACCACAAGCCCGTGAGCTCGTTGAACAGCTTGTGTTCCGACGACTTGAACAAGCGGTCCATCGCGTCCAAATAGGACGGATCGTGGTCGATGACGCTCATCCGCGCGAACGAGGGCATCGCCATGTTCAGCGCGTCGACGTAGTTCCAGTAGTCGCGGTGCCCCGCCTGCACCGACGCGACCTCGTCCTTGATGCGGGCGCGGATCGAGTCGAGCGGGGCTTCCGGGTGGAAGTACGTGTAGAGGTCGAGGTACGCCTCGCCGGCGGCCTGGTTGTCCGGGAAGAACGGCCGCTTCGGGTCGGTCGGCAGCTGGTAGCCGTTGGCCTGCGCCCACGGCAGCGTCTTGTGGTTCGACTGGCCGGTGGTCCGGACCAGTGCGAGGTTGCCGACGTGGAACGTCGCGTTCTGCCAGTCCGGCGCGTCCAGGTTCGTCCCGTTGGTCACCCAGTAGTTGCCCGCGGACACCATCTGGCCGGTGATGGCGCACTCGGCCGGCGCCGCGACGGCGGCCGGGGCCGAGAACAGCCCGCTCGTCACCACCACGGCCGCGAGCACGCCGAAGCCACGAATTCCCGGGAAACGCATGAATGCGTCCTCCTCAATGATCGGTTCCGGGGGTCCGGGTGGCGGAGCCCCCGGCCAGGGGCGAAGCCCCTGATGGTCGAGCACGTCATGGCGGCGGGTGGGTCGCAGCGAGTGTTCAGGCTTCCCGGTGGACGTGTCAAGGTGCCGGTGAGTGGTACGGCGCAACGGTTTCCAGCAACCGGCGCGACGCGGACTCGGCGCCGTCGGCGTTCTTCGCCAGCACCAGCGTGAGCACCCGGGAGTGCGCGACGAGCGTGTTGCCCCCGGGCAGCTCCATCGGCTCGCCGTGTGCCCGCAGCGCCGCGACGACGGGCACCTGCAGCTGCGCGATGAGCGCGTTGCCGGAAGCGCGGATCAACGCCGCGTGGAAGTCCGAGTCGGCGTTGTGGAAGGCCGCGGTGTCCTGGCGTTCCACCGCGTCCGCCATCAGCTCGTAGGCCGCGGCCATCGCCGAAAGCTCGCCCGGACGCCGGTGGTGCGCGGCCAGCCGGGCCGCCTGCGGCTCGATCGTCAGCCGCAGTTCGAGCAGCTCGTGCAGGTGGTGGCGGCGGCCGGGACCGTTGATGCGCCAGCCGATGACGTCCGGGTCGATCGCGTCCCACGCCTCCGGGGGCAACGTCCACGTGCCGACGCGCGGCCGCGCGGTCACCATGCCCTTCGACTCCAGCACGCGCAGCGCTTCGCGGACCACCGTCCGGGAGGCGGAGAAGCGCCGGCCGAGCTCCTCGGGGACGAGCGGCTGCCCGTCCCCGAGAACGCCTTCGACGATGAGCCTGCCCAGTTCGTCGACTATCCGGGCGTGGAGGTTCACCGCTACTCGGGCAGGCCGACGCGGCGCTCCCCGCTGCGCAGCTGCTGCAGCACGACCGCGATCACCAGCAGGGCGCCGTGCGCGACGTTCTGCCAGAACGGGTTGATGCCCAGCCCGGACATGCCGTTGTCGAGCACCCCGAGGATGATCACCGCGAGCACCGTCGAAATGATCGATCCGCGACCGCCCTTGAGCATCGTGCCGCCGAGCGCGGCGCCGGTGACGGCCTGCAGCTCCAGGCCTTCCGACCCGGACACGGGCTGGCCCGAGCCGGTGCGCGCGGTGATCAGGACGCCCGCGACCGCCGCGACGACGCCGGCGAGGGCGTAGACGCCGATGATGTACCGGTTGATGTTGATGCCGGCCAGGCGGGCGGCGGTGTCGTTGCCGCCGATCGCGTAGACGTTGCGGCCGATGTCGGTGTACTTCAGCAGGAAGTGCAGGGCCGCGGCGACGATCAGGAACACCCACACCAGCGACGGCAGGCCCGCGATCGCGCCCTTGGCCAGGAAGATGAACAGGTCGTCCCCGCCGGTGTAGCCCTGCGACTTGCCGTCGGAGATGACCTGCGCGATGCCCTTGTAGGTGGCCAGCATGGCCAGCGTCGCGACCACCGGGTTGACCCGGCCGAAGATGATGATCATGCCGTTGACCAGGCCGCAGAGGATGCCGACGCCGACCGCGGCGAGGATGCCGACCTCGGCGTTGCCGGTCGAGGTGAACACCATCGCCGAGATCACCGAGGCGAGCCCGGCCATCGAGCCGACGGAGATGTCCAGGGCGCCCAGGATGATCACCAGGGTCTGCACCAGGGCGAGCAGCCCCATGATGGTGATCGCGCTGCCGATGAGCAGCAGGTTGTTGGTGCGCAGGAAGTTGTCGTTGAGGATGCTCAGCAGCACGATCAACGCGATCAGCGTGATGATCAGGCTGGAGTTCTGCACACCGATGCCGGTGAGCACACGGCGCGCGGCGCTCGGTTGCGCCGGGGCGGCAGGGGCCGTCGTTTCCTTCGTGGGGGTGCTCATGCGCCGATCTCCTGGGCTTCTTCCACGGCTGGTTCGGTTTCGGGGATGGCGAGGGTCAGCACGGCTTCCTCGGTCGCGTCGTCACGGCCGATCTCGCCGGCCAGGCGCCCGGCGCGCATCACGAGGATGCGGTCGGCGAGCGTCAGGACCTCGGGCAGGTCGGAGGAGATGACCAGCAGGGCGATGCCTTCCGCGGCGAGGCCGTCGATGATCCGGTAGATCTCGGCCTTCGCGCCGACGTCGACCCCGCGCGTCGGCTCGTCGAGGATCAGCAGCTTCGGCCGCCGCGCGAGCCACCGCGCGAGCACGGCCTTCTGCTGGTTGCCGCCCGACAGCTTCCGGACTTCCTGCTCCATCGACGGTGTCCGCACGCGAAGCTCGCGGATGTACTCCTCGACGAGCGCGCGTTCCTTCGCGCGCTTCACGACGCGGAAGCGGCGAAGACGGTCCAGGACGGAGATGGAGATGTTGTCGCGCACGGACCGCTGCATCAGCAACGCGTCCGTCTTGCGCTCTTCGGGCGCGAAGCCGATGCCCGCCTTGACGGCGTCACCCGGGTTGCTCGCGCGCAAGCGTTTGCCGGCCAGCTCGACGGTCCCGGAGCGGATCGGGAGGTCCCCGACGATCGCGCGCGCCAGCTCGGAGCGTCCCGCGCCGACCAGCCCGGCCAGGCAGACGACCTCACCCGCGCGGACCTGCAGCGAGATGCCGGTGACGTCGTCGGTCGTGACGTCGTCCAGCTTGAGCACGATGTTGCCGGTGTCCTGCGTGACGCGGCGTTCGAGGGCCGAGAGGTCACGGCCGATCATCATCCGCACGAGGCCGGGCTCGTCGGTCTCCGCGACCTGCTGGACGCCGACGAGCTTCCCGTCGCGCAGCACCGCGACGCGGTCGGCGAGCTGGAAGATCTCCTTCATCCGGTGCGAGACGTAGACGACCGCGACCCCGCTGTCGCGCAGCCGCCCGATCAGCCGGAAGAGTGCTTCGACCTCGTGTTCCGACAGCGACGACGTCGGCTCGTCGAAGGCGATCACCTTCGGCGGGGTGGCCGCGGTGAGCACCCGCAGGATCTCGACGATCTGGCGCTGGGCGGCCGACAGCTTGACACCGAGCGTCGCCGGGTTGAGGACACCCTCGAAGCCGTACTCGGCGAGCGCGTCCTGCGTCGCCTTCAGGAGCGTGCGGCGGTTGAAGACCCGCGCCTCGGCCGGGAGCTCGCCGACGAAGACGTTCTCCGCCACCGAAACGTGCGGGATGATCTCGGGTTCCTGGTAGATCACGCGCACCCCGGCGGCCATCGCCGCGCGCGGGGTGTCGAAGGTGACTTCGGCGCCGTCGAGGAGCAGGCGGCCGTCGTCGGGGCCCTGGTCGCCGGAGAGGACGCGCAGCAGCGTCGACTTCCCGGCGCCGTTCTCGCCCATCAGCGCGAGGACCTCGCCGGAGCGGATCTCCAGCGAGACGTCGTCGAGGGCGGTGACGCCGGAGAAGCGCTTGCCGATGCCCTCGACGGCGAGCGCGGGTGAAGAGGAGGACATGGTCGCCTTCCGTACGGCGGTCGTGAGTGTTTAGGGCGGTTAGAACCGCCCTAAACACTCACGAGGGGTCGGTCAGGTGCAGTTGACGCCGGCCTGCTTGTAGTTGTCCTTGTTGACGATCGTGGTCTTCGCGATCGTCTCCGCGGGCAGCTCCTTGCCGTTCTTCACCTTGTCCACCAGCACCTGGATCGCCGAACGGCCGACCTCGGCGCCGGAGATGTAGAGCGCGGACTTGTTGCCGGTGTCCTTGCCCGCGGCCCAGTCCTTGCAGTCGAGGTACGCGCCGAGCCCGACGCCGATGATGTTGTTCGCCTGCACGCCGGAGTTGGCGAGCGCGGTGACCACGCCGGTCTCGTTCTCGTCGTTGCAGCCCCAGACGACCCAGTGCTTCACCCCCGGGTTCGAGCCGATCACGGCGCCGGAGCGGTTCTGCGCGTCGACGGGGGAGTTGTCGGTGCCGACGTCGATCACCTGGACGTCCGCGCCCGCGGACTTCGCGAACGCCGCCTTCGAGGCGTTGACGCGGTCGGTGCAGACGGTGAGGTCCTGCTTGTAGGCGCTGATGATCTTCGTGTCGGCGGCGGACCAGCCGGCGGCCTTGAACAGCTTCCCGGCCTCGGTGCCGACGGAGTCGCCCATCTGGCTGCCGTTGAAGCCGACGAACGGGGCCTTCGCGCCGGTGCCGTCCTTGATGACGTCGTCGGAGGCGATCAGCGGGATGCCGGCGCTCTTGGCCTTGTCGATCACCTGCGGGCCGATGGCCTGGTCGGGGACGACGATGGCGACGCCGTTCGCGCCCTGCGCGACCGCGGCGTCCAGTTCGGTGATCGCCTTGTTGGCGTCCTGGCCGAGGTTGACGACCTTGAGCTCGACGCCGAGCTCCTTCGCCTTCTCCTGCGCCCCCTGCGCCTGCTCGACGAAGTACTGCTGGTCACCCTGTTTCTGCAGGTAGTACAGGGTGATCTTGCCGTTGGCGGGCGCCGACTGCTGCGGTGCCGCGGTGTCCTTGCCGGAGGAGCAGGAAGCCATCAAGACACCGGAAATCAAACAACAACCAACAACGCTCCAGGTGCGGAACCTGTGCGAGTGTGGGGACATCGTTGCTCCCAAGGAGGCCGAGGTTCGAATGGCGCGTGGGGGCGCCGGTGGGTGACTGGTATTACAAAACACCCGTTCGTGGAGCGTCAAGGTGGAGTTAGCGGAGCGAGACCTACTCTCCGTGATCAAATGACCGCGCGCGCTCGGCCATTTATAGTATTTTTTACCCGCTGTCCTGGGCGTTGTCCGGTTTTGTCCTGTGCGAATGTTGTGATCGGTGTTGTCGACTGTGGTGCGATTGGCCGCTGACCGGGATGCCGTCTCTGCCGGATTCGCCCGGCTGGCAGGATGACCGGACCACGCCCGGAGGGGGACCGATGACGAAGCACCGCGTCGCCGCGCTCGCCGGTGTCGCCGTCCTGGCGGCCGCCTGCAGCAGCCCGCCGCAGTCCGGCCCGGCGCCGACACCGTTCCCGGAGACGCCTTCTTCTTCGGCCGCGGCGGCGCCCGAGGGGTCGTTCAGCGTCGTCGCCACCGGTGACGTCCTGATCCACCCGGCGCTGACCGAGCAGGCCGAGGCCGACGGCGGCGGCGGGAAGATCGACTACCGCCCGCTGCTGGCCGGGGTCAAGCCGCTGATCTCCGGCGCCGACCTGGGGATCTGCCACCTCGAGACGCCGCTGGCGCCGGAGGGCGGGCCCTACAGCGGGTACCCGTCGTTCAGCGCGCCGCCGGAGATCGCCGACGCGCTCAAGGACACCGGCTACGACACGTGCTCGACGTCGTCGAACCACACCATCGACCAGGGCGCCGACGGGGTGAAGCGGACCCTCGACAAGCTCGACGAGGTCGGCCTCGAGCACACCGGCTCGGCCCGGTCGGCCGCCGAAGCCGCGAAGCCGCTGATCCTCGACGTCCACGGGGTGAAGGTCGCGCAGGTGTCGTACGCGTTCGGCTTCAACGGCATCAAGGTGCCGGCCGGAAAGCCGTGGCTGGCCAACCAGATCGACGTCGACGACGTCCTGGCGGCAGCGCGCAAGGCGCGGGAGGCGGGCGCGCAGGTCGTGATCGCGAGCCTGCACTGGGGAGTCGAGTACCAGCACGACCCGACGGCCGAGCAGCGCTCGCAGGCCAAGAAGATCCTGGCGTCGGACGACGTCGACCTGATCGTCGGCCACCACGCCCACGTGGTCCAGCCGTTCGAGAAGATCGGCGACAAGTGGGTCGCGTACGGGCTCGGCAACAGCGTCGCCCGCCACTCCGACCCGCGCGGGGACACCGAAGAGGGCGCGGCGGCGCGTTTCCGCTTCGTCCGCGACGGCGACCGCTGGAAGGTCGACAAGGCCGAGTACGTCCCGACCTACATCAAGCTCGACGCCCCGATCCGCCTTCTCGACTTGTCGACAACCCCGGCGTCCGCGCAGGTCACCAAGGCCCTGGCCGACACGGACAAGAACATCCTGAGTCTCAAAGCCGACAAATCCGGCCTAACCCGCCCCGGCAAGTAACGGACGACACGCGTACCTGCGCGGACGACACGCGTACGCAGGCGGACGACACGCCGGGCAGGGCGAGTGCTCGCCGTGTCGTCCATCCAGGTACGCGTGTCGTCCACCGGGGTACGCGTGTCGTCCGTTCCGGTACGCGGGTTCAGTGGGTGCGGGTGGTGATCAGGCGGGCCAGGGCGGCCAGCTCGGCTGCCGGGCGGGGGACCGGGTTTTCCGCGGCCAGCTCGCGAAGTCCCTTCGCCACCAACGCGGCGGCCTGGGCCTGGCTCCACTGGCGGCCGCCGGCCTCGTCGACCAGGGCGGCCGCGCGGGACAGCTCCGCCTCGTCGAGCGGGTCCGTGCCGCCGTAGAGCGACGCCAGCTCCGTGCCCGCCGCGGTGCCGGACGACAACGCCGTCACCACCGGCAGCGACTTCTTGCGGTTCTGCAGGTCCGAGTACACCGGCTTGCCCGTCTCGACGGGGTCGCCCCAGATCCCGAGCAGGTCGTCGACGTGCTGGAACGCCAGCCCGACCGACCGGCCGAACTCGCCGAACCGCGCCACCGTGTCGTCCCGGCCGCTGAGCAACGCGCCGAGCTCGCACGACGCCGCGATCAGGGCCGCCGTCTTGCCGCCGGCCATGCGGACGCACTCCGCGGGCGTGACGTCGTCGCGCTGCTCGAAGTCGAGGTCGGCGGCCTGCCCTTCGAGCAGGTCGAGCACGCCCTGGGACAGCAGCTTCGCGCCCTCGGGGGTCAGCTGCTCGAAGGCCAGGCTCAGCAGCGCGTCCCCGGCGAGCACGGCCGGGCCGGTGCCGAACACCGTCCAGGCGGTCGGCCGGTGGCGGCGGGTCGTGTCGCCGTCCATGACGTCGTCGTGCAGCAACGAGAAGTTGTGCACGAGCTCGACCGCGACCGCCGCGGGGACGGCGTCCACCGGCTCGGCGCCCACCGCCTCCGCGCACAGCAGCACCAGCGCCGGCCGCAGGGCCTTGCCGCCGTCGGCCGAAGTCGGCTCACCCTGAGCGTCCCACCAGCCGAAGTGGTACCCGGCGATCCGCCGCATCACCTCCGGCAGCCCCTCGGCGGCGACGCGCAGCGCCGGGTCGACGAGGCTTTTGCTCCACGCCAGGACGTCGGCGACCGGCCGGGCCGCGGTGCGGGTGTTCATGGCCGTCATGATCGCCCGATTTCGACGTCGTCGAGTACGCCGAGCGCGTCCGGGACCAGCACAGCCGCGGAGTGGTAGGCGCTGACCAGGTAGGAGGTCACCGCGCGGTCGTTGATGCCCATGAACCGGACGTTGAGCCCGGGCTGGTATTCGTCGGGCAGGTCTTTGGGCCGGAGGCCGATGACGCCGGCGTCGTCTTCGCCGACGCGCATGGCCAGGATCGAGGTGGTCCCGGTGTCGGTGACGGGGATTTTGTCGCAGGGCAGGATGGGGACGCCGCGCCAGGCCATGACGCGTTTCCCGTCGAGCAGGGCGGTGTCGGGGTAGACGCGGGTGGCGGTGCATTCCCGCCCGAACGCCGCGATCGCCCGCGGATGGGCGAGGAAGAACTTGGTTTTGCGGCGGCGGCAGAGCAGGTCGTCGAGGTCGAGGGGGGTGGGTGGGCCGGTGCGGGTGGTGAGGCGGTGTTTGAGGTCGACGTTGTGCAGGAGCCCGAAGTCGGTGTTGTTGACCAGTTCGTGTTCTTGCCGTTCCCGCAACGCTTCCACGGTGAGCCGGAGTTGTTGTTCGAGCTGGTTCATGGGCTGGTTGTAGAGGTCGGTGACGCGGTTGTGCACCCGCAGGACGGTTTGGGCGACGGCGAGGTCGTATTCGCGCGGTGAGGGGTCGTAGTCGACGTAGGTGCCGGAGAGGATCGGTTCGCCGTCGTGACCGGCGGAGAGGTCGATGGTGGCTTCGCCTTTGGGGTTCTGCGGTTTCCGTGGCCGTCCGATCGCTTCGGCGACGTGGGCGCGCAGGGATTCGGAGCGGCCGTTGAGGCGGGCGTAGGTGGTGGCGGGCAGGACGAGGGCGATGACGCGGGTGGCGGCGCGGGCGGTGAACGTCCAGGTGGTGTTGTCGCGGGCGAGCAGTTCGGCGCCGAGGTGGTCGCCGTCGGTGGCGGTGCCCAATGTGGTTTCGTCGCCGTATTCGCCGCGGCCGTGGCGGGTGACTTTGCCGTGGGCGATGAGAATCAGCGTGTCGAGTGGTTCGCCGGCGGTGAGCAGGGTGGCGCCGGGTTCGTATTCGCGTTGTTCGAAGGCGTCGGCGAGGGCGGCCAGGGCGTGTTCGTCGCTGAAGCCGCGGAGGAGTTCGAGTTCGGTGAGTTCGGCGGGTACGACCTGGACTCGGGAGCCGGTGGTGCAGAAGCTGACTTTGCCGTCGCCGATGGTGTAGGTGAGGCGGCGGTTGACGCGGTAGGAGCCGGCGGGGACGTCGACCCAGGGCAGCTGGGAGAGCAGCCAGCGGGTGGTGATGCCGCGCATCTGCGGCAGGGTTTTGGTTGTCGTCGTGAGGGTCCGTGCCGCCGTGACGCTCAGCGACAGCTGGGCGGACGCCGGTTCTTCGGTGACTGTCAAGGTTTCACGCGCCGATCGGGTTCAGGCGGTTCGGGGAGACGGGTGCCCGCGGTCTTCGGCACGATCCGGGCCGCGGCCGTGCCGAGCCCGGTCGGCCCGAAGGCCGACGGGGGCAGGCCCGGCCCGGGGCACGGCGGTTCCGCGTCGGGCCGGCGGGGCGGCGTCGCAGGCTCGGGCATCACGCCTCCCGGCCGATTTCGGCGCTTTCCAGCACCGCCAACGCATCCGGCACCAGCACCGCCGCCGAATAATACGCCGACACCAGATACGAGATGATCGCCTGCTCACTCACCCCCATGAACCGCACGTTCAACCCCGGCTGGTACTCATCCGGCAACCCCGTCTGATGCAACCCCACCACGCCCTGGGCCTGCTCCCCGGTCCGCATCAGCAACACCGAGCTGGTCCGGGTCTCGGTGACCGGGATCTTGTTGCACGGCAGGATCGGCACCCCCCGCCACGCCGGCACCTGATGCCCGCCCAGGTCCACCGCGTCCGGATACACCCCGGCCTTGGTGCATTCCCGCCCGAACGCCGCGATCGTCTTCGGATGCGCCAGGAAGAACCCCGGGTCCTTCCACACCAAAGCCAGCAGCTCGTCGAAGTCGTCGGGGGTCGGCGGCCCGGTCCGGGTCGGGATCCGCTGGGCGAAGTCGGCGTTGTGCAGCAACCCGAAGTCGGTGTTGTTGACCAGCTCGTGTTCCTGCCGCTCCCGCAACGCCTCCACCGTCAGCCGCAGCTGCTGTTCGATCTGGTTCATCGGCTGGTTGTAGAGGTCCGCGACCCGGGAATGGACCCGCAGCACCGTCTGCGCCACCGACAGCTCGTATTCACGCGGGGAGGCGTCGTAGTCGACGAACGTGCCCGGCAGGGTCGGTTCCCCGTCGTGGCCCGAGGCCAGGGAGATCTCGGCTTCGCCGTGGTCGTTGCGGGCACTGGCCCCACCCGCGACATAAGCATCCAGATGCGCCCGCAGGGTCTCGGAGCGAGAGAGGACGTCGTCGAACACCTGGCGGGGGAGGGACAGGACGGTGCAGGTGGTGACGGCTTTGGCGGTGAACTCCCAGATCCCGTCGGTGCGAACCAGGGTGGTGTCGCCGAAGTAGTCGCCGTCGGCGAGGGTGCCCAGGACGGTCTGGTCGCCGTAGGCGCCGGAGCCGACCTTGGTGATCTTGCCGTGGGCGATGAGGAACACCTGCTCGGCCGGGGACCCGAACTCGACCAGGGCGTCGCCGGGGGCGTATTCGTGCTGGGTGAAGCGGGAGGCGAGTTCGGTGAGGACGTCTTCGTCGTCGTAGCCGCGCAGGGGGGCGAGTTCGCCGAGTTCGGGTGGGATGACGCGGACGTCGGCGCCGGTGGTGGTGAAGGTGACGCGGCCGTCGCCGACGGAGTAGGACAGGCGGCGGTTGACGCGGTAGGCGCCGCCGGAGACCTCGACCCAGTTGAGGAGTTTGAGCAGCCAGCGGGAGGAGATGCCCTGCATCTGCGGGACCGACTTGGTCGTGGTGGCCAGGGTCCGGGCCGCGGCCCGTCCGAGGCTCAACGGCGCCTGTTCGGTCTCCACCGGGTCGGTGACAGTCACAGCGAGAACCACCTCATCATCAGCGCCGGCGCGCGGGCGCGCCGATCATGACCTGCTATTTCCGGGTAATCGAGCGGATTCGCGACGCCGCGAAATCAAGATAGCAACCGCGCTCCCGCGCACAATGACACGATCGGGTCGCCCGCGCGGGTCACCTGGTTGTCGTCCGCCCATTTCGGACACTCGCAAGGACAGGGCTGGCGTCCGTCGTCACCCCGTGTTTCCGGGTATCACTCGTTAGGGAAACCCGCAGCTCGTAAGGGGAATCGGTGGTCGCCGTGGGCAGCGGCGGAAGGGCAGGCCGATCGTCCGGCTGCGCCGAACCGGCGATAACATCGGCGCGGGTGAGGCCACCCGGATGAATTCGAACAATTCCCGGTTGTCCCGCCGGAAACACGTGACTAACTTGAGCGCTCCGGCGCTGAATACGCGCGGTGCGGAAAGGACCTGGATGAACATCTTCGTGGCCGGCGGTCTCTGGGTGGCCGGCGCGGCGCTCGTCGGGGGCCTGATCGCGTACCTGGTGCGCCGGTTCGGCTGGGACGAGGGCCGGCCCGACAACAACGACGCCGCGGGCCAGGTGTTCACCATCGTCGGCGGGCTGCACGCGGTCCTCGTCGCGTTCGTGCTGATCTCCCTGTTCGACTCGGTCGGCGCCGCGAGCCAGGACGCGCAGACCGAGGCCGACAGCCTGATCGCCGCGACGTGGGCGGCCGACGCGCTGCCCGCCGACGCCAAAGACCGCGTCCACCAGCTCGCGATCGCCTACGCGAAGACCGTCGAGCAGCAGGAGTGGCCGCGGCTGGCGGACGGCGGCGAAGTGCCCGAGACCGGCTGGACGCAGCTCGACCAGATGCGGCAGGCCGTCGCCGCCGCGGAGGTCGACGGCGACTGGCAGGTCGACCGCAAGACCGAGGCCAGCAACCAGCTCTGGTCGGTTTACCAGGCCCGTCAGCAACGGCTGGCGAACTCCGGCGGCGGCGGGGTCGGCGCGGTCGTCTGGTTCGCGCTGATCCTCGGCAGCCTGATCACCGCGATCCTGCTGCCCAACCTCTTCGGCGGCACGCGCCTGGCCGCGCACGTCATCATCGTGTCGACGCTCGCCGGCACGATCACGTTGCTGCTGTTCGCGATCTACCAGCTGCAGAACCCGTTCAGCGGCGGCGCGAAGGTGCCGCCCGAGGCGTTCACGTCGGCGCTGGAAAGGCTGGCTTGACCGGCAGGCGGGCCCGCTGGGCGGCGATGCTCGGGGTGGCCGCGGCGGTGTCGGCCCTGCTCGCGGCGACCGGCTGGCTCGCGCCGTCGTCGAAGCGCCCGGCGGCCCAGGCCACGGACGGCTGCACGATCCTGCAGGCGGAAAACGAACGCGCGGGCGCGCCGACGACGTTGCGGCTGCTGTCCCTGCCCGGCGGCGCGACCAAGCGGCTGACGCAGGCGAGCTACTGGATCAACGCGATGGGGTACTCGGCGGCGCAGGACGTGGTTTACGGCGTCGCCGACGGCACCCGCGGCGGCCGCTACGACCACGGCGCGCACGCCGTCCGGATCGACGCGTCCGGCGAGGTCACGGACCTGGGCGTGGTCGGCCGCGCGGGCCCGCCGCACCCGGTGTGGAGCCAGGTCACCGGCGCCACGGCCGGCGCGATCGACGGCAACCGTTGGTACGTCCGGCAGGACACCGATCTGTACACAGTGGACGTCGACCCGGCGAGCGCGGACTACGTGCGCGTGGTGCACCGGACGCCGCTGCGCCCGGTGTCGCTGGCCGCGGGGGTCGACGACTTCGCGTACGACTCAGCGTCCGGCTTGCTGTACGGCGTCTCGACGACTTCGCGCGGGGATGGCGCGGTGGTGACGCTGGACCCGTCGACGGGCAAGGTCGTGCCGGTGCCGGGGCTGAGCTTTCCCCCAGGCGGCGCGTACGGCTCGGTGGTCCTCGGCCCGGATTCGATCTACGCGACGGCGAACCGGGAGGGCCGCCGGAGCGTCACCTACCGGCTGCCGCGCGACGGTTCCGGTGCAGCGGTCGAGGTCGCGACGGGTCCCGCTTTGGTGAGCGGGGACGCGGCGGGGTGTTACGTCGAGGCAGCGCCGCCCACTCCCACGCCGACTCCGACACCCACGCCTTCACCGACTCCGGCTCCGACTCCGTCGGTCACTCCCACGCCGGAGCCGCCTCCGCCGTCGCAGCCGCCGCCGGTGGAACAACCAGCGGCGGTGACCCCGACCACGCCCACCCCCACTCCGACGCCGACACTGACGACTGAGCCCAAGGTGGAGGCGCCGGTCGCGCCACCGCCGTCCGCGAAACCGCGCGTCCGGCCGACGGAGAAGGCGGCGCCGGTGGTCGAGGACACCGGAGTCCGCACGAAGGAGAAGCGCCGCTGGGGCCTGACGGCCCTGATCCTGATCCTGGGCAGCGGCGCGATGCTGGCCCACCGACGGCACCGTTAACTCCGGCGCCTTCTCGAAGACGGCCATTGTCCACTTCGGCCACTCAGACTCCTCCTCCGGCGCGGGTCCACGCGCCGGAGGAGGAGAAACCGATGAAGCGGGTACGAATCGCCGTGCTGGCCGGGGTGCTGGTGCTGCCGCTGGCCGCCGCGGGGCCGGCTGCCGCCCATGACCACGAGCACGGGCCGCGGGCGAAGGACGACCACTACCGGGTGCGGGCCGGGGGGACCGTGCGGGGGGACGTGCTCGGCAACGACCGGTCGGCCACCGCCGTCGTGCGGCACACCGCCGCCGCGCACGGGACCGTGGCCGTGGCCGCCGACGGGACGCTGCGCTACACCCCGGCGCCCGGCTTCACCGGCCGGGACTCCTTCACCTACACCGTTTCCGACGCGGTGAAGCTTTACCCGACGGACTTGCCTCCGCTCGCCACGATCGGCGGGGTCCGGATCAACGGCGGCGCGTACGGCTCCGCGCTCACGCCCGTGCCCGGCGAAAGGGACGAGTTCTACGGCCTGACCGACCGCGGCCCGAACGTCGACGCGCCCGACGGCGGCAAGATCGAGCCGCTGCCCGCGTTCACCCCGGCCATCGGGAAGTTCCGGCTCCACGACGGGAAAGCCGTGCTGGAGAAGAAGATCCCGCTCCGGGCCGCGGACGGCACGCTGTACAACGGCCAGGTCAGCCCGCTGGCCGACACCGGCGAGAAGATCGTCGACCTCGCGGGGAAGACGCTGCCGCAGTCGCCGTACGGGTACGACTCCGAAGGCCTCGTCGCCCAGCGCGACGGCACCTTCTGGGTGTCCGACGAGTACGGCCCGTTCATCACGCACTTCGGCCGCGACGGCCGCGCGCTCGAGCGCCTCTCGCCGTTCGACGGCTCGCTGCCGGCCGAGCTGAAGTACCGGGTCCCGAACAAGGGCATGGAAGGCCTCGCGCTGACCCCGGACGGCCGGACGCTGGTCGGCGTCATGCAGTCCGCGCTGCAGCAGCCCGACCTGACGAAGAAGCCGGGCAACGTCACCACGCTGCGGATCGTCACCGTCGACCTGCGGACCCGCGCCACCCACGAGTACCTCTACCTGCTGGACGACCCGGACACGACCGGCACGGCGGTCAGCGAGATCACTGCGCTGTCGGCCACCCGGTTCCTGGTCGACGAGCGGGACGGCAAGGTCGAGCCGGGCGCGTTCAAGAAGCTCTTCGAGATCGACCTGACCGGCGCCACCGACGTCGGCCCGAAGGCGGCGGGCTACGACGCCGTCAAGGGCGGCGTGCTCGTCGGCGGCAAGAGCATCGACGCCTACGTCGGCAAGGACACCACGGCCGACGCGACCGAGCACCTCGCCGCGGCCGGCATCACGCCGGTGTCGAAGAAGCTCCGCCTGGACCTCGGCGCGCTCGTGACATCGCTGGACCCGAGCGGCGGCTTCTTCGGCCACGACAAGGTCGAGGGGGTCGCCACCACCGACGGCGGCCGCACGCTCGTGATCAGCAACGACAACGACTTCGGCATCGACGGCGTGACGAACGCGGCCCCGCCGTACACGCTGCACCCGAAGACGCTGCCGGACGGCACGCAGGACGACGGCGAGTACCTGGTCGTCGACACCACACGGCTCCCGGCGGCCACCAGCACCGCGACGGTCACCATCGACGTCCGTTAGTACTTGAACTGGTCGACGTTGTCGGCGGTGATGAGCAGCGGATCGCCCAGCAGGACGGTCTTCGACGTGAGGTCGTACTTCACCGCCGGCAGCTCCAGGCTCACCTTGTTGACCGGGGCCAGGGGTTTGCCGTCGGCGACCTGCTTGGCCGTCCACGCCGTCAGGTAGCCCAGCGACTCGACGTTCCACAGCACCGACTGCGAGCACGAGCCGTCGAGCAGGAACGGCTTGATCGCCTGCGGCGTGCCGACGCCGACGGTGAACACCTGCCCGATCTTCTGCTGGTCACGCACGGCCTTCGCGACCCCGGGCGCGGAGGTCGTGCACTCGCCGACCATGCCGGTGAGGTCGGGGTGGCGGGCCATCAGCTCCTTGGCGAGGCTCGTCGCGGTGTCCTGGTCCTCACCCGCGTACACGGTCTCGACGAGCTGGGCCTTCGGGTACCTCGTGGCCGCGTACTCCTTCTGGACCGAGATCCAGGTGTTGAGGTTGGCCGCGGCCGGGCCGCACGAGACGATGGCGTACTTCCCGGTGCCGCCGGTCTTCGCCATCAGCGCGTCGATGAGCGCGGTGCCGATGCCCTTCGCGGTGGCCTGGTTGACGAACACCTCACGCTCGGTGCCGGGGGCGTCGGTGTCCGAGGTGAGCACGTGGATGCCCTTCGCCCGCGCCTCGGCGATGACCGGCGCGAGCGCGGCCGGGTCGTTGGGCGCGACGGCGATGACGTCGACCTTCTTCGCGATCAGGTCCTGCAGGATCTTGACCTGTTCGGCCGGGTCGACGCTCGCCGGGCCGGTCGCGGACCACTCGACACCGAGCTGCTTGGCCGCTTCCAGGCCGCCGGTGTTCATCGCCTCGAAGTAGGGGATGCCCCGCACCTTGGGCACGAAGGCGATCCGGGTCGGCGACGGCTCGGGCGCGCTCCCCAGCGGTTCCGAACACCCGCCGAGCGCGAGCGCCGCACCCAGCAGCACGGTCGCGACCAGCCGGAACGTCTTCGTCGGCCCTCGCATCCCCACCCATTCCTCAGGACTCTCGAACGGTCTGCGCACGGTGGAGACCAAGGGCGAACGTAGGGCCCCGCGTAACTGTGGTCAACGGGATGTGCGCAAAGGGTTACGGAAGTGAGTTCTGCCTGGTGGGTTCTTGACGGGAAACCGCCTGGTCGGCGGTTTTGGTGACGGTGGGTGATGAGGGGTCCGCGTTCGGTGGCTGTGTGTTGACGGCGGCCCGGGTGCGCGTCGCCGTTGTGACTCACAGAACGTGCCACTAGTACCCCTAGGGGGTATATTCATCCCTATGAGCGAACAGCACGGAGCCTCTTGGCCGACGGCGATCCAGGCGACACTGCACTGCCTCACCGGCTGTGCCATCGGTGAGGTGCTCGGCATGGTCCTCGGCACGGCGTTCGGCCTGCACAACGCCGCCACCGTCGTCCTGTCGATCGCGCTCGCGTTCGTCTTCGGGTACGGCCTCACCATGCGGGGTGTGCTGAAGTCGGGGCTGAGCGCGGCGGCGGCGTTCAAGGTCGCGCTGGCCGCGGACACCGTGTCGATCGCCGTCATGGAGGTCATCGACAACACCGTTGTCGTGGCGATCCCGGGGGCGATGGACGCCGGGCTGGTGAGCTACCTGTTCTGGCTGGCACTGGTGCTCTCGCTGGCGATCGCGTTCGTCGTCACGGTGCCGGTGAACAAGTGGATGATCGGGCGCGGGCTCGGCCACGCGAAGGTGCACGCGCACCATCAACACTGACAGGGGGAGGTGGCGGCCTCCCCGCGGCGTCAGAGGCTGGACAGGTCGACCGCGCGGTCGACCTTGCGCCGGTCGAGCACCCGCAGGATGCCCTCCAGCAGGTAGTAGTCGGCGTACGGGAGCGACACCTCGATGCCGTCCTCGGCCGGGCGGTTGCGGGTGCAGCGCGCGACGCTCGCCTCGGCCCGCGTGGACTTCGTCGTCAGGCACGTCTGCGACACCGCCGTGAGGATCCGCAGCGCGCTGTCCCGGTACTGCGGGCGGTGCGTGACCTCGGCGAGGTCGAGCAGGCCGCACGCCATGATCACGCCGGCGGAAGCGTCCTTGACGTCGTTCGGCGCCTGCGGGGCGAGGTAGTCCCACACCGGCACCTGGTCGGGCGTCAGCTTCGAAAGCGCGTAGTCCGCGAGCCGCCGGGCCGTGGTCAGGAACTCCTTGTCGCCGGTCCGGCGGTAGATCGTCGTGAAGCCGTAGACGCCCCACGCCTGCCCGCGCGACCAGCACGACGTCGGGCTGTAGCCCTGCACTGTGTTCGGCCCGATCGGCGCGCCGGTGACCGGGTCGAAGTCGAACACGTGCGGGGTCGAGCCGTCCGGGCGCACGAAGTTCTTCTGCGCCGTCTTCGCGTGCGCGATCGCGATGTCGAGGTACTGCGGGTCCCCGGTCTGCTTCGACGCGAACGCCAGCAGGTCCAGGTTCATCATCGTGTCCATGATGACGCGGCCCGCGTCCTTCGGGTCGGTCAGCGCGCCCCAGGCGCGGATGAACTTCCCGGCCGAGTTGTACCGCTTGATCAGCGACGACGCGGCCTGCACCGCGCCCGCCTTCCACTTGTCGTCCCCGGTGAGCCGCCAGGCGGTCACCCACGACGGGTAGAAGAGGAAACCGAGGTCGTGCGTGCCGGTGTCGTTCTGGCGCGGCGCGAGTTTCTCCGCCGACGCCAGCGCGAGGGTCTTGAATTGTTCGTCACCGCTGTGCAGCCACGCGAGCCACAACTGGCCGGGCCAGAATCCGCCGACCCAGTCGCCATTCTGCGAATAAACCCATTTCTCGAACTTCGTGCCGGTCGGAAACGCCGTGACGCCGGGCGCCACCGCGCGGAGCTTGGCTACTGCGTAGTCGGCCGCTTGGCGGAGCGTCCGGGTGACCGATGCCTGGTCGGAGGCATCGAGGGGGGCCGCCGAAGCGGCCGTCGAGGTGCTGGCGCTCACCGCCACCGCGGCACCGGCCGCGGTGGTCAGCAGGGTTCTCCGGGTAACGCTCACAGGTGCCCGCCATTCCGTGTGGGGAAATGCTCCAGGTGACCGGAAGTTTTCCACAACGGACTGGCGCTTGTACACCCGGCGGATAGTCGTTCACGGTTGTGAATTCATGTTCCGCTCGGCGGGATATTCGCATTGTGGTGGAAGACGTTGCCGGGGTCGTAAGCGTCCTTGACCCGCCGCAGCCGCTCGTACTTCGCCGCGCCGTACGACGAGCGCCGACCAGAACGCGCGGGTCCAGGCCCGGTCGGCGGCGTGCAGCTCCGGGGTCGGCGCGACCGCGGCGATCCCGATCACGTAACCGTCCTCGCGGTGCCGCCGAACGCCGTCGCGTCGTCCGGCACCGCGGAAACGCGCCTGTGAACCGGAACACCGGCACCAGCGTCAACGGCGAGGCCTTGCCGGGCAGGTGCGCCGCGATGACGTCGAGGACGTCGTCGGAGAGCTCGGCGACGGTCGGACGCGCGGAGGATCCGGCCGTCCGCGGTGACGACCTCCGCGGAGAGCAGGTTGTCGACGGAAAGCCCGTGCCGCGCGGTCAGCCAGCCGAAGCCGCCGCCCAGGGTGAGCCCGCCGACGCCGGTGTCGCTGACCGTGCCGCCCGGGGTCGCGAGGCCGTGGTCCTGCGTCGCCGCGTCGAGCTCGGCCCAGGTCGCGCCGCCGCCGACGCGGGCGGTGCCCGCCGCGCCGTCGACCTCGATGGTGCGCAGCGCGCCCAGGTCGACCAACAGCGCGCCGTCGGCCACGGCGGCGCCGCCGAAGTTGTGGCCAGCGCGGGACGCCGGTCGATCTCGCCGTTCCAGATCCGGCGGGCGTCGTCGCCTTCGCTCGGCACGGTGCCGCGGATCCGCGCCGCGAAGGTGTCGCTGGTCGTGGTCATCGGCCGGTTTCACCGCGTGCCACCGGGCGCGCGAAAGGGCGAAGGCCCGGCGGAGTCGCCGGGCCTTCGCTGTTACCAATCCGGCCAAAAGCAGGCCGACCTCCGAGCGGTAAGCAACCGTTGCCACGAAGTCATTCGGCCGTGGCTGTGGCCGGATTGGTAACAAACGGCAGAGCAATCGCGGGGGTGAGGGCAGTCAACCACGCGATGCTCGAGGAGCACTCGAACCGGTTCAGCAGAGCGGGGCGACCGGTTCGTCCGAGCCCGTCTGCAGGTAGGTGTCCGACACGTAGTGGCCGGAGCCGATGCGGTCCCAGATGTTGCTGGTGCCGAACTTGCCGGTGACCGTGTCGCCGAGGGTGTAGCACTCGATGTTCACCTTGGCGTAGTTCGCCGCGAGGCCCTTGATCGCCGCCGACGTGCTCGCGCTCGCGCGGACGTTCATCGGGTCGCCCGCGGTGCTGACCACGCCGGTCGGGCCGGAACCGGTCCACAGGTAGGTGACGTTCACGTTGCCGTTGTCGGACATGCCGAGCCCGTCCCAGAAGACGCCGTCGGCGAGGTCGATGCCGGCCGGGTTCGCCACCTTGTACCCGAGGCCGCTCTTGCCGCCGTTGTACCCGTTGTAGTACGCGGCGTACGCCTCGGGCTGGCCCTGCGGCAGGTCCTTGAACTTGGTCCGGGTCGCCGCCGGGTTCCAGTAGTCGTCCTGCTCGTTCCACGGGCCGATGTCCCACACCGGCGCGTACTCGCACTTGCTGCCGTCGGTGCGGCAGACGCGGACCGAGTAGGTGCCGGATCCCTTGCCGGACAGGCCCTTCCCGGACGGCAGCGCGACGAAGTGGTCGCGGCTGGTGATCACGTGGCCGTTGGCGGTCGTCCCGCCGATCAGGCCTTCGCGGGTGCCGTAGACCTTGTAGGTCAGCGCGGCCGCCGCGGCCAGCGCGTTGACCTGCGGCGCGTTGTCGGCGCTCAGCGTGATGTTCTTGACCGACGGCCGCACGCCGTCGGTGGTGCTGTGCAGGGTGACGCGCACCTGCACCGAGCCGACGGCGGACTTCAGCGTGGTGCCCGCGGGTGTCCACTCGGTCCAGTCGTTCACGCCGGTCCGCCCGCGCACGTCGACGTCGACCGACGTGCCCTTCGGGGTGTCGGCGGACAGTTCCGCGCTGACGCGGTTGGCCGGCGCGCCCAGCGTGTGCTCGGCGGTGGTGAGGCTGCCTTCACTGCCGGCGAACACCCGCGCGGTTCTGTGCCACGCGGCGTCGGCCAGTGTCAGCGTCCCGCCCGAGGCGGCGACGTTGACGTCATCGGTGTCCACAGTGGACAAATCCGCGGTCCAGCCCGCGCTGTCCGTCGTCGCGGCGTGGGCGGGGCCTCCGGCCAGCGCCGTCACCGCCCCCGCGGCCAGAACCACCGCGGTCACGCGGCCGGTCTTCCTGATCCGGATCATCCCCGGTTCTCCCTTCGCACCTGTTCACTCGAACGTGGCGAAAGACTGACGGGACGGCGTACATGATCCGTACAAGCAGGTGGTGCCTCAGGCGGAGACGATGTGCGGAGGCTCGGCCGCGGCGGGCTCCGGCGGGCGCGACGACAGCTCACGCCAGATCGCCAGCGCGCGCTCCGAGTAGTCCCGCGAGCGTTCCGGCTGCGCCAGCGCCCGGTGCAGCTCGCCGAGCAGCTGCGAAACCTCCGCCTCCGACCGCCGGTCGCCGTTGCGCCGGTGCACCGAAAGCGAGTTCACCAGCAGCAGCTGCGCGTGCGCGAAGTCGCCGCTGTGCAGGCACAGCTCGCCGAGGTTCTGGTTCGCGTACCCGACGCAGTGGTCGTCGCCGAGGTCGGTGAAGATCGCGATCGCGCGGTCGACGTGCTCGCGGGCCGCCGCCAGGTTGCCCTGGTGCTGGAACAGCAGGCCGAGCCGCTTGAAGGCGTGGGCCTCGCGGTGGCGGTCGCCGATCTCCGCCGACAGCTCCAGCGCGTCGGTGAACCAGCGCTTCGCCGCCGCGTAGCAGCCGCGTGACATCCAGACCGCGCCGGCACTGATGCGGGCCACCGCTTCCCCGTGCCGGTCGTCGGCCTCGGCGAACAGCTTCAGCGCTTCGTGGCAGTGCTCGAGCGAGCGGTCGTCCTCACCCTCGATGCGCAGGATCGTCGCGAGCCCGGTCCGCGCGATGCCGATGCCCGAGGCGTCGCCGACCCGCTCGAACAGCGCCTTCGACTCCTCGAACGCCACCCGCGACTCGGCGTATTCGTCCTGGTAGAGCAGGTACTGGCCGAGGTTGCGCTGCACGATCGCCTCGGCGCGCAGCGAGCCGGTCCGGCGGGCCGCGGCGAGGGCGATCGTGTGCGTCGCGTGCCAGTCGTCCTGGTGGCCGCGCAGGTCGAAGTACGGCGTCAGCGCCGAAGCCAGCTGCCAGGCCAGGTCGTCGAAGCCGTGCTCGGCGGCCAGCGAAACCGCCGCGACGCTCGTGTGCCGCTCGGCCGCGAACCACGCCGCCGGGTCGTCCGGCAGCACGTCGGCGGGCACCGCCGGGCGCGGCAGCTCGTCGTCGCAGTACATGCCGAAGAAGTGCAGCGGCATCCGGCGCGCGGCTTCCAAAGCCAGTGCCAGGTACCCCTCGAGGACCCGGCGAAGCCCGGCACGCGTCTTCGCCGCGTCACTCTGCTCGACGAGCTCGACCGCGTACACGCGCAGGAGGTCGTGCAGGCGGTAGCGCGGCTGCCCGGCGGAGTCGGAGCCGACGAGCTCGACGAGGTGGCCGTCGACCAGGACGTCGAGGACGTCCTCGGCGTCGCGGCGGCCGAGCACGGCGGCGACCACCCAGCCCGGGAACTGGACCGGCCCGAGCAGCCCGAGCCCGCGGAACGCGGTGGCCGCCGACATCGGCAGCAGGTCGTAGGACAGTGTCACGCTCGCGCGGACGGCGAGGTCGCCGACGCGCAGCTCGTCGAGCCGGCGGTGCTCGTCGCGCAGCCGGTCGGCCAGCAGCCGCAACGTCCAGCCCGGCCGGTGCGTCAGCTTCGCGCCGGCCACCCGGATCGCCAGCGGCAGGTGCCCGCACTGGCGCAGGATCGCCGCGGCGCTCTCCGGCTCGGCGGCCACCCGCTCGGCGCCGACGATGCCCTCCAGCAGCCGCGCGCCCTCGTCTTCGGGCAGCAGGTCGACGTCGACGGCTTTCGCCCCGGCGAGCCCGGGCAGCCGGAGCCGGCTGGTCACCAGCACCGCGCAGGCGCCCGCGCCGGGCAGCAGCGGGCGCACTTGGGCGGCGCTCCCGGCGTCGTCGAGCACCACGCACATGCGCCGCCCGGCCAGCCGCGACCGCAGCAGCGCCGAGCGCTCGGCCGGCTCGCGCGGCAGACCGGCGTCCGGGATGCCCAGCGCGTGCAGCAGCTCGGCGAGCACGCCCATCGGCGCCCGCGGCGACGACGACGTGCCGGCCAGGTCGACGTGCAGCTGCCCGTCGGGGAACTCGTCGCGGACGGCGTGCGCGATCCGGACGGCGACCGCCGACTTGCCGACCCCGGGCGCACCCGAAAGCACGATCACCGCCGGGGCGCCGGAGTTCGCGCGTTCCCGCATCAGCGTGACGACCTCGCGGAGCACGTCGTCGCGGCCGGTGAAGTCGGGCAGGTCGAGCGGCAGCTGGCAGACCGGGACGACGTCGGCGGGGCGCGGCGCGAGCACGCTCTCCGGCACCAGCGTCGCGCGCAGTTCGCGCAGCCGCGCGCCGGGTTCGGCGCCGAGCTCTTCGGCGAGGACACGCTCGGCGGCTTCGTACGCTTCGACGGCGTCCACGGTCCGGCCGGCGGCCCGCAGCGCGACGATCAGCTGCGCCCAGAGCTCTTCGCGCAGCGGGTGCTCGGTGACCAGGCCGCGCAGCTCGGCGACGGCCTCGCCGGTGCGGCCGAGGTCGATTCGCGCCCGCAACCGCTGTTCCTGCACCGAAAGCCGCAGCTCGGCGAGCCGGGCGACGGTCGCGCCCCAGCTGTGGTCGTGCGGCAGTCCTTCGAGGACTTCGCCGCGCCACAGCGCGTCGGCCCGGTCGAGGAGTTTGAGAGCGCTCTCGGCGTTCCCGTGCTCGAGCGCTTCCTGCGCTTCGCCGGCCACGGCGGTGAAGGCGAGGTGGTCCAGTTCGCCGGGCGACGCGGTCAGCAGGTAGCCGGAGGCCCGGCTGCTGATCCGCTCGCCGAGGGCGGGGTCGATCTCGGCGAACCGTCTTCGCAGCGAGTGCACGTACGTGCGGATGTTCGCCGCGGCCGAGCGCGGCGCCGACTCCGGCCACAGCACTTCCACCAGCACGTCCGCCGACACGACGATGTTCGGCTGCAACGCCAGCGCGGCCAGCAGCAGCCGGGGCTTCGGCCCGCCGAGGCCGACCACCTGCCCGCCGGCGGTGACCTCCAGTGGCCCGAGGACGCGGATGGTAAGCGAGGTGGTCTCAACCTGCCCGATGAGTTCCCCCATGCCCGGATGTTATTTCCCGCCCAGGCGAACGGATAGATCCATTCGGAGTGTCTGCGCGCAGGCCACGGTCTTTGTACGGGACGTGTACGGCCCGGCGTCACGCTCCCGCCATGAAGCGTTTGAACCTCCGGCGGATCGCCGGGATCGGGGTCGTCCTCGCGGCGGTCGGCGCGCTGGCCGTGGGTGGTGCGCTCGAAGCGTCCGCCGCGGCGACCGGCACCGTCAAGACCGCGGGTGACCCGCTCAACGTCCGCCGGGCGCCCACCGCGGGCGCCACGGCCGTCAAGACCGTCGCCAACGGCGCGTCCGTGACCATCGACTGCCAGCTCACCGGCTCGTCGGTGACCGGGACCTACGGCACGAGCACGTTGTGGGACTACGTGCCCGCGCTCGGCGGGTACATCTCGGACACCTACGTCTACACCGGCTCCGACCAGCGGATCGCGCCGGACTGCGGCGTCGGCACCGGCAGCGGCCAGTGCGCCGGCGCGTGCGCGGGGGAGGCGCAGTACCGCTCGTCCGACTCGCACTTCCTGGTCTACGACACCGATGCCGACGGCTACTCGGCCGTCGTCGCGTACTGGCTCAAGGGCGGCGCCGGGCCGTTCTACGTCTGGAACTCCGGTGGTGAGGGCACGAAGGTCGACAAGGCGGTGAGCGTCCCGCACGGCGGCTGGGTCTTCTACAAGGTCTGCGTCGCGAACTACACGACCGCCAAGCCGGACCTGAAGTCCTGCAGCGACGGCATCACCGACTTCGCGGCCTGACCGCGTTTCCCCTCCCCGAAAGGTCTTCCGACATGGTTCAGGTCAACCGGCGCAAGGTGCTCCTCGGCGGGCTCGCCGCGGTCACCGCCACCGCGGCTTCGGCGGCGCTGCCGTCCTGGGCGAACGCCCGCACCACCGCGGCCGCGCCCGCCATCCACGACCCCTTCCAGCTCGGCGTCGCCTCCGGCGATCCGCTCCCCGACAGCGTGGTGCTCTGGACGAGACTCGCGCCGGCGCCGCTCAACGCCGACGGTTTCGGCGGCATGCCGGACGCGACCTACGCGGTCGACTGGGAGATCGCGGACGACGAGGCGTTCTCCTCGGTCGTGCAGAGCGGGTCGGTGAGCGCGGTCCGGGCGTCCGCGCACAGCGTCCACATCGAACCGGTGGGCCTGCAGCCGGCGCGCGAGTACTTCTACCGCTTCAAGACTTCCGGCTACATCTCCCCGGTCGGCCGGACGCGCACCGCGCCCGCCGCAGGCGCCGCCGTCAACCAGCTCAAGTACTGCTTCACCTCCTGCCAGCACTGGGAGGAGGGCTACTACCACGCGTACAAGGGCGTCGTCGCCGACAACCCGGACCTGGTGCTGTTCCTCGGCGACTACATCTACGAGAAGAAGTCGGGCCGCGCCGCGGCGGACCGCAACCCGCGCAGCCTCGCCGTCGCCGACGACGCGACCACGCTCGCGCTGTACCGCGCCCGCCACGGCCAGCACAAGACCGACGCCGATCTGCAGGCCGCGCACGCGATCGCGCCCTGGGTGGTGGTCTTCGACGATCATGAAGTGATGAACAACTGGAACGGCACCACCTCGCCGGCGTCCGCCGCGCGCAAGGCCGCCGGGTTCCAGGCGTTCTACGAGCACACCCCGATCCGCTCGACCGCGAAGCCGAACGGCGCGTCGATCCAGCTGTACCGCCAGGTCATGTGGGGCAACCTGGCCCGGTTCCACATGCTCGACACACGCCAGTTCCGCAACGCGCAGGTGGCCGACCCGTCGGGCTCGGCGGGCCCGGCCTGCACCGACATGCGCAACACCTCGCGCAGCATCCTGGGCAGCACCGAAGAGGCGTGGCTGCTCAAGCAGTTCGAGTCGCACCCGGCCACCTGGGACTTCCTCGGCCAGCAGGTCTTCTTCGCCACGCGGGACGGCGACGGCAACAAGGCCACCTGCGAGAGCCCCGACTCCTGGCAGGGTTACGAGGCTTCGCGCGACCGGATCGCGAAGGGCTGGGTCGACCGGAAGGTCGCCAACCCGGTGGTGCTCACCGGCGACGTCCACCGCCACTGGGCCGCCGACCTGCGCCTGGACTACTTCGACCACAGCGACCCGCTGATCGGCTCGGAGCTGGTCACGACGTCGGTGACGAGCAACAGCGACGACGCGGCCCCGCCGAGCGCGGCCTGGCTGGCGAACAACCCCCACGTCAAGTACTGCAAGGGCGAGCGCGGCTACGTCCGCGTCACGACCACGCCGTCGCAGATGCGTGCGGACTTCATGACCACCTCCGACACCAGCGTCTACGACCCGGCGAAGGTCGTGATCAAGAACGACGTCAGCTACGTAGTGCAAGCGGGGAAGCCTGGCCTGCAGAAAGTCTGAACCACAACGCTACGCTGTGTGACGTGACCGATGAACTGGGCCTGCGGGAGCGCAAGAAGCTCCGCACGCGGGCGGCGATCTCGACGGCGGCGATCGGGCTCTTCCTGGAGCGCGGGTTCGACGCCGTCGGGGTCGCCGAAGTGGCGAAGGCGGCCGAGGTGTCCAAGCGGACGCTCTTCGCGTACTTCCCGACCAAGGAGGACCTGGTGCTGCACCGGTTCGCCGACCACGAGACCGACGCGGCGGACGTCGTCCGCGCCCGCCGGCCGGGCCAGGGGCCGCTGGCCGCGCTGCGGGAGGCGTTCCTGCGGGGGCTCGACGAGCGTGAACCGGTCACCGGGCTGTGTGACGAGCCGGCCGTCGTCGCGGTGTTCCGGCTGGTCACCGGCACCCCGGCGCTGGTGGCGCGGCTGGCGGCGTTCACGTCGGCGGGGGAGTCGGCACTGGCGGCCGCGCTCACCGAGGCCGGCGTCCCGGCGCGCGACGCGGGTCTCGCCGCCGCGCAGATCGCGGCCGTCCGCCGGCTGCTGGCCACGGCGAACATGGACGCCGTCGCGGCCGGGGTGCCCGCGGCGCGGCGGCTCCCGGAGGCCGTCGAGGCGGCCGAACGGGCGTTCACCTTGCTCTCCTCCGGCGTAGGTTTTCCGTGACCGGCGTCGATCATGACGGATTCATGGGCACGGCCGTGCGCCAAGCACGGTTTCCTCGGGCCCGACGGAGGTAGACTCCGGAAATCTTGACGAGGACACCGGGGGGACCCGCGTCCGACTGGGGGTGACGCGGGTCCTCCCCGGCTTTGTCGGGAAAAGGGCGTGATCTTGACAGTTCCCACGCGCCACTCGTAATCTGAGTGCTCCGCCGTCGTGCCGAATTTTTCGATTCCATGACAAGGCGGGTTCACGTGAAAGCGAAAAGAACCGTTCTGCTGATCACCTTCGCGGTGGCGGGACTGGTGGCCACCGGCGCCGGGGTCTCCTCGGCCGCGCCCGGCGGCGTTTACGACGTCAAGGACTACGGGGCCAAGGGAAACGGTTCCACCAACGATTCCGGGGCCATCGACAAGGCGATCACCGCGGCCAACGCGGCCGGTGGCGGCACCGTCCGGTTCACCTCCGGCAGCTACAAGTCGGCCAACACCGTCCACCTCAAGAGCAACGTGACGATCCAGCTCGACGCGGGCGCGACGATCAGCGGGTCGAGCGCGGACAGTTACGACAAGCCCGAGTCGAACCAGTGGGACGAGTACCAGGACTACGGCCACAGCCACTTCCACAACGCGATGTTCTCCGGCGACAAGCTCACGAACATCGGGTTCACCGGCGCGGGGACGATCGACGGCGGGGGAAACCTCATCACCGGCAACCCGAAGTCCGGCGAGGCCGACAAGATCCTTTCGCTCACTCGCTGTGACAGGCTCACGCTGTCGGGGATCAAGCTGCGCCGCGGCGGGCACTTCGCGGCGCTGATCAACGGCTGCACGAACGTCGTGTCCGACAAGCTCACGATCGACACCGCGAGCGACCGCGACGGCTGGAACATCATCAGCACGACGAACGTCACGATCACCCATGCGAACATCGCGGCGAACGACGACGCACTGGTGTTCAAGAGTGACTACGCGCTCGGCGCGAAACTGCCGAACGGGAACGTCACGGTGAACAACGCGAAACTGTCGGCGCAGTGCTGCGACGCGCTGATGTTCGGGTCCGAGACGTGTGGTGACTTCACCGGCTACCAGTTCTCCGACATCACCATCACCAGCGCCCACAAATCGGGCATCGGCATCGTTTCGATGGACGGCGCGAAGATCTCGGACGTCCATTACCGCAACATCACGATGTCCGGCACGTACTCGCCGGTCATGATGAAGATCGGCACGCGCAAGCGGTGCGGCAACTCGCCGGGGGTCGGCTCGATCAGCGGCATCACGTTCGACAACGTCACCGGAACGCACACCGGCACCAACTTCAGCCCGACGATCTGGGGCGCCGACAGCACGCACCGCGTCTCGGACGTCACCTTCACCGGCGTGCACCTGAACGTCCCGGGCGGCAACGGCACGGCGGGGACCGGCGTCCCGAGCAACGACGCGACCGACTACAACCCCAAGAGCATCGGCACCCGCCCGTCGTACGGCTGGTATCTGCACTACGCGTCGGGGGTGAAGTTCGTCGACAGCTCGGTGGAGTTCGCCAAGGACGACGGCCGCCCGGCGAGCATCGTCAACAACAGCTCCGACATCACGTTCGACCACTTCACCGCGGAGAAGGGCTCGAAGAGCCCGTTCGACATCGGCTTCCAGACGGTGACGGGCTACTGCGTGAAGGACTCGGCCACCACATCAGGCGCGTCCCTCCGCCTGAACACCTCAGGCTCCACCTCCACCTGCTGACACCAACGGACGACACGCGTACTCCGGTGGACGACACGCGTACCTGAGTGGACGACACGCCGGGCGGTCGCTCGCCCGGCGTGTCGTCCGTCTGCGTACGCGAGTCGTCCGGCCAGGTACGCGAGTCGTCCGGCTGGGTACGCGTGTCGTCCGTTGCGGTACGGACGAAGGGGCCCCGGCCTGGTGGCCGGGGCCCCTTCTGCGGCGCGCCTCGTGGTCAGTGGCTGTACTGCTCGTTCATGATGAGGAACGCGCCCAGGCCGTGGAAGTCGTTGGTCTTGCGCGCGCGGGCGTAGTAGTACGACAGGTCGCCGACGTTGGTTCCTTCGCAGATGTCCGTGATGTTCGTCAGGCCGTCCGAGCCCACCGAGACCTTCCGGAGGACTCCGGCGTACCCGCGGTCCGCCACCGCCTGGTACGACGCCGGCAGGTAACCGCGCTGGACGCCGCGGGCCATCGTGAACGTGTACATCGACGACGCCGACGTCTCCAGCCAGTTCTTCGAGTCGGCGCCGCGGTCGACCACCTGGTGCCACCGGCCGGTCGCCGGGTCCTGGTGACGCTCGTAGCCCGCCGCCAGGAACCGCACGATGTCGATCAGGGCCGCGCGCCGCGGGTGGTTGGCCGGCAGGACCTCGAGGATGTCGATGGCGGCCATGCCGAACCAGCCGATCGCGCGGGCCCAGTGGTACTTCGAGTGGTGCCCGGCGCCGGACGCCCACGACTCGGAGCCGTCCTCGTCGTAGGCGTGGTACAGCAGGCCCTTCGCCGGTTCGCGAAGGTGGCTGAAGTACACCACCAGGTTCTTCGCCGAATCCTCGAAGCAGTACGCGCCGTCGTCGAACGCCGCGCCGTACAGCGCGAGGAACGGCTGGGCCATGTACACACCGTCGCCCCACAGCTGGCCGACCTTGCCGGTGGCGTGGAACATGCCGCCGTCGGACGTCCGCGGGTACGCCGGGAACCGCTTGCGCAGCTGGTCGGCCGCCGTTTTGTACTTCGTGCGGCCGGTCTCGGCGAACAGCAGCGGGAGCAGCTGGCACGAGCGCATCGAGTCGAGGTTGGTGAAGCTGTTCGAAATCCCCTTGTCGGTGATGAAGCGGTCGTACCACGCGACGATGTAGTCGAGGTACTTCTTCTCGCCGGTGCGCTTGTAGAAGAGGTGCTGACCGTAGAGGTACAGCCCGAGGGTGTACCCCCAGCCGCCGATCTTGTCCGGGGTGTAGCGCTTCATCGTCGAGTCGATGACGGCCCGCGACCAGTCCGGCGGCGCCGCCGCACCGGCCGGGAGGGCCGCCTGTGCGACGGGACCCGCCGCGGCGAGGGCGCCGAGGGCGCCCAGGGTGCCGGCCAGGACCGCGCGCCGGGTCGGGCGAAGGGGGTGCTCGGACATTCGTCGTCCTTTCGTGCACTGGCCCCCGCGACGCGGTGAAAGGGTGGCCGGGATGCCGATCCGCCGTCCGTCGGCATCCCGACCAGCTCTGGGGGGCGCGGCGTGCTGCCCGTGTCGCCGGAGCGGTGGTCTTCGAGCGAAAGCGCTCTCTGGCCTGAACATCTACTCGCCTCCCGGACGCCCAGTCAAGCAGAGATCGGATCTCTAGCTTCATATATCAGATATTTAACCCGTATGGCGGCAGATTCGGTGTACCGGCAGTCGAAACACGCGAAAAAGGTCGGACCTGAGGGTTGACCGTCCGGCGAACGCAGGAGTACACCACCGAGTGGACCAGACCACTGGAGGTCACTCATGTCAGCCAGGTTCCTCCGCCGGATAGCCGTCGCGTTCGCCGCGGCGCTCGTGGTGTCCGGGCTCCTCGCCGCACCGGCGTCGGCCGATCTGCAAAAGCCTTCCCAGCAGTGGCTTCGCGACAGCCAGGCGGGCCTGTTCCTGCACTGGGGCATGCGCACCTCGCCGGGCTACACCAGTTGCAGCGCCTGGGAGAAGGCGGTCACCGACGGCGGGTGGAGTCCCGCTTACTGGGTCGGCGAAGCCAAGAAGCTGCACGCGTCCTACCTCGTGCTCGCCTCGTTCCACAGCCGGCTCGGCTACTCGCGGGCCTGGCCGTCGAAGATCCCGGGCAGCTGTGCCACCAAGCGGGACTTCCTCGGCGAGCTGATCGCCGCCGCGAAACCCCAGGGCCTCAAGGTCATCCTCTACATGACCAACGACGCCCAGTGGCACGACGAGGGCGGCCACGAGTGGCTCGACTCGGCCGGCTACTCGAAGTACAAGGGCAAGACCGTCAACCTCGACAGCCAGGACGGCTTCGGCCAGTTCAGCTACGACAACTTCTTCGAGGTCATGAAGAACTACCCCGACCTCGGCGGGTTCTGGATCGACAACGACAACGCCTACTGGGAGTCCCACGACCTGTACAAGCAGATCTACCAGCAGCGCCCGGACTACCTGCTGAGCAACAACAACGAAGACACGCCGATCATGGACACGATCAGCAACGAGCAGAAGACCGGGATGAGCCCGTCCTACGACTACCCGCAGGCGACGTACACGGCGATGCCGCGGCTCACCGAGGCGTGCTTCAAGCTGCCCGACAGCGGCTCGTGGTGGTACGGCGGCACGAACTCCTCGGTCGACAAGAAGCTCAACATCGGCCGGCTGGTCACGAACTCAGGCTCGTCGATCAAGTCCTTGATGGCCGAAACGGCGATGGTCAACGGGAAGTTCCCGTCGAACCAGGAGGCGTTCAACAACTTCGCGAGCACCTACCTCGACGGGATCTGGGAGTCGCTCGGCGGCACCGAAGGCGCCGGGTACCTGTACGGCGGCATGCAACCAGGCTTCTGGAACGACGGCGCGCACGGCGTGATCACCATCAAGGGCGACACGCAGTACGTCAACGTGCTGACCAAGCCGTCGACGCGCACCCTGAAGATCCGCGACAACGGCTACCGCGTCGGCAAGGTGACGAACCTGCGAACCGGCACCCCGATCACCTTCACCCAGGGGGGCGGCAGCCTGACGCTGTCGGGTCTGTCCTCTTGGGACACCTACGACACGGTGTTCAAGGTCGAGACCGCCGGCCGCGTCGGGACGTACGACCCGAAGACGGTGACCCTCAAGGCGAGCGCGTCGGCGACCGGCCACAGTGGACAGGCGGCGAGCGACGGCGACTACCTGACCTACTTCGACAACAACAAGACGCTCCCGGTGAACCTGGACTACGACCTCGGCTCGGCCAAGAAGGTCCAGTACCTCGGGATCAACCAGCGGGAGGACTCGGTCAGCTACGCCCGATCGGAGGGTGAGCAGTCCGCGCGGATCAAGGCGTACCAGGTGTTCGTCTCGAGCGACGGCAAGAACTGGGGGAGCGCGGTCAAGTCCGGCACGCTCCCGAGCCACCGCGGTGTCCAGTTCGTCGACCTGTCGGCGGTGACGTCGAGGTACGTGCGGCTGCAGGTGACGAGCACGTACGCGGCGTCCAGCGACAGCACCCGGTACAAGCGGCTGCGGATCGACGAGACCTGGCTCGGGTCGGACTACGCGACCGCGGCGGGCTGAGCGAGGAGGTCGAGGGTGAGGGCCGCGGTCCAGCTGAACGAGCGGGTGCCGTGGCCCTCTCCCGTGCGCGGGTCCACGTACTCGGCGAAGTCCGTGCGGGCGGCCGTCGCGACGAGGTCGTCACGCAGGTGCGCGGCCAGGGCGTGCTCGCCGTGGCGCAGCAGACCCTCCCGGACCAGCCAGCCGACGTTGAACCACGACGGCCCGCGCCAGTAGCGGGCCGGGTCGAACGTCGGCGCGGTCAGGTCGTGGCTCGGGACGCCGTGGACGCTCCCGAGCCGGAACCGCGGGCCGGTGGCCGTCGCCAGCAGTGCCGGGGCGACGGCCAGGTCCGGCAGCAGCAGCGGCAGCAGGCCCGCGCAGGTGTGCTCGGGCGCGAGCGTTCCGGTGCGGACGTCGCGGGCGAAGAAGAAGCCGTTGTCCCACAACGTTTCCTGCATCGCCTTCGCGACGCGTGCCGCGGACTCGCGGTGGCCGGCGGCGGCCGCCGGCAGGCCGAGCTCTTCGGCGATCTCGGCCAGCGCGAGCTCGGCGTCGGCCAGCAGCGCGTTGAACCCCGGGTCCTCCACGGCGAAATCGCCGGGATCCTGGTAACCGCTGTCCCGGTAGGCGGCCGCGAGCCGGACGTACCGGCCGTAGTCCTCGTCGCTCGGGCGGTCGGCCGCGGCGCCGTGCTGCAGGTCGCGGCGGACGAACCCGCCCACCGGCGTGACGCGCGAAAGCGGCCCGTCCCAGGCCGGGCTGTTGTCCATCCCGGACTCCCACGGGTGCACGATCGCCGCGAGCCCGCGCCCGCCCGCGTCCCGCGAAACCCGCAGGTACTCGTGCCAGGCCCGCAGCTTCGGGTACAGCGTCGCGAGGAAGCCGGGGTCGGGCTCGGCGCGGTGCACGGCGAGCACCGCCCGTGCGTGCACCGGCGGCTGGATCAGCCCGGACGTGCGGTTCGCCCGCCAGAAGTCCGGGCCGGGGAAATAGGCCTCCGGTGGTGTGTCCGGGTTGAAGAGGATGTGCGGCACGCGGCCGTCGCGCCACTGCGCGGAAAAGAGCGTCTCCAGCTCGAGCCGCGCTCGCGCCGGGTCCAGGTGACGCAGGCCGAAGGCGATGAACGCCGAGTCCCAGCTCCACTGGTGCGGGTAGAGCCCGCGCGAAGGCACCGTGGACGCGCCGAGCCAGTTGTCCGCCAGGACCGCCGCGGCCCGCCCCCATGTTACGTCCATGTGTCCAATCTATCTCCTACTTATGTCTTGTCAATGGACAAAAGTCCGGGACTGAGATGATGCCACCAGACCGAAGAGGGGGTTCGGGATGACGGCTCCGACGTCGGCCGGCGAGCTGTTGCGGCTGGTCAGGACCGGGCAGGCGACCACGCGCAAGGCCCTGCTCGTGCGCAGCGGGCTGTCCCGCTCGACGCTGACCGCGCGCCTGGAGCAGCTCCAGACGGCCGGTCTGCTGATCGAAGGCGGCCAGGAGGACTCGACCGGCGGCCGCCCGGCGCGGCAGCTGCGCTTCGACGACCGGCACGCCGTGGTCCTCGCCGCGAGCATCGACACGATGCACGCCGAGGCGGCGCTCACCGACCTGTCCGGACGGCGGCTGGCGCACCGCGAGGGCGCCGTGCGGGTCGCCGACGGCCCGGAACCCGTGCTCGGCCGGATCGCCGAATGGTTCGAGGCGATGCTCGCGGAGGGAGACCGGCCGGTCTGCGGTGTCGGCATCTCCGTCCCCGGCCCGGTCGAACCCGGCCGCGCCCGCGTCACGCAGCCGCCGATCATGCCCGGCTGGGACGGCTACCCGATCGACGCCTACCTCGGCGCGCGGTTCGGCGCCCCGGTGCTGGTCGACAACGACGCGAACCTGATGGCGCTGGGGGAGCACCGCGCCCGGCACCCGGACTCGGCCGCGCTGGTGGTCGTCAAGGTGTCCACCGGGATCGGCGCCGGGCTGGTGATCGGCGGTGAGGTGTACCGCGGCATCGACGGCGGCGCCGGCGACATCGGGCACATCCGCCTGCCCGGCCACCCGGAGGCCCGCTGCATGTGCGGCTCGCTCGGCTGCCTCGCGGCGGTCGCCAGCGGGGGCGCGCTGGCCGCCCGGCTGACCGAGCTGGGCCTGCCGACGACGTCGGGCTCGGGCGTCCGCGACCGGATCCTGGCCGGCGAGCCCGCCGCCGTGCGGCTGGCCGAGTTCGCCGGGCGCCAGGTGGGGGAGGTGCTCGCGACGCTCGTCTGCGTGGTCAACCCGGGGGTGCTGGTGGTCGCCGGCGACCTCGCCGAACCGCACTTCGTCGCCGGGGTCCGCGAAGTGCTCTACCGGCGGGCGCTGCCGCGCGCGACACAGCGGTTGCAGGTCGAAATCGGCGGCCGCGGCGAAGCGCTCGGCGGGGCCGTGGTGATGGTCGTGGAGTCCGTGTTCGCCCCGGCCGAGGTGGACCTCAGGCTCGCCGCGCGGGCCTGACCACGGCCGAAGTGCCGTCACGGCCGGGGGAGTCCAGAGTGGACGGAGCATCCGACTTTCGTAGGTGGCGGGGGCCCGGCCGGCGTGGTCCGTAATACGGTCACGAACCGGACTTACCGCGCATTGAGTATTATTCTTCGCGTTTTCCGCACGACAAATCGGATTTCCGTACCACGCCCGTGCGCACGTGAATTCGCGACCAGATAACGGTTCCGCAAGCACTTCCCGCGAAGGGAACGCCGATCTAGTCTCGTCCGGTGTTCTAGGTCCTTCAACTGGGGGCCGCTTTCGAAGAGGGAGATTTCTGTGCGAAGAAGCTCCACCCTGCTCCTTTCGCTCGCGGTGGTGGGTGGCCTGACCGGCGCCCTGCCGGCGACGGCGTCCGCGCAGGGACGTCAGGACATTCCGCAGTCGCACCCGTTGTGGGCGAACGCGCAGGCGAAGGTCGCCGACACGGCGCCCGCGTCCAAGCTCAGCTTCCGGGTCTACCTGAACCAGCGCGACAACGCCGGCGCCGAGGCGCTGGCGCAGGCCGTGTCCGACCCGGACAGCAAGACCTACCGCCAGTTCCTGAGCACCGACCAGGTGCGGGACCGGTTCGCCGCCAGCGACGCGACGGTCAACGCCGTCAAGGCGTGGCTGACCGGCAGCGGGTTCAGCATCGGCGACGTGCCGTCGAACCGCGCGTACGTCGAGGCCACCGGCACCGCCGACCAGACGCAGAACGCCTTCGCGGTCAAGCTGGGCAAGTACAAGGTCAAGGGCCAGACCCTCCGCGCCGCCGACAAGAACCTGTCGGTGCCGGCGAACCTGGCGAACGACGTGCTCGGTGTTGTCGGTGTCGACCAGGCCACCAACCTGTTCAAGCCCGACCACGCCACCGGCTCCGCGACGCCGTCCGACGTCCCGCCCGGGCCCGGCTTCCGCAACGCGAAGCCGTGCAGCGCGTACTACGGCGAGAAGGTCGACACCACCGACCCCGCCTACAACGGCAAGCACCTGCCGTACGCCCCCTGCGGCTACACCCCGGCGCAGCTGCGCTCGGCCTACGGCGTCGACAAGGTCGGCGCGGACGGCAAGGGCACCACGATCGCCATCGTGGACGCGTTCGCCTCGCCGACGATCTACTCCGACGCGAGCACCTACGCGAAGAAGAACGACCCGCAGCACCCGCTGAAGCAGAGCCAGTTCAAGCAGCACGTCTTCCCGGCGAACCCGGTCCTCGAGCCGCCGGACCAGTGCGACGCGGCGGGCTGGTACGGCGAGGAGACGCTCGACGTCGAGGCCGCCCACGGTCTCGCGCCGGGTGCGGACATCCTGTACGTCGGCGGCGAGTCCTGCGAGGACAACGCCCTCGACGTGGCGCTGAACTACGTGATCGCCGGCCACAAGGCCGACATCGTGTCGAACTCCTACGGCGACACCGGTGAAGACATTCCGGCCGACGAGGTCAAGGTCTTCAACCAGATCTCGCTGCAGGCGGTGCTCGAGGGCATCGGCGTCTACTTCTCCTCGGGCGACAACGGTGACGAGGTCCTGCGCCTCGGCACGCCGTCGCCGGACTTCTCCGCCTCGGCGCCGTGGATCACCGCGGTCGGCGGCACGTCCATCGCGATCGGCAAGGACGGCAAGCGGATCTTCGAGACCGGCTGGGAGACCAGCAAGTCCTCGCTGACCAACGGCGTCTACGGCCCGGCGGCCTACACCAGCGGTTCCGGTGGCGGCACGAGCCGGCTGTTCACGCAGCCCTTCTACCAGAAGGGTGTCGTGCCGGACGCGCTCGCGAAGAAGAACCAGACCGGGAACACCAAGGGCCGCGTCGTGCCGGACATCTCGGCGATCGGTGACCCGAACACCGGCTTCCTGGTCGGCCAGACGCAGACCTTCCCGGACGGCGCCTACTACGACCAGTACCGGATCGGCGGCACGAGCCTCGCGTCGCCGGTGTTCGCCGGCATCATGGCGGTGGCCGACAGCTTCGACCACTTCCACCACGGCTTCATCAACCCCGTGATCTACAAGCTGACCTCGCGCACCCCGGCGATCAGCGACGTGAAGCACGTGGACGCCGCGGTGGAGCGCGTCGACTACGCGAACTCGACCGACGCTTCGGGTGGCCTGCTCACCTCGGTGCGCACGCTCGACTACCAGGGTCTGACCATCCACACGACCCCGGGCTACGACGACGTGACGGGTCTCGGCACGCCCAACGGGCTGCTGTTCCTGCTGCTCGTCTAGTTTCGCCTTGATCGGAAGGCCCCCTCGCCGTGTCGGTGAGGGGGCCTTCCGTTATTCGCTGGGACGCCGGGGGATCCGGGGTTATCTTGCGGAGCGCCACCCCGCACGAGAGGAGAGCGTCATGTTCGCCGGTTCCGACCAAGACCTTCCCGGTCAGCGCGAACCCGCCCGGCCGTCCTGAGCCCGCGGAGCTTCGCGCCGGCCAGCACTCCTCGAAAGGGAGTTCATGGCGCTCGAAGCCGAACGCAAGCAAGCCATCATGGAGGAGTACGCGACCTTCCCGGGTGACACCGGTTCCCCGGAGGTCCAGATCGCGCTCCTGACCCATCGGATCCGGGAGATCACCGAGCACCTCGAAACCCACCGGCTGGACCACCACAGCCGCCGGGGGCTGCACGTGCTCAACGGCCGCCGTCGCCGGTTGATCGCCTACCTGCGCCGGACCGACATCCAGCGCTACCGGACGCTCATCGCGCGTCTCGGCCTGCGTAAGTGACCGGAGGGCTCGTGGGCGTCAGCGGACGCTCACGAGCCCGCCAGCGGGATGACCGCGCAGACCGTGGTCCCGCCGGCGCCGCTGCGGACTTCGAGCTCTCCGCCCAGCGCTTGCACGCGGTCCCGCAGCCCCGCCAGTCCCGTGCCGCCCTCGAGGTCCGCGCCGCCGACGCCCGAATCGGTCACCTCGACCCGCAGCTGCGCTTCCTCGATCGCGATCCGCACGTCCACGTGGTCGGTCTGAGCGTGCTTCAACGCGTTCGTCAGCGCCTCCGACGCCACGAAGTACGCCGTCGCCTCGACCGCCGCGTCCACCCGCGGCACTTCGCCGACCGAGAGCGCGACCTCGATCGGGATGCGGTCCGCCAGCGACCGGACCGCCGGGACCAGGCCCGCCTCGGTGAGGATCGCCGGGCGGATGCCGCGGGCCAGCTCGCGCAGCTCGGTGATCGCCGTCTGCAGCTCGTCGACTGTGCCCGTGAGCAGCCCCCGGACGGCCGGGGGCAGCGCGCCGCCGTGCTTGCGGTCGGCCATCCGCAGCAGCAGCACCACGCTGACCAGCCGCTGCTGGGCGCCGTCGTGCAGATCGCGCTCCAGGCGGCGGCGCTCGTCGTCGCCCGCCGCGACGAGCCGGGCGCGTGACGCCCGCACCTCGGCCAGCCGCTGTTCCAGCTCCGCGGTGAGCCGCTGGTTGTCGAGCACCAGCCCGGCGGCCGCGTTCAGCGCGTCGATCGACCGGCTGTCCTTCCACACCTCGTCGTCCTGCACCAGCGCCGCCAGCCCGGTGCCGTCGCGTTCCAGCAGCAGCCGGATCATCTCGGCGTTGCCGACGCGGGCGCGCAGCACCCCGACGAGGAACGCCAGCGGCCACAGGCAGAACAGGATCCGGTAGAGCTGCAGCAGCGGCGCCGACAGCGGATGGCCGTCCCCGAGCGCCGTGCCGGTGCCCGACGCCAGCGCGCCGAACAGCGCGATGACGATCACCGGCGAGAGCAGCCGTCGCTGCGGCAGCCGGCCGGACAGCCACCGGTAGAGCAGGACGACGACCACGCCCGCGCTGATCGCCGTCGCGACGAGCTCCAGCGCGCGGTCGGCGAAGGCGCCGCCCGCCGAGTCGGGCGAAATCGCCAGGAGGTCGCGGGGGTCGTCGTTGAACAGCAGCCCGACCACCCCCGAGCCGAGCACGACCAGGTACGCGGCCACGACGAGCAGCCGCTCCCAGCGCGACCGCAGCCTGCCGTGCGGGAACGCCAGCACGAGGTGCGCGATCACCGGGCTGGACGCGGCCCGCAGCGGCACGGCGATCGTGTACAGCAGCGGGCTGCGCGTGAACTGCAGGTCTTCGAGGAACAGCGCGACCCCGGCGAGCGCGATCAGCACGCCGATCGGGTTGGCCGGGCGGCGGACGTGCGCGACCGCGCCGGAGAGGAGGAACAGGAAGCCGGTGACGGTGCTCAGCGCGGTGTCGAGCGCGGAGTGGCTGCCTTCCGCCGCCTTCAGCGCCAACGCGGTGACGCCGAGCGCAAAACCGGCCGTGAGCAGGCCGGTCATCGCGAGCGTCCGCGGATGCTGCACCACACCACCCTCTCGGTGTGCTTCGCGGATCCAGCTTCGGGCAATCCTGGCGGGACCCCGCGGTGGTCCGGCAACGGCTAACCGTGATTCGCCCGTTCGGGCCGTCGCGTTACACCGGGCGGGCGCGCTTTAGGGTGACGCCGACGAGGAGGCAGCACATGAGCGGACTGGACGCCGACGTCTTCGGCGGGCGGATGCCCACCGGAGGCCGTGACCTGGCGATCGAAACCCACGGGATCGCGCCGGTCCCGGCGGGCAACCGGTTCGGGAAGCCGTGGCGGCTCTTCAGCGTGTGGTTCGCGCCGAACCTGACGATGACGGCGGTCTTCACCGGCACCCTCGCCGCGTCGCTCGGCCTCGGGTTCTGGACCGGGCTGGCCGCGATGCTCGCCGGCACCGTCCTCGGCTCGCTGCCGGTGGCGTACCTGTCCACCTGGGGACCGCGCACCGGCACCGGCCAGCTCCCGCTCGCGCGGCTGCCGTTCGGCCGCGCCGTGGTGCTCCCCGGCCTGGTGCAATGGCTCGGCTCGATCGCCTGGGACGCGCTGGTCGGGCTGTTCGGCGGGGAGGCGCTGGCCGAGCTGACCGGGCTGCCGTTCTGGGCCGCGGTGCTGATCGTGCTCGTGCTGCAGTGCGCGCTCGGGGTGTTCGGCTACGCGCTGATCCACCGCGTGCAGGCGGTGATGAGCGTGCTGCTCGTGCTCGCCTTCGCCGCGCTCACCGTGAAGGTCCTTTCCGGGCACCCGGTCGCCGCCGCCGACACCGCGTCGGGCACCGACCTGGCCGGCGGCGTGGTGCTGTTCACGACGATCACGCTGTCGCTGGCGATCTCCTGGGCGCCGTACGCGTCGGACTTCAGCCGTTACCTGCCGGTCGAGACGTCGTCGCGGGCGGTCTTCTGGGCGACGCTGCTCGGGCTGACGGCGTCGTACGCGATCGGCGAAGGGCTCGGGCTGGCGTTGGGCGCGTCCCTGGGCGACCAGACGGCGGCCGGGGTCGCGCACCTGCTCGGCGGTGGGTTCCTCGGCGCGCTCGCGCTGGCGGTGATCGCGCTCGCGGCGGTGTCGTCGAACGCGATGAACGACTACAGCGGCTCGCTGGCCCTGCAGACCGTCGGCGTCCGGCTGCGGCGCCCGGTGTCGGCGGTGCTGGTCACGGTGCTCGCGTTCGCGCTGATCCTCTGGATGCACAGCGGCGACCTCTCGGCGAAGTTCGAGAACGTCCTGCTGTTCGTGAGCTACTGGATCCCGCCGTTCCTCGGGGTGGTCGTGCCGGACTGGCTCGCGCGGACCCGCGGCGGGCAGCGGGTGGACGTCCTCGCGGCGGTGACCGTCCGGCCCTGGGCGGCGGTGGTGGCGTTCGTCGTGGGGTTCGGGGCGGCGGTGCCGTTCATGAACACGTCCCTCTACACCGGACCGGTCGCCGCGGCCCTGCACGGCGCGGATCTCGCGTACTACGTCGGGCTCGTCGTTTCGCTGGCAGCGTATTTCCTGCTCCGGCGTCCGGTTGACCTCAAGTAATGTAGAGGTTTCACGATGGCGGGGTAGCCCTCTCGAGGAGGAACCCATGCCCACCGCACTGATCACCGGCGCGTCCGCCGGGCTGGGCCGCGCGCTCGCGACCGCCCTGGTGAGTCGCGAGTGGACGGTCGTCGGCACCGGCCGGGACGCGGCCGCGCTGGCCGCGGCGGCCCGGGAGACCGGCTTCACGGCCGTCCCCGGCGACGTCGCCGACCCGGCCCACCGCGCTTCACTGGCCGACGCCTGCCCGTCTCTTGACCTGCTCGTCAACAACGCCAGTTCCCTCGGCGTCAGCCCGCTGCCGCCGCTGGGCCGATATCCCTTGGCGGAGCTGGAAAACGTCTACCGCGTGAACGTCTTCGCGCCGCTCGCCCTGACGCAGCTGCTGTTGCCCGCGCTGACGGCGGCGCGCGGCGTGGTCGTCGACGTCAGCTCGGACGCCGCCGTCGAGCCGTACGAAGGCTGGGGCGGTTACGGCTCGGCGAAGGCCGCGCTCGACCAGCTCACCGCCGTGCTCGGCGTGGAGAACCCGGAGCTGGCGGTGTACGCGGTCGACCCGGGCGACCTGCGCACGGCGATGCACCAGCGCGCGTTCCCGGGCGAGGACATCTCGGACCGCCCGCTGCCGTCGTCCGTGGTCCCGGCGTTCCTCCGCCTGCTCGACGAGCGCCCGCCGAGCGGCCGGTACCGCGCCGCCGACCTTTTGGTGACGGCATGAGCATCCGGTTCGACCTCCCGGACGAGCTGTCGGCCTCGGCGCCCCCGGAGGCCCGCGGCCTGGCCCGCGACGAGGTCCGCCTCCTGGTCGCTTCGCCGTCGGGCGTCCACCACACGGTGTTCTCGTCGCTGGGTTCGCACCTTTCGCCGGGCGACCTGCTGGTGGTCAACACATCGGGAACCCTCCCGGCGGCGCTCGACGCGACCCGGGCCGGCCGCCCGCTGGTCGTCCACTTCGCGACGGAGCTGGACGACGGCGCGTGGATCGTCGAGCTGCGCGCCCCTGGTGGGCCACTCCTCGACGGCCGCGCGGGCGAGCGTGTGGAGCTGCCCGAGGGTGCGTCGCTGACGCTGCTGGCCCCGGCGGTCCCGGGCGCGTCCCGGCTGTGGCGGGCGACGGTGTCCGTGCCGGTCAGGGGCTTGCTGGCGTCGGCAGGCCGGCCCATCCGGTACGGCTACGTCCCGCGGGCATGGCCGTTGTCGGACTATCAGACGGTGTTCGCCCGCGAGCCGGGCAGCGCGGAGATGCCGTCGGCGGCCCGTCCGTTCACGACGGCCCTGGTGACCCGGCTGGTGACGGCGGGGGTGCTGTTCGCGCCGCTGCTGCTGCACACGGGGGTGTCCTCCCCGGAGGCGGCCGAGCCACCCCAGGCCGAGCGCTTCCGAGTCCCGGCGACAACGGCGGCGCTGGTGTCGTGGGTGCGTGAGCGTGGCGGCCGGGTGATCGCGGTGGGCACGACGGCGGCTCGAGCGCTGGAGTCGGCTTCGTCCGGTGGTGTGGTCCGGGCGGCCGAGGGGTGGACGGATCTGGTGCTGGGCCCGGACCGGCCGGCCCGCGTGGTCGACGGGATCATCACGGGGCTGCACACACCGGACGCGTCGCACTTGTTGCTGCTGGAGGCGGTGGCGGGAGCGGGGTTGGTCCAGCGTGCGTATGACGCGGCGGTGGAGCGACGGTACTTGTGGCACGAGTTCGGCGACGTGTCCTTGTTGCTGCGCCACTGACCGACCCCACCGCGGGGCCCGCCCTCCCTGGCAGGGTCCCGGCAAAGTCGGGGCGAACGTGACCGGCGGGCCGCTGCGATGTCGTGAATGACTCATTCACCTCGTCAGAGGTCATGAATGAGTCATTCATGACCTTTCCGGGCCGCTACTGGCTCCTCAGCGACCCACCGGCTCCCGCGCCTGCCGCCGCGACCGCACCAACCCCGCGACCGCAACCACAGCGATCCCGAACCCCACCCCGGTCACCACCGAAGCCACCAAACTTGCGGTCGCCGTCGCCAGGCCGAACGCGCCACCCAGATACACCGGGATGCTGACCGCCACCGGCAGCCAGTTCCGCAGCAGGAACGCCCGGTCCGAAGCGAGCCACAGCACCAGCGCCACGGCTCCGCCCGTCAGGACCGGGATCGCCCAGACGACCAGGCTCGTCGCCGCGTCCATGCCGAGCGACCGGAGCCACTCGAACGACGCCTGGCCCAGGCCGACGAAGAGCACGACCAGCGCCACGCGGACGCCCGTGGCCCCTTGGCCTCCTCGGTGTGCGGTGCTCGTCATGACATCCCTCCCGATCTCGTGGTCACCCATACCACGTTCGGGTGGAGCGAGCGGTTGCCCGGATCGGGGGATTTCCTGACTGGGCGTCCAGATGCCGGGAACATCGGACAGCGGGCTCCGCACCCCGCATGCTCGTCCGGCACCACCTGAGAACAGGTCCCCCGTAGGGGCACTGGCCATCGATGTCAAGGAATCTCACGAGAATTCCCGGGATGCGGATGGCTATGCGCCCCAGTGGGTGACCGTGCGAACCTCGCCCCGAACACCGATCCCCGAAAGGCGACGCCGACGTGCGCACCCACCACAGAACCCGCTTCCTGGCTCCGGCGCTGACGGCCCTGGCCGCCCTGACCGCGGTCGGCCTGCTCGCGGGCTGCTCCCGCGCCGCGGAGAGCGCCGCGCCCGCCGCCAACGCCGGCGCGGCCGCCGAGGTGCGGCTCGGGTTCTTCCCGAACGTCACGCACGCGCCGGCGCTGATCGGCGTCAAGAAGGACTTCTTCAAGCAGGAGCTCGGCTCGACCAAGCTCACCACCCAGACGTTCAACGCGGGCCCCGAAGAGGTCAACGCGCTGCTGGGCAACTCCCTCGACATCGCCTTCATCGGCTCCGGCCCGGCGATCAACGCCTTCACCAAGTCCAAGGGCACCATCCAGCTCATCTCCGGCGCTGTCTCGGGTGGCGCTCAGCTGGTCGTCAAGCCGGACATCACCAGCGTCGACGGCCTCAAGGGCAAGACCATCGCGACGCCGCAGCTGGCCAACACCCAGGACGTCGCGCTCAAGAAGTTCCTCGCCGGCAAGAACCTGACCGGCCAGGTCAAGATCACCAACCTGGACAACTCCAAGACGCTCGACGCCTTCAAGAAGGGCGAGGTCGACGGCGGCTGGCTGCCCGAGCCGTGGGCGTCGCGGCTGGTGCTGGACGCCGGCGCGAAGGTCCTGGTCGACGAGAAGGACCTGTGGCCCGGCGGCCGCTTCCCGACCACCGTCGTCATCGTGCGCAGCGAGTTCCTGCAGCAGCACCCGGACACCGTCCGCGCCGTGCTGAAGGGCCAGCTGGCCGCGATCGACTGGGCGAAGGCCAACCCGGCGGACGCGAAGACCGTCGTCAACGGCGCGCTCAAGGAGCTCGCCGGCAGCAGCCTGAGCCCCGCGGTCATCGACCGCGCCTTCTCCGGCATCGAGCTGACCACCGACCCGGTCCCGGCCGAGTTCCCGCAGCTCGCACAGGACTCGGTCACCGCCGGAGTGGTGAAGACCGCGGTCGCGCTCAAGGGCTTCGCCGACTTCGGCCCGCTCAACGACGTGCTCAAGGAGAAGAACCAGCCCGCCGTGAACGCGCCCGAACTCGCCAAGTGACCCGGAGAGGCAGCTCACGATGACCACCACCCTCCCGACCGGCCGGACCAGTCCTCCCGGCGCGGCCGCGGTGCGCCTGGACGGCGTACGCAAGACCTTCGGCCCGGCCGGGCGGGCGGTGGTCGCGCTCGACGGGGTCGACCTCGCGGTCGCGCCCGGGGAGTTCGTCTGCCTGCTCGGCGCGTCCGGCTGCGGCAAGAGCACGCTGCTGAACCTGGTCGCGGGCCTGGACGCGCCGTCGGCGGGGGAGATCACGCTCACGACGTCACGGCCGGCGGTCATGTTCCAGGAGGCCGCGCTGATGCCGTGGCTGACCGCCGCGCGCAACGTCGAGCTGCCGCTGCGGCTGGCCGGGTTCGGCCGGGCCGAGCGCCGGGCGAAGGCCGCCGAGCTGCTGGAGCTGGTGCGGCTGACCGGCGCGGGGGAGAAGCGGCCGCACGAGCTGTCCGGCGGGATGCGGCAGCGGGTCGCGCTCGCCCGCGCGCTGGCCGCGACCCTGCGGGTCGGCGGCGACACCGAGCAGGCGCTGCTGCTGATGGACGAGCCGTTCGCCGCGCTCGACGCCATCACGCGTGACGTCCTGCAGGGTGAGCTGCTGCGCGTCTACCGCAGCACCGGCACTTCGGTGCTGTTCGTGACCCACGACGTCCGTGAGGCGGTCCGGCTCGGGCAGCGGGTGGTGCTGCTGTCGTCGCGGCCGGGACGCGTCGTGCGCGAGTGGACCGACGTGCCGCTGGCCGATCCCGAAGAGCTCTCCGACGAGATCACCGGGCACCTGCGAGAGGTGATCAGCACCCATGCCGCGGCTTGACCGGGCCGCCGAGGCCGATCTCGACGCGGTCGGCGCGGGCCTGGACTCGCTCGACGCCCCGGCCGGGGAACGCCGTCCGAGCTTCTGGAAGCGCTTCGCCTGGGGGTTCCTGCCGCCGGTGGGCGCGCTCGTGCTGCTCGTGGTCGTCTGGCAGGTCCTCTGGGCCGCGGCCTTCTGGCCCGAGACGCAGCTGCCCGCGCCGCTCGCGGTGTGGGACGAGTTCTGGAGCCGCGTCGTCACCGGTGAGGTGTTCGAGTTCGTCTGGACGTCGGTGCACCGCGCGGCACTCGGGTTCTTCGCGGGGGTGGTCATCGGCACGCCGCTGGGCCTGCTCGTGGCGAAGGTCCGCGTGGTGCGGGCCGCGATCGGGCCGCTGCTGACCGGGCTGCAGAGCCTGCCGTCGGTGGCGTGGGTGCCCGCCGCGATCCTGTGGTTCGGGATCAACGACGGCGCGATCTACTTCGTCGTGCTGCTCGGCTCGGTGCCCTCGATCGCGAACGGCCTGGTCTCCGGCATCGACCAGATCCCGCCGATCCTGCCGCGGGTCGGCCAGGTCATGGGCGCGAACCGGCTGTCCTCGGCCCGGCACATCCTGCTGCCCGCGGCGCTGCCGGGCTTCCTCGCCGGCCTCAAGCAGGGCTGGGCGTTCTCGTGGCGCTCGCTGATGGCGGCCGAGCTGATCGCGCTGTCGCCGCAGCTGGGGGTCGGGCTCGGCGCCTACCTCAACCAGGGGTCCTCGCTCAACAGCATCGAGACGGTGATCGCGGCGATCTTCCTGATCCTGCTGGTCGGCATCGGGATCGAGCTGCTGGTCTTCCGCCCGCTGGAGCGTGCGGTGCTGCGGGCCCGCGGTCTCACTTCGTCGCTCTGAAAACTTCTCGCCCGGTGATGTCGAAGCCACGGCTTCGGCGTCGACGTCCCCTTCGCAAGCCGACGAAGGGAGCAGGCGATGGTGGTTCCGGTGCTGGTGGCGACGGTGGCGGCGTTCGTGGTGAGCGCGGTCTGGTACTCGGTGTTCGGCCGGGTCTGGGCGCAGCTGAGCGTGGCGGGGGCGGCCGCCCGGCCGTCACCGTGGCGGATGGGGGCGGAGTTCACCCGGACGCTGGTGCTGGTGGTGGTCTTCGCGGTGCTGGCCGCCGCGACGTCCTGGCCGGTCCTGGGCCTGGCCGCGCTGGTCTGGGCAGGGTTCCCGGTGCTGATCCTGGCGGGCTCGGTGCTGCACGAGCGCGTCCCGGTCCGGCTCGCGGCGTTGCACGCGGGCGACTGGCTGGTGAAGATCGTGGTCGTGGCGGCGGTGCTGGCGGTGTGGCGATGACGGGCGTGCTCCTCGACGGGATCGCGTTCGGCGAGTCCCCGCGCTGGCACGACGGCCGTCTGTGGTTCGCCGACTGGCTCGCGCACGAGATCGTGGCCGTTGATCCGGGCGGCACGCGCGAGGTGGTCTTCCGCGCGGACTTCCCGACCATGCCGATGTGTTTCGGCTTCCTCGACGGCCGGCCGCTGGTCGTGTCGTCGTCGGACGGCCTGCTGCTGCGGCTGTCCGCCGACGGTTCCCTGGTCACGCACGCCGAGCTGGGCGGAACGGGCTACAACGAGATCGTCGTGGCCGGTGACGGCGGCTGCTACGTCAACGGCGGCGGGTTCGACCTGATGGCGGGGGAGGCGCCGCGCCCGGGCGCGATCCTGCACGTCACGCGCGACGGCGTCGTGCGGCGAGTGGCCGAGGACATCGAGTTCGGCAACGGCATGGCCCTCACCCCGGACGGCTCGACGCTGCTCGTGGCGGAGTCCTACGCGAACCGGCTGACGGCGTTCTCGGTCCGGCCGGACGGCGGGCTGACCGGCCGCCGCGTGTGGGCCGACCTGGGTGAAGGGGTGCCGGACGGCATCGCGCTCGACGCGTCCGGCGCGGTCTGGGTGTCGGACGTGCCGGGCCGTTCGTGCACCCGGCTCCGCGAGGGTGGTGAAGTCCTCGAGCGGCTGACGTTCGACCACGGGTGCTTCGCGTGCGCGTTGAGCGAAGACACGCTTTACCTGGTGACGCAGGAGTGGCGCGGGGTGTCCGGAGTCGGCACGGGGGCGGAGCGGACCGGGCGGATCCTGACGCATCCGGTCGAGGTCGGCCGGGCCTGAAGGCGCGGTGATGCCCCTCACGGAACGACTCGGCGGTGGCGTTCGTTGACGTAACCTACGGCACCGTAACTTACGGCTCCGTAGGTCTCGCCCCGATTCCGGAAGGACGTGCGCATGACCGTTTCCGAGAGCACCGCACTCATGTACGAGCTCGAGGGGACGGTCGAGGAGAACCTCAACCGCCACCTCTCGGCCGCCCAGGAGTGGATGCCGCACGAGTACGTGCCCTGGAGCGAGGGCCGGAACTTCGCCGACCTGGGCGGCGAGGCGTGGGACCCTGAGCAGTCGCGCGTGACGCCGATCGCCCGGACCGCCCTCGAGGTCAACCTCCTGACCGAAGACAACCTGCCCAGCTATCACCGCGAGATCGAGCGCGCCTTCGGCCGCGACGGCGCGTGGGGCACCTGGGTGCACCGGTGGACGGCGGAGGAGGGCCGGCACGGCATCTGCATCCGCGACTACCTGCTCGTGACGCGGGCGGTCGACCCGGTCGAGCTCGAGCGGATGCGGATGGCGACGATGCAGGCCGGCTACGAGACCGAGGACAAGCCGCTGCTGCGCGTCTGCGCGTACGTCTCGTTCCAGGAGCTCGCGACGCGGCTTTCGCACCGCAACACCGGCCGCTACACCCAGGACCCGCTGGCGGAGAAGCTGCTCGCGCGCGTGTCCACCGACGAGAACCTGCACATGGTCTTCTACCGCAACCTGATGAAGGCGGCGCTGGAGATCTCCCCGGACGCGGCGATGCGCGCCATCACCGACGAGGTCCTCGACTTCGCGATGCCCGGCGCGGTCATCCCGAGCTTCGCCCGCAAGGCGGCGCTGATCGCCAAGGCGGGCATCTACGACCTGCGCATCCACCACGACGACGTCGTGATGCCGCTGCTGCGGTACTGGAAGGTCTTCGAGCGCCAGGGGTTCGGCGAGGTCGGCGAGACGGCCCGCGAGGAGCTGGCGACGTTCCTGAAGGGCTTGGACGGCCAGGCCGCGCGCTTCGAAGAACGCCGTGACGCCGCGGCGGCCAGGGCGGCGGCCCGAGGCCTCCCGGCGGTGTGACGGCTGCGAAGTCATGAACACGGCGAAGGCCGCCTCGGAACTTTCCGAGGCGGCCTTCGCTCTGTCTGGACTTGGGGGTCAGCGCCCGCCGCGGCGGCCACCGGCGCGGGTGCCCGACGAGAACGCCGCCGCGCCGCCGCTCGAAGCCGACCGGCGGTTGCCCGCGGCCGGGGCGCCGGAGCGGCGCGAACCACCCGACGGGGCACCGGACCGGCCACCGGCGGCGGCCGAACGGCCCGCGGCGGCACCCGAGCGACCCGAAGTGCCGCCCGAACGACCCGAACCCTGACGCTCCGAGCGAGGCTGCTCTTCGCGCCGCGCCTGGCCCGCCGCGCGGGAGCGCTGGCCCCCGCGGTTCTCCTTCGGGGCGCCGGGGGCGCCACGGCGGCCGCGGCCCGAACCCGGCGCGGCACCCGAGGCCGTGACCTTCTTCGGGCGGTTGTCCACCGGCGGCCGCTTCGGCGACGCCGTGAACGACCGCTCGCCCGGGGCCAGCTCCGCCAGCAGCGGGTGACCCGGGCCGAGCTGGGTCGTGGTCGGCTTGATGCCGGCCTTGCGCGTGAGGTCTCGGACGTCGCGGACCTGCGCGTCGGTCATCAGCGTCACCACCGTGCCGGACGCGCCCGCGCGCGCCGTGCGGCCCGAGCGGTGCAGGTACGCCTTGTGCTCGACCGGCGGGTCGGCGTGGATGACCAGCCGGACGTCGTCGACGTGGATGCCCCGCGCCGCGATGTCGGTCGCGACCAGCGTCTTCGCCGCGCCCGAGGAGAACGCCTCGAGGTTGCGCGTGCGCGCGTTCTGGCCGAGGTTGCCGTGCAGCTCCACCGCCGGGACACCCGCGGCGAGCAGCTTGCGGGTCAGCGCCTTCGCGCGGCTCTTCGTCCGGGTGAACACGAGCGTGCGGCCCGGCGCCGCGGTCAGGTCGACCAGCACCGGCAGCCGGTGGGTCTCTTCGAGGTGCAGCACGTGGTGCTCCATCGTCGAGACCGGCGACTGCGCCGAGTCGACGCTGTGCGTGACCGGGTCGTTCATGAAGCGCTTGACCAGCACGTCGACGCCGTTGTCCAGCGTCGCGGAGAACAGCAGCCGCTGCCCGCGCTGCGGGGTGGCGTCCATGATCCGGCGCACCTCGGGCAGGAAGCCCAGGTCGGCCATGTGGTCGGCCTCGTCGAGCACGGTGATCTCGACGGCGTCGAGCTTCACGTGCCCGGAGCGCATGTGGTCGGCGAGCCGGCCGGGGCAGGCGACGACGATGTCGACGCCGTCACGCAGCTTCGTGATCTGCGGGTTCGCGCTGACCCCGCCGAAGATGGTGGTCGCCTTCAGGCCCAGCGGCTTGGCCAGCGGCAGGATCGACGCTTCGATCTGCGTCGCGAGCTCGCGGGTCGGCGCCAGGATCAGCGCGCGCGGACGGCCGGGCTTGCGGCGCGTCGGGCCGGCGGCGAGGCGGGCCAGCACGGGCAGCACGAAGCCGTAGGTCTTGCCGGAGCCGGTCCGGCCGCGGCCGAGCACGTCACGCCCGGCGAGGGTGTGCGGCAGGGTCGCCGCCTGGATGGGGAAGGGCTCGGTGACGCCCTGGGCGGCCAGCGCGTCCACGAGGGTGGTGGGCAGGCCGAGTTCAGCGAAAGTGCTCATAAGTGCATGCGGGCACGCGAGTGCCCTGGTCTCCATAACCTGAGAAGGGTTGTCCTGCCCGGCGCAGACCCGGGTTCGGCCGCGGCGCGTGGTAGTCGACAACAGCAGCGGGCCGAGGCAGAACTGAGCGGCCCGCATGATCAGTATACCAATGAGGGTGACGTACCCCCAGTGAGATTGCCCGCACTCTGGGGGGCTTGCTAAGTTACCGGTCGGTAATCGAGGAGGCTCACCCATGCTGCTGAACCCGCACGAGTACGACCCGGCCCACTTCGACGCGGAGACGCGCCGGCTGCTCCGGGCCACCATCGACTGGTTCGAGCAGCGCGGCAAGGCGAAGCTGACCGAGGACTACCACAACCGCGCCTTCTACGCGGACTTCCTCGAGTTCGCCGGCAAGGAAGGCCTGTTCTCGACCTTCCTGACGCCGTCCGCGAACGCCGACGGCAACCCGGACAAGCGCTGGGACACCGCCCGCGTCGCCGCGCTGTCGGAGATCCTCGGGTTCTACGGGCTCAACTACTGGTACCCGTGGCAGGTCACGATCCTCGGCCTCGGCCCGGTGTGGCAGAGCGGCAACTCCGCGGCGCGTGAGCGCGCGGCGGCGGCCCTCGACGCGGGCGGCGTCGGCGCCTTCGGACTGTCCGAAAAGGACCACGGCGCGGACATCTACTCCTCCGACCTGGTGCTCACGAAGGACGGCGACGGCTACCGCGCCACCGGCTCGAAGTACTACATCGGCAACGGCAACTGCGCGCGCACGGTGTCGGTTTTCGGCCGGATCGACGGGGTCGAGGGTCCGGACCAGTACGTCTTCTTCTACGCCGACTCCGAGCACCCGAACTACCACGTCGTGAAGAACGTCGTGCCGTCGCAGATGTACGTCGCCGAGTTCCGGCTCGAGGACTACCCGGTGCACGCCGAGGACATCCTGCACGTCGGCGCCGAGGCCTTCAGCGCCGCGCTGAACACGGTCAACATCGGCAAGTTCAACCTCTGCTTCGGCGGCATCGGCATGGCGACGCACTCGCTGTACGAGGCCATCACGCACGCGCACAACCGCGTGCTCTACGGCAAGCCGGTGACGAACTTCCCGCACGTCCGCCGCGAGTTCGTCGAGGCCTACGCCCGGCTGACCGCGATGAAGCTGTTCTCCGACCGGGCCGTCGACTACTTCCGCAGCGCGAACGCCGAAGACCGCCGCTACCTGCTCTTCAACCCGATCACCAAGATGAAGGTCACGACCGAGGCGCAGAAGGTGATCGGCCTGGTCGCCGACGTCGTCGCGGCCAAGGGTTTCGAGGCCGATACGTACCTCGCGATGTCGAAGAACGACATCGACGGCCTGCCGAAGCTCGAGGGCACGGTGGCGGTGAACCTCGCGCTGATCGCGAAGTTCATGCCGGCGTACCTCTTCGCGCCGCAGGAGTACGCGTCGGTGCCGACCCGCACCGACGCCGCGGACGACGAGTTCCTCTTCCGCCAGGGCCCGGCGCGCGGCCTGTCGAAGGTCCGCTTCCACGACTGGAAGACCGCGTACGCGCAGGCCGCGCACATCCCGAACGTCGCGCTGTTCACCGAGCAGGCCGCGTCGCTGGTCAAACTGCTCACCGAGGCCGCGCCGGACGAGGCGCAGCAGGCCGACCTCGACTTCGGGCTGGCGCTGACCGAACTGTTCACGCTGGTCGTGTACGGCCAGCTGGTCCTGGAGCAGGCCGGGATCACCGGGCTCGACGAGCAGGTCGTCGACCAGATCTTCGCGGTGCTGGTGCAGGACTTCAGCGCCGCGGCGGTCGACCTCAACGGCAAGGCGAGCTCGACCGAGGCCCAGCAGGCGATCGCGCTCGCGGCGCTGCGCAAGCCAGTGGTCGACGCCGCGCGTTTCGAGAACGTCTGGGCGCGGGTCCGCGACCTTTCCGGGGTCTACGCTATGACCCCGTGATGGCCAGGGAGTACCGGCTCGGCGTGACGCGGAAAGCCGCGAACGTGGTCGTGAAGGCGTTGCTGGCGCGCGGGATCCCGATCGTGGGGAGCACCGGGTGGCTGCTGACCACGCGCGGGCGGCGCTCCGGCGCCGACCGCACGACCCCGGTCAACGTCCTCGAGGTCGGCGGCGTGCGCTGGCTCGTGTCGCCGTACGGGCAGGTCGGCTGGGTGCACAACCTGCGCGCCGACCCGGCCGCCCGGCTGTGGCGCGGCCGCCGGCGCGAGACGTGGGCGGTCGAGGAGGCCGACGCGGCGACGGCCGGGCCGGTGCTGCGCGCGTACGTCCGCAAGATCCCGGTGACGGCGCCGTTCTTCGACGCGAAGCTCGGCGACCCGGCGGAAGCCTTCGCCGCGGAAGCCGATCGACACCCGGTCTTCCGGTTGGCAAGATCACGAACGTGAACCGAGAGCGGGCGGCGGAGCTGATCTGGGACGCGTGGCTGACCGGGAAACGGCTGGCGGGCCTTCCCGAGGACGCCCGCCCGCACGACGCGGCCGAGGGCATGGCCGCGCAGGCGTCGCTCGCCGCGCTGGGCGGGCCGGTGTCCGGCTGGAAGATCGCCGCGACGACCGTGTACGCCCGGCAGTACCTGACCGTTCCCGGCCCGCTGCCGGGGGTGATGTTCGAGCGGTTCCACCACCACGAAGGCGAGCCGGTGCCCGCCGACACGATGACGATGGGCGTCGCGGAGCCCGAGTTCGCGTTCCGGCTCAAGGCCGATCCCGGCCCGTCGCCGTCGCTGACCGCGGTGCTCGACGCCGTCGACACGATGTTCCTGGCGGTGGAGCTGCCGGACAGCCGCTACACCGACCACCAGGGGGTGGGCGGCCCGCAGCTGCTGGCGGACGTGGCGTGCGCGGGCCGGTTCGTCGAGGGCCGCCCGGTGCCGGGCTGGCGCGACCTCGACCTGCCCCGCCGCCCGGTGGTCCTCCACGCGGACAGGCAGGAGTTCTCCCGCGGCGCGGGCAGCCTGGTCCTCGGCGACCCCCGCCTGGCCCTGCACTGGCTGGCGATGGAGCTCCCCCGCCACGGCGCCCGGCTCCGCCCGGGCGACATCGTGACGACGGGAACGGCGGCCCCACCCTGCCCGATCCACCCGGGCGGCGAGGTGGTCGCCGACTTCGGCGAGCTGGGCAGCGTCGAAGTGCGGTTCGCCGCATGACTTTCCGGGCCGGGTTCGTCGTGGTCGCCATGCTCGTCGTCGCCTTGGACGCCGGGTTCTGGTGGTTCGCGCGGGGCCAGCACCAGCCGACCGCGCGGATCGGCTTCCTCGTCGCCTACGTCCTGCTGCTGGCGGTGCTCGCCGCGGCCGCGGGGCTGGTGCGCTGGGAGGTCGCGGCGCCGCTGGGTGCGGCCTCCACCTCCGGCCTGCTGTTCGTCGGCGCGGCGGCGATCTTCAGCGTCGGCTTCGGGTTCGTGCTGCTGGCCGTCGTGGAGGCGGCGCTGGTCCGCCGTCTTGTGCTCGACGCGTCCCCGGCCGGCTGGCGCAACGGCACCGGCCTGGTCAGCTCGGCGGCGGCGGTGGTCCCGGCGGCGTTGTTCGCGGTCGGTCTCTTCGCGCTCCGCTGACCCGGAACGCCGACGGGCTTTCCCCGAACTCGGCGCGGAACACCCGGCTGAAGTGCGCGGCTTCGACAAAGCACCACCGCGCGGCGATCGCCGCGACGCTCCGGTTCGCCAGCAGCGGGTCGCGCAGGTCGCGGCGGACGGCGTCGAGCCTCAGCCGCCGGATGTGGTCGGTGACCGTGTGCTCCTCGGCCTCGAAGAGCCGGCTCAGGGTGCGCGGCGACATCCCGTGCGCCGCGGCGATGCTCGTCCGCGAGAGCCCGGGATCGGCCAGGTGCCGCCGGACGTGGGCGAGCACGCGGGCGCGCAGGGCGTCCGGGACCTCGTCGACGCCGACGTGGTCGCTGAGCGTGCCGGCGAGCAGGCTGAGCCCGGCGTCGCCGAGGCGGCTGGCCGCGGCTTCGTAGAGGTGCCCGCCCTGCGCGACCGACGCCGTGACGAAGTCCGCGAACACCGCGCCCGGGCCGGAGGTCGCCGGGTAGGCGTGGTCCATCGCGTGCGCGACCGGCAGCCGCAGGACGTCGCGCGGGAAGGCCATCACCGCGGACACCCACTCGCCTTCGAGGCGCAGCGCGTACGGGCGGCCGGTGTCGTAGATCGCGAGGTGCCCGGGTTCGACGACGACCTCGCGGTCGCCCTGCACGACCGTCGCGCGGCCGCGGACCTGGACGCACACCTTGAGCAGGTCGGAGGGGTTCTGCCGGATCGTCCCGCGCGAGCGGCGGACCACCTGCGGCGTGCCGGCGACGGTGAACACGTGGACGTCACCGAGCGGCGTGGTGACGACGTCACCCGAGGGAACGGAGGCGTCCAAGGGCTCGGGGTACAGCTCGCTGAAGGCGCCGCCGAGCTTCGCCCGCCAGGCCTCGCCACGGTGGTACATGGGCGCTCCGGTCGTCGCTGACCTGATCAGGCTAACACCGTGACCCGCAGAATCAACGCGCTCGAATGCCGCGTGAGAAGGCTGGAAGCACGGACCGATCGCGGGAGGAACGCATGCTGGACGACGTCGACTGGCGCGGGGAGATCTTTTCGGGCGGCTGGGTGCCGGCCCACGGCGGCACGCTCCCGGTGACCGAACCGGCCACCGGCGAGGTGCTCACCGAGGTCGGGCTGGCCGACGCGCAGGACATCGACAACGCCGTGACGCGGGCCGCCGCCGAGCAGCCCGCGTGGGCGGCGACGCCGGGCCCGGAGCGGGCGGCGCTGCTGCGCAAGGCCGCGCGCGTCCTGGAGGACAACCGGTCGGAGTTCGAGCACTGGCTGGTCCGCGAGGGCGGCGCGATCCCGCCCAAGGCGGCGTTCGAGGTCGACCTGGTGCTGGCCGAGCTGTGGGAGGCGGCCGCGTTGCCGACGCAGCCGTAGGGGCATCTGCTGCCGACGAGCGAGGCCGGCCGGGAGAGCATCGCGCGGCGCATCCCGCTGGGCGTGGTCGGCGTGATCAGCCCGTGGAACTTCCCGCAGATCCTGTCAGTGCGGGCGGTCGCGCCGGCGCTGGCGCTGGGCAACGCGGTGGTGCTGAAGCCGGACGTCAACACGGCGGTGGCGGGCGGCACGCTGATCGCCCGCCTCTTCGAAGCGGCGGGCCTGCCCGACGGCCTCCTGCACGTCCTGGCGGGCGACGCTCCCGCCGGATCCGCGTTGACGGAACACCCTGGCGTCGCGGCGATCTCGTTCACCGGCTCGACGGCGGTGGGCCGTCTGGTCGGCGAAGCGGCGGGCCGGACGTTGAAGCGGGTCAGCCTGGAACTGGGCGGCAACAACGCACTGGTGATCCTGGACGACGCGGACCTGGAGGCGGCCAGCTCGGCCGGCGCGTGGGGCGCGTTCCTGCACCAGGGCCAGGTCTGCATGACGGCCGGCAGGCACATCGTCCCGGAGTCGGTGGCCGACGAGTACCTGGACCGCCTGACGGCCCGAGCGTCGAAGCTCCCGGTGGGCGACCCGTTCACGGGCCAGGTGGCGTTGGGCCCGCTGATCAACGAAAAGCAGCTGTCCAATGTAGACCGGATAGTCACGGAGACGGTCTCGGCGGGAGCGACGGTCCGCGCCGGAGGAACGTACGAGAAGCTGTTCTACCAGCCGACGGTCCTGGCCGGCGTGACGACGTCGATGCCGGCGTTCCGCGAGGAGATCTTCGGCCCGGTGGCCCCGGTGATCGTGGTGTCCTCGGAGGACGAAGCGGCAACGGTGGCCAACGACACGGAGTACGGCCTGGTGGCGGCAGTCCAGACGGGTTCGGTCGACCGAGGACGCGCGTTCGCCGAGCGGCTGCGGACGGGCATCGTGCACGTGAACGACCAGACGTTGAACAACGACGCGTTCGCCCCGTTCGGTGGAACGGGCGCCTCGGGCAACGGCAGCCGGTTCGGCTCGGCGCACAGCTGGGACGAGTTCACCCAGTGGCAGTGGGTCACCCTGCGGGAGCAGGCCCACGGCTTCCCCTTCTGACGAATCCGCCGGTGCCGGAGTGCGGCCCGCGATCCGGCACCGGTCCGTAACAGCCCGGCGCTCCCGGCGACTCCTTCCGAGCAGGGTGATCAAGCGAGGATCGAGTACGAGGTACGGCATGGGCTTCTCCGTCAAACTCGCTCCCGGCGTCCGGGTTCGCGCGTCCAGCAGGGGGCTGCGGGCGAGCGTCGGGCCGCGAGCAGCGCGTGTGCACGTCGGAGGCGGGCGCACCGGCTTTTCGAGCGGTGCCGGGCCGGTGGGCTTCTACACCTCGCTCGGCGGCGCTCGGCGGGCGACATCGCGGCGGGCGTCCACCGGCGCCTCGTCCCGGTCGCTGGCCGCCGCGGTCAAGGCCCAGCAAGCCGAGACACTGGCCGCCGCTTTGCAGGCGATCCTCGCGCTGCACCGGCCGGATTTTCCGGTGGCCGAACGGCCGGTGGCGCCCGAACCCGAGACACCGGACGAGCAGTCGGTCATCGCCCGGCACCGCAAGGATCGCCTCGCGGGCCTGGGCCTGTTCGCCAGGCAAGCTCGTGCGAAGGCGAGAGCGGAAGCTGATCAAGCCGCGCTGATCGAGCTGGCGAACCTGCGGGAGCAGAACCGGCGACTGCGTGACGAATGGCAGGCGGAGCTCGACGCGTTGTGGCAGCGACTGGTCCGCAACGACCCGGACGTCGTCCTGGGCACGCTGGCCGAAGCGTTCGAAGACAACGAGGCGGCCGCAGCGCCGATCGGAGTCGACGGTGCCGAGGCTTCGGTCGTTGTCCTCGTACCGGGCCCGTCGGTGATTCCCGAGCGGCGGCCGACAACTACGGCGGCCGGGAATCTGTCTCTGAGAAAGCTGACCAAGCGCGAATCGGCGGATTTCTACAAACTACTGGTGTGCGGATACGTCCTCACCACGGCCAAGGAGGCGTTCTCTGTCGCGCCGGGCTTGCGGTCGCTGAGGATTGTCGCCCTGCGCTGCTCGGATGCCGACGCGTATGGACGAGTCGACGCCGAAGCGATACTCGGTGCGCGGTTCACTCGTGACGCGCTGGTCGGTGTTCAATGGGACACCGCCGACGCGGCCACGGTGGTCAACGACACCAGTGCCGAGTTGCAGGCGAAGTTCGTCGGCCCGAGCCGCGAACTCGTCCCGCTCGACCTGCACGGGGAGCCGGACCTGGCGGCTGTGGTCGCCGCGGTCGATTTTGATGAGCTCCAGGGAGCGGTGACCGGCGAGATCGAGCGGGGTGGCCGATGTGACGTCGTCCTTGCCGCCGCCGGGCCGAGGAGGATTCAGGTGATCAAGCTCGTCCGCGAAGCGGTGCCCGGTCTCAGCCTGAAGGAAGCGAAGGATCTGGTCGAATCCGCGCCGAAGGCGGTGTTGACCAACGTGGACAAGCAGCGTGCGGAAGCGGTCAAGGCGCAACTGGAGCAGTTCGGAGCCCGTGTGGTGCTGATGGGGAGCTGAGCTGTCGACAGCGAAGGCCGCCTCCGGAGAGCTCCGGAGGCGGCCTTCCCCATGAGTCCTATTTGTTGCCGAAACCGGCTCGCCGCAAGGCGTCCGCCATCGAGCCGCTGCCGCCCGAGTTGCCGCCGCCGGAGTTTCCACCCCGGCCGCCACCGCCGCGCTGGCCGCCGGAACCGCCGCGCCGCTGAGCGCCGCCGCCCCCGCCGCCACCCTGACCGCGATCACGACCGCCGCCGCCACCGCGGTTTCCGGCCGGAGCGCCCGGCTCGTCGTCCAGCCGCAGCGTCAGCGAGATCCGCTTCCGCGGCACATCGACATCCAGCACCTTCACCTTCACGATGTCCCCGGGCTTCACAACCTCCCGAGGATCCTTCACGAAGTTCTTCGAAAGAGCCGAAACGTGCGCGAGCCCGTCCTGGTGCACACCCACATCGATAAACGCCCCGAACGCCGCCACATTCGTGACGACACCCTCCAGCCGCATCCCCGGCTTGAGGTCACCGATCTTGTCGACACCCTCCGCGAACGTCGCCGTCTTGAACGCCGGGCGGGGGTCGCGGCCCGGCTTGTCGAGCTCGGCCAGGATGTCCGTCACTGTCGGGAGACCGAACGTCTCGTCGACGAACTCGGAAGGCCGCAGAGAAGACAAAGTCCGCGTGTTGCCGATCAGGGAGCGCAGGTCGGTTCCCGTGGACGTCAGGATCCGCCGCACCACCGGGTACGCCTCCGGGTGGACCGACGACGAGTCGAGCGGGTCGTCACCGTCCGGGATGCGCAAGAAGCCAGCGCACTGCTCGAACGCCTTCGGGCCCAGGCGCGCGACCTCCTTCAACGCCGTCCGGGAACGGAACGGGCCGTTCGAGTCGCGGTGGGACACGATGTTCTCCGCCAGCCCCGTCGTGATGCCCGAGACGCGGGTCAGCAGCGGCGCGGACGCCGTGTTGACGTCGACGCCCACCGCGTTCACGCAGTCCTCGACCACCGCGTCGAGCGAGCGGGACAGCGAAACCTCGGACAGGTCGTGCTGGTACTGCCCGACACCGATCGACTTCGGGTCGATCTTCACCAGCTCGGCCAGCGGGTCCTGCAGCCGCCGGGCGATCGAGACCGCGCCGCGCAGTGAGACGTCCATGCCGGGCAGCTCGGCCGAAGCGAACGCCGACGCCGAGTACACCGACGCGCCGGCCTCCGACACCACGGCCTTCGTCAGGTTCAACGAAGGGTGCTTCTTGATCAGCTCCGCGGCGAGCTTGTCCGTCTCGCGCGACGCCGTGCCGTTGCCGATCGAGATCAGGTCGACCTGGTGGCGCGCCGCCAGCGCGGCCAGCTCGGCCAGGGACTGGTCCCACTTGTTCGCCGGCTGGTGCGGGTAGATGACGTGGGTGTCGACGACCTTGCCGGTCGCGTCCACGACCGCCACCTTGACGCCGGTGCGGAAGCCCGGGTCGAGGCCCATCGTGGCGCGGGTGCCGGCCGGTGCGGCCAGCAGCAGGTCGCGCAGGTTGGCCGCGAACACGCGGACGGCGTCGTCCTCGGCGGCCTGGCGCAGCCGCATCCGCAGGTCGATGCCCAGGTGGAGCAGGATCTTGGTGCGCCACGCCCAGCGCACGGTGTCGCCGAGCCACTTGTCGCCCGGGCGGCCCTGCTGCGCGATGCCGAACTTCGCGGCGATGCGCGACTCGTACTCCGTCGGCCCGACCTGCGGCTCGTCGGTGGGCTCATCGGGTGCCATCGTGAGGTCGAGGACCTCTTCCTTCTCGCCGCGCAGCATCGCGAGGATCCGGTGCGAGGGGAGCTTGGTGTAGGGCTCGGAGAAGTCGAAGTAGTCCGAGAACTTGGCGCCCTCGTCCTCCTTGCCCGAGCGGACCTTGGCGACCAGGTGGCCCTGGCCCCACATCTTCTCGCGCAGCTCACCGATGAGGTCGGCGTCCTCGGCGAAACGCTCGACGAGGATCGACCGGGCGCCGTCGAGCGCCGCCTGCGCGTCCGCGACACCCTTGTCCGCGTCGACGAACACCGCGGCCGCGGCCTGCGGGTCCGTGGTGGGGTCGTTCAGCAGGCCGTCGGCCAGCGGTTCGAGACCCGCTTCGCGCGCGATCATCGCCTTCGTGCGGCGCTTCGGCTTGTACGGGAGGTAGATGTCCTCCAGCCGCGACTTCGTGTCCGCGGCGAGGATCGAGGCCTCGAGGGCCTCGTCCAGCTTGCCCTGGCTCCGGATGGACTCGAGCACGGCGAGCCGCCGCTCGTCGAGTTCCCGCAGGTAGCGCAGCCGCTCTTCGAGCGTGCGCAGCTGCGCGTCGTCGAGCATGCCGGTGACTTCCTTGCGGTACCGCGCGATGAAGGGGACGGTCGAACCGCCGTCGAGCAGCTCGACGGTGGCCTTGACCTGTCCTTCGCGCACGCCCAGTTCTTCGGCGATCCTCTGCTCGACCGACACGCTCACTGCTACACGCTCCTGCTTCGCCCTGGTTCCGATCGTCTCATTCTGCCGTTTCCGCCGCCCCGACTTTCGGATGGGGCTCCTTGACATTCAGATTGGTCTAGTCCACTTTGTGGTGACCTGCCTCACCACCGTCGTGGAGGTCGCCCGTGGTCCCCAAGGTCCGGCTAGCCCTGCTTTCGTTGCTTTCCGTGGTCGCGCTGAGTCTCGGCGTGACGTTCGTCCTCGCCGGCAGCGCTTCGGCGGCGAACATCCTCGCCAACCCCGGCTTCGAATCCGGCACTTCGGGCTGGACCTGCACGGCCGTCCCGACCGCGGTGAGCACCCCGGTGCACAGCGGCAGCCGGGCCCTGAGCGCGACCCCGACGTCGTCGGACAACGCCCAGTGCTCGCAGACGCTCACCGTCTCGCCGAACACCGCCTACAAGCTGTCGGCCTGGGTCCAGGGCAGCTACGTCTACTTGGGCGCTTCCGGCTCGGCGACGACCAGCACGTGGACGCCGGGCGCCAGCGGCTACACGCAGCTCTCGCTGAACTTCACCACCGGCTCGAGCACGTCGCTGACGGTCTACCTGCACGGCTGGTACGGCCAGCCGACGTACTACGCCGACGACGTCAGCCTCGACGGCCCGGGCACCCCGCCGCCGACGACGCCGACCACCCCGACGACGCCGACCACCCCCACCACGCCGCCGACGACGACCACCCCGCCGACGACGACCACGCCGCCGCCGACCCAGGGTGACCTGCCGAAGCACGTCCTCACCGGCTACTGGCAGAACTTCTACAACGGCGCCAAGGCGCTGAAGCTGGCCGACGTCCCGACCAAGTACAACATCATCGCGGTGTCCTTCGCGGACGCCACCGGCACGCCGGGCGCGGTGAGCTTCACGCTCGACTCGGGCCTGTCTTCGCAGCTCGGCGGCTACACGGACGCGCAGTTCAAGGCCGACATCAAGACGGTCCAGGCGCGCGGCCAGCGCGTCATCATCTCCGTCGGCGGCCAGAACGGCACGATCAGCGTCGGCGACTCGAACTCGGCGAACAACTTCGCGAACAGCATCAAGTCGCTGATCTCGAACTACGGCTTCGACGGGGTCGACATCGACCTGGAGAACGGCGTCAACGCCACCTACATGGGCCAGGCGCTGCGCAGCATCTACAACGGCGGCGGCAAGGTCATCACGATGGCGCCGCAGACGATCGACATGCAGTCCACGCAGGGCGGCTACTTCCAGCTCGCGCTGAACATCAAGGACATCCTGACGATCGTGAACATGCAGTACTACAACTCCGGCACGATGCTCGGCTGCAACGGCAGCGTGTACGCCCAGGGCACGGTCGACTTCCTGACCGCGCTGGCCTGCATCCAGCTGCAGGGCGGGCTGCGGGCCGACCAGGTCGGCCTCGGTCTCCCGGCGTCGTCGCAGGCGGCCGGCGGCGGTTACCAGGCCCCGGCCAACACGGTCTCGGCGCTGAACTGCCTGGCTCGCGGAACCTCGTGCGGCAGCTTCAAGCCGTCGGCGACCTACCCGTCGATCCGCGGTGCGATGACGTGGTCGATCAACTGGGACGCGTCGCAGGGGTACGCGTTCGCCAACACGGTGTCGGCCGGGCTCGCGGGCCTGCCGTAACCCGTGCGCGTCATGAAGGGGCCCTTCCGGATCCTGTCCGGAAGGGCCCCTTCAGGACACCCCCAGCCGGCGCGTCCGGACCCCCCGGCCGCGCGCCTGCGGCTCCACCCTGGCGCACCGGGCGTGTGCGAATGTTGAGAAAATGTTGAATCCGCAGGTCAGGCCGGGTTTCGGGGGACGACGGGCAGCCGTAGGGCGCCCGGCGCGTCCGCCGGGACGACTGGCGCGGCCGGCGGCACCGGCGCCACCCGCCGGTAGGCGGCGCCCAACGGCGGCCGCGGGTCGGCGTCACCGCGGTTCGGCCAGCAGGCCATCGCCCGCTCGGCCTGCGCGGTGATCGTCAGCGACGGGTTGACGCCCAGGTTCGCCGAGATCGCCGAGCCGTCCACGACGTGCAGGCCCGGGTGGCCGTACAGCCGCTGGTACGGGTCGACCACCCCGGTGCCGGGGGAGTCGCCGATCGCGCAGCCGCCGATGAAGTGGCCGGTGATCGGGATGTTGGCCAGGTCCGTCCACGCGCCCTGCGGCAGCCCGCCGATCTTCTCGGCGACGCGCCGCGTGACGTCGTGCCCGGCCGGGATCCACTCCGGGCTCGGTGTTCCCGAACCCTGCTTGGTCGTCATGCGCCGGCCGAAGAGCCCACGCCGGGTGTAGGTCGTCACGGAGTTGTCGAGCGTCTGCATCACCAGCAGCCCGATCATCCGCTCCGACCAGCGCCGCGGGTTGTGCAGGCGGACGACGTCGCGCCGCTGCTGCCAGAGCTCGCGCAGGCCCAGCACCCAGCGGCGGCGGCCGGTCTGCGCGTCCACCAGCACCGTCGTCATCAGGCCCATGAAGTTGCTGCCGCGCCCGTACCGCACCGGCTCCACGTGCGTCACGGCGTCCGGGTGGATCGACGACGTGATCGCGACACCGCGGGTGTAGTCGGTGTCGTCGCGCAGCGATCGCGCGGCCAGGACGGCTTCGGAGTTCGTCCGCGCCAGCAGGCCGAGCCGCGGGGACAGGTCCGGCAGCGTCCCGGTGTCGCGCAGGCGGTGGAGCAGGCGCTGGGTGCCGAGCGACGCCGCGGCGAACACGACCTGCGACGCGGTGAACGTCCGCCGGCCCTTGCGGACCCAGCGTCCGGTGCGTTCGGTGTCGACACCGTACCCGCCCTCGATCGGCCGGACGGAGACCGCGGTCGTCAGGGGATGCACCTCGGCGCCCGCTTGCTCGGCCAGGTAGAGGTAGTTCTTCACGGTGGTGTTCTTCGCGCCGACACGGCAGCCGGTCATGCACTCGCCGCAGAGCGTGCACGACTGGCGGGCGGGTCCCGCGCCGCCGAAGAACGGGTCCACCCCGGACTGTCCGAAGTAGACGCCGACCGGCGTGCGGCGGTAGGTGTGCCCGATGCCCATGTCCTCGGCGACCTCGCGCAGGACGCGGTCCGCGGCCGTCGTCGCGGGGTTCTCGACCACGCCGAGCATCCGCTTCGCCTGGTCGTAGTACGGCGCGAGCTCGTCCTTCCAGTCCGTGATGTGCGCCCACTGCGGGTCTTCGTAGAACTTGTCCGGCGGCTCGTACAGCGTGTTCGCGTACACCAGCGAGCCGCCGCCGACGCCGGAGCCGCTCATCACGAAGGTGTTCTTCAGCAGGGTGAGCCGCTGGATGCCGAAGCACCCGAGCTTCGGCGCCCACAGGTACCTGCGCAGCCGCCACGACGTCTTCGCGAACTCGTCGTCGGCGAACCGGCGGCCGGTCTCCAGCACCCCGACGCGGTAACCCTTCTCGGTCAGCCGCAACGCCGTGACGCTGCCGCCGAACCCCGAGCCGATCACCAGGACGTCGTAGTCCATCACGCCACCACCCGGAAGTCCGCGGGGTCGAGCCGGCGGGTCCGGCGGTCGTACTCGGTGACCAGGCCGGGCCAGTTGGTCGTCACGCGGCCGTCGGCCTGGCGGTACCAGCTGGTGCAGGCGCTCCAGACGCTGTGGCCGAGGCGCTTCTGCACCTCGTCGTCGTAGCGCTCCTCGACGTCCGGTCGTACGTCCACATAGGACACTCCGGGGCGCGAGAGCTGTTCCACGGCTTGACGGATGTAACGCGCCTGGCGCTCGATCATGTAGATGATGGACCCGGCGCCGAGGTTCGTGTTCGGCCCGTAGACGCAGAACATGTTGGGGAACCCGGGCACGGCCATGCCCAGGTACGCCCGCGCGCCGCCGGACCAGGCGTCCCGCAGCGACCGGCCGCCGAGGCCGCGCACGTCCAGCCGGCCGAGGAAGTCCGTCGCGGCGAACCCGGTGCCGTACACGATGACGTCCGCCTCGACCTCGGTCCCGTCCTCGACGCGGACGCCCTTCTCGGTGATCTCGCCGATCCGGCGCGTCTCGACGTCGACGTCCGGCTGCGCCAGCGCGGGCAGGTAGTCGTTGGTGAAGAGGATCCGCTTGCAGCCCAAGGGATACGCCGGCGTGAGCTTCGCGCGCAGCTCGGGGTCCTTGATGTGGCGGTGGCGCAGCTGCGCGGTCCGCAGCTCGAACATCTTCGCGAGCAGCGGGTGCTTGGTCATCGCGTAGGTGGCGTACTCGGCGAGCAGGAAGATCCGCAGCCGGCCGAGCAGCTGAGTCGGCGGCAGGTGCTCGAACAGCCAGTGCTGCCAGCGCCGGTAGGTGGGATCGGACTTCGCCATGACGTACGGCGGCGTGCGCTGGAAGACGGTGACGTGCTGGGCGTGTTTCCGCAGCTCGGGCACGAACTGCACGGCACTGGCCCCGGTCCCGATGACGGCGACCCGCTTCCCGGTGAGCTCGACGCCGTGGTCCCACCGCGCGGAGTGGAAGGCGTCCCCCGCGAACCGGTCCCGCCCGGGGATGGCGGGCAGGACCGGCCGCGACAGCTGCCCGACGGCCGGGACGAAGACGTCGGCCTCGTAGGTTTCACCGGTCTTCGTCTCGACGCGCCAGAGCTTCCGGTCTTCGTCGAAGGCGGCCGCGGTGACCTCGGCCCGGTACCGGATGTGCGGCCCGAGGCCGTACTTGGTGATGACGTCCCGCAGGTAGGCGAGGATGTCCGGCTGGTGCGAAAACCGCTTCGGCCACCGCGGGTTCGGCTCGAAGGAGAAGGAGTAGAGCGGCGACGGAATGTCACAGGCGGCGCCGGGATAGGTGTTGTCCCGCCAGACGCCGCCGGGCTCGCCGGCGCTTTCGAGCAGCGTGAAGTCACTGAAGCCGGCCCGCTTCAGTTCGATCGCCGTCCCGATCCCACCGAACCCGGTACCCACGATCAGCACCGACGGCCCCTTCGCCGAACCACTCATGCTGGGAAAGCTACGCATCCGACGCCTGTGACAACAGGACACGAACGGTCACTCGATCGAGAATTCCGGCCAACGGTCACGCGGGTGGGTGGACGCGCACCTCCCGGCTCTCCGCCCCCGGCTCGGCCCAGCTCACCAACCGCCCAGCTGCGCTCTCCAGCCCCGCCAGATCCCGCTTCGCCAGCTTCTCGAACGGCGAAAGCTCCACCACCGCCGCCTTCCGCTCCTTCCGCAGCTCCCAGAAGCCCCTTACGAACCCGCCCACCAGCAGCGTCCCCTTGACCAGGCCGTTCTGCGTGATCACCCGCTTGCGGTACTCGTCCGAAATCACCCGCGTCCGGTCCGCGTACGACAGGATCGTCTGGTCGAACGGCCCCAGCAGCCGCGGCGGCGCCGGGACGTCCTCGGCCGGGACGGTCAGCGACGGCAGGTCGACCAGCTCCCGGCCCTCCGGGTCGCGATACCGCCGCAGGTCCATCGACGCCGCCACCTCACCCAGGCGCGTGATGCCCGCCCACGCCTGGACGTCCGCCACCGACGCCGGGCCGAACGCGCGCAGGTACCGCGAAATCAGCGAAGCGGGCGAAGGCGGCGACAACGGCTCGCCCACCCACGAGTCCAGGCACGCGTACGTCGTCTGGCCCGCCTTGCCCCAAATTGCCCGCGGGGGTGTCTGCACCAGCGGGAGCTGCCCGCGCGCGAGGTGGGTCAGGGACGCCGCCGGGACGTCCGGCCAGCGCTGCCCGAGTGACGCCCCCAGCGCCGTCCCCGTCAGGGGCGAAGCCAGCAGCTCCCGCGCGGCCGACGCGACCTCGGCGTGGTCCAGCCCCTCCAGCGCCCGGGCGTGCTGGGTGTTCGTCTTCAGGTCGCGGTCGTAGAGCACCTGGACCACCGGCCGCCACGCCAGCGCGTCCGCCGCCGTCACCAGGTGGACCGTGCCGCGCATCAGCGCGATCCGGACCACCCGCCGGTCCTCCAGCAGCGTCGCCAGGTCCGCCGGCCGGAACCCCTGCAGCCGCGCCCACAGCGCGTAGTACGGCGGGAACGGCGCCTGCGCCTGGAGCCCGGCCAGGTGCTCGACCGCGTCGTACGCGGACATCTTCGCGGGACGCAGCAGCAGCTGGCGCTCCAGCGTCGCCCGGTTCAGGGCCCGTCGGCTCAAGGTCTCCACGGCACTCACCCTAACGATCACCCCGGACAGTTCCGGTCCTCGATTCGACGCGCGCACGGCCGTCATCCATACTTCCGGCCATGGCCGAGCTCGCCGCGCCCGCCGTCGGGGACTGGGACTTCCCGCGCGGCACCGCGAGCATCGAGCTGATGACACGATTCGCCGCCGAGCGCGGCCTTCCCGCCGGGAAGCTGCTCGCCGCGACGACGCTCTCGCCGGAGCTGCTCTCGGACCCCGCCGTCCAGGTCGACGCGCGCCAGGAGCTGGCCGTCGTCCGCGCCCTGGCCGAACTGGACGGTTCGGACACGACGGCCCTCGAGCTCGGCCGTCGCTACCGCGTCACCACCTTCGGCATCTTCGGGTTCGCCTGCATCAGCAGCCCGACCCTGCGTGACGCGATGCTGTTCGCCCTGCGCTACTTCGACCTGAGCTTCGCCTTCTGCATCCCGCACGTCGGGGTCGACGGCGACCGGCTGACCCTCGAGCTCGACGACAGTCGCGTCCCCGCCGACGTAGCCCGGTTCCTCGTGCTGCGCGACCTGTCCGCGATCTTCGCGGTGATGCGTGACCTGCTGCCGGAGATCGTGCTGGACGACCTGAGCTTCCGGCACGAAGCGTCCACAGTGGACTCCTATGTGACGGCGTTCGGGCTGCGGCCCCGGTTCGGCGCCGACGCCTGCCGCGCGACGCTCGACCCGGCGCTGCTCAACCGGCCGCTGCCGCAGGCCAACGAGCAGACCGTCGCCCTCTGCGCCGCGCAGTGCGAAGCGCTCGTCACGCGCAAACGGCAGCGGTCCGGCATCTCGCAGCAGGTCCGGGAACGCCTGGTCCGCCTCGGCGGCGTCGACGCCGGGATGGACGAGATCGCCCGTCAGCTGACGCTCAGCACGCGCACCCTGCGGCGTCGTCTGGGCGAGGCCGGCACCAGCTACCGCGCGCTGGTCGACGAGGTCCGCCTGGCGCTGGCCGAAGAGCTGCTCGACACGGGGGTGCTGTCGGTCGAGGACGTCGCGTACCGGCTCGGGTACGCGGAGGCGTCCAGTTTCATCTACGCGTTCAAGCGCTGGACCGGGATGACGCCGGCGGCGTTCGCCCGCCGCTTCCGGGCCGCCCGGCAAGCACCGCCGGGTAGGTGAGCTTCAGCAGGTTGAGGATCGAATCGGTGAGAAAGGTGCGCAGCGCCGCGCGGTCGAGCGTGCCGCGGATCAGCCATTCGCGCGACGCCGCCCGCAGCATCCCGCCGAACGACCGGATCATCGCGCGCAGCTCCTCGCGGCCCTCGGTCACGCCGGTCATCAGCGCGGCTTCGAGCACCCGGTCGGCGGCGATCTCGTCGGCTTCCAGCATGATCCGCTCGATCTCCGGGTCGCGGCCCGCCGACTCGGGCCCGATCACCGTCAGCCACGCGTCGCGGTTGCGGTCCACCACCTCGATCCACCGCTCGACGCCGATCGCGAGCCGCTCCTCCATCGTGGTTTCCGGCAGCGCCTCGGTGACCGGCGCGGGCACGATCATCAGCTGCCGCACCACTTCCAGGTAGAGCTCCCGCTTCCCGCCGAAGTAGTGGTTGATCAGCGGGCGCGCCACCCCGGCAGCCTCGGCGATGTCCGAAGTGGACACCGACGCGTAGCTGCCCGCGCCGAACAGCCGCCGCGCGGCGGCGAGGATCTCCGCACGCCGCTCGGCCGGTTCGAGCCGGCGGCGCCGGGGCCGGGTCCCACTGGTCATCCGCCCAGCCTCGCGGCGGACCGGCACGCTGTCAACATGCAGTTGACTTCTCGTCAAGAGAGTGACTCCGTTGGCGGGCAACCGAAGTTTCGCGTCAACCTTTGCCGTTACGCAACCGGAACAACTCGCCGGTAACTTCCCGGCGTCCGGATGCGACGAGACGGCAGGGGACCGTGACCGGGGGTAGGAGCAGATGAACGAAGAAGGCGCGCCGATCCGGCCGGCCGGGCGCTGGGTCAGCGTCCGCCTGCAGCATCGTCACGTCAGCTTCGACGAGGGCTTCGAAGCCGACGAGCCCCTGCCCGACGGCGACTGCGCCGACGAAGAGTCCCTCTCCTACTCCGGCATCGTGATCACCGGGTACGACCAGGGGTCGAAAGTGTCCGAGCGCTGGATCCCGCTGGGGGTCGACCCGTCCGAAGCGGACGACGAACAGCTCATCGAGCAGCTGCGCGAAGCCCTTCTCTGGCAAGCGGGGCGCCCGCCCCAGACCGCGGAGGACTGACCGGCCGCGTCACTGCGGTCCGGCGGCCACCAGTTTCGCGGTGAGCGGCTCGAGCACGGCGACCAGCTCGTCGTGCTCGGTGGGGGAGAGGGCCTCGTACGGCGGCTCGGCGAGCTCGTCGGTGACGTCTTCGATGCGCTGCTTCAGCTCGCGGCCGGCGTCGGTGAAGTGGCCGTCGGCGTCGACGAGCCCGCGCTCGCGCAGGCCGGCCATGACGGCGGCGAGCCGTTCCTTCGGCAGGTGGTGGATCCGCCCGAACGACTCCGGCGGGTGGATGCCCATCTCCAGCGCCGAAAGCACGTGGGACTCCGTGCCGCCGACGCCGGCGCCGACAAGTGCGGCGATGTGGCCGTCACCGCGGTGCTCACGCAGCATGGTCGCGGAAAACCACAGCCGCGCGACGGGTTCCTCGGGCACCGGGAGGGTGCGCAGCCCGGCGTACATCACCCGGCCGGCGGTGGGCGCGCTCCACGCGGCCTTGGTCGTCAGGTCGGCGGCGCGGACCAGGCCGGGGGAGCCGGCGAGCCCGTCACCCAGGATGCGCCGCAGGGAGGCCGCGCTGCCCCGCTGCCGCGCGGCGACGGACGCCTCGGGCGGGATGGTCTCCCACGCGCTCGGGATGTGCCGCGCGGCCTCTCCCTCGGCGAAGTTGTAGAAGGCCGCGTGCACGACCTGCGCCGGCACCCGCCCCAGCGGCGCGGCGCGGCTCGCGAAGTAGCCGTCCCAGTAGGTGCGGTGCCCGAGCGCGGCCAGCTCGTCGTTGCACTCGCCGGCGGTGAAGGTGACCAGGCAGATCGGCTCGAGCAGCTCGAACATCCGGCGCGCGCGGTGGCTCATGGCCTGCATGATGCCAGCGACGGCCGCCGGTTCGCCGGATCTCCGCCCGGGAGACCAGCGGAAGTCGGCCGGCGATCTGTCCGGACCGAGCGTGGTGTGGGCCCTGCCGGTCGGAAACGCACACGCTCAAGTCGGGACTATGCCGCCGATTTTGTCAGGAACTTCCAGGTGGACTACGAGTCCGGCTACGATCCGTCCGGCCGGATCGCTCTGCGACTGCGGGGAATTCCGTTGGCGGCGGTTCCGATCTCACTGGTCATCGACAAGCAGCAGCGCGTGGTCGCTGTTCACATCGGCGAGATCCTCGAAGAGGAAGTAACCCCCTTCGTTCACCGGAACCGGTTCAGGACGTCGTGCGCAGGCCCTCGAACGCCACCTTGCAGACGGCGTCCGCCACCTCCGTCGCCGCCGAACCGCGCCGGGGTTTGTACCACTCGACCAGCGAGTTCACCATGCCGAAGATCAGCCTCGCCGTCACCGCGGGGTCGACGTCCGGGCGGATGTCGCCCTCGGCTTCGGCCTGTTTCACCAGGTCCGTCACCAGCAGGTCGAACTCGCGCCGCCGGGCCAGGGCCGCCCGCTCCACCTTCGTGTTGCCGCGCACGCGCAGCAGCAGCGTCACGAACGGCAGCCGGTCGGCCAGCACCAGGACGCTGCCGCGCACCAGGTGCTCCAGCCGGTCGATCGCCCGGCCGTCGAGCCGGTCGGTCGACGCGGCGACCTCGAACAGCCCGTCCAGCGCCCGGTCCACCGACAGCCGCAGCAGCTCCTCCTTGCTGGGCACGTGGTGGTAGATCGCGGACTTCGTGATGCCGAGCTTGCGGGAGAGGTCCTCCATGCTCGTGCCGTCGTAACCCCGCTCGTTGAACAGCTTCACCGCCACCTGCAGCAGTGATTCGAGGTCGTAGCCGGGGCGCCCGCGCCGCGGCGTGGTCACGGCCGGTCCCGCTGGTCGACGATCCGGCGCATCTTGCCCATCGACCGCTCCAGGGTGTCCGGGTCGACGACGTCCACCGACACGGTGACCCCGACCCCGTCCTTGACACCCGAGATCAGCGAGGCGGCGGCCTCGTCGCGCGAAGCGGCCGAAGCGTCGTGACGCGCTTCGACGAGCACGGTCAGATGGTCGAGCCGCCCGCGCGTGGACCGGACGAGCTGGAAGTGCGGGCTCAGCCCGGCCGTCCGCAGCACGATCTCCTCGATCTGCGTCGGGAAGACGTTGACCCCGCGCAGGATGATCAGGTCGTCGGTGCGGCCGGTGACCTTGGCCATCCGCCGGAACGCCGGCCGCGCTGTCCCCGGCGAGAGCGCCGTGAGGTCGCGGGTGCGGTAGCGGATGATCGGCAGCGCCTCCTTGGTCAGCGACGTGAACACCAGCTCGCCGGTGTCGCCGTCGGCGAGCACGTCTTCGCTGAACGGGTCGATCACCTCGGGGTAGAAGTGGTCCTCCCAGATGTGCAGGCCGTCCTTCGTCTCGACGCACTCCTGCGCGACACCCGGGCCCATCACCTCCGACAATCCGTAGATGTCGACGGCGTCGATCGCGAACCGCTCCTCGATCTCCGAGCGCATCTGCTCGGTCCACGGCTCGGCGCCGAAGATGCCGACCTTGAGCGAGCTCGCCTTCGGGTCCACGCCCTGGCGCTCGAACTCGTCGAGCAGGGTCAGCATGTACGACGGCGTCACCATGATGATCTCGGGCCGGAAGTCGGTGATCAGCTGCACCTGCCGCGCGGTCATCCCGCCGGAGGCCGGGATCACGGTGCAGCCGAGCTTCTCCGCGCCGTAGTGCGCGCCGAGCCCGCCGGTGAACAGGCCGTAGCCGTACGCGTTGTGCAGCTTGTGGCCCGGCCGCCCGCCCGCCGCGTGGATCGACCGGGCCATCACCGTCGCCCAGGTGTCGATGTCGCGCTCGGTGTAGCCGACGACGGTGGCCTTGCCGGTCGTCCCGCTCGAGGCGTGGATCCGGCGCACCTGGTCCTGCGGCACGGCGAACATCCCGAAGGGGTAGTTCTCGCGCAGGTCCTGCTTGGTGGTGAACGGGAACTTCGCCAGGTCGGCGAGTTCCTTGCAGTCGTCGGGGTGGACGCCGGCCTCGTCGAACTTCTTCGTGTACGCGGGCACGTTCGCGTAGGCGTGTCTGAGTGTCCACTGCAGACGCTCCAGCTGGCGGGCGGCCAGCTCGTCCGCGCCGATGTTCGCCTCGATCATGGTCAGTCCCGTTTCGCGGAGAGGACGCGGCTGCGGCCGCGGAATTCGGCGACGACCTCGGGCCCGCCGGGGGTCTCCCGGTGCACGGTGACGTCGTAGATGCCGTTGCGGCCGTAGCGGGTGCGCTCGGTGGCCGTGGCGACGAGGTGGTCGCCGAGCCGGCCGGCCGCGACGAAGGAGATCTCGGCGCCGGCGGCGACGGTCACCGGGCCGTGGGTGTTGCAGGCGCAGGCGAACGCGGTGTCGGCCAGCAGGAAGACGTAACCGCCGTGGGCGATGTCGTGCCCGTTGACCATCGACGCGGTGATCGTCATGGTCGCGACCGCGCGGCCGTCGCCGGCTTCGGCCAGTTCGATGCCCAGCGCGCGGGACGCCTCGTCGGCGGCGAACATGGTGTGCGCGGCGTTGGTCATGGACCCTCCGTGTCGACTGACCGAATGGACGGTCACCTGGCGGTGCCGCTCAGTAAAGGCAGTGCCCAGGGGCCGTGTCAAGCGCCACCCCTTCCGATCTCCGGGGTCAGCGGCTACCATGGCAATTACTGAACGTCCGGTAGGTAATTCGGTGGAGGTCGGGACCTGATGGCAGTGCTGCGCAGCTACGTCTCCGGGGAGTGGCACACGGCGGACGACGGCGTCCCGTTGCACGACGCGGCCACGGGCGAGGAAGTCGCCCGGATCTCGTCGGCGGGCGTCGACTTCGCGGGTGCGCTGGAGTACGGCCGTCGCGTGGGCGGCCCGGCGCTGCGGGAGCTGACGTTCCACCAGCGTGCGGCCCTGCTGAAGGCGCTGGCCTCGCACCTGCGCGAGCACCGCGAGGAGCTGTACGCACTCTCCGCGCGGACCGGCGCGACGCTGGGTGACTCCAAGTTCGACATCGACGGCGGCATCGGCGTCCTGTTCTCCTACGCCTCCAAGGGCAAGCGCGAGCTGCCGAACGACACCGTCTACGTCGACGGCAACGTCGAGCCGCTGAGCAAGGGCGGCACGTTCGTCGCGCAGCACATCGCGACCCCGCTGCGGGGTGTCGCGATCCAGATCAACGCGTTCAACTTCCCGGTCTGGGGGCCGCTGGAGAAGTTCGCCCCGGCGTTCCTGGCCGGTGTCCCGAGCCTGGTCAAGCCCGCGAGCCAGACGGCGTACCTGACCGCGCGCCTGGTCGAGCTGATCATCGAGTCCGGGATCCTGCCGGAGGGCTCGCTGCAGTTCGTCGCGGGCAGCGTCGGCGACCTGCTCGACCACGTCACCGCGCAGGACCTGGTGTCGTTCACCGGCTCGGCGTCGACCGCGCAGAAGCTGCGCGCGCACCCGGCGATCATCCGCAACGCCGTCCGCTTCAATGCCGAGGCCGACTCGCTGAACTGCTCGATCCTCGGCCCGGACGCGGTCAAGGGCACCACCGAGTTCGACCTGTTCGTCAAGCAGCTGACCTCGGAGATGACGGTCAAGGCGGGCCAGAAGTGCACGGCGATCCGCCGCGCGTTCGTGCCCGCGTCCCTGCTCGACGACGTTGCCGAGGCTGCTTCGGCGCGGCTCGCGAAGGTGACGGTCGGCAACCCGACCGCCGAGGGCGTCCGGATGGGCGCGCTGGCCAGCCTGGAGCAGCGCGAAGAGGTCCGCCGCTCGCTCAAGGCCCTGCTCGACGCCGGCAGCGTCGTGTTCGGCGACCCTGAGAAGGTCGACGTCGTGGACGGCGACGCCGAGCGTGGCGCCTTCATCTCGCCGGTCCTGCTGAAGGCGGACCCGGAGCGCTCGGAGTCGCACGAGGTCGAGGCGTTCGGCCCGGTCTCCACGCTGCTGCCCTACACCTCGGCCGAGCAGGTCGTCGAGCTGGCCGCGCGTGGGGGCGGCAGCCTGGCGGGCTCGATCGTCAGCGCCGACAAGGAGTTCGTGCGGGACGTCGTCCTCGGCGCGGCGCCGTACCACGGCCGCCTGCTGGTCCTGGACGCCGACGACGCGAAGGAGTCCACGGGCCACGGTTCGCCGATGCCGCAGCTGGTCCACGGCGGCCCGGGTCGCGCGGGTGGAGGCGAGGAGATGGGCGGTGTTCGCGGTGTGCTGCACCACATGCAGCGCACGGCCGTGCAGGGCTCGCCGGCGGTGCTCTCCACGGTCACCGGCCGCTGGGTCACCGGCGCACCCCGCACCGAGGGTGACGTCCACCCGTTCCGGAAGTCCCTGGCCGAGCTGAAGATCGGCGACTCCGTCGTCGCCGGGCCGCGCACGGTCAGCCAATCCGACGTCGACCACTTCGCCGAGTTCACCGGCGACACCTTCTACGCCCACACCGACCCCGACGCCGCGGCGGCGAACCCGCTGTTCGGCGGGATCGTCGCGCACGGCTACCTGGTCGTCTCGTTCGCGGCCGGGCTGTTCGTCTCGCCCGAGCCGGGTCCGGTCCTGGCCAACTACGGCCTGGAGAACCTCCGGTTCCTCACGCCGGTCAAGGTCGGCGACTCGCTGACCGTGACGCTGACCGCCAAGCAGATCACCCCGCGGATCGACCAGGAGTACGGCGAGGTCCGCTGGGACGCCGACGTCACCAACGCCGACGGCGAGTCCGTGGCCAAGTACGACGTCCTGACCCTGGTTTCGAAGGAGCAGCCGTGACCGCTGTCGCCGAAAACCTCGAAGAACACTTCGAAGCGACGATCGAGCGTGACCAGCGCATCGAGCCGCGCGACTGGGTGCCCGAGGGCTACCGCAAGACGATGATCCGGCAGATCGCGCAGCACGCGCACTCGGAGATCATCGGCATGCAGCCGGAGGGCAACTGGATCACGCGCGCGCCGTCGTTGCGCCGCAAGGCGATCCTGCTCGCCAAGGTGCAGGACGAGGCCGGCCACGGGCTCTACCTGTACTCCGCGGCGGCGACGCTCGGCGCCGACCGCGCGGACCTGACCGACAAGCTGATCACCGGCAAGCAGAAGTACTCGTCGATCTTCAACTATCCGACGCTGACCTTCGCCGACGTCGGCGTGATCGGCTGGCTGGTCGACGGCGCGGCCATCTGCAACCAGGTGCCGCTGTGCCGGTCGTCGTACGGGCCGTATGCGCGGGCGATGATCCGGATCTGCAAGGAGGAGTCCTTCCACCAGCGGCAGGGTTACGAGCTGCTGATGACGATGATGAAGGGCACCCGGCAGCAGCGGGACATGGTCCAGGAGGCCGTGAACCGCTGGTGGTGGCCGTCGCTGATGATGTTCGGCCCGCCGGACGCCGATTCGCCGAACACCGCGCAGTCGATGGCGTGGAAGGTCAAGCGTCACACCAACGACGAGCTGCGGCAGCGCTTCGTCGACATGTCGGTGCCGCAGGCCGACGCGCTGGGAGTCACGTTCCCGGATCCTCATTTGAAGTGGAACGCCGAGCGGGAGCACTACGACTTCGGCGCGGTCGACTGGGACGAGTTCAAGAACGTGTTGAAGGGCAACGGCCCGTGCAACGCGTCGCGGATCGCGCACCGGCGCCGCGCGCACGACGACGGCGCGTGGGTCCGCGAAGCCGCGGTGGCGCACGCTGAAAAGAAGGGTTCGCGATGAAGCACGACTGGCCGCTGTACGAGGTCTTCGTCCGCGGCAAGCGCGGCCTAAACCACGTGCACGTCGGCTCGCTGCACGCGGCCGACGACGAGATGGCGTTGCACCACGCGCGTGACCTGTACACGCGGCGCAACGAAGGCGTGTCGATCTGGGTCGTGCGGGCCTCGGACATCACGGCGTCGTCGCCGGACGAGAAGGACCCGTTCTTCGCGCCGAGCGGCGACAAGGTCTACCGGCACCCGACGTTCTACGACATCCCCGAGGAGGTGCCGCACATATGAGTTTCGACAACGTCTACGAGTCGCTGACCGAGGAGAACGACGCCCGCTGGGCGTTCGGCACCGGCTTCGAGGACCCGCTGTCCGGAGTGGACACCTCGGTGCCGTCCGGTGTGGACGGTGCGCAGCTCGCGGCGTACTGCCTGATGCTGGGCGACGACGCGCTGATCTTCTCCCACCGGCTGCAGGAGTGGTGCACCAACGCACCCGAGCTGGAGGACGAGGTCGCGATCGCGAACATCGGCCTCGACCTGCTCGGCCAGGCGCGGCTGCTGCTGGCGCGCGCCGGCAAGGCCGACGGCTCCGCGCGTTCGGAAGACTCGTTCGCCTTCGACCGCGTGGAGAACGAGTTCCGCAACGTCCGGCTCGCGGAGCTGGGCGGCGGGCACTTCGGGCACCTGATCGCACGGCTGTTCGTGTTCTCGACCTGGCGGCTGGCGCTGTTCCAGCGGCTGGTGTCCAGTGTGGACCCGGTGCTGGCCGCGATCGCGGACAAGGGCGTCAAGGAGCTGACCTACCACCGCGACTACGCGGCGCAGTGGCTGGTCCGCCTCGGCGACGGCACGCCGTTGTCGCACGAGCGCATGCAGGAGGGCCTCGACGCCGTCTGGCCGTACGTGGGGGAGCTGTTCCGCACGCACCCGGTCGAGCTGGTGGACGCGGCGACCCTGCGGCCCGAGTTCGGCGTGGTGCTGGACCAGGCCCTCGCGGCGGCGACGCTGACCCAGCCGGCGTCGGGGGAGCTGGCGGGCGTGTCCGGCCGGACCGGCCGCGACGGCGTCCACACCGAGCAGCTGGGGTTCCTGCTGGCGGAGCTGCAGAGCGTCGCCCGGGCCATGCCGGACGCGAAGTGGTGACCGCCGCCGCCGCCGCCGCGACGGTCACCGACCCGGAGCTGCCGATGCTGACGCTCGCCGATCTGGGCGTGCTGAGGTCGGTGTCCGAAGAGGACGGCCGGGTGGTCGTCGCGATCACCCCGACCTACACCGGCTGCCCGGCGATGGACACCATGCGCGACGACCTCGAGCACGCGCTCGTCACCGCGGGCTACGCCGACGTCGAGGTCCGGACCGTGCTGTCGCCGTCGTGGTCGTCCGACTGGATCTCCCCGGACGGGCGCCGGAAGCTGGCCGAAGCGGGCATCGCCCCGCCGGGCGCGGCGCCGCGGCGGTCCGGGCCGATCCCGCTGACGCTGTCGGCGCCGGTGGCGGCCGTGCGCTGCCCGCTGTGCGGGTCGGCGGACACCGAAGAGCAGTCCCGGTTCGGCGCGACCGCGTGCAAGGCGCTGCGGCGCTGCCGGTCGTGCCAGGAGCCGTTCGAGCACGTCAAGGAGATCTAGGGTGACCAGCACGATTTCCCGGCGGTTCCACCCGCTGAAGGTCGCCGGCATCGAGCAGCTCTGCGACGACGCCGTCGCGGTGACGTTCGACGTCCCGGCCGAGCTGGCCGAGGACTTCGCGTTCAAGCCGGGCCAGTCGCTGACGCTGCGCCGTGAGGTCGACGGCCGGGACGAGCGCCGGTCGTACTCGATCTGCGCGGCGGCCGGGTCGGCGCCGCGGGTGGGCGTGCGGCTGGTGCCGGGCGGGCTGTTCTCGTCGTGGCTGCTGAACGACGTCCGCGCGGGCGACACCATCGAGGTCGCGCCGCCGACCGGCTCGTTCACCCCGGACCTCAGCGCGGGCGGCCACCACGTGCTGATCGCGGCCGGCTCGGGCATCACGCCGGTGCTGTCGATCGTGTCGTCGCTGCTGGACACCCCCGACGCGACGGTGACGGTGCTCTACGGCAACCGCCGCACGGACACCGTGATGTTCGCCGACGAGCTGGCGGACCTCAAGGACCGCGCGCCGTCGCGGCTCGAGCTGGTGCACGTCCTGTCGCGGGAGCCTCGCGAGGCCGAGCTGTTCACCGGCCGCCTGGACGTGCCCAAGCTGCGGACGCTCTTCGACACCCTGGTACCGGTGTCCACTGTGGACCACTGGTGGCTGTGCGGCCCGTTCGAGATGGTGACCGGGGCGCAGGAGCTGCTGGGCTCGCTGGACGTCCCGGCGTCGCGGATCCACCAGGAGCTGTTCTACGTGGACACCCCGCCGGAGCCGGTCGTCCACGACGACCCGGCGGTCGCGGGGGAGTCGTCCGAGGTCCGCGTGGTGCTGGACGGCCGGTCCAGCACGATGAGCCTGCCGCGCTCGTCGTCGGTGCTGGACGGCGCGCAGCGCTTCCGCCCGGACCTGCCGTTCGCGTGCAAGGGCGGTGTCTGCGGCACCTGCCGGGCCAAGGTGACCGACGGCAAGGTCGACCTGCGCCGCAACTTCGCCCTCGAACAGGCCGAAGTGGACGCGGGCTTTGTGCTCACCTGCCAGTCCTACCCGGTCTCGGAGAGCGTCACCGTCGACTTCGACGCCTGAGCCGCTACCGCCAGCCGAGCTCCGCGGCCAGGGGCTCGGCTGGCGTGGCCGGCGGGGTGAAGGCGGCCCAGGTGAACGCGGGCAGCCACGGCTCCGGGTCGGTACTCCACTGGAGGGCCCGGATCTGCTCCGGCGTGCGGCGGCCGGTGAACGAGCGCAGGACGTCGTAGTCCGCGCCGGCCACCACCGCGGTGGGCACGCCCTCCCCGAGCTGCCACTGCCGGTCCGTGGCCCGGACCTCGAGCGCCGGCGCGCCGCGCTTGCCCAAGGTGTCACCCAGCATGCCGACGACGAGGTCGAGCGTGCCCGGCAGCGCGGGGTGCCCGGGCTCGGGCGCGGTGCCGAAGACGCGGTGCAGGTCGAGCTCGTGGCTCAGCGTGTCCATGACGAGCAGCCGGCTGCCGCGCTCGGCGACGAGCGGTTCGAGCTCCGCGGCGATGACCGCCCACGAGTCGAGCACGACGTCGACCGGGCCGTTCTCGGCGGCCGCTTCGGCTTCGGCGTCGGGCGTCCCGCCGAACCGGCGCGTGACACCCGCGGCGATGGTCACCAGGTGGGCCAGCAGGTCGCGCACCGTCCACTCCGGACAGCCGGGCACAACGCGGCCGCCGGCGTCCCCGGCCGAGGTCACCATCGCGGCGATCGTCTTGCGCAGGTGGCGGTAGAGCGCGTCGTCGGGCAGCTCGCTCATCGAAATCCTCCAGGGGTGCGGCCGGAAAACGCCCGTGACCCCACAACAGTGGCGTCACGGGCGTTTCCGGCATCGGTGCTCAGTTGTGCTCGACCGGCAGTTCGGTCTCGTCCTCGGGAGCCGCGGCCTGCTCCTCGGACCCGATCGGCTTGACGTGGCGCACCGTCGCGAAGACGACGGCGGACAGCAGGACCAGCACGACCCCGGCCCCGATGGCGACCGCGGTGAGGGCGTTGCCGAACGTCCCCTGCGCCGCCTTCAGCAGCTGGTCGCCGATCGCGCCCGGCAGCTTGCCGGCGGCGGCCACCGCACCGGGCAGGTCTTCCTTCGCCACGGCTGCCGAGTCGGCCGGAACGCCGTCCGGCACGGTGACCCACGCCGTGTACAGGATCGTCGCGATGCTGCCGAGCGAGGCGATGCCCAGCGCATTGCCGAGCTCACCGGCGGTCGTGGAGATCGCGCCCGCCGAACCCTGGCGCTCGGGCGGCGCCGCCGCCATCGTCAGCTGGTTGCACAGCGCCGGGACCGCGCCGACCCCGAAGTAGACCACGCAGATGCCGAAGACCAGCAGGAACAGCCCGCCGCCGGAGGGCGCCAGCGCGATGAGGAGCATCCCCACGGCGCTGATCACCAGGCCGCCGGTGAGCACCACGCTGGGGCGCACCTTGGAGGCCAGCGGCATCGACAGCTGCACCCCGACGATCGCGAGGATCGACGGCAGGATCAGCCACAACGCGGCTTCGAGCGGGGAAAGGCCCAGCACCAGCTGGAAGAACTGGGCGGTCAGCAGCCCGGTGCCCGCCATCACGATGCCCGTCACGAGGAACAGCGTCAGCGCGCCGCCCACCTGGGGGATCTTGAACAGGGCGACGTCGAGCAGCGGGTCGCGCAGCCGCTTCTGCCGCCGCACGAACAACACGCCGAGCACCACGCCGGCCACGGCGATCACGGCCGGGACGATGTCCCACCCGTTGCGGGCGATCTCCTTCAGCCCGAAGATGATCGCGAGGATCGAGACCAGGGAGAGCGCGACGCTGGCGAGGTCCAGGTTGGCGGCGTTCTCGTCCTTCGACTCCGGCAGCAGCGCCGGGCCGGCGAACACCAGCAGCGCCATGAGCGGCACCGAAAGCAGGAACACCGAGCCCCACCAGAACGAGTTCAGCAGCAGGCCGCCGACCGACGGGCCGAGCGCCATGCCGCCGGCCCCGGCGGTCGTCCAGATCGCCATCGCCTTGGCCATCTGCTTGGGATCCGGGAACAGCGTGGAGATCAGGGCCAGGATGCACGGCATGAACGTGGCGCCCGCGATCCCGAGACCGGCCCGCGCGGCGATCAGCATCGCCGGGCTGGTCGAGAAGGCCGCCACGATCGACAGCAGGCCGAACGCGGTCGCGCCGATCAGCAGCAGCTTGCGCCGGCCGATCCGGTCGCCGAGGCGGCCCATGGTGACCAGGGAGCCCGCGATCAGGAAGCTGTAGATGTCCACCATCCACAGGCTCTGCAGGGCGCTGGCGCCGAGGTCCACGGTGATGTGCGGCATCGCCAGGAACATCACCGTGAGATCCAGGAACACCAGCATCGTCGGCAGGCTCAGCACCGCGAGGGCCAGCCACTGGCGCGCTCCCGCCCGCCCGGGTGCGGGGGCTGGTTTGCCCGTGAGCTCCGTCGTCATGATCTCCATCTCCATCCAGGGGGGATAACGCGAGTTTTTATCGGCGCTGGTGTCCGCAGGTTCGCCTGCCGGGCCGGGGTTCGGCCGGGCCGGGCGTCGGGAGCACGTCCCGGCGCAGGTGCGGAACCCACCGGACGAGACCGGGCCGCCAGGTGCGGATGAGCCCGGCTTCCGCCGGGTGCGGGGCGGCGCCCGTCTCGTGTCCAGCCGTCTGCAACGCCCGGGCCCGCGAAGACGAGCGGGCCGACTCGGGCGGGATGAAGAGCGTTGCACGCATGCGGAACTCCTCAGGCACTTGTCGGTCAGGCTCACGCCAGTCGTTCCCGAAGGTGTTCTTCTCCGCGTTTCCGGACATTCCAAGTCCCGAAGGTACCGAGCCGCGGGCCCGCCCCGGAAGTGCAAAATCCACGTCTTCGGGCGTGATTATCGCGGGCCGCGCGGCACCGGTTTCAGACCGTTCCGGGGGACGCTCCCGCCCGGCCGCCGGTTTCGGCGAACTCGCGGACCGAGGCGGCGATGTAATCGATCATCTCCTCGGTCAGCCCCGGATAAACGCCCACCCAGAACGACCGCTCGGTGATGACGTCGCTGTTGGTCAGGTCGCCCACGACGCGGTAGTTCACGTCCTGGTACGCGGGGTGCCGGGTCAGGTTCCCGGCGAACAGGTGCCGGGTGCCGATCTTGCGGTCCTCCAGGAACCGGATGAGCTCCCGCCGGCTGAACGGCGCGTCCTCGGTCAGCGTCAGCACGAACCCGAACCACGACGGCGTGCTGCCCGGCGTCGCCTCCGGCAGCAGCAGGTACGGCGTGCCCTCCAGCCCCGCGCGCAACCGCGCCCAGTTCGCCCGGCGCGCGGCGGTGAACCAATCCAGCTTTTCCAGCTGCGACAATCCCAGCGCGGCCTGGATATCGGTCGACTTCAAATTGAACCCGACGTGCGAATACACGTATTTGTGGTCATATCCGGCGGGCAGCCGGCCTTTCTGCTGGTCGAACCGCTGGCAGCAGGTGTTGCTCGCGCCGGGCGCGCACCAGCAGTCCCGGCCCCAGTCCCGCAGCGACTCCACGATCTTCGCCAGCAGCACCCGCGACGTCAGCACGCACCCGCCCTCGCCCATGGTGATGTGGTGGGCCGGGTAGAAGCTGGTGGTGGCGACGTCGCCGAAGGTCCCGGTCATCCGGTCCCCGTAGAGGGAGCCGACGGCGTCGCAGTTGTCCTCCAGGAAGAACAGCCCGTGCTCCTTGGCCAGCTCCGCCATCTCCTTGACGGCGAAGGGGTTGCCCAAGGTGTGCGCGAGCGCGATGGCGCGGGTCTTCGGGCCGATCGCGGCGGCGACCCGCTCGACGGAGGTGTTGTAGGTGCCCAGGTCGACGTCGACGAAGACCGGGACCATCCCGTTCTGCACCACCGGGTTCACCGTCGTCGGGAAGCCCGCGGCGACCGTGACGACCTCGTCGCCGGGCCGCAGCCGGCGCTTGCCCAGCAGCGGCGAGGTCAGCGCGGTCATGCCGAGCAGGTTCGCCGACGACCCGGAGTTGGTCAGCAGCGCCTTGCGCGTCCCGATCCGGCGGGCGAAGGTGGCCTCGAACTCGAACGACGAGACCCCGTGCGCGATCCGCATGTCCAGCGCCGCCTCGACCAGAGCCGTGCGGTCCGCCGCGTCCAGCACGGCCCCCGCGGGCCAGATCTCGGTGTGGCCGGGCACGAACGGCTGCGCCCGGCTCACATCCGTGTGGTACTTCGCCACGTCGTCGAGCAGCTTGTCCTTGCGGTCGCTCATCTACGTCCTCCCACCTGGCCGGCCTGCTTTCGGCCGGGTTGGCAACCCGCCTTCGCGCTCCCGTGACCGAGTGCGGGGTGGACTGCGGCGGCGACATGCATGGCAAGGAACCCCCTCGGCCTGGGAGTGGCACGAAGCTGGGCTGACGTGCCTTGCCGGACGCTCGGTGCAGCACCCCTCCGGCGGGAAGCGGTTCGTTGGCGCGGTCTTGCCTTGCCACAGTGCCGCGCGGGCCCGCCGGCGGGCGTCTTCCCGTTTGCGGCCGGGCGTCCGGTTCACGCCGCCTCGCGCAGCTCCCACGCCGCCGGCCGCTCGCACCACGCGTCGCCTTCCAGCCGCGGCGGGGGCGGTCCGTCCACCCGGATGTCGCACCACGTGCCGTCGAACGGGAACTGCCCGGCGGCGGCCGCGCGCCGCATGCGCCGCCCCTCCGCGAGCACCGTGCGGCCGAACTCGGCCGACCAGTAGCCCGGCTGGCCGGTCGCCCAGGCGAACTCGTCCTCGTCCTTCCACTCGCTCGTGCGGTCGGGCGCGACGACGACGTCGAGGCTGTGGTCGATCGTGTCGAGGCCGGCGGTGGTCCCGTCGTTCCAGTGCGTCGCCGGCTGCTCGAGGTTGACGTACCAGCCGTCGAACCGGCCGCGGTCGAAGAACCACCACACCGAGTGCGGCCGGCCCGGCCGCACCAGCATCAGGACGTCGCGCTCGCGCCACTCGCTCACGGCGAGCCGCGCCCGCCCGACGACCTCGATCGGCTCTTCGCGCATGGCCGTGCCGTCGGCGTGGTAGCGGGTCGCGAAGCCCGCGCCGACCGGCACCCAGAGCAGGAGGCCTTCGGCCGACCGCTGCACCACTCTGGCGGCCTGGGCCATGTTGAGGTGGGGTCCGCGGAAGTACCGGCGGACGACGACGGAGCCCGCGGTCAACCGGTGCGGGTTGCTCATGAGATCCACTCCCGGGGGTCGTGCGGTTTGCCCACCGCGGGCAGGGACCGCTCCACCACGGTCGCGTGCGAAGCTCCCGGAGGTCGTCTCGTTTCGTGCGCTCGGTGATCGACGGCGGGTCAGCGGATGCGGCGGCGACGCCGGCGCGGCCGGGCCGTCACGGCGTCTTCGTCCGCGAGCACGCCGTCGTCCTCGACCGGCGCGGACGCGGGTTCGGAGAGGCCCAGCATCTCGGCCGCCAGCTGCTGGGACGAGGCGAAGGCGCCCGTCGGCGTTTCGGCGGCGCGGCGCAGGGCCGCCGGGCGAAGGCGGTTGTACCCGCGGACCGTGACCGGACGGCGGACGCGCAGTTCGTAGGCCTTCTCGCCGGCCAGCTCCGCGGCGAGCTCCCGGTCGACCAGGATGGTGCCCGGGCGGGCCACCGACGTCAGGCGGGCGGCCAGGTTGACCACCGAGCCGTAGACGTCGCCGAAGCGGTTGAGGATGCGGCCCGACGCCATGCCGGCGCGGACCGACGGCAGGCTTTCGTCCGCCGTCGTGCGCTCGGTCAGGGCCAGCGCGATCTCGGCCGCGTCGGTCGCCGAGTCGGCGACGAACAGGACCTCGTCCCCGATCATCTTCACGACCCGGCCGCGGTGCTCGGCGATGACCTCGGTCGCCAGCAGCTCGAAGGCGTCGAGCACGCGGCTCAGCTCGTCCTCGTCGATCTGGCGCGTCAGGCGGGTGTAGCCGACCATGTCCACGAACCCGACGACCTCGGTGCGCGTCTCGAGGTTCTCGTCCGGCGCGGCGAACGCGCGTCCGGCGTAGGCGGCCAGGTGCCGTCGCCAGACGAAGTTCTGCACCCGCTCGAGCTCCGGCAGCAGCCGGTCGACGAGCCGCGCCACCTGGCGTTCACCGCGGCCGAGCTCCGGCTGCTCGCGGATCAGCGCCCACAGCATCTCGACCTGCCACTCGGCCAGCCGCGACAGGTGCTGGCCGAGCGCGCGGGTCACCGATACCTCGATGCTCGGGTCGATCAGCCCGGACTGGACCAGCTGGTCGGCCGTCCGCATCGCCTCGACGTCGGCGTCGGTGAAGACCACCTCGTCGTCGGCGACCGTCGCGAACCCCAGCGCACGCCAGAGCCGGCGCGACCGTTCTTCGGGCACGCCGGCTCGTTCGGCCACTTCGAGCCGGGTGTACTTCCGGCGGCCGCCCAGCAGGATGCGCTCGAGCCGCTGCTGAAGTTCCTCGCTCGAATCAGGCACGGCTCAGGTCGTGTGGACGATCAGCACGTCCACGCCGGACTTCCGGGCGACCTCCGAGGGCACCGAGCCGAGGATCCGGCCGGCGATCGTGTTCAGCCCGCGGTTGCCGACGACCAGCAGGTCCGCCTCGCGCTCGAGCACCACCTTGCGCAGCGAGTCGACGGGGTCGCCCTTCACCGCGACGGTGTCGATCTTCTCCGCGCCCGCCCGCACCGCCCGGTCCCGCGCGGACTGCAGCGTGTCCTCGGCCGGGGCCGAGCCGACGACCTGGTAGGCCTCGTCACCCAGGACGTCCTGGGCCTTGTCGACGTCGGACTTGCTGGCCGGGTAGAAGGCGCACGCGATGACGAGCGTCGCGCCCGCGTCGCCGGCCACCGCCGCCGCGCGGTCCACCGCCGCGAACGAGGACTCCGAGCCGTCCGTGCCCACCACCACGGTCCGATATGCCGCACCCATGCGCAAAACCTCCAGGTGATCCCGCGTGAGCAGGGACGATAGCCGGTCGGTGCCGACCGCGCAGGCTCGTCCGCGCCCGTGTCGGGTGGAAGGTTACTCGCCAGTCGCTTTCTGCGCTCCGCTCGGCCGCGGAGTGGGCTTCGGCGCCGGCTTGGGGGCCGGTTTGGGCCCCGGGTGCGGCTTGGGGACGTCGGACGCCTTGATCCGGATCGTCTCCTCGACGTCGCCCACCGGCTTGGTCTTGCCGGTGTCGGCCGGCTTCAGGTCCTCGGCCTTGAGGTCGGCCGTGACGTCCGCGGGCACCTTGACGTCGTCGCCCAGGACGGTGTGCGCCTCGGCCAGCACGGCCCGCGCCGCGCGGACCTGCTCGGCCAGGCCGCCGCGCACCTTGCGCAGCGAGTCGACGCGCTCGTTCGCCTGGGTAATCCGCCGGTTCGACTCCTCGGTCGCCGTCGTCACGCGGCGGCGCGCCTCGTCGGCGGCCTCCGCGAGCCGGGCGTTCGCCTCGGTGATCGAGTCCTGGCGTCGCTTGTTCGCGTCGGCCACCGACTCGCGCTGACGGCGTTCGATCTCGGCCTTCGCGGTCGTCTCCTCTTCGAGGATCTTCGCGCGGATGTCAGCGGCGTCCTGCGTCGCCTCCTGGACGCGGCGCGCGGCCTCCGCCTTGCTCGCGGCCTCCTGCTCGGCCAGCACCCGCATCGCCTCGGTGCGGCGCGAAGCCATCGCGATCTCGAAGTCCTCTTCGACCTTCGTCCGGCGCTCCGACGACTCGGTGTCGAGCTTCGTCCGCTCGGCCTCGGCCTTGTCGGTGATCTCCTTGGCCTGCGCGCGGGCGTCCTCGAGCACCTTGCGGTGCTCCGCCTCCATCTCCTTGCGGCGCAGGTCGAGCTCGGTGAGCAGCTGCTCGTAGCGGGCCCGCATGGCGCTCGCGTCCGTCTCGGCCTTGGCCCGGATGTGCCCGGCCTCGGCTTCGGCGCGGGCGCGCGTGTCGGCGGATTCGTCCTGTGCGAGCCGCAGCATCCGCTGCAGCCGCTCGGACAGGCCTTCGACGCTCGTCGGCGGCTGGGCCAGCCGGTCGACCTGCCCGCGCAGGTCCGCGATCTCCCCGCGCGCGATCTCCAGCTGCCGGGCGAGGTCCCCGGACTGCGCGATGGCGGCGTCCCGATCCGCGGTGAGCATCTTCAGGTCGGCGTCCAGCCGTTCGAGGTGCTCGTCGACCTGTGCTCGGCTGTATCCCCGCTTCGCCACGTCGAAGCCGGCTCCCAGCGGCACAAGCTCCCGTTCATCGCCAAGGCTCATGGGCCTACCGTAGTCGCAGCCGGGTCACGGAAGGGTGAGCACCCGTACGGTGCGCCGAACGCGCCGTGTGATGCGGCGAAGGGATCCGGCCGGATCCGAGGCCATCCCGGTGGATTCCGACGCCGGGAGCGCGAGCCGCCCCCGGCGTCGTCTTGATCACGTTCTTCCGCCCGCGCGCGGTGCTCGGACGTGTGTTCCGGCGCGGCGCTCGCTCAGGCGCCGCGGAAGGCGTTGATCGCCTCGATGTGCTTCGCGCGCTTCTCCGCGTCCCGGACGCCGAGCCCCTCTTCGGGCGCGAGCGCGAGCACGCCGACCTTGCCCTGGTGGGCGTTGCGGTGCACGTCGAGGGCGGCCTGCCCGGTCTCTTCGAGCGAGTACGTCTTCGACAGCGTCGGGTGGATCAGGCCCTTCGCGATCAGCCGGTTCGCCTCCCACGACTCGCGGTAGTTCGCGAAGTGGGAGCCGATGATCCGCTTCAGGTTCATCCACAGGTAGCGGTTGTCGTACTGGTGCAGGTACCCGGAGGTCGACGCGCAGGTGACGATCGTCCCGCCCTTCCGCGCGGCGTAGACCGAGGCGCCGAAGGTCTCCCGGCCCGGGTGCTCGAACACGATGTCCGGGTCGTCGCCGCCGGTCAGCTCCCGGATCTTCGCGCCGAAGCGCTGCCACTCCTTCGGGTCCTGTTCGGTGTCGCTCTTCCAGAACTGGTACGCCTCGGCGCTGCGGTCGATGATCAGCTCGGCGCCGAGCTTCCGGCAGATCGCGGCCTTTTCCGGGCTCGAGACGACGCACACCGGGATCGCGCCGCCGTTCAGCGCGTACTGCGTCGCGTAGGAGCCGAGGCCGCCCGAGGCGCCCCAGATCAGCACGACGTCACCCTGCTTCATGTCCGCGCCGTTGCGCGAGACGAGCTGCCGGTAGGCGGTGGAGTTGACCAGCCCGGGGGAGGCGGCCTCCTCCCAGGTCAGGTGGTCCGGCTTCGGCATCAGCTGGTTCGCCTTGACCAGCGCGATCTCGGCGAGGCCGCCGAAGTTCGTCTCGAAGCCCCAGATCCGCTGCTCGGTGTCGAGCATCGTGTCGTTGTGCCCGTCCGGGCTCTCCAGCTCGACGTTCAGGCAGTGCGCGACCACCTCGTCGCCGGGCTTCCAGTTGTGCACACCGACGCCGGTCCGCAGCACCACGCCGGACAGGTCCGAGCCGACGACGTGGTAGGGCAGGTCGTGCCGCTTGGCCAGCGGCGAGAGCTTCCCGTACTTCTTGAGGAACTTGAACGTGGAGATCGGCTCGAAGATCGACGTCCACACGGTGTTGTAGTTGATCGCGCTCGCCATCACGGCGACCAGCGCCTCACCCGGCCCCAGCTCGGGGACCGGCACCTCGTCCACGTGCAGTGACTTGCGCGGGTCCTTGTCCCGGCTGTCGAGACCCTCGAACATGTCGACCTCGTCCGCTCGCACGGTCACCCCGCGGTAGCTCTCGGGCACGGGCAGGGAGCCGACCGAGGCGGACTCGCCGGTCAGGATGGCCTGCTGGATCTCGCCGAGCTGCGTCATCGGTTCCTCCGCGGAGATGGGGGTCAACGGCGTTGGCGGCAGAAATTACTCGCCGGTAACTCGCGGACACAACTGTACGAGACGGACGGCACGATTTCACGCCCAACTGTGACCGACCAGTCTTGACCGGCTGGCCAGTCAAGCGGATCATCGGCGGTGGGAAAATATCCCCACCAGCAGTTTCACCGACGGAGGTGAGCACGAATGAGTGAAGTCTCTACGCGCGCCTGGACCCGGCCGCACGACTGGGCCGAGGTCGTCATCGGCCTGGTCGCCGCTCTTTCACCCCTTTGGCTGAGCACGGACTCGACCGCGATGTGGACGATGGTCGTCCTGGGCGCGTTGGTCGCACTCGACGGCCTGGTCTCGCTGGCCATGCCGGGCATGGTCTACGGGGAAGGCATCCAGATCGCGCTCGGCGTGCTGCTCTTCATCGCCCCGTGGGTGATGGGGTACACCGAGTTCAACGGCGCGTCCTGGACGTCCTGGATCGCCGGGGTCCTGACGGTCATCGCGGGCGCGGCGGCGATGCCGGTCGCGACGGCCGCGCACCGCACGGCAGGGCAGCACTGACGGACCGAAGGACCCAGGAGGCACCGGAATGACCGAGGATTCGGCGAAGGAGCGCATTCTCTGCGCCGCCGAGGCACTCTTCGCCGAGTCCGGCTTCGACGCCACCCCGACCTCCCGCATCGCGGAGCGGGCCGGGGTGCCGAAGGGGCTGGTGCACTACTACTTCCGGCACAAGCCTGACTTGCTCACCGCGCTCGTCGAGCGGCTGCCCGACGAGCGCATCGAGCCGGCCGTGGTCGTCGTCCCCGGCGACCTCGCGGGCAGCCTCCGGCGGCTGGTCCGCGAGCTCGACCACCGCTTCAGCCGGTCACTCGGCCTCTCGCACCTCCTGTGGCGCGAGGCCGACACCCACCACGTCGTCCGCGACGCCCTCCACGAGCGCTTCCAGGTGCTCGTCCGCCAGGTCCGCTCGGTGATCGTCGCGGCGACCGCCGGCGGCCTCCCGAGCGCCGACGTCGACCGCGCGTCCGGCCTCCTGGCCCGCGCGGTCAGCCACCGCCACGCGACGGCCCGCCACTCCGACGACGACCTCCCCGCCGAGTTCGACGGCGAACTGACCTTCATCGCCGACGCCCTCGCCGCCAAGGCGGCGCCCGCGTAGGCGGGGTATCGGGCCCGGCCGGCTAGGGGTTGCGTGGGGTGCCGCGCCGCACTGCCGGCTCCGGAACCGGGGTTGTGCGGGGTTTGTCACGGAGGTGCGGCCCCTTCACGCCGCAGTTGTCAGTTCAGTGCGCGCCGTCCTTCGCCGGCTCCACGAGTTCGACCAGCACGCCGCCCGCGTCCTTCGGGTGGACGAAGTTCACCCGGCTGTTCGACGTTCCGCGCTTGGCCGCGTCGTACAGCATCCGCAGGCCCTGCTCGCGCAGCGCCGCCGCGGCGGCGTCCACATCGGACACGCGGTAAGCCAGCTGCTGCAGTCCCGGGCCGCTCTTGGCCAGGAACTTGCCGATCGCCGAGTCGTCGCGAAGCGGCGCCAGCAGCTGGATCTGCGTCTCCGTGCCCGCCGTGCCGGGCGCGCGCAGCATCGCCTCCCGCACGCCCTGCTCCTCGTTCACCTCCTCGTGCGCCACTTCCAGGCCGAAGTGCGCGCGGTGGAACTCGATGGCCGCGTCCAGGTCCGGGACCGCGATGCCGACGTGGTCGATGGCCGTCACGAACGGCCGCAGGGCGTCATTCATGGAGGCAGGATAGGGGCCCGTGCCGTGGCGTCGAGCCGGAATCGTCGCGTGCCCCGCCTCACACTGGCTCCATCAAGAAGCCCGCCCTCCGGGTATGGTCGGAAAAACTGCCCATGCGCCGAAGCTTGGAGGACGCCGTGTCCGGTTCCGTGATCGTGGGCGCCGCCCGTACGCCGATCGGGCGGCTGCTCGGTTCCCTCAAGGACTTCACGGGAGCACAGCTCGGCGGGGTCGCGATCAAGGCGGCCCTCGAACGCGCCGGGGTCGCCCCGGACGCGGTGCAGTACACGATCATGGGCCAGGTGCTCACCGCCGGCGCCGGCCAGATCCCGGCCCGCCAGGCCGCGGTCGCCGCGGGCATCCCGATGAGCGTGCCCGCGCTGACGATCAACAAGGTCTGCCTCTCCGGCCTCGATGCCATCGCGCTCGCCGACCAGCTGATCCGCGCCGGCGAGTTCGACATCGTCGTGGCCGGCGGCCAGGAGTCGATGACCCAGGCCCCGCACCTGCTGCCGAAGTCCCGCTCCGGCTTCAAGTACGGCGACACCACGCTCGTCGACCACATGGCCTACGACGGTCTCTTCTGCGCCTTCGACCAGGTCGCCATGGGCGCCTCGACGGAGAAGTACAACTCCCGCTACGGCGTCACCCGCGAGCAGCAGGACGCCTTCTCCGCCCGCTCGCACCAGCGTGCCGCCGAGGCCATCAAGAACGGCTACTTCGCCGACGAGATCGCCCCGGTCGCCATCCCGCAGCGCAAGGGCGACCCGGTCGTCTTCGACACCGACGAGGGTGTCCGCGCCGACACGACCGCCGAGGGCCTCGCCAAGCTGCGCCCCGCCTTCGCCTCCGACGGCACCATCACCGCGGGCTCGGCCTCGCAGATTTCCGACGGCGCCGCCGCGGTCGTCGTCGTCAGCAAGGCGAAGGCCGAGGAGCTCGGCCTCACGGCGCTCGCCGAGATCGGCGCGCACGGTGTGGTCGCGGGGCCGGACGCCAGCCTGCACGAGCAGCCGTCGAACGCCATCCTCGCCGCACTGGCGAAGGCGGAGCTCGGCGCCGACGCGCTCGACCTCGTCGAGATCAACGAGGCCTTCGCCGCGGTCGGGCTCGTCTCGACCGAGAAGCTCAGCCTCGACCCGGAGAAGGTCAACGTCAACGGCGGCGCCATCGCCCTGGGGCACCCCATCGGGGCCTCCGGCGCGCGGCTGGCCGTGCACCTGATCCATGAGCTGCGCCGCCGCGGCGGCGGGCTCGGCGCGGCCGCGCTGTGCGGTGGCGGCGGTCAGGGCGACGCCCTCCTGCTGCGGGTGCCGTCGGCGTAAGTGACCGCACCCCTCGACCTCGACGACCTGGTCGGCCGCGCGCGGGACGGGCAGCCCCGTGCCGTCGCGCGGCTGCTCTCGCTCGTCGAGGACGCCCACCCGCGCGTCGCGGAGATCGCGCGGGCGCTGACCCCGCACACCGGGCGGGCCCGGGTCGTCGGGCTCACCGGGCCACCCGGCGTCGGCAAGTCGACTTCGACGTCGGCGCTGCTCACGGCGTTGCGCGCCGAAGGCAAGCGGGTCGGGGTGCTGGCGATCGACCCGTCTTCGCCGTTTTCGGGCGGGGCCCTGCTCGGTGACCGGATCCGGATGACCGAGCACGCCACCGATCCCGGCGTGTTCATCCGCTCGATGGCCACGCGCGGGCACCTCGGCGGGCTCTCGTGGGCGACCCCGCAGGCCGTGCGCGTGCTCGACGCCGCCGGGTTCGACGTGGTGCTGATCGAGACCGTCGGCGTCGGTCAGTCCGAAGTGGACGTCGTGAAGCTGGCCGACACCACGGTGGTGCTGCTCGCGCCGGGCATGGGCGACGGGATCCAGGCGGCGAAGGCGGGCGTGCTGGAGATCGCCGACGTCTTCGTGGTGAACAAGGCCGACCGCGAGGGCGCGGATGCGACGGTGCACGACCTCAAGCAGATGATTTCCCTGGCCCGCAGGGAAGTCCGCGGGCCGAGCTGGCGGCAGCCGATCGTGCGGACCGTCGCGGCGAAGGGTGAGGGCGTCGACGAAGTGGTCAGTGCGCTGGCTTCCCACCACGAGTGGCTGGTCGCGCACGACGAGCTGGCCCGGCGCCGGGCCGCCCGGGCGCGCGACGAGGTCGAGGCCATCGCGGTCCGGCGGCTGCGCGCCGAGCTGGCGGACCTGCGCGGCGGGGGACGGCTGGCCGAGGTCGCCGAACGCGTGGTGGCGCGGGAGATCGATCCGTTCGCGGCGGCGGCTGAGCTGATCACGGACCTTCGCGGGTAGCAAGGCCGACGCGAGTCGTGCGAGCAGAAACCGTGCCACGGCAACGGGTCTTCGGCGGAGATCCATGACCTTCTCCCTTCGGGGTGCGACGGGTTCGCCGCGTGATCACCATCGTGCTGAGGGGGTCCGACAATTTCGGGGTTGCGGCGGTGAGGTTCACCCGACCGCGTGACATGGGCGACTTTCGCCGGTTCTTGTTGTCGGTGCCGGGCCCTAGACTGCGGGGCGCTCCGGAACCGGGCGATCACTGGGAGGGCGTGCAGGATGAAGAAGACACTCGTCACCGCGCTGGCGGCGGGCGCGTTGTTCGTGGCCGGCAACGGCGTCGCCACCGCGGCCGACGCCCCACCACCGAAGACGACGCACGGGCCCTGCCAGTACACCGAGACCCCGGACGAGCCGGCGTCGCGGCCGGTGCCGCTGCCGCCCGACCCGCGGCACACTCCGAGCCACGGCAAGGTCGACGTCGCGGTCCCGACCAGCCAGGGCGCGCTGCCGCTGCGCCTCGACCGCGCGAAGGCGCCGTGCACGGTGCAGAGCTTTTTGCACCTGGCGAACCACCGGTTCTACGACCACACGGTGTGCCACCGCCTGACGTCGTACCCGACGTTGAAGGTCCTGCAGTGCGGCGACCCGACGGCCACCGGCGAGGGCGGCCCGGGTTACAAGTACAAGGACGAGCTGCCGGTGGACCTGCCCCCGGCCCCGACCGACCCGACGGGCGCGCGCAAGGTGTACGCACGCGGTCTGCTGGCGATGGCGAACGCGGGCCCGGCGACAAACGGATCGCAGTTCTTCGTGGTGTACGGCGATTCTGCGCTGCGCCCGGACTACACGGTGTTCGGCACGGTCGGCGCGGCGGGTCTGCGGACGTTGGACAAGGTGGCCGCGGGCGGGATCGTGCCTACGGCGGAGGATCCTGCTCCGGTTGATGGGACGCCGAAGCTGCGGACGGAGCTGTTGCGGGTTCGGCCGGACTGCTGGTTCTGACGCCGATCGCGGGCCACTCCGGCGGGGGTGGCCCGCGGGTTCGGTGTGATTGCGCGGGTTTCATGCGTGATTGAAGGGGCATCACGCGTGATTCAGCGGGCATCGCGTGTGATTGAAGGGGCATCACGTGTGACTGGAGGGTCGACTCGCGTGATTGGAGGGTCGACTCGCGCACATGGGCAGTCGGCTCGCGTGCCTGAGGGGCGGTTCCCGTACCCAGGTGGACGACTCGCGTACTTGGGTGGACAACACGCGTCTTTTGGGCCAGGACTCCCGTGACTGAGCGCGGAACTCTCGAGGGCGGGAGTGCGGGAGGGGAGAGGAAGCGGAAGGGGAAGGGGAGAGGGGGTTAGGTGGTTATTTCCCAGAGGGCCTCTATTAGCGTTTGGGTTGCGCCGGCGAAGGCGTGTTTGGGGGTCGCTGCGTAGCCCACGATTAGGCCGCCTGGGCGGTGCGGGTCCATCCAGTAGTCCGTGAGGCCTTCGATGCCGATCGCGCGGCGGCGGCAGGCCGCCAGGGCCGTTGCCTCCGAGGGGCCGTCCGGGGGCAGGACCAGCAGGAGGTGCAGGCCGGCCGCGATGCCCTGGGGGCGGACCGTGTCCGGGAGGGCCGCCAGCAGCCGGGTGCGGCGGGCGCGGTACTCGGCTCGGCTGCGGCGGATGTGCTGGTCGTACGCACCCGAGCCGATCAGCTCGGCCAGCGCCAGCTGGCTCAGCACCGCCGGGCGTGAGCCGCTGTCGGCCATCGCCGCGCGGACCGGCTCCACCAGTGACCGCGGCAGCACCAGCCACGCCAGCCGCAGCGCCGGGGCCAGCGTCTTGCTGGCCGTCCCCGCATAGATGACCCGTTCCGGCGCCAGCGCCTGCAGCGCCCCGACCTGCTGGTGGTCGAAGCGGAACTCGCCGTCGTAGTCGTCCTCCAGCACGTACGCGCCCGAATCGCCGGCCCAGCGGGCCAGCGCCGCCCGGCGGGGCGGGGCCAGCGTGACGCCCGTGGGGTACTGGTGCGCCGCCGTCACGACCACCGCCGGACTGTCCAAAGCGGACACGTCGATCCCGTGCTCGTCGACGTCCACCCCGACGATCCGCTGGCCCTGGGCCGCCGCGATCGAACGGTAGAACCGCAGCGAAGGGTTCTCGAACGCCATTTCGCCGACACCCAGACCGTGCAGTGCCCGGCCGAGGACCGCGACGGCGTGCGAGAACCCGTGGCACACCACGATCCGCGCCGGGTCCGCGACCACCCCGCGCGCCCGGGCGAGGTACCCGGCGAGCGCGTCACGCAGCTCCGGCGCGCCCAGCTCCGACTCGTAGCCGAACGCCGCCGCCGGGGTGCGCAGCAGGGCGCGCCGCGTCGCGGTGATCCACGCCTGGCGGGGGAACGCCGTCAGGTCCGGACGGCCCGGGCGCAGGTCCCAGCGCGGCGCCGGTTCGCGGGGCGCCGGCCGCGGCGCGGACTGCGGGAGGGAACCCGCGGTCGCCACCCGCGTCGGCGCGCCCTGGGCGGTGCGCAGGTACCCCTCGGCGGCCAGGTCGGCGTACACGCGGGTGACCGTGCCGCGGGCGACGCCCAGATCGTGGGCCAGGGAACGCGTCGAAGGCACCGCCGCGTCCGGCTGCCACCGGCCCTCGCGGATGGCCGCGCGGATCGCCGCCGCCAGGCCGCTCCGGCCGGTCGAGGGCTGCCAGTCGAGGTGGACGTCGAGCCCGGAACTGGACCACGATTCCGTCATGCCACTGGACCATACCCGTGGACCAGTTCGGGCTAGCGTGGATGGCATGACGAAGCGAATCGGACTCGGGCGCGCGCCCGGGATCTACCAGGCGATGGCGAACCTGCAGGCCGAGGTGAACAAGGCCGCGGAGAACGCGGGCGTCGACCCGAAGCTGCTCGAACTGGTGAAGATGCGGGCCTCCCAGCTTAACGGCTGCGCGTACTGCCTCGACATGCACAGCCGCGACGCCCTCGAACTGGGCGAGTCGGCCCGCCGGCTGTTCGTGCTCGACGGCTGGCGTGAGACCGACTTGTTCACCGAAGAGGAAGAGGCCGCCCTCGTCCTCACCGAGGCGATGACCAGGCTGTCGGCGGCCCAGAGCGTGCCGGACGAGGTCTACGAGCAGGCCACGAAGGTGCTCACCGAAGACCAGTACCGCGCGGTCGCGTGGGAGGTCATCGCGATCAACAGCTGGAACCGCATGGCCGTGACCAGCCACAGCCCGCTCCCGAAGCGTGACGCGTGAGCGCCGCCGCGCTCAAGGCGCTGCACGTCCCGGGCCGGCCGCTGGTGCTGCCGAACGCCTGGGACGCCGACACCGCGAAGCTCGTCGAGGCCGCCGGCTTCCCGGCCGTCGCGACCAGCTCGGTCGCCGTGGCCGCCGCGCTCGGGTTCCCGGACGGTGAGCAGGCGCCCGCCGACGAGATGTTCGCGGCCGCCGCGCGGATCGCCCACGCCGTCAGCGTTCCGGTGACCGTCGATGCCGAGGCGGGTTACGGCCTGTCCGGCGCCGACCTCGCGGCCCGGCTGCTGGAGGCCGGCGCGGTCGGCTGCAACTTCGAGGACACCGACCACACCACCGGGGACGTGCGGCCGGTCGCCGAGCAGGCGGACCGGATCGCGGCCCTGCGCGAGGCGGCGGGGGACGCCTTGGTGATCAACGCCCGCGTCGACTCCTTCCGCGGGGTCGACGCCAAAGACGCGCTGGCCGGCGGCGTCGAGCGGGCGAAGGCCTACCTCGACGCGGGCGCCGACTGCGTCTACCCGATCCACCTGGGGGCGCCCGACCTGCTCGCGGAGTTCGTCCAGGGGGTCGGCGGCGCGGTCAACGTGGCCGCGCGGCCCGGGACCAGCCTCGCCGGGCTCGCCGAGCTGGGCGTCGCGCGGATCTCGCTGGGCGGCGGCCTGTGGCAGTACGTGCGCAAGCAGTTCGAAGCCACGCTCTCGGGGATCGCCGAAGGCAAGCTGCCCTACTGACCAGGAGATGGCCGAAGGCCGCCGCGAGGGTGACCCGCGACGGCCTTCGGTGTACTTGGTGCTGCTAGTGCGCGACGGCCTTCTCGGCGCCCGCGCCGGTGAGGGAGCGGACCTCCATCTCGGCGTACTTCTTTTCGTTGTGTTCCTTGGACAGGATCGTGCCCAGCCAGCCCAGGATGAACGCGGCCGGGATCGAGACGATGCCGGGGTTGCTCAGCGGGAACCAGGCGAAGTCCGCGGTCTTGATCATCGACGTGCTCTTGCCGGACACCGCCGGCGAGAACACGATCAGGACGACCGTGATGGCCAGGCCGCCGTAGATCGACCAGAGCGCGCCCTGGGTGTTGAACCGCTTCCAGAACAGCGAGTAGAGGATCGTCGGCAGGTTCGCCGACGCCGCCACCGCGAACGCGAGCGCCACGAGGAACGCGACGTTCTGCCCGTTGGCCAGGATGCCGCCGCCGATCGCGAGCGCGCCGATCACCACCGCGGTGATCCGGGCGACCTTGACCTCCGCGTCCGGCGACGTCTTGCCCCGCTTGACGACGTTCGCGTAGACGTCGTGGGCGAAGGACGCGGACGCCGTGATCGTCAGGCCGGCGACCACCGCGAGGATCGTGGCGAACGCGACCGCGGAGATCAGGCCCAGCAGCACCGGCCCGCCCAGTTCGAGCGCGAGCAGCGGGGCCGCGGAGTTGACCCCACCCGGCGCCTTCTTGATCGTGTCCGGCCCGACCAGCGCACCGGCGCCGTAGCCCAGCACCAGCGTGAACAGGTAGAACACGCCGATCAGCACGATCGCCCAGACCACCGAGCGACGCGCGTCGCGGGCGGTCGGCACGGTGTAGAAGCGCATCAGGACGTGCGGCAGGCCCGCGGTGCCGAGCACCAGGGCGATGCCCAGGGAGAAGAAGTCCAGTTTGGACGTTCCGGTGGCGCCGTACTGCTTGCCCGGGCCGAGCAGCGTCTCGCCGGCCTTGCCCGCCTTGTCGACGGCGGCCTGCAGCAGGCTGGAGAAGTTGAAGTTGTACTTGCCGAGCACCCACAGGGTGATCACGAGCGCGCCGACGATCAGCAGCGCCGCCTTGATGATCTGCACCCAGGTGGTGCCCTTCATGCCGCCGATCAGCACGTAGGCGATCATGATCACGCCGACCACGGCGATCACGATGGCCTGCGCGCCACCGCCTTCGACACCGAGCAGCAGCGCCACCAGGCCGCCCGCGCCGGCCATCTGTGCCAGCAGGTAGAAGAACGACACCGCCAGCGTCGACGTCGCGGCCGCGGCCCGCACCGGGCGCTGCTTCATGCGGAACGCCAGCACGTCGCCCATCGTGAACTTGCCGGTGTTGCGCAGCAGCTCCGCGACCAGCAGCAACGCGACGAGCCACGCGACCAGGAAGCCGATGGAGTAGAGGAAGCCGTCGTAGCCGTTGATGGCGATGGCGCCCGCGATGCCGAGGAACGACGCCGCCGACAGGTAGTCACCCGAGATGGCGATGCCGTTCTGGGGACCGGTGAAGGCGCGGCCCGCGGCGTAGTAGTCCGACGCCGTCTTCGTGTTGCGGCTGGCCCGGAACACGATCACCAGCGTGATGACCACGAACGCGGCGAAGATCAGGATGTTGAGGAGCGGGCTGCTGCCCTCCACCCCCGCGGCGAGAGTTTTCATGCCTGCTCCTTCTCGATGTCCTCGCGGATCTTCTCCGCGACCGGGTCGAGCTTCCGGTTGGCGTACCGGACGTAGAGGCCGGTGATGACGAACGTCGAGACGAACTGCAGCAGGCCGAAGATCAGGCCGATGTTGATGTTGCCGAAGACCTTCGTGCTCATGAAGCCGTGCGCGTAGTCCGCGAGGAGCACGTACAGCAGGTACCAGACCAGGAACAGCGCCGTCATCGGGAAGACGAACCGGCGCAGGCGGCTGCGCAGCTCACGGAATTCGGTGCTTTCGTGGGCGCGTTCCCAGATGGTCTCTGACGTGTCCGGGGGCCCGCCGCCGGTGTCCGTCGTGCTCATCGCTGCTCCCTGCGACGTTGCGGAAAGTGACGTGCGACACCGTAGGGACGTGTGAGTCTCGCGTGAAGATTCAGCGGCTCAACAGCCGGGCCAGACGACGAACGGTTGACGAACGGTCGCGCGGTCCCGTCGAACGGGGTTCGTCGAGATGCAGCCGCAACATCGCCGCCGTTGACCAGGCTGGGGGCCGGCCCCGCAGGGAGACCAGCGCCATTACGCCGAACGCCAGCGGCACCGACCAGGGTGCCGGTTGCTGCACCAAGATCGCCACCCAGCCGCGCAGCGGCGGCCCGGCGAGCGCGAACAAGATCGAGCCGGACGACGCGACGAGCCCCGCCAGCACCCCGGCGATCCCGCCGGCCGCGGTCAGCCGCGGCCACCAGATGCCGAGCACGAGCAGCGGGCAGAACGTCGACGCGGCCACGGTGAAGCCCCACGTGACGAGCACCCCGGCGTCGAGCTCGGCCGAGCGCAGCGCCAGCAGCACCATGACCCCGGCGACGCCGAACACCGCGATCCGCAGCCGCCGCAGCCCGCCGGGCACGAGGTCGTGCGCGATCGCGCCGGACATCACGAGCAGCAGGCCGAGCGACGTCGCCAGGAACGCGGCGAACGCGCCCGCTGTCAGCAACGCCGTGAAGAGCCCGCCGGCCCAGCCACTGTCCACTTGGTACGGCAGCGCGACGACCACCGTGTCGGTCGCGCCGGAGAGGTAGAGGCCGGGCACGAGTACCCGGCCGAGGACGCCGTAGACGCCGGGGAAGAGGTAGAAGATCCCCAGCAGCGCCACGGTGATCGCGGCCGTGCGGCGGGCGGCGCGGCCGTCCGGGCTGGTGTGGAAGCGCATGAGGACGTGCGGCAGGCCCATCGTGCCGAGCATGGTCGCGATGAGCACCGCCCACGTCCCGAGCAGCGGGTAACCCTGGTCGCCGAGGTCGAGCAGCGGGCGCTGCCAGTCGTGCCCGCCCAGCGGCGCGCCGCCGCGGACCGCGGGGACGGCCGCGCCCGCGCCGAACACGACTTCGTCCTGGCTGTGCGCGGTGAACTCGCCCGGCGGCAGGGTTTCCGCGACGCCGTTGCGGCGGACGGTGGTCGGCTCGCGGATCTCCATCGTGACGTCGACTTCGAACTTCACCGGCGTCTCGCGGGCGAAGTGGGTGAACTCGACGGGGTTGAGGGCGTCGGTGCGGTTGACCGCGCCGGCCTGCAGCACGAGCCAGATCGCGGGGATCAGGAAGAGCAGCAGCTTCAGCACGAACTGGAACGCCTGGACGTAGGTCGCCGCGCGCATCCCGCCGAGCGCGAGGGTGACGCTGACCGCGGCCCCGGCCAGCACGACACCGACCCAGTACGGCGTGCCGCCGACCGCGGTGAGCACGAGCCCGGCCGTGCGGAACTGCGGGACGACGTAGATGGTGCCGATCACCAGGACGACCACGGCGTCCAGGCGGCGCAGCGCGGGGGAGTTGAGGCGGGCTTCGGCGAAGTCGGGGACGGTCAGCGCGCCGGAGCGCCGCATCGGGGCGGCGACGAGGACGAGCATCGCGATGTACCCGGCGGTGAAGCCGACCGGGTACCAGAGCGCTCCGATGCCGTCTTTGACCACGAGCCCGGCGACCCCGAGGAAGGAGGCGGCGGAGAGGTATTCGCCGGAGACGGCGGCGGAGTTGACCAGCGGCGAGATCCGGCGCGAGGCGACGAGGAAGTCCGACGTCGTGCGCATGGCGGCGACCCCGCGGACGCCGATGAGCAGCGTCACGAGCACGACCGGCGCGACCGCGAGTGCGACGCCCACTAGCCCGCCCTGCCGCTCTCATGCGCCCCAATGTGGCCTTCGGTGCGTTGGACGCACCGAAGGCCACATTGGGGCGTTCGGGGCCGGGCGGTCACCGGTCGTCCTCGAGGCGCTCGGCCCGGCGCAGTTGCCAGCGGGCGAGGAGGGCCATCGCGGGGTAGGGCAGGACGGCGATCATCAGCCAGGAGACAGGGATGCCCAGCAGCCGCAGGGTGTCCAGGCCGGGGAAGATCGCGAAGACGCCGGGCAGGCCGAGGAGGAGCGCGAACATGAGGACGAGCGCGGGGATGCCGCGGCGGCGTTGCGCGCGGTAGAGGGTGGTGGCGCGCTGGGTGTCGCCGACGGGGAGGCGCGGCTGGCGCCAGCGGTGCCGGGAGCGGCGCCGGGCGTGGGCGAGCCGGGTCTGCGGACTCGTGACGGCGACGCGGCGGATCTTGCTCATCGCGCGCCCGGTCCGAGCTGCCCGCGCTGAGCCGCTTCCAGCAACCGGTCCCGCAGGTCCCGCGCATGCCGCCGGCTCACCGGGACGTCGCCCGCCTCCGTGTGCGCCAGCAACCCGCCCGCCGAGTCGCTCCGCAGCTCCAGCACCGCGCCCACCGCCAGCAGGAACCCGCGGTGCACCCGGCTGAACCCCGTGCCCTCCCAGTACTCCTCGAGCCGCGAGATCGGCATCCGCACCAGGTGCACGCCACCCCGCGTGTGCAGCCGGACGTAGTCCCCGTGGGCCTCCACGAACAGCACGTCGTCGCGGCGGACGTACCGAGTGCGCCCGCCGGACTCCACCGGGAGCGCGGCCATCGCGTCCGGCGTGGACCGCGACGACGGCGTCGCGTTGCGCGTCACCTTCGCCAGCGCCGCGGACAGGCGTTCCGCGCGGACCGGCTTGAGCAGGTAGTCGACCGCGCCGATGCCGTACGCCGTCACCGCGTGGCCGTCGTGGGCCGTGACGAACACGATCACCGGCGGCTCGCTCAGCTTGGCCAGCAACCCCGCCAGCTCGAGCCCGTCGAGGCCCGGCATCGAGATGTCGAGGAACACCGCGTCGAACCTGTCCGCCTGAAGCAGCCTCAACGCCTTCAGCGCGTCACTCGCGCCGACGACTTCGCCGACTTCGGGCGCTTCGCGCAGCATCGTGCACAGCTCGTCCAACGCCGGCGGCAGGTCGTCGACGGCCAGTACCCGAAGCGACGTCACGGCAGCACCCCCGGCTGGAACCGCGGCACCCGCACGACCACCCGGGTGCCCGCGCCGACCTCGGTCTCGACGGTCAGGCCGTACCAGGCGCCGTAGACGTCCCGCAGCCGTCTGTCCACATTGGCCAGACCGAGCCCGGCCGGGTCGTCGTCGCCGGTGCGGCCGGCGAGGATGTCCGCCGCGCGCTTCGGGTCCATGCCGACGCCGTCGTCCTCGACGAAGATCACGCAGTCGTTCCCTTCCGCCTGGCCGTGCACCTGGACGAACCCGGTGCCCGAGCGCGGTTCGATGCCGTGCCGGATCGCGTTCTCCACCAACGGCTCCAGCACCAGGTACGGCACCGCGACGGCGAGGATCTCCGGCGCCACCCGCACCTGGACGCGCAGCCGCTCGCCGAGCACCGCCCGCTGCAGTGCCAAGTACGTCTCGATCGCGCGGAACTCCTCGGCGACCACGGTGTACTCGCCGTGCCGCGCCAGGCTGTAGCGCGTGTAGTCGGCGAAGTCGAGCATCAGGTCGCGGGCGCGGTCGGGGTCCGAACGCACCAGCGACGCGATGACCGTGAGCGCGTTGTAGACGAAGTGCGGGGACATCTCCGCCCGCAGCGCCCGCAGTTCGGCCTGCGCGGCCTGCTCCGCCGACGCCTCGAGCCGGCCGCGCTCCAGCGCCTGGACGACCAGGTCCGCGGCCTGCCCCGCCACCGAGTCGCGGACGTCGCCGACGACCAGGATCGCCCCGGCCAGCTCGTCGTGGACGTGCAGCGGCAGCACCAGGACGTCCTGCGCGGAGCCGGGTTCCTCGCTGTGCAGCACCCCGTCGAGCACCGTCGCGACGACCGCGTCCGGCCCCGGCCGCCCCGACCACAGCAGCGAGCCGGACAGGTCGGTGAGGCCCAGCCCCGGGAAGCCGAACAGCCGGCGCAGGCCGTGCGCGGCGCGGCGGGCGCGGGTGCCGGACAGGCCGTCGCGCAGGTCGTCGGTGATCCGGCGGGCGGCGGCGAGCACCGGCAGCGGGTCGGCGCGCGACGCCGGACGCAGGTGCACGGTCATCGGGCCTCCCCTCGGCGACGGTGTCCAGGGGAGTAGATCCTACGGGGCGAGCGCCCGGCCGGGTGGCGTCGATCCGGCCAGCACGGTCGCGTCGGCCGGGAACGGCCAATGCGGCAGTGAGAGCCAGCCCGTCGTGCGAGTCTCCTTGACCGCCACCGGCACCGGCCGGTACGTCGTCGGGTCGAGCCCTTCGTTGTGCCGGACGACTTCGTCGAAGAACCACGCCGACGTGATCAGCGCCAGCACTCCGCGTGTCGCGCGGAGCGCTTCCTTCAGCGGAGCGGCTTCGAGGAGCCGGAAGGTGTGGTTGATCGACGGCGCCGTGACGCCGTGGTCGTCGTAGGCGACTTCACCGGCGTGCAACGCCATCCGCAGCCGGATCCGGGCGCCGGCGCCGTGGGTCCGGTTGTGCCGGTGCAGAGCCACGGCGAGCGCGTTCGGCAGGAACTCCACGAACGGTCCCTTCGGGATCTCCGCCGGGGCCAGAAGGAGAACGCCGTCTCCCGAGGTTTCCCGTCGGCAGTCCGCCCAGGGGACGCCGGCGTCGTCGAAGGCCCGGCAAAGCGCGCGGTTCAGCCCCTCGCGCAAGGCCAATCGGTCCGGTGTCGTCCGCTGCTGGTCGCCGTACCCCTCGACGTCGACGGCGCAAATGGTGCGGTGCACGGCTGGTCGCCCATACCTCATCTCACCCTCCCTGAGTGATGCATGTGCCGATGCATGTGCATATCAGTGTGGCGGAGAACTCGCGCCGAGGGAATGGGTCATGCGGTGAGTGGTTCTCCCACCGCGCTGACCGGTAGACGTGAACCCCCTGGTCAGAGCCCTGCGCGGGCAGCGAACACCCCGCACAGGGCTCTGACGGACGGGTCAGCAGCTCTGCTTGTAGAAGTACTGCGAGTTGGCGTCCATGTCGGCCTTGGTGATCGAGTGCAGCTGCGCGGTGAGGTTCCGCGTGGTCGGCTTGCCCTCGATCGCGGCCACCGCCTGCTGGACGCCCTGGGTGCCGATCGAGGCCGGGTCCTGGGCGATCAGGGCCTGGTACTGACCGCTCTTGAGGCCTTCGACCTCCGACGGGCTGGCGTCGAAGCCGATCAGGTTCACCGCGCCGACCTTGCCCGCGTTGCGCAGGCCGGTCGCCGCGCCCTCACCAGTGTTGAGGTTCGTCGCGAAGACGCCGATGAGATCCGGGGTGGACGACAGCGCCGCCGTCACCTTGGACGCCGCCTGGTCCGGCTCGTTCTGGGTGAACTGGACGCCGACCGACTTCAGGTTCGGGGTGTTCTTCAGCTCGTCCTCGAAGCCCTTCGCGCGCGCCGCCGTCGTCGACGTCCCGGCGATCGTGTCGAGCACGAGCACCGAGCCGTTCTTGCCGTTCGCGAGCTTGGCCATCGTCTGGGCCGCGAGCTTGCCGCCCTCGGCGTTGTCGGAGGAGACCGACGACGCCGCGACGCCGGTGTCCTTCAGCGACGTGTCGACCTCGACGATCTTCGCGCCGCGGTTCTTGACCTGCTGGATCGGCGCGAGCATCGCCGTGTCGTCGGTCGGGGCGATGAGCAGCGCGGCCGGCGGGTTGGAGCCGAGGGCGTTGACGAGCTGGGTCTGCATCGCCGCGTCGAACTTCTGCGGCGCCTGCGTGGTCAGCTCGTAACCGAGCTTCTTGGCCTCGGCCTGCGCGCCGCACTGCAGCGAGATGTAGAACGGCTCGGCCTGCACACCCGGGATGAGCGCCAGCTTCTTCGAGCCGGCCGAGTTGGCCTGGCTGTCACCGGACCCGCTCTGCCCGACCGTGCCGGACCCGCACGCGGTGAGCAGGGCCGCGGCGGAGACCACGGCACCCATGGCGGTGAGAGTCTTGGTCAGCTTCATAAGCACCTCTTTGTACTCAGGGGGGAACTTAGCGGGAGTTGCGACGGCGGCGGCGCCGCTGGTCGAACCAGACCGCCGCGATGAGCACCGCGCCGACGGCGATCATCTGCCAGAAGTCCTGGACGTGGGTGATGTTGAACCCCTTCTTCAGCACCGCCGGGATGAACACGCCGATCACCGTGCCCAGCACCGAGCCGACGCCGCCGAAGAGGCTCGTCCCGCCCATCACGACCGCGGCGATGGCGTTGAGGTTGTCGGTGGTGTGCGCCGAGATCGTGGTCGACGCGTAGTACGCCAGCGAAAGGAACCCGGCGATGCCGGCCAGGAACCCCGTCAGCGTGTACACCTTCAGCAGGTGCGCGGTGACGCCGATGCCCGCGCGCCGCGCGCCTTCGGCGTTGGAGCCGACGGCGAAGGTGTACCGGCCGAACTTCGTGGTGTGCAGCAGCCACGCGCCGATCAGGGTGATCACGACGGCGACGATGACCAGGTTGGGCACCACGCCGAACGAGGTGCCGTACCCGAGGGTCTGGTTGAGCACGACCGGGATGCTGCGCACGTCCGACCCGTTGTTGAGCAGGTAGGCCGCGCCCAGCGCCGCACCCATGGTGCCGAGGGTGACGATCAGCGGCGGGATCCCCGCCACGGCGATGAGGAAGCCGTTGATCAGGCCCCACACCGTGCCGGCGACGACCGCGGCGACCAGGCCGACGACGATGACGCCCCAGCCGGCGTTCGACGCGTTGCCGCCGGACATCGCCTCCATCACCTTGCCGGCGACCATGCCGGCGAAGATCAGCACCGAGCCGACGGACAGGTCGATGCCGGAGGTGATGATCACGAACGTCATGCCGACCGAGAGCACCAGCAGCACCGACGTCTCGATGAGCAGCGTCTGGAAGGTGAACAGCGTCGGGAACTCGCCGGGCGCGATCGCGCTGAACACGATGACCAGCGCGACCAGGACCAGCGCGATCCAGAACGTGTTGGCGCCGACCAGCCGCTTGCCGAGGGGCCGCTTGCCGAACCCGGCCTCCGGCGACTCCTGGATGTCCTTCTGCGCGGGTGTCGACACGCTCACGCGGCCTCCTCTTGCACGAGCGCCCCGGTCATCGCGGCGACGAGGTCTTCGAGCTTCGTGTCCGGCCCGGTGAACCGGGCGACGCGCTTGCCCAGCCGCAGCACCTCGACGCGGTCGGCGACCGAGAGCACCTCGGGCATGTTGTGGCTGATCAGCACGACGGCGATGCCCTTGTCGCGCACCTTCTTGATGACGTCGAGCACGCGCTCGCGCTGCACGACGCCCAGCGCCGCGGTCGGCTCGTCCATGAACACGACCTTCGACGCCCACACGACCGACCGCGCGACCGCGACGCTCTGCCGCTGCCCGCCCGAAAGCGAGCCGATCGGGACGTCGGTGCTCTGCAGCGTCACGCCGAGGCGCTGGAACTCCTCGACGGCCTGGCGCCGCATCTCGGCCTTGTCGAGCATGCCGAGCTTGCCGAGGATCCCCTTGCGGTGGATCTCGCGGCCGAGGAACAGGTTCGCGGCCGGGTCGAGCTCGGGGGCGACGGCGAGGTCCTGGTAGACGGTCTCGATGCCCAGGCGCCGCGCCGTCGTCGGCGAGTCGAAGTGGGCGTCGGCGCCGTCCAGCAGGATCTTCCCGGACGTCGGCTGCTCCGCGCCGGAGAGGCACTTGACCAAAGTGGACTTGCCGGCGCCGTTGTCGCCGATCAGCGCCGTCACCTCACCCGCGCGCGCCTGGAACGACGCGCCGCGCAGGGCTTCGACCGACCCGTACCGCTTGACCAGGTCGACCGCTTCCAGCAGGACTTCGCTCATCCCCGCCTCCCTTCCGGCGCCGGCGGCCGGCAGCGGATCACCGTCGTGGTCCCGGCGAGCTCGGTCTGACCGGCGTCGAACGGCACGACGTAGGTGTCGCCCTTCGCCAGCGCGTGGTCACCGCCGTGCTCGGTGCGCAGGACACCCTCGCCGTCGAGGACGACCAGCACCGCGAACGACGGGTCGAGTGACAACGTTGTCGTCTTGTCCGTGCGCAGCTGCTCGGCTCGGAAGAACTGCTCCGAGCCGCCGGCGAGCAGGTCCACTGTGGACCCGGTGTCGCCCGCGGTGCGCCTGATGATGGTCTCCAGGCGCCCGGCGTCCCAGCCCGATGTGTCGAGCGCTTCGATCGCGGTGTCGAAGCCGATCCCGAGGTGGCCCTTCTCCGGCGACGCGAGGAAGTCGCGCCATTCGATGGTCAGCGAGAAGTCCGTCGGCTGCTGCAGCTCGACGACGAAGACACCCTCGCCGATCGCGTGCGGCAGGCCCGCCGGGATGTAGACGGTGTCACCCGCGGTCACCGGGACGCTGTTCAGCGCGCCCAGCATCGACGGCACGTCCTGTTCGCGCGTCCATTCGGAGACCGTCGCCTTCGACAGCGTCTCCTTGAAGCCGGGGTAGACGCGCGGGTCGTCGCCGTAGGTGCCGACCACGATCCACGCCTCGGTCTTGCCGAAGTGCGAGTCGAAGTGCTGCTTCGCGAAGGCGTCGTCCGGGTGGAAGTGCACGGGCAGCCGCTGGCCCGCATCGAGCAGCTTGACCAGCAGCCCGGTCGACGTCCCGAGCGCCTCGACGTGCTTGGCGCCGAGCCAGGCGTTCGGGTTCGCGAGCACGGCGTCGCGCAGCCAGGCGCCGTCCGGGAGCCGGGTCAGGCCGTTGGTCTCCTGGCCGAACATGGTGCTCACCGACGCGACCCAGTCCTCCGGGCCGAACTTCTTGTCGGACGACGCGCCGCGCAGCGCCGCGATGGCGTCGCCCCCGCGGTAGAACTGCGGCGGCTGGTTGGCCGGGAGGCGGATCGGTTCGAGGGTCACGGGGCGACCTCACCGGAACCACGGGCGACGAGATGCACGGGCAGGACTACCTTTCTGGGCGGGGACTGATCTCCTTGGACGCGCGCGAAGAGCAGCTCGGCCGCGGCGTGGCCGAGCGCGCTCACGTCGTGCGCGACGACGGTGACCGGCGGGTCGAGCAGGTCCGCCAGCTCGAAGTCGTCGAAGCCGACCATCGCCGGGCGCTGCTCGGCGTGGGCGAGCGCGCGCAGCACGTGCACGGCGACCCGGTTGTTGCCGGCGATCACCGCGGTGGCCGCGTCCGGGCCGTGCATCAGCCGCTTCACCGCGTCGCCGATGTAGTCCGGCGTCGGGGTGCGCATGGAGACCAGGGACTCGTCGTAGGAGATCCCGTTGCGGACGCAGCCCTCGCGGAACCCGCGCAGGCGCTCGGCGGCGGTGAAGATGTCCGGGCTGTCCCCGAGGAAGGCGATCCGCCGGTGGCCGTGTTTCGCCAGGTGGGTGACGGCTTCGATGGTGCCGCCGAGGTTGTCCACCAGCACGGTGTCGGCGACGATGTCGCCGGCCGGGCGGTCGATGAACACCACCGGCGTGCCCGCGCGCATCTCCGGCACCAGGTAGCCGTGCTGCAGGCCGGCCGGGACGACGAGGATGCCGTCGACCCGCCGCGCGCAGAACTCCAGGACGAGCTCGCGCTCGCGGTCGGAGTTCTCCTCGGACGAGCCGGTGAGCACCTGGCGGCCGAACGACGTCGCGATCCGCTCGACCGCGCGGTTCAGCTCGGAGTAGAAGGGGTTGCCGACGTCCTCGACGATCAGCCCGATGGTCCCGGTGGTCGACCCGCGGCGCAGGTTCCGCGCGCCGAGGTTGCGCCGGAACCCCAGCTGCTCGATGGCCGCCATGACCCGCTCGGCGGTGTCCGGGTGCACCGCCGGTTCGTCGTTGACCACGCGCGAGACGGTCTTGATCGACACGCCCGCCAGCCGCGCCACATCGCTCATCGTGGCCCGGCGGCTCGCGGTGCGCGTGCTGCCGTCCCGGTCCCGGCCGGGTGGAGACAACGTTGTCATAGTGCACGGGATTGAACGCCACCGCCCGGTGAGTTGTCAACGGTTCGTGCGTGGATTGTGCCGATTCGGCTACCGACGTCGTACGGCAGACGGCTGATCACGCTGTCCCGAAGTGGACAGGTCTTGACGGGACACTTGACTGTCCGGTGAGCCGCTGCCCAAGGTGACCCGGTTCGACCGACTGCGCGACAAGGTTGTCATTGCACCGTTTCGGGTCGCGCTGATGAGGTGAGAGGCGATGGCGATGGCGCGAGCGCGCTTCAGAGCCGGTTTTGCTTTCCTGACATTGGCGGTGACGGCAGCGGTGGCTCCCGCTGTCCCCGCCGCGGCGGCCCCGGCGACGGATTTCGCGAAGTGGGTCAACCCCTTCGTGGGCACCCGTCCGGGCGGCGCCGACCACGGCACCGGGGGCGGCGCCGGCAACACGTTCCCGGGCGCGGTCGCGCCGTTCGGCATGGTCCAGTGGAGCCCGGACACCGTGAAGTCCCAGCCCGGCGGGTACTTCTACGACGACAACGCCCTGACCGGGTTCAGCCTGACGCACCTTTCGGGCGCGGGCTGTTCGACCTATCAGGACATTCCGTTCATCCCGTACGTCGGTGAGGTTTCGACCTCCCCGGCGACCGACCCCGGGCACTACACGTCGAAGTTCTCGCACGCCAACGAACACGCGACGGCGGGCGCCTACGACGTCACCCTCGACAGCGGCGCGAAGGTCGAGCTGGCCGCGACCCAGCGCACCGGCTCCGCACGGCTGACCTACCCGGCCGGCGCGTCCTCGACGCTGCTGGTCAACACGTCCGGCTCGGTCAACGGCACCGACGACGCGTCGATCACCATCGGCAAGGACACCATCAGCGGCTGGGCCACGAGTGGCCGCTTCTGCGGTGCGCAGAACAGCTACCGCGTCTACTTCTCGGCGAAGTTCGACACGCCGTTCGAGTCGATCGGCACCTGGAAGAACGGCGCCGTGACGCCGGGCAAGTCCGCCGAAACCGGGGGCGCCAAGGCGAAGGTCGCGCAGCCCAACGGTGTCAACGCGTCCATCGCGCGCCCGGCCAAGGCCAAGCAGCAGGACACCACCGTGTCCGGCCCGGGCAGCGGCGGGTACGTCACCTTCGCGAACCTCAACGGTGCGCAGGTGAACGTCCAGGTCGGACTGTCCTTTGTGTCCGTCGACGGCGCGAAGGCCAACCTCAAGGCCGAGAACACCAAGAAGTCGTTCGACACCGTCGCCGCGGGTGCGCGGAAGGCGTGGAACGACCAGCTCGGCAAGATCGCCGTCACGGGGGGCTCCGACGCCGACCTGACGACGTTCTACACCTCGCTGTACCACTCGCTGATCCAGCCGAACGTGTTCTCCGATGTGGACGGTCAGTACCCCGGCTTCGACGGCCGGATCCACAAGGCCGACAAGGGCCACGCGATGTACACCAACTTCTCCGGCTGGGACATCTACCGCTCGGAAGCCCCGCTCCTGGCGACGATCGACCCCAAGGAGACCTCGGACATCGTCCGGTCGATGATGGCCTACGCCGAGCAGGGCGGGTCGTGGGATCGCTGGACGGTCGCCAACGACTACACCGGCGTCATGAACGGTGACCCGTACCACATCATCGTCTCCAGCGCGTACGCGTTCGGGGCGCGGGACTTCGACGCCCAGAAGGCGTTGCTGCTCATGATCAAGGGCGCCACCCAGCCGACGCAGGGCTACACCGAGCGGCCGGGCCTCGAGGACTACCAGAAGCTCGGGTACGTGCCGGGCGCCGGCGCGGACACGCTCGAATACACCAGCGCCGACTTCTCCATCGCCGAGTTCGCGAAGCGGCTCGGCGACAGCGCGACGTACACGACGTTCATGAAGCGCGCGCAGAACTGGCAGAACCTCTACAACCCGGGCACCGGTCACCTGCAGCCGCGCAACGCGGACGGCTCGTTCGCCGGCACCTACGACCCCGCCAGCTCGCAGGGCTGGGTCGAGGGCAACGGCGCGCAGTACGAGTGGATGGTGCCCTACGACCTCGCCGGCGTCGTGACGGCGTTCGGCGGGCCGACCGCGACCCAGTCGCGGTTGGACACCTTCTTCACCCAGCTGAACGCGGGCACGCAGGAGCCGTACGCCTTCATGGGCAACGAGCCGAACTCCAACGCGCCGTACGTGTACTCGTACGCGGGCGCGCCGGCCAAGACCCAGGCGATCGTGCACCGCTCGATGGACGAGCTGTACAACCCGCGTCCCGAAGGCCTGATCGGCAACGACGACCTCGGCCAGATGTCGGCCTGGTACGTCTGGTCCGCGCTCGGCATCTACCCGGAGATCCCGGGCCGCGCCGAGACGCTGCTCGTCACCCCGCGCTTCGAGCACGCCGTGCTCACCACCGGCGCGGGCAAGAAGATCACGATCAACGCGCCGGGCACCGGTGACTACGTCGGCAGCCTGAAGGTCAACGGTGGCGCGGCTTCGAAGGCGTGGCTGCCGGAGTCGCTGATCTCCAGTGGCGGCACGCTCGACTACACCCGGTCCGCCACGGCGACCGCGTGGGGCAGTGCCGCGGCCGACGCGCCGCCGTCGTTCCGCGAGCAGGAGAAGCCGAGCCTGTCCTTTGTGGACCCGGCGCGCGCGGTGACACCCGCGGGGTCGACGTCCCAGGCGTCGGTCGGCGTCCAGGACCTTTCGGGCGCCGCCCGGACCTGGACCTACAGCGCGGGCAGTGTCGACGGGGTCACGCTGACCCCGGCGTCGGGCAGCATCGCCGTCCCGGCGGGCGGCAAGGCGCGCGCCGACGTGACGGTGACCGTCCCGGCCGGCCTGGCCGACGGCGCCCGCCGCATCCCGGTGACGTTCTCGGCGCCGGGGGTGGCTTCGACGCAGGCGGTGCTCACGGTGCTGGTCGCGCAGCCGAACAGCTGGCTCGCCACGGTCGACAACGCCGGCATCTCGCCGGACTCCGACTCGTCGGCGGCCAACTTTGACGGCGGCGGCTGGAGCTACTCGGCGAACGCGCTGGCCGCGGCCGGCGCGACCCCGGGCGGCACGGTGACCAGTGACGGCATCAAGTTCACCTGGCCGGCGTTCCCGGCCGGCGACCCCGACAACGCGGTCGCAGGGGGCCAGACGGTGAACGTGAGCGGTTCGGGACGGCTGGCGCTGCTCGGCTCGGCGTCCAACGGCAACGCGTCCGGCACGCTGACGATCACCTACACCGACGGCAGCAAGTCCACCGCCACCATCGGGTTCTCCGACTGGACCCTCGGGGGCGGCGGCGCGCAGCCGGCGTTCGGCAACCGGATCGTGCTGTCCACGCCGTACCGCAACGCCGCGGGCAGCGACCCGCAGCAGATCCGCACCATGGTGTTCGGCACCAACCCGATCACCCTGGACGCGGGCAAGACCGTGGCCAGTGTGACGCTGCCGGACAACGTCAGCGGCGGCGCGCTCCACGTGTTCGCGATCGGCATCGGCGCATGAAAAGCACCATCCTGGCGGGCTTTCTCACGCTGACCGCGGCTGCGACGGGGCTCACCCCCGTCGCGGCCGCGGCCGGCGGGGACGCCCTGGACGCCGTCAACACGTTCATCGGCACGCAGGATGAGGGCAACACGTTCCCCGGCGCGTCGGCGCCGTTCGGGATGACCCAGGTCAGCCCGATCACCTCGCACTACGCCGGCTACCGCTACACCGACACGGCCATCCGCGGCTTCGGCCACTTCTTCCTGTCGGGCGCGGGCTGCTGGGAGCAGGGCGGCCTCGTCTCGACGTTGCCGACGACCGGCGAGATCGGGCCCGGCAAGGCGTTCGACACAACCAAGCCCGCCACCTTCGACCAGACGAAGTACGCGGCGCCGTTCACCCACGACGGCGAGGTCGGCAAGCCCGGTTACTACAAGGTCCACCTGACCGGTTACGGCGGTGTCGACGTCGAGACGACCGCGGCGACGCGCGCGGGTGTCGAGCGGTACACGTTCGCGAAACCCGGTGATGCCAACGTCTTCGTCAACGTCGGGCAGGCCAACGACAAGGAACCGGTGACGGGCAGCAGCATCCGCGTCGTCGACGACCGGACCGTCGAAGGAACCGTGGAGTCGCAGGCCTTCTGCGGCGGCAAGGCCTACACGACGTACTTCACGACGAAGTTCGACAAGCCGTTCAAGACGTTCGGCACCTGGTCGCCGACCGGCGGCACCCCCGGCAGCCGCTCTTCCGAAGGTGGCGCGGGCCTGCGTGGCGCGTGGCTGTCGTTCGGCGGCGCGGGCCAGGTCACGGCGACCACGGCGATCTCGCAGGTGGACGCGGCCGGGCCCCGGGTGAACCTGGCGGCCGAGCACATCAGGTCGTTCGACTCCGCCAAGGCGGACGTCCAGCGCACCTGGCGGCACGAGCTGTCCACCGTGGACATCAAGGGCGGCTCGACCGACGACCGCACGGTCTTCTACACGTCGCTGTACCACGCGCTGCTGCAGCCGTTGACCGCGAACGACGCCGACGGCCGCTACTACGGCTTCGACAAGAAGATCCACCGCGCGGTCGGCTGGACCTACTACGACTTCTTCTCGCTGTGGGACACCTACCGCACGCAGAACCAGCTCCTGGCGCTGCTGCGGCCGGACCGCGCTCGCGATATCGCCAAGAGCATCCTCGCCATCCACGACCAGGGCGGCTGGCTGCCGCGGTGGGCGTATGCGAGCCAGGAGACGAACACGATGACGGGTGACCCGGTCACGCCGTTCCTCGTGGACCTTTGGCGGTTCGGGGCGCTGTCGGGCAACGAGATGCGCGCCTACCAGGCGTTGCTGCAGAACTCGACGCAGATCCCGCCCGCGTCGTCGCCGTTCCAGGGCCGCTCCGGCAACGCGAGCTACCAGCAGGACGGCTTTGTCCAGTACGACCCGAACTTCCCGAAGAAGGGTCAGGACACCGACCCGAACCACGGCGCTTCGGCCACCCTGGAGTACGCGCTCGGTGACTGTTCGCTGTCGGTCATGGCCGCGGCGCTCGGCAAGAAGTCCGACGCGGCCGCGTTGAAGCAGAAGGGCCGGACCTACCGGACGCTCTGGGACTCGTCGCAGACCGACCGCGGCTTCGACGGCTTCTTCCGGCCGAAGGTCACCGGCGGCGCCTGGTTCAACCCGGCCGACAAGCCGTACAGCCCGCAGAGCCAGGACGGCTTCCACGAGGGCACGGCCTGGCAGTACCAGTGGCTGGTCCAGCAGGACGTCCCCGGCCTGGAGCAGCGCATGGGCGGCCCGGCGGCCACCGGCAAGCGCCTCGACGACTTCTTCGCCTACGACGAGCTGGTGAAGAACCCGGCGACGGCCGTCCGCGAGAACTGGGTCGTCGGCCCGTACGACTACTACGACCAGTTCCGCTACAACCCGAACAACGAGCCCGACCTGCACTCGCCGTGGATGTACGCGCTCACCGGGCAGCCGGCGAAGACATCGACGGTCGTGCGGGCGGCGCACACGCTGTTCACCAACGCGCCCAACGGCGTCACCGGCAACGACGACCTCGGCACGATGTCGGCGTGGTACGTCTTCAGCGCGCTGGGGCTCTATCCCGCCGTCCCAGGGACTGGGAACTTCGTGCTCAATTCGCCGCGCTTCGCGAAGTCCGTGCTGCACCTGGAGAACGGGCGGGACGTCACGATCAAGGCGCCCGGCGCGGACGGCTCGAAGCTGCAGTACGTCTCGGGGCTCGAGGTCGGCTCGAAGCCGAGTGACCGGGTTTATGTCAACGTGGACCAGCTGAGGCGTGGCACGACGCTCGGCTTCTCCTTGACTGCCGATGTCACGAAGGCGACTTGGGGCACCTCGCCCTCCGCAGCACCGGTTTCCCCGTGTTCTGACTAGATAGTGGTGCTCACGAACGTGGTCCGGACCACAGTGGACCACGTTCGTGAGCATCGTCACGGGCCCCGGTGTTCCCGTGAGGGCCATCACGCCTCACACTGGTCTCAGCACGTCCGACAGCGCCGTTGACGTCCACAGGCAGTCCGCCTTGGACGGTGCGTCGGACGTTTTTTGTGCCTACGACAAAGTGGTGAGACCCCACAGGAGGAAGAAGTGTCCAGCAAGGCCGCTCTAGTGTTCCGCGTGGCCGCAGTTGCCGAAGCCCTGTCCTGGGCGGCGCTGCTTGTCGGGATGTTCCTCAAGTACGTCGTGCACTCCTCCGGTGAGGGCGGCGTGCCCGTCATCGGCATGGTGCACGGCGTGATCTTCGTCCTCTACGTGGTCGTCTCCCTGTCCGTGGCGAAGCCGCTCGGCTGGCGCCCGAAGACCCTGGTCTACGCCCTGCTCGCGAGCATCCCGCCGCTGTTCACGTGGCTGTTCGAGAAGTGGGCGCTGCGCAACGGCAAGCTCGACGGCCCGCAGCGGCTGTCCCACGGCGGGGTCGGCCTGTTCCAGGTCAAGGAACCCGTCGCCGCCTGATCCCAGCAGCTGAGAAGGGCCCGTGCTTCGGCGCGGGCCCTTCTTCTATTCGGTGAAGTCGCCTGTCGCGCGACGCACCTTCGTCAGCAGGTCGGTCAGCTGCTCGGTCTGCCGGTCGGTGAGCCCGGACAGGCCGAAGCCGATCGCGGTCACGGCCTCGGTGGCGGACTCGCGGCGCTTCCGGCCTTCGCTGGTGATCTCGACGAGCGTCGTGCGGCGGTCGGTCGGGTGCGGGACGCGCTTCACGAGCCCGTCGCGCTCCAGCCGGTCGACTATGTTGGTGACACTGGTGGGGTGCAGCTGGAGCCGCTCGCCCATCACCCGCATCGGCAGGCTGTCGCTGCGGGCGAAGGTGAGCAGCACCAGCGCTTCGTACCGGGCGAAGGTCAGGCCGTGCGGCTTGAGCGCGCCGTCCACCGCGGACTGGATGATCTGCTGGACGCGCATCACGCCGGTCACCGCGGCCATGGTGCCGGAGGGCCCGATCCGGTCCTCCCAGAGCTGTGCCGCGCGGGCGATCGGGTCGAACGGCAGCGGACGGTTCATGACACGCGAAGTTACCAGCGGGTACCGGCGGGTGTCGCCCGACCGGCGGAAAAGAACACCGAAGAAGGGACTTCCGAGCATGATCGTCGCGTTCAGCGTGAGCCCGTCCGGCGGGGAGCCCGACGGCGGAGTCAGCGAGGCCGTCGCCCGCGCGGTGAAGGTGGTCCGCGAATCCGGGCTGCCCAACTCGACCAACGCGATGTTCACGAACATCGAGGGCGAGAGCTGGGACGAGGTGATGGACGTCGTGAAGCGCGCGGTCGAAGCCGCGGGCGAGGGTTCGGCGCGGGTCGGGCTGGTCCTGAAAGCGGACATCCGCCCCGGCTTCTCCGGCCAGCTGGAGGCCAAGGTGGACCGCGTCGAGGCCCACCTCCGCGACGGCTCGTGAGTGGTTAGGGCGATTAGAACCGCCCTAACCACTCACGACGCGCTACGGGAGTGGCGGGGTGAAGGCGACCGTCCAGCGGCCGTCTTCGCTCGTCACGTTCAGCGCGTAGCTGAACGGCCTGCCGTCGCCGAGGGCGCCCTCGATCGTCGCGTGGACGGGGGCCGCCGCGTCCGGGCCGAGGGCGACGCGGACGTCGTGCACCCCGTGGTCGGCCAGCACCGCGACGTAGTCCTTCGCGAAGTCGTCGCCGCCGGAGCCGGGGTAGTCGACGAGGCCGGCGAAGGCATCCGCGTCGTGGCCGGACAGCGCCGACGCGAGCTTGTCGCGCAGCTCGCCGGGGGAGGCCGCGCCCGGGTCCGGCTCGTGCACGATCAGCAGGGTCACCGCGCCGATCCAGGCGACGGCCGCCGCGATGGACAGGCCCACCTTCACGTCACGCCGGATGTGCACCGGCCGAGCCTGCCCCACCCGACGCCGTCCTGCCAAGCGGACGGGCCGGGCACCCGGTGAAACGTCCCGGCGCGCGTGCCAGGATGGAAGCGTGACACAACCACGCGGATCTGCAGCGAAGTCAGCGGCCCTGTCCGCCGCCCTTTCCGGCGCGGTGGACCTGTCCGCGCTCAAGGCCCGCGCCGAAACGGCGCGCAAGCAGCCGGCCCCGCCCGCCGGCCCGGCCGGCGGCGACGGCCCGCCGCCGCCCGCCCCCGGCTCGTCCGAGGCCGTGATCGACGTCACCGAAGCGACCTTCCAGACCGAGGTCGTGGAGCGGTCCCTGCACCAGCTGGTGATCGTCGACCTGTGGGCCGAGTGGTGCGGCCCGTGCAAGCAGCTGTCGCCGGTGCTGGAGCGGATGGCCGCCGAGTCCGGCGGCGCCTGGGTCGTGGCGAAGGTCGACGTCGACGCCAACCCGCGCATCGCGCAGCTGTTCGGCGCGCAGTCCATCCCGACGATCGTCGCCATCGGCGGCGGCCAGCCGGTCGACGCGTTCTCCGGCGCGCTGCCCGAGCCCGAGATCCGCAAGTGGATCAACGCGCTGCTCGACGCCCTGCGCGACAAGCTCCCGTCGATCCGCGAGGCCGAAGCGGGCGGCTCGGGCCCCGTCGAGGAGCCCGAGGACCCGCGCTTCACCGAGGCGGAAGAGGCGTTCGAGCAGGGCGACTTCGCGGCGGCGCAGGCGGCCTACGAGCGCATCCTGGACGTCGAACCGGCGAACGAGCTGGCGAAGAACGCCCTGGCCCAGGTCAAGTTCACGGCCCGGGCCGAGAACGCCGACCCGGAGGCCCGCACCAAGGCCGACGCGGACCCGACCGACCTGGCGGCCCAGCTCGACGCGGCCGACCTCGACATCGCGTCGAACGACGTCGAGGCGGGCTTCAAGCGCTTGATCGACGCGGTCCGCCGCACCGCGGGCGACGACCGCAACAGGGTCCGCGAGCACCTGGTGGCGCTGTTCGAGCTCTTCGACCCGGCCGACGACCGTGTCATGAAGGCTCGCCGCGATCTGGCGAGCGCGCTCTTCTAGACCGCACGAAAAAGGCCCCCACCAAGCGGTGGGGGCCTTTCTCAAGCCCTCAGGCGTACTGCTTCGAGCAAACCGACGAACCCTCGAGGTACCCGCGCCGCAGCGACTCGACGCGGTCGAAACCGCTGTCCGGGCGCTTCCCGTTCACATCCGCCGACACGAGGCTCTCCGGCTGCAACAGGTCTGCGATCGCCTCATCGAGGTCACCGGCCGACAGCCGCAGGTCGCCCGGGCGGTTCGTGAACGCGGCCCACGCGCCCACCAGGCACGCCGTCCGCAGGCCGGCGTTCGGGTTGTCGATCGACGCGCCGACCCCCTTCTGGATCCCCAGCGCGTACCGCGAAGCGACCTCCGAGAACGCCGCGAAGTCGCCCATGCCGCCCGGGTCCTCGCCCTTCATCTCGGCCTCGCGGTCGATCGGCTGGGCCAGCTGCGCCAGCTTCGCCAGGTCGATGCTCACCGTGTTGTCCGCCGGGCAGTACGACGCCGGCGGGGTGGTCTGGCAGCTGCCGCCGTCGGTGATCTCCGGGGCCGCCACCCCCGCGCCCTTGAACGCCTCGTCGAGGCTCTTCTTCAGCAGCTCGACCGCCTGGTTGGTGAACTTCGCGTCGCCCTTGCCGGTGTCACCCTTGTCGAACGGGCGCTCGGTCAGCCGGGCCTTGACGTTGTCGGTGTTCATCGCCGCGCACTCCTTCGGGCCCTTTTCGAACCCGGCCTGGAACGCGAAGGTGCGGTCGAACGCCGTGCCGTGCGCGCCCTTGTCGGCGGCGCTGGTGCCCGCCTGGTCGCGGATCAGGAACATCGACGCCATCACCTGGTTCAGGCCCTCGGACGTCGACACCCGGTAGTACTTGCTCTTGTCCTCGGCGACCCAGCGGAAGTACCCGCCGGCGAAGCAGTCGGCCTGCTGCTCCTTGACCACGGTCGGCGTGCTCTTCGTGATGCCGGCCTTGTCACCCAGCCGGTACTGGACGGCGTGGCCGAACTCGTGCGCGAGCACGACGACCACCGACATCGGCCCGAACCGCTGGCGCAGCATCGGCAGCAGCACGCCGCGATCCCACGCCACCGAGTCGTCGACCGGGCAGTAGAACGCGTTCACGAGCTTCTTCACGCTGCCGCAGCCGGTTTCCTCGGTGTCGGTCTGCGCGTCGTAGGACAGCAGCGACTTCACCGGCTCGAACTGCTGCCCGAAGTCGGCCTGCAGGTGCTCGCCCCAGTACGTCTGGACGTCGTCGATCGCGGCGGTGGCGAGCTTGTCGTCCTCGCCGCCGTCGGCGTTGCGGACGTCGAGACGCGGCGTCGGCGCGTCCGGCTTGAGGCCGCTCTCGAAGTGGGTCACCGGGAGCCCGGAGACCGATCCGGCGCCGGTGTCCTTGGCCGGGTCCCCGCTCGCGCCGCCGCTCTTGCCGTTGCACCCGCTCACGGCCACGGCCGCGACGGCCAGCAACGCGACCAGCGCGCGCCGTCCTCCCCCTGGGATCATCTGTTCACTCGCTCTCGTGCCCGCCTACCCGACGGGCAGGACCATACCCAGGGCTTACGGGACGCGTGCGCGTTATCCCCGAACTACTCCCTGCGCACGCGGGGCCGTGGCCCGATATCGTCGCTTCCCATGCGTGCAGTCCGCCGGTTCACCGTCCGCGCCAGTCTCCCGGAGTCGCTGTCCGGCCTGGGCGCGCTGGCCACCAACCTGCGCTGGACGTGGCATCCGCCGACGCGCGACCTCTTCGCGTCCATGGACGCCGAGCTGTTCAACTCCGTGCGCGACCCGCTGCGCATGCTCACCGCGCTCCCGCCGGACCGCCTCGACGAGCTCGCCGTGGACGACGGCTTCCTCGAGCGCGCCCGCGCCGCCGCCGCGGACCTGGAGAACTACCTGTCCGAGCCGCGCTGGTACCAGCAGCGCGACGACCCGGACCTGCCGCCCGCGGTCGCCTACTTCTCGATGGAGTTCGGCGTCACCGAAGCCCTGCCGAACTACTCCGGCGGCCTCGGCGTGCTCGCCGGCGACCACCTCAAGGCCGCGTCCGACCTGGGCGTGCCGATGGTCGGCGTCGGGCTGCTCTACCGCAACGGCTACTTCCGGCAGTCGCTGTCGCTCGACGGCTGGCAGGTCGAGCACTACCCGGTGATCGACCCGAACGCGTTCCCGCTCGAGCTGCTGACTGCCGGCGGGCGCCCGGTGCTGATCGGCGTAGCGATGCCGGGCGGGCGCGAGCTGTGCGCGCAGATCTGGCAGGCGCGCGTCGGGCGCGTCCCGCTGCTGCTGCTCGACACCGACACCGAGGCCAACGACGACGATCTGCGCGGCGTCACCGACCGGCTCTACGGCGGCGACGCCGACCACCGGCTGCGGCAGGAGATCCTGGCCGGCATCGGCGGCTTCCGCGCCGTCCGCAAGTACTGCGAGCTGACCGGCCACCCGCAGCCCAAGGTGTTCCACACGAACGAGGGGCACGCGGGGTTCCTCGGCCTCGAGCGCGCCCGCGAGATCGTGCAGGCCGACGGCCTCGCGTTCGACGAGGCCATGCCCGCGGTCCGCGCCGGGACGCTGTTCACGACGCACACCCCGGTCAGCGCGGGCATCGACCGGTTCCCGGTGGACCTGGTGCAGCGGTACTTCTCCGACGGGCGCCTGGTGCCCGACATCGACCCGCGCCGCGTGCTCGCGCTCGGCGCGGAGGACAACCCCGGGCTGTTCAACATGGCGCACATGGGCCTGCGGCTGGCGCAGCGCGCGAACGGCGTCTCGCAGCTGCACGGGCGCGTCACGCGCAAGATGTTCTCCCGGCTGTGGCCCGGCTTCGACCACGACGAGGTGCCGATCTCGTCGGTGACGAACGGCGTCCACGGCCCGACCTGGGTGGCGCGCGAGCTCAGCACGCTGCTCGGGCGCGAGTGGGGCCTCGACGTCGGCGAGGGCCCGCTGCGCGCCGGCGTGTCCGACGCCCAGCTGTGGGAGCTGCGGCGCGAGCTGCGCGAGAAGCTCGTGTTCGAGGTCCGGCGCCGGGTGCGCGCGGCGTGGCTGCAGCGCGGTGCGTCCCCGCTGGAGCTGGGCTGGGTGGACTCCGTGTTCGACCCGGACGTGCTGACCGTCGGGTTCGCCCGCCGCGTCCCGACGTACAAGCGGCTGACGCTGATGCTGCGCGACCCCGAGCGGCTGCGCACGCTGCTGCTGCACGAGGACCGGCCGATCCAGGTCGTCGTCGCCGGTAAGTCGCACCCGGCCGACGAGAACGGCAAGCAGCTGATCCAGCAGATCGTCCGGTTCGTCGACGGCGCCGACGTGCGGCACCGGATCGTCTTCCTGCCGGACTACGACATGTCGATGGCCCGGTACCTGTACCGCGGGTGTGACGTCTGGCTGAACAACCCGGTGCGGCCGCTGGAGGCGTGCGGGACGTCGGGCATGAAGTCGGCCCTGAACGGCGGCCTCAATCTGTCCATCCGCGACGGCTGGTGGGACGAGTGTTACGACGGCAGCAACGGCTGGGCGATCCCGACCGCGGACGGCGTCGCCGACCCGCTGCGCCGCGACGACCTCGAGGCCGCGGCGTTGTACGAGCTGCTCGGCCAGCAGATCGCGCCGCTGTTCTACGACCGTTCGGACGGCGGTGTGCCGACCGGCTGGCTGTCGATGGTGTGGCACACGCTGGAGACGCTCGGCCCGCGGGTGCAGGCGTCCCGGATGGTCCGCGAATACGTCGACAACGGGTACCTCCCGGCGTCCCGGATGGTCGCGGCGGCCACGGGTGACGGCTACCGCGGCGCGCTGTCGCTGGCGGACTACCGCACCAAGCTCGAGGTTTCGTGGCCGCGGCTGCGGATCTTCGACTCGGAGCTGCTGGTGGAGGCGACCGAGCCGCTGGTGGTCGGCACGGAGGTGACGATCCGGGCCCGCATCGACCTGGCCGGCCTTGATCCGTCCGAAGTGGACATCCAGGCGGTGGTCGGCCGCGTCGGCGACGACGACGAGCTGCGCGACGCGGTCACGGTCCCGATGACCGACGACGGCATCGGCGCCTTCGCGGCCCGCCTGAAGCTGCCGAGGCCGGGCTCGATCGGGTACACGGTGCGGGTGCTGCCGAAGCACGGTCTGCTCGCCGCGCCGGCCGAGCTGGCGCGCGTTGTGCTGGCCTGACCTGGAGCGGAGGGGGACGCCGCGCTTCTGCGCCTTGCCCGTAGCTGTGGTGCGTTCCCGCTGCCGGAATGGGGTGAGGTCATCTACGCCGAACTCCTCGAGGCCGACGTGCGTAAGGCCGCCCGCGAGTTCGTGGAGTCCGGCGGGATGCGTCCGGACTCCGTCATCCGGGAGCCGGAAGGCTGACCGAGGGCGGATCGACGGTGCACTGTCTTTCCCGGCCTGAGAGGCAAGTTGTGCCGGTCTGACCTGGAGTTACTCCAGCCGCGCGCGGCCGGAAATCACAGCGCGCGCGGCCGCGGGCGGCGTTAAGTTGGCCGCATGCGCTTCGGAATTTTCGTTCCGCAGGGGTGGCGGCTGGACCTGGCCGGCATCGATCCCGCGGACCACTGGAAGACCATGCTCGGCCTGGCGAAGCACGCCGAGGCCGGGCCCTTCGAATCGATCTGGGTCTACGACCACTTCCACACCGTGCCCGTCCCGACCGAGGAGGCGACGCACGAGGCGTGGTCGCTGATCTCGGCGTTCGCCGCCGCGACCGACACCGTGCGGCTCGGCCAGATGTGCACCTGCATGGGCTACCGCAACCCGGCCTACCTGGCGAAGGTGGCCGCGACCGCCGACACCATCTCCGGCGGCCGCGTCGAGATGGGCATCGGCGCGGGCTGGTACGAGCACGAGTGGCGGGCCTACGGCTACGGCTTCCCCGGCGCCGGCGAGCGGCTCGGCCAGCTCGACGAAGGCGTGCAGATCATGCGCGACCTCTGGACGACCGGGAAGTCCACACTGGACGGAAAGCACTACCAGACGGACGGCGCCATCCTGCGTCCGTTGCCGCCGCAGGACGGCGGCATCCCGCTGTGGATCGCCGGTGGCGGCGAGAAGAAGACGCTCAAGATCGCCGCGAAGTACGCGAAGTACACGAACTTCGCCGCCGACCCGGAGACCTTCACCCGCAAGTCGGACATCCTCGCGCAGCACTGCAAGGACGTCGGCACCGACTTCGACGCCATCGTCCGCTCGGCCAACCACAACATCGTCATCGGGGCGACCGAGAAGGACGTCCAGGACAAGCTGGCGTGGCTGCGGTCCCACCTGGCCAAGTACATCGAGGCGGACGCCGTCGAGCGCTGGGCCGGCAACTTCGAGAACAGCCCGACCACCGGTACACCCGAGCAGATCACCGAGAAGCTCGCCGCGATGGGCGAGCTCGGCATGTCCTACGCGATCTTCAACTTCCCGGAAGCCGCGTACGACCGCTCCGGCATCGACCTGTTCACCGAGCAGGTCGCCCCGGCGCTCGCCTAGGGCACCGCGGGGCTTCCGCCGGTCTGCACGGGCAGGCCGGCGGAGGCCCAGGCGCGGAAGCCGCCTTCGAGGTCGGTCGCGTTGCGCAGGCCCAGCCGTTGCAGGTCGGCCGCGGCCAGACTCGACGAGTACCCCTCGTTGCAGAGCACGACCACCGTCGCGTCCGGGGTCACCGAGGGCAGCCGCCATTCGCTGTCCGGCGCCAGCCGCCACTCCAGGTGGATCCGCTCGACGACCACCGCGCCGGGGATCTCGCCCTCGGCCTGGCGGTTCGCGAAGGGCCGGATGTCGACGAGCAACGCGCCCGCCTCCTGCAGCTCGTGGGCCCGCGAAGGCGACACCCGCTCCAGACCGGACCGGGCCTTCTCGAGGAAGGTGTCGATGGCGCTCATCGCTGGACGATAGCGGGCAACGGCGGGATTTCGGCCGGGACGTCGGCGAGGCTCTCGTAGTTGCGCGTCGCCACCAGCGGCGGCGAGTAAGCGTGGACGCTGGCCGCGGGCTGGTCACCGAGGCCGGTGACCTGGTGCGCGCGGCCGGCGCCGAAGCCGATGCCCTGACCGGGGACGTGCGTGCGGCGCCGGACCGGGCCGCCGGGGTAGCGGTACTCCTCGCCGAGCTCGCCCTGCAGCACGGTGAACGAGCCGGACGCGCCGCCGTGGTCGTGCGGCTTGGTGTGCTGGCCGGGCAGCCACGACAGCAGCCACAGCTCGACGCCGTCGGTCAGGGCCAGCCGGGCCCACCAGCGGCGGTCCTCGTCGAACCGCAGGATGCTCCGCAGGTTCGCGGTCAGCTCGGTGGTCACGGTGGCGGTCAGGTCGGCCAGCTCACGCGGTGTCCACAACAGCCGCGACGGGTGCAGCAGGTCGGGCAGCAGCGGGTCGGTCAGCTGCGGGTGGATCTCGACGGGGGGCCGGACGAGGGACGTGGTCAACGCGGGTGCTCCTCGGACGCGAAGTGATCGGGACGGCGGGGGCAGCACGGCCCGGCCGTCCGCGGCGCCGCCGAGGGCGCGCGGGATCAGCCGAGCGGTGCCCGGGTACATCCGGCGGACGCGACCAGGAGCAGGTCGATCGCACGACGGCGCCAGAACGACCCCCGGGTGACCGGGGTGACGGGCGCGTCGGCTGTCATGCTCCCGATCCTGCCACAGCCCGCACGCCGCCGACACTTCCCGACTGCGCTGTTCCACCTCGTGGAACCCGTTCCGACCTGCCGGTTCGCCGTCTCACCCGGGCGGGTGCGCACGCGCGCGCGACGGCAGACAGAATGGGGTTCGTGAGCGAGCCGATCCAGCCCAGCGAACTTGACGATCTCGTGGTCCGGATGGCCGGTGTCGGCGTCCGCCGGGGGACCAACGACCTCCTCGCCGGCCTCGACTGGAGCGTGGAGCTCGACGAGCGCTGGGTGGTGCTCGGGCCGAACGGCGCGGGCAAGACCACCCTCCTGCGCCTCGCCGCGGCCGAGCTGCACCCGACCACCGGCGAGGTCGACCTGCTCGGCGAGCGGATCGGCCGGGTCAACATCTTCGACCTGCGCCCGCGCATCGGCTTCACCTCGGCGGCGATCGCCCAGCGCGTGCCGGGTGACGAGCTCGTCAAGGACGTCGTGGTCAGCGCCGGCTACGCGGTGCTCGGGCGCTGGCGTGAGGAATACGACAGCCTCGACACCGCCCGCGCGAGCGAGCTGCTCGACGCGATGGGCATCGGCAACCTGGCCGAGCGCACCTTCGGCACGCTGTCCGAGGGTGAGCGCAAGCGGGCGCTGATCGCCCGCTCGCTGATGACCGACCCGGAGATGCTGCTGCTCGACGAGCCGGCCGCCGGGCTCGACCTGGGCGGCCGTGAGGACCTCGTCGCGCGGCTCTCCGCGCTGGCCCTCGACCCGGACGCGCCGGCGCTCGTCCTGGTCACCCACCACGTCGAAGAGATCCCGCCGGGGTTCACCCACGCGTTGCTTCTCCGCGACGGCCACGCGGTGGTGTCCGGGCTCGTCGACGACGTCATCACCAGCGAAAACCTCTCGAAGACGTTCGACCAGGACCTTGTGCTCGAACGTTCCGGCGATCGCTTCTTTGCCCGCCGTCGCTAAGCTGTCGCTTACCGGCCGGTAGCCTGCTGGCACTTCGTCAACGAGGAGGATGGGCGTGGGAGAGTTCGTAACCCTGGAGGTCAAGGACGGGGTCGGCACGATCCGGCTCGACCGGCCGCCGGTCAACGCCCTGAACGCCCAGGTCACCGCCGAGCTCGCGGAGCTGGCGAAGGAAGCGACCGAGCGTGACGACGTCCGCGCGGTCATCCTCTACGGCGGCGAGAAGACCTTCGCGGGTGGCGCGGACATCAAGGAGATGGCCAGCCGCAGCTACCCGGAGATCGCCAAGTTCGGCGCCAACCTCACCGGGACCCTCGCCGCCATCGCGAACATCTCGAAGCCGGTCGTCGCGGCCATCACTGGGTACGCCCTCGGCGGCGGCCTCGAGCTCGCGCTGACCGCGGACCGCCGCGTCGCCGGCGACAACGTCAAGGTCGGCCAGCCCGAGATCCAGCTCGGTGTCATCCCCGGCGCGGGCGGCACCCAGCGCCTGGCGCGGCTGATCGGCCCGAGCAAGACGAAGGACATCGTCTACACGGGACGCTTCGTGAAGGCCGAAGAGGCGCTGAAGCTCGGGATCGTCGACGAGGTCGTCGCCCCGGACGATGTCTACGCGGCCGCGCACAAGTGGGCGGCCCAGTTCGCGAACGGCCCGGCCGTCGCGCTGCGCGCGGCGAAGGCGGCCATCGACGGCGGCCTCGACACCGACCTCGCGAACGGGCTCAAGCTCGAATCGCACCTGTTCGCCGCGCTCTGGGCGACCGAAGACCAGCGGAACGGCATGAAGTCGTTCATCGAAAACGGGCCCGGCAAGGCCACTTTCGAAGGGAAATGACGCCTTGACCGACGTGAACGACCCGGCCCCGAACCCGCACGCCACCGCCGAAGAGGTCCAGGCGGCCTACGCCGACCCGAAGCTGGCGAACGTGCTGTACCACGACTGGGAAGCCGGCACCTACGACGAGAAGTGGTCGATCTCGTACGACGAGCGCTGCATCTCCTACGCCACCGACGTGTTCAACGCCGTCGCGGGTGACGACGGGCAGCCCTACCAGCACGCGATGGAGCTGGGCAGCGGCACCGGGTTCTTCCTGCTGAACCTCATGCAGGGCGGCGTCGCCAAGAAGGGCTCGGTCACCGACCTCTCGCCCGGCATGGTCCAGGTCGCGCTGCGCAACGCCGAGAAGCTCGGCCTCGACGTCGACGGCCGGGTCGCCGACGCCGAGCGCATCCCGTACGAGGACAACACGTTCGACCTCGTCGTCGGGCACGCGGTGCTGCACCACATCCCGGACGTCCAGGCGGCGTTCCGCGAGGTGCTGCGCGTGCTCAAGCCGGGCGGCCGGTTCGTCTTCGCCGGCGAGCCGACCAAGATCGGCGACTTCTACGCCCGCAAGCTCGGCCAGTTCACCTGGTTCCTCACGACCCGCGTGACGAAGCTGCCCGCGTTGAGCGGCTGGCGTCGTCCGCAGTCCGAATTGGACGAGTCGTCGCGCGCGGCCGCCCTCGAAGCCGTGGTCGACATCCACACGTTCGACCCGTCGGAGCTGGAGTCGTGGGCCCGCGGGGCCGGCGCCCAGGACGTCCACGCGGTCACCGAGGAGTTCGCCGCCGCGCTCGCGGGCTGGCCGATCCGGACGTTCGAAGCCGCGGTGCCGCAGGAGAAGCTGACCGTCCGCTGGCGGTTGTTCGCCTACAAGCTGTGGCTGCGGCTGTCCGCTGTGGACAAGAAGCTGCTGGCGAAGGTGCTGCCGCGCGAGCTGTTCTACAACGTGATGATCACCGGGACCAAGCGGCCGTCCTGAGTGGGCTATTCCTTCAGCCTCGGCGACGTCGCCTACCTGCGTTCCCGCGCAGGTGTGGCGGCGCTCGCCGAGGTTTCGTCGTTGCCGCTGACCGACCACATCGCGTCCGTGGCCGCCGTGCGCCGGATCGCCGGCGAGGAGTTCGCGGCCGCCGTCCTGGAAACGGTGCTGCTGCGGCGTAAAGCTGTGTCCAAAGTGGATGCCGAGGGCTGGCTGTTCACCTCGGACGCGCTCCAGCAGGCGAGCGCGACGCCGGTCGCCCGGCACCGGGCGTCGCGGCTGGCGGGGCTCGACGTCCACGACGTCACGTGTTCGGTCGGCGCGGACCTCGTCGAGATCGCGCGGGTGGCGCGGCGCGCGCTCGGGTCCGATCTGGACCCGGTCCGGCTGGAGATGGCACGGTACAACGGGATCGCCGCCGGTGTCGCGTTCGGACTCGCGCGGGCTGACGCGCTGCGCCCGGTCAGCCGTGACGGTGTTGTCGTCGCCGACCCGGCCCGTCGCGACTCCGCGGGTCGCCGGGCGTGGAAACCCGCGGACTTCGCCCCGCCGCTGGACGGGCTGGTCGAGGCGTACCCGGGGCGGGCGTTGTCCGTGAAGTGCGCGCCAGGTCTGGACTTCGCGCTCACGCCGTGGGCCGACGAAGTCGAGCTGGTGTCCCTCGACGGCCAGGTCCGCGAGTCCTGCCTCTGGCGCGGCCTCGGCACCGGCGTCACCCGGCGGGCGACCGTGCTGCGCTCGGACGGGACACAGTGGACGGTCACCGACGCCGAGCCGGACGACCTGCCCACCCGGGAGCCGGGGGAGTGGATCGTCGACCCGGACGGCGCTGTGGTCCGCGCCGGGCTGGTTCGCCATTACGCGGCGCGGCACGGGTTGTGGCAGCTGGACGAGCGCATCGCGTACCTGACTGGGGACACCCCGCCGCCGGGCGTGCGCGCGTTCCGCGTCCTCGAACACGGTCCGTACAGCGAAAAGTCCTTGAAGGCCGTCCTCAAGCGACACGACGTCGGGCGGCTGGAGATCCTCGTGCGCGGCCTCGACGTCGACCCGGATGCGGTGCGCCGCAGACTGAAGCCACGCGGCGAAGCGGAAGCTTCGGTGGTTTTGACGCGGATCGGCCGCGCGCCGGTGGCTTTTGTGTGCCGAGCCGAGCGGGTGACGTAGGTTCCCCGAGTCGTTTGCGTCTTCGTGGGAGGTTCACCGTGTCCGGAAAATGGTCAGGTCTCGTCAAGCTCGCCGCCGCCGCGGCCATCGGCGCCACGGTCGCCTCGGGGGCCACCGCGCTGGCCGGCTCGGACGACGCGACCGCCGCGCGCTCGAAGGAGCCGGCCAACATCGGCCAGGTCAAGAACAACGTCAAGGCCTACTACGGCGACTACCTCGACGCCGCCGGCAAACACCACTACTCCGACACGAGCCGGTTCGTGAAGGACACCAACCGCGTGGTCACGGACGCGAAGCGCTTTCTGCAGCAGCAGCTCGGCCGGGTGAAGAACCCCGCGATCGTGCTGGACGTCGACGACACCGCCGAGGTCACCTACGGCTGGGAGGCCGACAACGACTTCGGCTTCGACCCGGTCAAACAGCAGCAGGCCATCGACAACGGCACGTTCGTCGCGAACAAGCCGGTGCTGGAGCTGGCCAACTGGGCCGTGCAGCACGGCGTCAAGCTGTACTTCCTGACCGGCCGCAACGAGCTGCAGGGGCCGCAGTCGCTGAAGAACCTGGCCAACGAGGGCTACCCGGCCCCGGCTGGCGCGTTCTTCAAGCCGAAGGTGACCGCGCCGGACTACCTGCCGTGCGGGCTGACCTGCACCACGGTCCAGTACAAGTCGGGCACGCGGGCGCACATCGAGGCGACCGGCGCGCACATCGTCCTCAACGTCGGTGACCAGTTCAGCGACCTCGAAGGCGGCTACGCCCTGCGGCCCACCAAGCTGCCGAACCCGATGTACTACCTGCCCTGATCCGCTGGAATAACCGCCGGGTCCCGGGTGCTGCTCCTGGTACACGACCTTTTCGAGGAGCTGACATGCCGGAGAAGAAGGTGCTGGTCCCGGGCCCGGACCACCCGATCACCGTCGAGCCGACCCAGGCGCGCGTGGTGGTCAAGGTGGGCGGGCGCGTGGTGGCGGACAGCCGCAACGCGCTGACCCTGCAGGAGTCGACCTACCCGGCCGCGCAGTACATCCCGCGGGCGGACGTCGACTTCAGCGTGCTTGAACGGACCGACCACGAGACGTACTGCCCGTACAAGGGCGAGAGCAACTACTACAGCCTGAACGTCGGTGACGTTAAGGCGGAGAACGCGATCTGGACGTACGAGAAGCCGTACGACGCGGTCGCGGCGATCAAGGACCACGTCGCGTTCTACCCGAACGTCGTGGACTCGATCGAGCTGGTCGAGGACTGACCTGGACCTCGACCTGCTGCGAACGTTCCTCGCGGTCCACCGCGCGGGCTCGCTGACCGGTGCGGCGCCGTCGCTGGGCTTGTCCCAGCCGACGGTGACCGCGCAGGTCAGAGCCCTGGAGGAGCAACTGGGGCAGCAGCTGTTCGTCCGGCGCGCCCGCGGCGTGACGCCGACACCGGTGGCCGACGAGCTCGCGGCCCGCATCGCTCCGCACGTGGACGCGCTCTCGTCTTTGGCGGTAGGCCAGGCCGACCCCTTTGCCACGCCGGTCCACTTCGCGGGCCCGGCCGAGTTCACCACGGCTCGGGTCCTGCCCGCGTTGGCGAGCCTGGTCGCGTCCGGTCTCCAGCTGCGGGTGAGCTTCGGCCTGGCCGACGACCTCCTGGCCGGCCTGACACAGCGACGTTACGACCTGGTCGTCTCGACGATCCGCCCCCGCGGCCGCGGTCTGGCGGCAACGCCGTTGACGGACGAGGAGTTCGTCCTGGTCGGCCCCCGCGACTTCATCGGCGACCCGCGGACCGCGCCGCTGGTGGCGTACGCCGAGGATCTGCCGATCATCCGCCGCTACTGGCGTTCGGTGCTGGGCGTCCGCCCGCCCGTGGGCCCCGCGGTGGTGGTGCCGGACCTGCGAGGTGTGCTGGCGTGCGTGCTGGCCGGGTTCGGCGTGAGCGTGCTGCCTCGGTATTTGTGCGCGTCCGAGCTGGCGTCGGGCGAGCTGGTCGCGCTGCTGGATCCGGCGGAGCCGCCGATCAACACGCTGTTCGTCGTGACCAGGGCGGAGCCGAGCCGAGCGGGGCCCGCGGCAGTGCGTGACGCACTGCTCGCGGACGCCGCCCACTGGTGACTCAGCCCGTGTAGCCCGCGAAGATCTTCGCGAACTCGTACTTCGACTGCGGCACGTTGGTGCACTTGTAGAGCGCCCCGGTGCACGCGTTGGCGTCGCGACCCGCCTCCCAGAACGACAGCATGCCCAGGTGGACGGTCTTCGCGAAGGCGACCAGCGCCTTCGCGTCCTTCTGGTAGAAGATCTCGTTCTGCGAGTCGTTGACCCCGATCATCGGGGTGACGCCGACCTTCTTCCACGCCGCCGCGTCGCTGAGCCCGTAGAGCGACTTCAGCTGGGCCTGCGTCGCCTTGGCCGCGGAAATCGCCTTCGCGCCCTGGTCGCCCGCGCCCTGGTAGTAGTCCATCGCCATGATGTTGACCAGGTCGAGGTTGACCCCGGCGTCCTTCGCCGCCTTGACGACGTTGAGCCCGTTCGCGTCGAGGCCGTTCGGCAGCACCGGCAGGGTCAGCGAGATCTTGAGGCCCGGGTTGTTGTTCTGCAACGTCTTCAGCGCCTGCGAGCGGCGCGTGATCGACGTCGGGTCCGCGACGGCCGCCCCTTCGATGTCGAAGTCGGCGTACTTCAGGCCGTACGCCTTGACCACGGCGTCGTACTCGGCCGCGACCTGCGCCGACGTGCTGCACGCCTGGGCCAGCTCGATGCCGGACGCGCCGCCGAAGGAGATCTTGACGTCGCCACCGCCGTTGCGGATCTTGGTGATCTCGTCCTTCTGCCAAGCGGTGCGCGGGTCGTAGGCGCCGAACCAGCTGGCCTTGCAGCCGTAGGAGTTGACGAAGGCGAGCGTGAAGCCCTTGACGCCGCTCGCGGCGGACATCGCCGAGAGGCTGGGCGTCGGCCACGCGCCCATGTCGACGTAGGGCCCGACCGGGATCGGGGAGCCGGCCGCGGCGTCCGCGGGCACGGCGAACCCGGTGGCCAGCACGGCCAAACCGCCCAAAGCGGCCAGGAGGGGACGGAAACGGGGTAGACGCATGGGGGACCTCCACGACGACGAGCGCGGCGGCGGGAATTCCTGTCCTGATTGGTATAGACCATTAATGTGGTCCGGACCATAGGCCGTTCGGGGGCATGACCGCCGGTGACGGGCTCAGGCGCGCCTGCGTCCCCGGCCTCGCTCCAGCCACCACTGGGTGACCAGCAGCGGCACGACCCAGCCCGTCCACGTCGTGATCCCGGCGATCGCCTGGCCCATCGCCAGCTCACTGCCGCCGAACGTCGTGTCGAGCTGCGGCGCGAAGACGACCGCCCAGACGATCCCCCAGATCCGGTTGCTGATGATGGACATGCAGAGCGCGAAGCTGCGGATCATCCACCGCCGGTGCTCGCCGAAGCGCCGGGCGCGCGCCATCCGGTAGCCCTGCACGGTGCAGCCGAACCACAGCAGCGCGAGCAGGACGTTCGACACCGCCCCGATCGGCCCGAACGGCGCGGCGAGCGCGATGGCGAACCCCGCGATCGACGCCGGGATCGCGCCGGCGAAGACGTACACGCGGCCCGTCCGGCGGTGTACCACCGGGTGCTTCTGCCGCAGCCACGGCCAGATCTGCAGCGAGCAGGTCACCATGGCGATGGTCGCGAAGCCGATGTGCGTGACGAGCACCGGGTAGTACCAGCCGACGCCGTCCGGCGCCGGGATCCGCGACTCCGCCGGGTCCAGGCCGAGGTAGGGCGGGAGCGAGTACACGAGGAACACCGTGACGAGCAGCCCCAGCGGGAACACCCACGGGCGGCGCCACCACGGCGTGGCGCGCCGGGCGTCGCCGATGCTCGCCGGAGTCTCGGTCGTGGTCATGGTTTCCCCCTTGGTTCGTACGCTGTATCGGCACCGTATTGACCAGCGGAATCCTGCGGCAATCCTTGGCTCCGACAATGGGGGAGTACCCTGAAACCGTTCTAGATCCCGGGGTGAAGTGTTCTAGTACGGATCGAGGTGTTCGTGGCCGAGCCGGCGCCGTACCTGCGGATCGCGGCGGACCTGCGTCGCCGGATCAACGCGGGCGAGCTGCGGCCGGGCGACCGCGTCCCGTCGACCCGCACGCTGGTCCGCGAGTGGGGGGTCGCGATGGCGACCGCGGCGAAAGCGCTCTCCGCGCTGGGCGAGCAGGGCTGGGTGCGCGCGGTGCCGGGCAGCGGCACGGTCGTCGCCGAGCGGACCCCGCAGAAGACGCCGCTGGGCCGGGCGGCGCTGGTGCGCGCGGCGATCGCGCTGGCGGACACCGAAGGCCTGGCCGCGCTGTCGATGCGCAGGCTGGCCGCCGAGCTGGGGGTCGGCCCGATGGCGCTGTACCGGCACGTGCCGGACAAGGACGAGCTGCTCCGCCTGATGGCCGACGCGGCGCTGGGGGAGGCCGAGCTGCCGGAGCCGGGCCCGGCGGCGTGGCGGCCCCGGCTCGAGCTGGCCGCCCGCGCCCAGTGGCGCACCTACCGCCGGCACCCGTGGCTCGCGCCGATCCTGCTGAACTCGCTGGTCCGCCCGCCGGTCCTGGCCGCCGGGCTGCGGCTGGTCGACTGGTCCCTGCGCGCACTGGCCGAGTCGGGCTTGCGGCGCCGGGTGAAGCTGCAGGTGGTCATGACGCTCAACGGCTGGGTCGGCGGCCTGGCCGTGAGCAACGCGTTCGAGGTCGCGGCCGAGCAGGACACGGGCATTTCGGGCGACCAGCGCCTGGCGACGGAAATGGCACTGCTCGCGGGTTACCTGGAGTCGGGCCGCTTTCCGGTGCTGGCGGAGGTGATCACGGGCGTCGAAGACGTCGATCTCGACGAGGCGTTCGAGTTCGGCCTGCGCCGCCAGCTCGACGGCATCGCGGTGCTGCTGGAAGACTCCCGCCGGTGCTGATCACCACGGAACGCCTCACGCTGCACGCGTGGTCCGAAGACTTCTTCGACGACCTGTTCGCCCTGGCCCAGCTGCCGGAAACGGTCCGCTACGTGGGCACGGGCGAGCCGTGGAGCCACGAGTACACGCTCACCAAACACCGCGCGACGCTCGATCACTGGGCCACCCACGGTTTCGGCTGGTACGCGGTTTCGGCGGGAGTGGATTCCTTCGACGGTGTGGTGTCCTTGGTCCGCCGGAACGCGACGGAGTCGGGCCTGGGCGCCCCGGCGGTGGAGATGGGCTGGTGGATAGCTCCCTCCGGTTGGGGCCGTGGTTATGCGACGGAGGCGACGACGGCGGTGCGGGACCACGTGTTCGCGTCCGGGTTCGCCGAGCGGTTGCTGGCGGTGTACGAGCCGGTGAACGCGGCGTCGGCGCGGGTGGTGGCGAAGCTGGAGTTCAAGCCGCACAGCAAGTTCACGCTGGACGGCCGGGTGGAGCAGCGGGCCGTTCTGGAACGCTCGCGCTGAGCGTCCAGCGTCGGGGGGGGGGGGGGGGGGGGGGGGGGAAGGGGGGGGGGAGGGGGGGGGGGGGGGTGGGGGGGGGGGGCGGGGGGGGGGGGAGAGAGGAGGGGATAGACCA
>NZ_JBVJON010000006.1:508659-685274 GCF_055583145.1 Amycolatopsis sp. NPDC104819 | reverse complement strand
CCGCGCCTGTCTCACAGCCACCATCGACGTCACCGTCACCAACGCCGCCACCAGCCTCTTGACACGACTCACCCCAACCTAACTGCCCGGCCTTGGATGAATGAGTCATTCACAGCATCGCCGCGGCGGCACCACGATTGGTCGAGCGGTGCTGCGGGCTCTCGAGCACCAGCAGAGCCCGGCCCAGCCGGTCAGCCCCTCGCCGCTTCGAAAGCAGCCCCGCGCTCGGCGGTTTCGCGCGGTCATCGCAACTCTGCTGGTCAGTGACCACCGCGTCTGTTCGGGCAGGGGCGCGAGGTTGGCGATGAGGGCAATGCGGGCGGACTCGGGCAAGGGCAGGGGCATTCCATACCGGGTGCTGCGTTCGACCAAGGCCGCGATCGCCAATTGTCGTGCGCGCCCGTGATCAGATCACCTTCGCAGCATCCCGGTATCGCTCGGCACCTTGGACGAACAGCCCCGGAAACCCACCGGAGCAGCCGCCTTGTCCACATCACGATGGCCCTGTGGACAAGCCGCCGAAGGCCCCCTCGCCGGAGCGAAGGGGCCTTCGGGAACGTGAACCTCAGCGGTCGGCGACTGCGGCCTCCGCCGCCTGCAGCCACTCACGCCACTGCGCCGCCTGCTCGTCGGCCTTCTTCGCCCGGCGCTCGTCCCCGGCCGCGCGGGCCTTCGCCGCCTGGGACTCGAACTGCTCGACGCGCTCGCGGAACTGGGCCGCGCGGGCCTGGGCCTCCGGGTCGGTGCGGCGCCAGCGGGAGTCCTCGGCCGACTTGACCGAGTCCTGGACCGCCTTCAGCCGGCCGTCCAGCTCGCGGATGCGCTCGCGCGGGACCTTGCCGATCTCGTCCCACTGCTCCTGGATCTTGCGCAGCGCGTTCTTGGCCGCCTCGAGGTTGGCCGCCGCGTCGATCTTCTCCGCCTCGACCAGCAGCTCCTCCTTGCGCGCCGCGTTCTGGGAGAACTCCGCGTCGCGCTCGGAGAACACCGCGGACCGGCGGGCGAAGAACTTGTCCTGGGCCGCGCGGAAACGCTGCCACAGGGCCTCGTCGCTGTCCTTCGGCGCGCGCCCGGCGGCCTTCCACTCGGTCATCAGGTCCTTGTAGCGGCCCGCGGTCTCGCCCCAGTCCTCGGACTCGCTGATGGCCTCGGCCTCGGCGATGAGCTCTTCCTTGCGCTGCTTGGCCGAGGCGCGCTGCTTGTCCAGCTCGGCGAAGTGCGACCCGCGCCGCCGGTTGAACCCCTCGCGGGCCTTCGAGAACCGCTTCCACAGCTCGTCGTCGGTCTTGCGGTCGACACCCTTGACGGTCTTCCACTCGTCGAGGATCGCGCGCAGCCGGTCGCCGGCCGCCTTCCACTGCGTGGAGTCGGCGGCGATCTTCTCGGCTTCTTCGGCCAGCTCCTGCTTCCGGGCGACGGCGGCCGCACGGGCCTGCTCGCGCTCCTGCTTCGCGCTGGCCAGGGCCTTCTCGGCGTGCGCGATGACGTACTCCAGGCGCGCGCCCAGCGCCGCCAGGTCGCCGACCAGGGACGACTCGGCCAGCCCGTCCCGCAGCTGGGTGGCGCTCGACAGCGCGTGCTTCGGATCGCCCGCGCCGGAAACCAGGCGCGTCTCCAGCAGCTCGACCTCGGTGCGCACGTCGTCGAAGCGGCGGGCGTAGTGCACCAGGCCCTCGTCGGGGCTGCCGGCCTGCCAGACGCCGACAGCGCGTTCGCCCTCGGCGGTGATGACGTAAACGGTGCCCTCTTCGTCGATGCGGCCCCAGGTGGACGGGGTGGGCTCGGCGGGCGGCACGGGCGGGGCGGCGTGCCCGGTGTGCTGCGCGTGCGGCACCGGGTGCGGGGCCGGGGTACCGGTGGAAGTGTTGTCCTGGGCCATCGCAGGCTCCTTATCGCCTGTACGCCCGCTCGCGCGGGCGCCCCGCCGCGGAAGCGGGGCCGGGTAATGCGGTCGTCACGGGCCGTGCTCGGATGCTACGGCCCCACGCGGCATTCAAGCAGCTCAGCGCGCACCGTGGTACTGGATGAGCCACTCGAAGCTCGTGATCCTACTTCCGGTGGACGCTCCGTGGCGGCCCGCCGGTATCGTCAGCCGTCGTGACCAGCCCCGCCGCCCCGCCCGGAGCCCGCCCGGTCGCGGTGGTCGGGCCGACGGCCACCGGCAAGACCGCACTGGCCGTCGACCTGGCCCTTCAGCTCGGCGGAGAGGTCGTCAACGCCGACGCGCTGCAGCTGTACCGGGGGATGGACATCGGCACCGCCAAGGCCACGTCCGAGGAGCGCCGGGGCGTCCCCCACCACCTGCTCGACGTGCTGGAAGTGACCGAAACGGCGTCCGTCGCGGCCTACCAGCGCGACGCGCGCGCCGAGATCGAACGGCTCCTCGCGGTTGGCCGGGTGCCGGTGCTCACCGGCGGGTCCGGCCTGTACGTCCAGGCCGTGCTCGACGACCTGAAGTTCCCGGGCACGGATCCGGCGGTGCGTGCCCGGCTCGACGCGGAAGCGGCCGAAGCCGGCACCCCGACCCTCTACACCCGGTTGGGTGAACGCGATCCGGTCGCCGCGGCCGCGATCCTGCCGACCAACACCCGGCGGATCGTGCGCGCCCTCGAGGTCATCGAAATCACCGGCGAGCCGTTTTCGGCGAACCTGCCCAAGCCGGGCCCGGCGCGCTACGACACGGTGGTCATCGGGGTCGACCGGGCGCCCGAGGAGCTCGACGAGCGGGTGAACGAGCGCGTCCGGCGGATGTTCGCCGCCGGGCTCGTCGACGAGGTCCGCGGGCTGGTCGGGCGCGGCCTGCGCGACGGGAAGACGGCGTCGCGGGCGCTGGGCTACCAGCAGGTGCTCGCCGAGCTCGACGGCGAAGGCGACTTCGAGGCCGCCGCCGCGGCGACGGCGCAGGCCACGCGGCGCTTCGTCCGGAAGCAACGGTCCTGGTTCCGGCGCGACAAGCGGATCCACTGGTTCGACGGCGCCGAAACCGGGCTGGCCGCACGCGTCCTGGATACCCTGGGCCGGTAATCTTGCCCCTATGGGCGGAATCGAGTTCCTCAAGGGGCACGGCACGCAGAACGACTTCGTGCTGCTCCCCGATCCGGCGGGCCGCCTCGAGCTGACCGAGGCGAGGGTCGCCGCGCTGTGCGACCGCCACCGCGGGCTCGGAGCCGACGGCGTGCTGCGCGTCGTCCGCGCCGCGGCGCTCGACGTGCCGTCGGAGGGCGAGTGGTTCATGGACTACCGCAACGCCGACGGCTCGATCGCCGAGATGTGCGGCAACGGCACCCGCGTCTTCGCCCGCTACCTCGTCGAGTCGGGGCTGGAGACCGAGGGCGAGTTCGTCATCGGCACCCGCGCCGGCGACCGCCCGCTGGTGGTGCACCCGGACCGCTCGGTGACCGTCCAGATGGGACCCGCCACGATCACCGGGACGTCGGTCACCGTGGTGGCCGGCCGGCCGTTCTCCGGAGTGGCGGTCGACGTCGGCAACCCGCATCTGGTGTCGTTGCTCGACGACGACGTCGCGGACCTCGACCTGCGCGACCAGCCCGACTTCGACCACGACGTCTTCCCGCACGGGGTCAACCTCGAGTTCGTCAACCGGCTCGGCGAGGGCGCGCTGCGGATGCGCGTGCACGAGCGCGGCGTGGGGGAGACGCGCGCGTGCGGCACGGGCACGGTCGCCGCGGTGGCGGCGGCGTTCCACCTGGCGGGCACCGACACCGGCGCGTCCACTGTGGACATCCCGGGCGGCCGGGTCGAGGTGACGGTGTCGCGCGGCGCGTCGACGCTGTCCGGCCCGGCGGAGATCGTGGCGCGCGGCGAGATCGACGAAGCCTGGTGGGCCGCCGCCGGTTCCTGACGGCGGCCACCGGCGTCAGTTCATCTCAGGCGACCTTGTCCTTTTCTTGTCTTGGTTTGGCCCGAGGAGCGCCAACGTGAGGTAGCTGCGTTGTATCGCGCCTTCAGCAGTGACGTCGAGCCTGAGCAAAGGCGTGTCAGCGCACTTTTCGCGGCAGTGACAACCAGGCCGATGGCGATACCGACGAAGAATATGACACGCTGACCGGTAGTCTCCTGGCTGATCAGGACGTAGTTTCCGTCGGCTTCCAACGGGTCTTCGGACTCCCAGGCGAGGGTCCCGGACTTGACCGGTGCTGGTGAGACGTAGTCTGCTCGCAGGTCTCCAGGTAGCCCCACCTCGCCTTGTTCACTCTGCAGTGATACGTCCGCAGCTTGAGTCGATTTTGCGGACCAGGCGAATAAGTACTCACATTCGGTGGATATTTTTTGTTCGCGTTCCTGGGCCCTCATGGACTCGAAATCGCGCGCGACGGCAGATTTCAGGAACGCGCATGAGGACGGTCTTTCGACCCTGGGGGTGTGAAGTACGATCCGAGAGTTGCGTTTTCGTTCGATGTCGCGGTTGAGCTTCAGGTGAAGCCATTTGTCGGCGAAGGGCTTGCCTTCGACTTCGAAGAGGTCTTCCTTGGTGAAGGTGACAAGGTACGCTGATTGTGCCAGGGGATCATCGGGTGAGAGAAACCTGCCGTCACGTGTGATCGGTAAAGCGGGCTCGGTGGGTGCGTCGAGGGGCATCGTTTGCTGAGCCCATGACGGTCCGGTCAAGAGGACCGCTGCAGTGTAACCTGCGGTATCGACGCCCTCGATGCTCACATTGACATCGACGGTGGTCTCTCCGTCGTCGTGCTCGCTGTCGATCGTGAACGACGCCGATGTTTTGATCGTTGCTCCTGGCGGGCCCAGGACGGCGATAGATGTGGTGTGGGCCGCATCGAGGAGGTCCTGGTGTTCCGGGGTCCCTGGGCTCGCCTGCATGTAGACGGTGTAGGCGAGAAAGGCGAAAGGCACTGTGGCGACCAGCGCCGCAGTGGCCCTTCTTGTTTCTCTTTTCTGGTGTCCTCTCTCCGGTCTTCCTCTTCGTGAATGACGAAGGTGACGGTTCGTTACCTTTGGCGCTCTGCTGCGTAGACGTGATCCAGGTTCCGGCGCGCCATTCGAACTGTGTCCGGCCACGGCGATCCCCTTGTTTGCTGAAATTCATCTGGCAAAATGGTCAGAACGGACGTCCAACGTTTCAGGTCGTGCCGTCAGACCGTCGCTTCGACTGCGAAGTCGCCTTCGCGGGTTGTCACGTCGGCGACCGCGCCGGCGATCCGGATGTCCGGCTCGATCGCCGCGAACCGCGCCAGCACCTCGGCCGGCCCGGTCACCGTCAGGGCTTCCACCGCCGAGCGCATCGAGACCTTCGCGTCCGTCTTCGCGCGGCGGACCGCGGCGATCACGTCGCCGGCCAGCGTCAGCAGCTCCGGGTCACCGTCGACCGTCGACACCGAAGGCCACGGCGCCCGGTGCACCGAACCCTCCTGCCACCACGACCAGACCTCCTCGGTCGCGAACGGCAGGAACGGCGCGAACAGCCGCAGCACCGCCGACAACGCCGTCACCAGCGCGGCTTGGGCCGACGAAGCTCCGGAAGGACCGCTGTCGCCGTAGGCCCGGCCCTTCACCAGCTCGACGTAGTCGTCGCAGAAGGTCCAGAAGAACGCCTCGGTCACCTGCAACGCCCGCGCGTAGTCCAGCGCCTCCAAAGCCGCTGTCGCCGAAGAAACGACGTCCGAAAGCGACGCCAGCAGCGCCCGGTCCAATGGCTCGACCGCCACCGCGGAAGACGAAGGCACACCCAGGCCCAGCACGAACCGGCTGGCGTTGAGCAGCTTGGTCGCCAGCCGGCGGCCGACCTTCATCTGGCCTTCGTCCACCGCCGTGTCGACGCCCGGGCGCGCGCTCGCCGCCCAGTACCGCACCGCGTCCGAACCGAAGCGCTCCAGCATGTCCACCGGCGTTGTCACGTTGCCCTTGGACTTCGACATCTTCTTGCGGTCCGGGTCGAGCACCCAGCCCGCGATCGCCGCCTCGCGCCACGGCAGCACGCTGTGCTCCAGCTCCGCGCGCACCGCCGTCGAGAACAGCCAGGTGCGGATGATCTCGTGCGCCTGCGGCCGCAGGTCCATCGGGAAGACCCGCGCGAACAGGTCGTCGTCGAGGCTCCAGCGGCCGACGATCTGCGGTGTCAGCGACGACGTCGCCCAAGTGTCCATCACGTCGGGGTCCGCGGCGAACCCGCCGGGCACGCCGCGCTGCTCCTCGGTGAAGCCGGGCGGGACGTCGCTGCTCGGGTCGACCGGCAGGGACTCCGGCAGCAACCGCGCGTCGTAGTCGGGCTCGCCTTCGGCGTCGAGCCGGTACCACAGCGGGATCGGCACGCCGAAGAACCGCTGACGGCTGACCAGCCAGTCGCCGGCCAGGTTCTCCACCCACGACGAGTACCGGACGCGCATGTGCTTCGGCACCCAGTTCAGCTCTTCGCCACGCTCCAGCATCCGAGCCCGGAAGGCCGGGTCGTTGCCGCCGTTGCGCAGGTACCACTGCCGGCTGGCGACGATCTCCAGCGGCTTGTCGCCCTTTTCGTAGAACTTCACCGAGTGCGTGATCGGCCGCGGTTCCCCGCGCAGCGCCCCGGCGTCGCGCAGCAGGCCGACCACGATCTCGCGTCCCGTGTGGACGGTCTTGCCGACGAGCGGTGCGTAGACGTCCGCGGGGACGTCGTGCGGCGCGTCGGGCAGGAACCGGCCGTCCCGGCCCAGCACCACGCGCGTCGCGAGCCGCAGCTCGCGCCACCACGTGACGTCGGTGGTGTCGCCGAACGTGCACACCATCGCGATGCCGCGGCCCTTTTCGGGATCCGCCAGGTGATGCGCCACGACCGGGACTTCGACGCCGAACACCGGCGTCCGCACGGTCTTCCCGAACAACGGCTTGAAGCGCTCGTCGTCCGGGTGCGCCACCAGCGCGACACACGCGGGCAGCAGCTCGGGCCGGGTCGTCGCGATCACGACGTCGGAGCCGGCCTCGGCCGTGAAAGCGAGGTCGTGGAACGCGCCCGGGCGTTCCCGGTCCTCCAGCTCGGCCTGCGCGACGGCGGTGCGGAAGGTGACGTCCCAGAGCGTCGGCGCTTCGGCCTGGTACGCCTCGCCGCGCTCGAGGTTGCGCAGGAACGCGCGCTGCGAGATCAGCCGTGAGTCGTGCCCGATCGTCTGGTAGGTCATCGTCCAGTCGACCGACAGCCCGAGCTGCCGCCACAGCTGCTCGAAGACCTTTTCGTCGGTGACGGTCAGGGATTCGCACAGCTCGATGAAGTTGCGCCGCGAGATCGAGACGGCGTCGCGGCCCGGCTTCTCCGGCGGCCGGAAGTCCGGGTCGTAGGGAAGTGACGGGTCGCAGCGGACGCCGAAGTGGTTCTGCACGCGACGTTCGGTCGGCAGGCCGTTGTCGTCCCACCCCATCGGGTAGAACACCTCGAACCCGCGCATCCGCTTGAACCGCGCGACGACGTCGGTGTGGGTGTAGGAGAAGACGTGCCCGATGTGCAGCGACCCGCTGACCGTCGGCGGCGGGGTGTCGATCGAGTAGACGTCGGCGCGGTTCTTGGTGCGGTCGAAGCGGTAGGCGCCGGTGGTTTCCCATCCGGGTACCCACTTGGCCTCCAGACCGTCGACACCGACCTTGTCCGGGACTCGCGGGCGCTCGTATGGGGTATTCATGAACCAACTCTAGGCGGCGGGAGAACCGCTTTTCGCCGCGGTCGGCAGATCGCGCATGCGCCGCAGCGGTGAGCACAGCACCCACAGCACCGCGGCGGCCTCGCCGGCGACGGCGACCCAGACCGCGCCGCGCAGGCCGAGCCCTTCGCCGAGCCCGCCGCCCAGCAGGCCGCCGAGCGGGATCGTGCCCCAGACGACGAAGCGCACGCTCGCGTTCATCCGGCCGAGCAGCCGGTCCGGGCAGATCGCCTGCCGGTAGGAGACCTGCGCGATGTTGTAGACGATGATCCCGAAGCCGCTGACGACCAGGCCGACCCCGGCGAGCACGACCGCCGGGCCCGGCGCGGCCAGCGGCACCAGCAGGCTCGCCGGCATGGTCACCAGCGGGAGCAGCCAGATCGCGCGCGCCTGGCCGATCCGCCGGGTCAGCACGCCGGAGCACACCGCGCCGAGGATCCCGCCCGCGCCGCCGGCCGCCAGCAGCACGCCGATCGCGGCCGGCGGCAGGCCGACGGTCCGCGTCAGGAACAGCACCTGCACCGCGTTCAACGCGGCGTTGAAGAGGTTGGCCGTCGCCGTGCACGCCACGATCGCGCGCAACGGCTTGTCCGAGAAGACGAACCGCAGCCCTTCGGCGATCTGCGGCAGCAGCCGGGCGTGGGCCTCGGGCTCCGGACGGGGTTCGGCCGCGCGGATGCGGAGCAGGCACAGCGCCGACGTCAGGTAGCCGAGGCCGGTGATGAGCACGGTGCTGGCCGCGCTGACCAGCTGGACCAGCACACCGGCGGCGCCCGGCCCGGCGACCTGCGCCACCGAGTGGACGGCCTGCAGCTTCGCGTTGCCCTCCAGCAGGCGCTCCCGGCCGACGAGCGAGGGCAGGTACGACTGGTAGGCGATGTCGAAGAACAGCGTCGCGACGCCGACGAGCAACACGACCAGCAGCAGCTGGGCGAGGGTCAGCACCCCGGCCCACCAGGCGAGCGGCACGCTGAGCAGCAGCGCGAAGCGGGTGAAGTCGGCGGTGAGCATCACCCGGCGGCGGCGCATCCGGTCGACCCACACCCCGGCGGGCAGCCCGATCAGCAGGAACGCGAGCGTTTCGGCCGCGGTCAGCAGGCCCATCTCGAACGGCGTCGCGGCCAGCGTCACCGCGGCGAGCAGCGGGATGGCGGTGTTGCCGACGAACGTGCCGAACTGGCTGGCCGTGTCGCCGGCCCAAAGCCGCCTGAAGTCGGCGTGGAAGAAGAGCGATGACCCCCTGGACATGGGCCCGAGTGTGCCGCGAGTGATTGGAAAGTGTCAATCACTGTTCGCTCTAGGCTGGGCGCGTGTCCGCTGAAAAACGACGTGTCGCGACCGAAGCCGAGGCTGCCGCGCTGGCCTCCGGAATACGGCTGCGCATCATCCGGTTGACGTTCTCGCAGGCGTTGACGAACAAGGAGCTCGCCGAACGCCTGGGCCGGGACCCCGCGACGACCCTGCACCACGTGCGCAAGCTCGTCGACACCGGCTTCCTCACCGCCCAGCCGCCGCGGCGCGGCACCCGGGGCGCACGGGAAATTCCGTATCTTTCGACCGGGCTTTCCTGGACACTCGACTCATGCGGTGACAAGGACGTGGAACAGGCGGTGCTCGAGGCCTATCTGGCCGAGATCGCCGAAACCGGATTCGAGGGCGTGCACCAGTCACGCCTGGTCGTCCAGGTGGCCCCCGAGGAGCGAGCGGAGCTGGAAACCCGGCTCGACGCCCTGCTCGAGGAGTTCCGAGCGCGCCCACGCCGTCCCGGCGCCGAGCGCACCGCGATCTACCTCGCCACCTACCCCAGCACGTAAAAGTTCGGTTCCCGCGGCGAATCGTGGGAACATGGAGGCACGATGACAGAACTGACACACACCGAAGACCACCGTGACGACTCGGACGACCTGTACGACCCGTCGACAGGCGAGATGGAGCTCGAGGACCGCGCGTCCCTGCGGCGCGTCGCGGGACTGTCCACGGAGCTCGACGACGTCACCGAGGTCGAGTACCGGCAACTGCGGCTCGAACGCGTCGTGCTGGTCGGCGTGTGGACCGAGGGCACCGCCCTGCAGTCCGAGGCGTCGCTGGCCGAGCTGGCGCGCCTGGCCGAGACGGCGGGCTCGGAAGTCCTCGAAGGGCTCATCCAGCGGCGGACCAAGCCGGACCCGGCCACCTACATCGGCTCGGGCAAGGTGCGGGAGGTCCGCGAGATCGTCGGGTCCACCGGCGCCGACACCGTGATCTGCGACGGCGAGCTCTCGCCGGGCCAGCTGCGGCAGCTCGAGGAGAAGGTCAAGGTCAAGGTCATCGACCGGACCGCCCTGATCCTCGACATCTTCGCCCAGCACGCCCGGTCCAAGGAGGGCAAGGCGCAGGTCGAGCTGGCCCAGCTGCAGTACCTGATCCCGCGGCTGCGCGGGTGGGGCGCGTCGCTGTCCCGGCAGGCCGGTGGCCGCGCCGGGGGCGCGAACGGCGGCGTGGGCCTGCGCGGTCCCGGTGAGACCAAGCTCGAGACCGACCGGCGGCGGATCAACAAGCGCGTGGCGAAGCTGCGCCGGGAGATCGCCGCCATGGACACCATCCGCGAGACCAAGCGCGGGCGGCGGCTGGCCAACGAGGTGCCCAGCGTGGCGATCGTCGGCTACACCAACGCCGGCAAGTCGAGCCTGCTCAACGCGCTGACCGGGGCCGGGGTGCTGGTGGAGGACGCGCTGTTCGCCACCCTCGACCCGACCACGCGGCGCACGCAGACCGCGGACGGGCGCACCTACACGCTGACCGACACCGTCGGGTTCGTGCGGCACCTGCCGCACCAGCTGGTGGACGCGTTCCGCTCGACGCTCGAGGAGGCGGCGGACGCCGACCTGCTCGTGCACGTGGTGGACGGGTCCGACCCGGCGCCGGAGGAGCAGGTCAGCGCGGTGCGCGAGGTGCTCGGCGAGATCACGCGCAAGCGCAAGGAGCCGCTCCCGCCGGAGTTGCTGGTGATCAACAAGATCGACGCGTCCGACGAGGTCAGCCTCGCCCGGCTGCGGCACGCGCTGTCCGGTTCGGTGCAGGTCTCGGCCCGCACCGGCGCGGGCATCGCGGAGCTCGTCGAGGTGATCACCGACCGCCTGCCGCGGCCGGAGGTCACCATCGAGGTCCTCGTGCCCTACTCGCGCGGCGAGCTGGTCGCGCGGGCGCACGCGGACGGCGAGGTCCTCGAAGAGGAGCACGCCGAGGAGGGCACGCGCCTGCTGGTGCGGGTCCGCCCGGACCTCGCGGCGGCTTTGCGCGAGTTCGAGACCAACTCGACCAGGGCCTGACACGTCTACATTCCAGTGTGCGATCGGCGTGATCGCACACTGGAATGTTTTCGGAGGTGGCTGGGTGCGCTGGGTGGTCGCAGGTGCGGCGGTTTTCTTGGGCGTGCTCGGCGGGCCTGTTCCGGCTTCGGCGGCTCCGGCCGCTCCGGAGCCGCTGTGCACGATGAAGGACTCGCGCATCGGCGAGCTGTCCGGCCTGGTGTCCGACGGCGCGAAGTTCTACGCGATCAACGACGGCGGCACCAAGGTCCAGGTGTTCGTCCTCGGCCGGGACTGCAAGGTGCAGAAGGTCCTGACCGACAAGACGGACCCGTTCGACGTCGAGGACCTGGCCCGCACCGCGGACGGGCGGCTGTGGCTGTCCGACACCGGGGACAACGAAAAGGGCCGGCTCACGGTCGCGCTCCTGGAGATGAGCCCGCAGGGCAAGGTCACGCTGCACCGGCTCACGTACCCGGACGGCCAGCACGACACCGAGGCGCTGATCATGGACAAGGCGGGCACGCCGTACCTGATCACCAAGGACATCCTCGGCGAGGCCAAGGTGTACCGGCCGTCGGGGCCGCTCGCGAGCCCGGGGCCGACCAACCTGGAGAAGGTCGGCACGGTGAAGATCAAGGAGACCGACACCCCGGGCGGCCCGGTAGGGTCGTTCGGCTCGGTCCTCGTGACCGGCGGTGCGTCTTCGGCCGACGGAACCGTGGTGGCGCTGCGGACCTACACCGACGCCTACGTGTACCCGGCCCCGGACGGTGATGTCCTCGCCGCGTTGCAGCGCACGCCGGTCCGGATCCCGTTGCCGGGGGAGAAGCAGGGCGAGGCGATCGCGTTCGACCCCGACGGCACGCTGGTGTCGGGCAGCGAAGGCGTGGGCCAGCCACTCCGCACCGTCAAGGGCGCGGCGGCATTGGCGGCCGCTTCGGCTTCGGCGTCGACAGACGGAAAACCCGCTTCGAGCGCGAGCGGCGCCGGCTCGTCCGGGAGTGACGGCGTGCCGTTCCTGCCGGCGGCGGGGATCGCGGTGGCGGTGGTGGGGCTCGGCTGGTTCGGGTTCAGCAAAATGCGCCGACGCCGGAGCTGAGCGGATCGTCCTTCGCGCGGTGCGGGGCGCGGCGGCTCAGGCCGCGCAGTCCGGCGCACCGCGCGAAGGAAACCTCGATCGGCGCGAGGCGGACGGGCCGGGCATCCCGTCCACTCCCCACACCGCGATCAGGTTCGGCTCCCCACGGCCGAAGATCATCCGATCCGGTGAACCTTCCAGGCCGTGCGATAGCCCGGAAGGGACTCCTCAGAGGCGGCGCAGGACCGCGACCACCTTGCCGAGCACCGTCGCGTCGTCGCCGGGGATCGGCTCGTACGCCTCGTTGTGCGGCATCAGCCAGATGTGGCCGTCCTTGCGCTTGAACGTCTTGACCGTCGCTTCGCCGTCGATCATCGCCGCGACGATCTCGCCGTTGTCCGCGTCCGGCTGCTGCCGGACCACGACCCAGTCGCCGTCGGTGATGGCCGCGTCGACCATCGAGTCGCCGGTGACCTTGAGCAGGAACAGCTCACCCTCGCCGACGATCTCCCGCGGCAGCGGGAAGACGTCCTCGATCGCCTGCTCGGCCAGCACCGGGCCACCGGCGGCGATCCGGCCGACCAGCGGCACGTACGCCGCCTTCGGCATGACCGGCTGCTGGTCCATCTCGATGCCCATGGGGTTGTCGTCGGTCGCCGACAGCACGCCGACCGCGCGCGGGCGGTTCGCGTCCCGGCGCAGGTACCCCTTGCGCTGCAACGCACGCAGCTGGTGCGACACCGACGACGTCGACGTCAGGCCGACCGCTTCGCCGATCTCCCGGACGCTCGGCGGGTAGCCGAACCGGCTCACCCAGGAGCGGATGACGTCGAGGACCTGCTGCTGGCGGACGGTGAGAGCGTCGTCCACGTCGTACACCTCGGGCATGGCGTGCACCTTGCCCGAGCCACCAGGGGACCCACTGGTCCTGCCGGCCTTGTTCTCCTTCGCCACTGCGTCGCCTCCCAGACGTTCGCTGCACGTATCTGCGCGCCGGCCGCCGCCCGCGGGTGCGGGCAGCCTCGCCGACGGCATCTGCCCGGCAGATGCCCTGGTCACCGACGTTAGCCCCCGGGCACGACGATTTCAAACATCTGTTCGATCGACACGCCGTGTCCGCTCGATTTTGTCGGTGGTAGGTGGTAGACCTTCGCACGGGCGTTCGATAGAACGCTTGTTCGACCTTGATCCACGAGCCGCGACCGGTTCGGGATCCGGGCGGACACCAGGGTTTCGAGGAGGTTCGGATGTCCATTCTGGCCGAACGCGGTCCGGCTCGCCCGGCGGCCCCGGTTCCGGCGCAACCCCGCCCGGTGCGCGTCTTGCGCGGGCGGCGCGGCGAGGTGCACCGCCCGCCGACACGCGCCCGGGTCGTGGCGGGACGCCGTCCGGCGGGTCAGCCGTGCGCGACACCGCGCCGGGTGCCGGTCCGCTGGCCGTGGCTCGCCGCGCTCGCCGTCGCGAGCTGCCTCGTGATCACCGGTTTGGGTCTTCTGGACAGCGGAGTTTCCGGCGCCCCGGTGCCGGAGTCGACCGCGACGGTGTCGGTCGGGCAGGGTGACACGCTCTCTTCGCTGGCCGCGCGATTCGCGCCAGCGAGCGAGCCTGGCGCGGTTGTCGCCCGGATCAAAGAGCTGAACCGCCTGGACCAGGCCGTTTTGGTCCCCGGGCTGCCGCTCACGGTCCCGGTCGCCGACCCGGCCGCCGTCCCCGCTCCCTGATCCGCGCCGGGCGTCAACCGGTCTCACCCGGGCGGGGATCCGCCCGGCCGCGCCGCTTGCGCGCACACCGCTCGAGTTCTACTCTTCGCCGCTATATGTAGTAGTTACACCGCTGTAGTTGGTCCACAGGTTGGGGTAGACTGGACAGCAGTTGTCCACAGCTGGTCGGCTCTTACCCACCGGATGTCCACAATTCGATCACCAGGTGCAGGGGTGCCGGTGCTCGAGGCACGGCCACGCGTGGTGGCCGGCGGACGTCGACCGGGGCGGCCGGCGCGGAGGGGAAGGTGATCGGCGGATGAGGTGCCCGTTCTGCCGGCATGCGGACTCTCGGGTCGTCGACTCCCGAGAGGTGGATGAAGGCCAGGCGATCCGCAGGCGGCGCTCGTGCGCGTCGTGCGGCCGCCGGTTCACGACGTCGGAGACGATGGTGCTCGCCGTCGTCAAGCGTTCGGGCGTCACCGAACAGTTCAGCCGGGACAAGGTGGTGAGCGGCGTCCGCCGCGCCTGCCAGGGCAGGCCGGTCGACGACGACGCGCTGCAGCAGCTCGCGCAGCGCGTGGAGGAGTCGATCCGCTCCGCCGGGCTGGCGGAGATCCCGAGCCACGAGGTCGGCCTGGCCATCCTGGGCCCGCTGCGTGAGCTCGACGGGGTCGCCTACCTCCGGTTCGCCAGTGTCTACCGCTCCTTCTCCTCGGTCGAAGACTTCGAGAAGGAGATCGCGGACCTCCGTGAGGCCATGGCGGGTACTGCTGCGCCCGAGGAGAGCGAGCAGCGCGACGACGGCGATTGACCGCGCCGCTGCGGGAGTGAGGGTTCGACCGATGACCGAAACCGTGGGAACCGGGGCCGGCGCGGCCGCCGGCAAGAAGAGCAAGGCGGCCGGCGGGCTGAGCGTGAAGCGCGTCTTCACCACCGAGGGGAAGCACCCGTACGACCAGGTGACCTGGGAACAGCGCGACGTCGTGATGACGAACTGGCGCGACGGCTCGGTCAACTTCGAGCAGCGCGGCGTGGAGTTCCCGTCGTCCTGGTCGGTGAACGCCACCAACATCGTCACCAGCAAGTACTTCCGCGGCGCCGTCGGCAGCCCGCAGCGCGAGCGCAGCCTCAAGCAGCTGATCGACCGGGTCGTGAAGACCTACGTCAAGGCCGCCGGTGACCATGGCTACTTCGCGACGCCGCAGGACCTCGAAATCTTCGAGCACGAGCTCACCTGGATGCTGCTGCACCAGGTCTTCAGCTTCAACTCCCCGGTCTGGTTCAACGTCGGCACGGCGTCGAAGCAGCAGGTCAGCGCGTGTTTCATCCTCGCCGTCGACGACACGATGGAGTCGATCCTCAACTGGTACCGCGAGGAGGGCCTGATCTTCAAGGGCGGCTCCGGCGCCGGCCTGAACCTCTCCCGCATCCGCTCGTCGAAGGAGCTGCTGACCTCCGGCGGCACCGCGTCCGGCCCGGTCTCGTTCATGCGCGGCGCCGACGCGTCCGCGGGCACCATCAAGTCCGGCGGCGCCACCCGGCGCGCGGCGAAGATGGTCGTGCTCGACGTCGACCACCCCGACATCGGGGAGTTCATCCGCACTAAGGCGCGCGAAGAGGAGAAGATCAAGGTCCTCCGCGACGCCGGGTTCGACATGGACCTGTCCGGTTCGGACATCTCCTCGGTGCAGTACCAGAACGCGAACAACTCGGTCCGTGTGACCGACGAGTTCATGCAGGCGGTCGAGAACGGCACCGACTTCGGCCTGCGCGCCCGGCTCACCGGCGAGGTGATCGACCGGACCGACGCGAAGACACTTTTCCGCGACCTGGCCCAGGCGGCGTGGGAGTGCGCCGACCCCGGCATCCAGTACGACGGCACGATCAACGACTGGCACACCTGCCCGGAGTCGGGCCGGATCACCGCGTCCAACCCGTGCAGCGAGTACATGCACCTCGACAACTCGAGCTGCAACCTGGCTTCGCTGAACCTGCTCAAGTTCGCCACGCCCGAGGGCACGTTCGACGCGCCGCTGTTCGCGCGCGCCGTCGAGCTCGTGATCACGGCGATGGACATCTCAATCTGCTTCGCGGACTTCCCGACCGAGCCGATCGCCGACACCACGCGGAAGTTCCGCCAGCTCGGCATCGGTTACGCGAACCTCGGCGCGCTGCTGATGGCGCTGGGCCACGCGTACGACTCCGAGGGCGGCCGCGCGCTCGCGGCGGCGATCACGTCGCTGATGACCGGCGTCTCGTACCGGCGCTCGGCCGAGATGGCCCAGGCGGTCGGCGCGTACGAGGGTTACGCGCGCAACGCGGAGGCGCACCAGCGCGTCATGCGCAAGCACGCGGCGGCGAACGAGCTCGTCCGCACCTACCACTCGAACGACGCCGCGGCGCGCGCGCTCGCGACGGAGGAGTGGTCGAAGGGCATCGAGATCGGCACGAAGCACGGCTGGCGCAACGCGCAGGCGTCCGTGCTCGCGCCCACCGGCACCATCGGCTTCATGATGGATTGCGACACGACCGGGATCGAGCCGGACTTCTCCTTGGTGAAGTTCAAGAAGCTCGTCGGCGGCGGCTCGATGCAGATCGTCAACCAGACGGTGCCGCGCGCGCTGGAGTCGCTGGGCTACCCCACCGAGCAGGTCGAGGCGATCGTCGAGTTCGTGGCGCAGAACGGCCACGTCGTCGACGCGCCGGGGCTGCGCCCGGAGCACTACGAGGTGTTCGACTGCGCGGTCGGCGAGCGCTCGATCGCGCCGATCGGGCACGTCCGGATGATGGCCGCGGTGCAGCCGTTCCTCTCCGGCGCGATCTCGAAGACGGTCAACATGCCGGAGTCGGCGACGGTCGAAGAGGTCGAGGACATCTACTTCCAGGGCTGGAAGCTCGGCCTGAAGGCACTGGCGATCTACCGCGACAACTGCAAGGTCGGCCAGCCGCTGTCCACGGCGAAGAAGGACAAGGCCGCCGCCGTCGCGGAGCCGGAAAAGGTCGTCGAGTACCGGCCGGTGCGCAAGCGCCTGCCGAAGAAGCGCCCAAGCCAGACGGTGTCGTTCACCGTCGGCGGCGCGGAGGGTTACCTGACGGCGGGCTCGTACCCGGACGACGGCCTCGGCGAGATCTTCGTCAAGCTGGGCAAGCAGGGCTCGACCCTGGCGGGCGTGATGGACGCGTTCTCGATGTCGATCTCGGTGGGCCTGCAGCACGGCATCCCGCTCGAGTTCTACGTCTCGAAGTTCTCGAACCTGCGCTTCGAGCCGGCGGGCATGACCGACGACCCGGACATCCGCATCGCGACGAGCGTGATGGACTACCTGTTCCGCCGCCTGGCCCTGGACTACCTGCCGCACGAAAAGCGGTCGCAGCTGGGAATCCTGTCGGCGGACGAGCGTTCGGCAGAGGTCGAGGCCGGCTACGGCGGCGGTGTCGACGTCGAAATGCTGAGCTCCACAGTGGACTCGTCCCCGGAGCCGCACACGGCGGAAACCGAGCACCCCCACCGCGAAGCCCAGACTACAACGGAGCTGATGGAGCTCCGCCTCGGCAAGGCGGCGGACGCCCCGCTGTGCATGACGTGCGGAACAAAGATGCGCCCAGCCGGCTCGTGCTACGCCTGCGAAGGCTGCGGCGCGACGTCGGGTTGTAGCTGACGGTCCGGGTGGAGCAGGCCGGGTCTCGTCACCCGGCCTGCTCCGCCGTGCTCGGTGGGTCAAGAATCGGTCGACCACGCGCCTGAGTTCCCGTGGTCGGTGGGCAATGTGAGCCGGGTGCCGACGAGGTCCGATGTAGACAAATCGTCGCCGAATTCGAGTTCGGGCCGAGCTGCGTCCTCGACGGCATTCCGGCCCGCGCCCGGTCGTGAGCGGCACGGCTACTCGTCGTGATCGTTCTCGGCCTCGGTGTCCCAGTGCTTGGCCTGTCCGTGCAATGAATCGGCGTGGTCGCGGAGTGCGCCGGCCGCGAGCGGCCACCCGACCTCGATCTCGGCGGCCCAGGCGAGATAGGTCTCCGCGGAGGTTCGTTCCTGATCGCCGCCGTCGTACCCCCCGCGCGTCGTGAAGCCGATGTTGTTGGCTAATCCCCTCGCGAACCCTTCGCGGAGATCGTCGCCGTCGTCGAGCTCGAGGACGTCCCGGACGGCCTCGGCAGGCCAGGCGCCATCGGCTCCAGCAGGGCCGGCGGCCAATAGCGTGCCGATGGCGTCATCGCCGGTGCGCACCATGCCGATTGTGTCGAGGAGTTCGCGCGCGCGGCGCACCCAGTCGAGCAGCCGGGCCCGATCCACCTGGTCGCCCGCTTGGCCTGGGATGCACCGCATGTGCTCTCCGGTCCACAAGAACCCGTAGGCCTTCGGGTTGATCTTCTCCGTCGGGAGGTAGCGGAACTGGTGCAACTCGACGAAGACAGCCGGATCGGCGGCGATCAGTTCCAGCAGTGCCCGCGGTGCGCGATCGTGGAACAAGGGCGCGAACGCGATTTCCCAGCGCGCCACGGCGTGCAGGCTATGGCCGATGACGTGCAGGTAGTCCAGAAGGCGGCCAACCGCGTACGCGGTGTGGGAAGAAACTTGGCTGGAGGTGTTCAGCAGGCGGTCGAAGGCTGCCTCGACCAGCTCGGCGGTCGGGCGCCAGGGTTGGTCGTTGCCGTGCAGTGCCACTGACAAGGCGTCGATGACGTCCACAGCGCGGCCTTGTCCGAGGATCTCGGCGAGGTACGCCTCCGGCTGCCCGGCCGGAAAGGGAAAAGCCGGCGTCAAGGACCAGAAACGATCGCGGACGTCCGGCTCCTCCTGAGCCACCAGGTCGACGGCCCAGTCACTCGGCAGGGCCAGCAGGAACGCCGTCCGACGGGCCGGATCGTCGGGAAGAGAGCTGAACAGGTCGGTTGCCCAGCTTTCGCCCACGGTCCTGGACCAGTACCAGATCCAGCCCTCCGCCAGCGGTTCGGTGAGCCTCGCGATCATTTCGTCCCGGACGGTGTCGCCGGCCACCTGGGCGAGCGCCCATCCCACGGTCTGGCCCCGGTCACTCGCGTCCGCCAGCCGGGCCAAGCCGCTGGTCCCGTGTTTGGCCAGTTCTTCTGTCACCACTGCGATGCGAAGCCTTTCGACCGCGGCGCCGTGTGCTTCGAGGTCGGTCAGCTCGACATCGGGGAGGTCCGGATGCCAGGTGAACAGCCATGCGTGCCGGGTCGGGTCGTCGGTCGGCTCGATCGTGGTGAGGAAGGACGACAGACGGTTGATGGTTTCGATCGGAAGGAACTGTGGCAAGGAAGATCGTTTCCGCTCGAAGTTCACGAGCTTGCGGCCTTGGTCCCACAGCGCGCGCACGGCTTCCGGCTCCGCTTGGCTGAAGTCGGTGGCTTCGAGGGTCGTGAGCAGCGACTCCTGGTGGGAGGCCGAGAGGCCGGTCAGCCGGGGGAGCCAGGTGGCCCACCGGTCCGGGACGGTGCCCAGGTCGGTCAGCACGGCGTCGAAGACGGAATCCCAGTAGATCTTGAGCGAATCTGACGGTGTGGTGGCAGGGCCGAGCCAGTCCTGCCGGACCCGGGGGCGAGCCAGGGGCAGCAGGAAGGGGTCCCGGTCGGTGAGGTCGCTCAGCAACCGCCACCCGACCTCGGGGTACTTGGTGCGAACCTGGCCGATGATCGCGGTCCGGCGCTCGAGCGGTAGTGGGCTTTCCGGTACAGGTGCGATCACCGTGAGCAGAGAGCGGTCTGGCCGGTTGCTCAGCCGGCCACGGGGATCGATGCCGGCGAGTCGCGCCAGCAGCAGCGTGGCTTCCGTACTGTGCTGCGGTGCCCAAACAACCGTTTCGAGTGCCCAGAGCAGCCATGTGTGCGCGGAGTGCCGGTTGAGCGTCCGGCCTTCCGTATCTTCGAACATGACCCGCAGCAGTGGGTCCTGTCCTCGAAGCCCGGCACTCACGGCGTCCAAGAACACGCGTGGAGCGGCCTCGGCGAGCAGCGGGAGAACGTCACGGAGCGAACGCCAGGCCAGTCCGGTTCGGTCGGCGTTGGCCTGCCGCAGCAACTGGTGGACGATTGTCGCGGCGATGTCACCGGCGGTGCTGCCGGCGATCCCGGCGGATCCGGAATCTCCGAGCCGGGCCAAGCCGTGCGCGATTCCTTGCCGCAGGTCGTCCGACCAGGTCCGGACCGCGCCCTTGACCTTTGCGGTCGGCACCTCCGAGTCAGGCAAGGAGAGCACGGGGTCGCTCTCACTCAGGACGTCGATCGCCGCGGCGCTGAACTGGCGGATGTCCGTGTCGCTGACCTGGGTCAGCAACTGGGACCACGCGTCCGAGGGATCGGCGAGCTGCCAGCGTGAACCGCTGCGGTGGAGGAAAGGATCCCGGGAAACCTTGGTGGCCGTGGCGAAGCGCTCGACCCGCGCGTACGTCTCGCCGGTGATCCCGGCGATGACCTCGTGGTCGGCCTTGGTGGTCGTGGACCACCTGCTGACGAGTGACAGCGGTGCGGCGATGGCCGAATCCGGCGGCTGGCCCCACGGCGGACGAGGTGCGTTCGGGCTCAGCCGCCGGATCAAGGCCTGCGTGCTGCGCCGGGCGAGGCCGGCGAGCTCGTCGGCCTGGTGCAGTGGCACACCCATCGCCAAGAATGCGTCGCGTGCCTTGTCCCTCGGGATGCGCGGCAGGACCAGCACACCGGAGCGCTGCTCGAACCCGTCGCGGGCGATGACGACGTGGCGGCTGGTCTGCCCCTCGGCCACGGGGACGTCGTCGCTCACCACGACCACGGGAAAGGACGGAGGAATCTTGGCCGCGTGCTCCCAGCCCGCCGCCGAAGTCACCCTGACCGCGCGGTGGTGCGGGTCGTGCCTGTCCAGGACAGCGGCGGCGAACACTGCGACCTCGTCGGAGGTCTGACCGCGGATGATCAAGTTTCCCGGCGGCCCGGACAGCCAGGACCGCACCTGCGCCGCCTGCTCGTCGCGGCCGAGCAGGTCGAGCTCCGCAGGTAGCCGGGAGCCGGTCAGCTCGGTGCGCTCCCGAGACCACGTGGCCAGGTCCTTGATCCCTTCCCGGACACCGATGCCGAGTTCGGGTGCGGCGTCGATCAGCCGATCGACCAGACCGGGGAAGGCGTGCGCGTCGCGGTAGGTGAGCCGCACGTACTGGCAGTTGGCCAGCCCAGCGAGGTCCGGGGGGAGGTCATCGGCCGCGGGCATGGGAGTCGTGAGCCCGAGGACCGGGATGACCGGCTTGCCGGCTGCGAGCGCGCGGGCGATCTCCTGCCTGACCACGTCGTCGGGTTGGAACAGCCGAGGACCGAACTCGGGCAGCCAACCGTCTCCGATCACGGCGATCATCGCGGGGCAGTTGTCGACCGCGTCCCACATGATCGGCTCGTAGTCGTGGCCGAGGTCGATCGACCGGCTCGATCGGAAGATCTTGTCCTTGCCGAAGACGGCGCTCAGTTCGGCATCCAGCCAAGCAGCCTTGTCGGCACCGTCGCCGCGGCGGAAGTTGATGAACACCATGCCGTTGATCGTGTCCGGTCCTGGTGCGCGGCTCAAGGTGTTTCCCGTTGCCTACTCGAGCGGAACAAGACACTTCACCGGATCTCCACGGAAGCGGCGCGGTTCCGCCACGCCGATCCGGCATCATCGAGGCGATGACGGACGAACGCTGGCTCCAGGACTTCGAAACCGAGGCCGAACGCAGACGGCGGCGCGAAGATCCGCCGTGGTCGCGCGGAGCCCGGTTGCACCCCGACGTCGCGCGGAGCATCCAGCGGTTCCAGGTCGGCGAGGCCGGCGACGGCGCCAACCTCATCGCGAAAGCCGGTGGGGGCAGTTATCTCGCCGCCGTCAAGCTCTTCGTCGCCGAGGAGCAGAACCATGCTCGGATGCTCGACGAACTGCTGCGCGTCGCCGGGGTGCCGACCATTGCGAGCCACTGGTCGGACACCGTCTTCGTGTGGTTGCGGCGCGCCCTTGGGCTGCGGCTGGAGCTGATGGTTCTCCTCATCGCCGAGGTCGTCGCGCTGCGGTACTACCGCGCTCTGCGGGATGGGACCGGCGATCCGCTCGTCACGCAGGTCGCCGCCCGGATCCTCGCCGACGAGGAACGGCACGTGCCGTTTCACTGCCACCGGCTCGAAATCGGCTTCCGCGGGCTCGGGAAACCGCTGCGTGCCGCGGTTTTCGCGGGCTGGCGGGTCCTGCTGCTCGGCGTTGTGATCACGGTCGCCGTTGATCACGGGCCCGCACTGCGCCGGCTCAGCGTCGGACGGCTGGTGTTCGTCGCCGACGTGCTCACCGCCTTCGAGGCCGCGCTCGCGCGGATCCGCGGGGACGCGCCGAAGCCGAAACCGCGGTACGTCCCGAGGCGGGCGAGGCCGCGGGGACTCGTCTAGAGCGACCGAAGCGCCAGCTCCCGCAGAGCCGCGGTGATGCGTTCGGGGGAGACGCCGCGCGCGGTCTGGTGCAGGAACAGCTCCGGCGCCAGCGGAGCCAGTAAGACGTCCGCCAGCACGTCGGGGTCCGGAGTGTCCGCCGCCAGAGCGCGGACATGGGCGCGCCAGAAGCCGTACGCGCCCGTTGTGAAGCGGGAATGACCCACCTCGGCGCCCAACACCAGCGGCGCGTGGCGGGTCAGCAGCTCCACCATCGCTTCATAAAACGCCGCCAAGCGCGACGCCGGGGGAGCGCCCGGACCCAGCGGGGGATCCCCGCGCAAGAGGGACTCCTGCAACCTGCGCTCGTGCTCGTCCAGCAGCGCCACCGCGATCGACGCGCGGTCCGGGTAACGGCGGTACAGCGTGCCGCGGCCGACGCCCGCCGCCTGCGCTATGTCCTCCATTGTCACCTCGGCCGCTCCGCGGACTTTGAACAGCTCTTCGGCCGCCGTGAGGATCTTGGCGCGGTTGCGGGCCGCGTCGGCGCGTTCGGGCATTCGCCCAGCCTAGGAATAACCGGACACGGCGTCCAGTTGAGCGAAGTGGACGCCGTGTCCACCTAGGAGGAGGACCTGATGGGATGGTTCACGCTGGTCGCCGCCGGGCTGGTCGAGATCGCCTGGTCGCAGAGCATCAAGCCGACCGAAAGCTTCACGAAGCCGTGGCCGACGCTGCTGTGCTTCGTGCTCGGCGCCGCCGCCGTCTACCTGCTGTCGCGCGCGATGGACACCGTCCCGGTGGGCACCGCCTACGCGGTGTTCACCGGGATCGGCGCCGTCGGCGCGATCGTGCTCGGCGTTGTGGTGAACAAGGACCCGCTGAGCCTCGGCCGGGTGGCCGCGCTCGCCCTGATCGTCGGCGGCGTGCTGCTCGCGCGCGTCACTTCGTGAGCTGCTCCCACAGGAACTCGAACACCAGCGCCCACTTGAACGCCAGCTGCTCGTTGTCGGCCGCGGCGCCGTGGCCGCCTTCGATGTTCTCGTGGTACCGGACGTCGTGGCCCTGCTCGCGCATCCGCGCCACCATCTTGCGCGCGTGGGCGGGGTGCACCCGGTCGTCGCGCGTCGAGGTCACGAACAGCGACGGCGGGTAAGGGCGTCCACTGTGGACGTTCTGGTACGGCGAGTACTTCGAGATGAACTCCCACTCCGCGGCCTCGTCGGGATCGCCGTACTCGGCCATCCACGACGCGCCGGCCAGCAGCAGGTGGTAACGCCGCATGTCCAGCAGCGGCACCTGGCTGACGATCGCGCCGAACCGCTCCGGGTAGCGCGTCAGCATCACACCCATCAGCAGACCGCCGTTGCTGCCGCCCTGGATTCCCAGCCGCGACGGCGTCGTGACACCCCGCGAAACCAGGTCCGCGGCCACCGCGCCGAAGTCCTCGTACACGCGGTGCCGCTCGGCCTTGATCGCCTGCGTGTGCCAGCTCGGGCCGTACTCGCCACCGCCGCGGATGTTCGCGACGACGTACGTGCCGCCGCGGGCGAGCCAGCCGCGCCCGATCATGCCGCTGTACGACGGCGTCAGCGACACCTCGAAGCCGCCGTAGCCGGTCAGCAGCGTCGGGCCGCCTTCGGCGCCCGAAGGCCGGACGACGAAGTACGGGATCTTCGTGCCGTCCTCCGACGTCGCGAAGTACTGCGCGACGTCCATCCCCGAAGCGTCGAAAAACGCCGGAGCCTGCTTCAGCACTTCGACAGTGTTATGCCGGGGCTCCGCCCCGGGCCGGGGGCGCTGCCACCCGGACCCCCGCGAAGACATCGGTTCACCGACGTGGCCGTAGCTCAGCGTCGACGGCTGGAGGAAGCCGCTGGAGTTGAGCAGGTACTCGTCGCTGACGTCGGGATCGGTGTCGAAGATGTCCGCGCTGCCGAACTCGGGACCGCCGGACAGCGGCTCCTCGGCCCAGCCGTCCGGACCCGGCGTGAGCGTCCGCAGCTCGGTGCGGACGTCGCGCAGCGTGCCGAGCAGCAGGTGGTGGCGCGTCCAGGCCCAGTAGTCGAGCGAGGTGTGCTCGTCGGGCGTGAAGAGCGTCGTGAACGCGCGCTCGCCGGCCATGAAGTCGTCGAAGCGGATGCCGATCAGCGAACCCGCCGGGTGCACGGCGCCGCCGACCGTCCACGCCGTCCGCGGCCGGACCAGCAGCCACTCGCGGTGCACGGACGCGCTCGCGTCGTCCGGGACGTCGATCTTGACCAGCGCGTCCGGCATCCGCAGGTACAGCTCGGAGCGGTAGAAGTCGACGGCGCGGCTGACGAAGTCCCGCTCGAAGCCTTCGGTCGGGTCGTGGGACGCGCCGATCGAGACGTCGTCGGGCTTGCCCTCGTAGACCGTGACGGCTTCTGCCAAAGGCGTGCCGCGCCGCCACTCCTTCGACAGCCGCGGGTAGCCCGAGCTGGTCAGCGTGCCCGGGCCGAAGTCGGTGCCGACGTAGACGCGATCTTCGTCGATCCAGCCGATCCGCGTCTTCGCCTCGGGCACGGTGAAGCCGCCCTCGACGAACTCGTGCGCGTCGAGGTCGAACTCGCGCACGACCGTCGCGTCCGCGCCGCCGCGGGACAGCTCGACCAGGCCGCGCCGGTAGTCCGGCCGCAGCACGGTCGCGCCCTGCCAGACCCAGTTCTCGCCCTCGGCCTCGGCCAGCGCGTCGACGTCGAGCAGCAGCTCCCACTCGGGCTCGGCCTGCCGGTAGGACTCCAGCGTCGTCCGCCGCCACAGGCCGCGCGGGTGGGCCGCGTCCTGCCAGAAGTTGTAGAGAAGCTCCCCGCGGCGGCGGACGTACGGGATCCGGTCGTCGGCGTCGAGCACCTCGCGCAGCTCGTCACGCAGCTCGGCGAACCGCGCCCCGCGGGTCAGCTCCGCCAGCGTCTCGTCGTTGCGGGCGCGCACCCAGCCGAGCGCGTCGTCGCCGGTCACGTCTTCCAGCCACAGGTACGGATCCTCGACACTCATGACCACAGTTTCGTACGCCCGCCCACCTGGTGGCCACCGGGCGGCGTTTTCGTTTCGTGATCCTGCCCTCCCCGGTCGTCCGTATGCTGGTCACAGCGAGCAGGGGGAGAACGTGAACAACGCCGACGGCCCGGCCGGGCCCGGGGAATCCGGTCTTGCCGGGCCGCCACCACCGCCGCCGATGGCGGCCCGGTCACCGGAACCCGCCTGGACGCCGGATCCCAGCCCGTGGGCGCCCAACTGGGCCGCCGCGCCTCCCGTTCCGATTGCTCCGCCGCGCAGCCGGCTTTGGGGCGCCGTGGTCGGGGTCATGATCGTGGTGCTCGCCATCTCGCTGATCGCGGCCACCATCCCGCGCCGTGTGGACGGCCGCGCGTTCGCCGCCCAGGGCGCCGACATCGGCCGGGCGTACGGCGGCACCGGCTCGACGTCGAACGCGAAGCCCGTGCCGGAGCTGGCCCGCAACCCGCTGCTCGCCGCGGGCATCACGCCGGGACCCGCGACGTGCACGCTGCCCGACCTCGGCCGTGCCCCCGAGCAGCTCAAGGCCTACTACCGCGCGCTGGCCGACTGCCTCGAGCAGTCGTGGCGCCCCGCGTTGCAGAAGGCGAACGAGCCGACGCTGACCGCGACGGTTTCGGTGACGCTGCCCGAGCACAGCGCGTGCGGCGAGGCGCCGACGGAGAACGAAGCCGTCGCCTACTACTGCGGCGGCGACACCACGATCTACGCCCCGACCGACTGGATGCTCTCGGACGCGGGCCTGAACAAGGCCCGGCACATCGCGACGATCGCCCACGAATACGGCCACCACGTGCAGCGCGAGAGCGGGATCCTGTCCGCGGCGGCCGACAAGATGACGTCGCCGAACGAAGACAGCGCGGCCGACAAGGAGGTCGTCCGCCGCATCGAGCTGCAGGCGAACTGCTTCGGCGCGCTGTTCCTGGCCGCCGTCGCCGGCACGGGCTCCATCAGCCGCTCGCTGGCGAACGCCGCCGTCGCCGACTACGGCCGCGCCAACAACAGCGACACGCACGGCTCGCGCGAGCACCAGCTGTCCTGGGCCAAGGCGGGCTACGACGGCAAGGCGACCAAGGCGTGCGACACGTGGCGCGCGCCGGTCACCGAGGTCGGCTGACCGTCCACCCGGGATCGCGGCCGAGCAGGGCGAGGAACCGGTCCAGCTCGCTCGCGTCCGCGGGGACGTCGACGCTGTGGGCGAACGAGTTGTTCTTTTCGCGGCCTTCGTCCGGAATCCGTTCGGCCAGCTGCAGGGCGGCGTGGACGGCGTCGGCGTCCGGCTCGTAGGGCAGGCCGAGCGTGCGGGCCAGGTCCCAGCCGTGCGCGACGGTGTCGACGAGGTGCATGTGCGCGGCGATCGTGCCGGGGAACGTTCCAAAGTGGTTGATGGTGAGCTGCCGGTCGAGCACGGCGTCGTCGGCCATCGCGTCGAGGAAGTCGTCGACGGACGCCTGGTACGCGGCGACGGCGTCGGCGCCGAGGTCACCGGCGTCCCAGTCCGGGGCTGAGCCCTCGCGGGCCGCCGTCGCGAAGGCGTGGTTCTCGCTGACCTGGTGGCGGAGCAGGTCGGCGAGCGTCCAGCCGGCGCACGGGGTGGGCCGCGCGAGGTCGGCGGGCGTGGTGGTGGCGACGATCTTGTCGAGGACGAGCAAGGCACGGCGGTCGAGTTCGCGGGGATCCATGCTTCGCACGCTAGGCGTGGGATCGGTCCACGAACAGTGCCAAATCCGCGGCACCTCAGGTGTGCCAATCTGGAGCGGTGGACGTTCACATCGACCTGACCGGGACGCGCGGCCACCGTGACGCGATCTACCGGCAGCTCCGCGCGGCGATCCTCGACGGCCGGATCCGCCCCGGCGAGGCGTTGCCGCCGACGCGGGAGCTCGCCCAGCGGCTGGCGGTCTCCCGGACGACGGTCAGCGCGGCCTACGACCGCCTCACCGCCGAGGGGTTCCTGGCCGGGCGCGTCGGCGCGGGCACGTTCGTCACCGCGTCGCCGGCGACGCGACCCGAGCCGTCACACGTCTCCGGCGTGCGGCCGCTGCCGGAGTGGGACGCGGTGCCGTCGCCGCCCGCGCCGTTCGCCCCAGCGCCCGAGTTCGACTTCCGGCCCGGCGTCCCCGACCTCACGCGGTTCCCGTTCGACACCTGGCGCCGCCTCGTGACGCAGCGGCTGCGCGCCGGCCAGGCCGACCTGATGACCTACGGCGACCCGCAGGGGCACGCGTCCCTGCGGGAAGAGATCGCCCGGCACGTCGGGGTGTCGCGCGACGTGCGGGCGAACGCGGCGCAGGTCGTCGTCACCGCCGGGGCCCAGCAGACGACCGACCTGGTCGCGCGGGTGCTGCTGCGCCACGGCGACCTGGCCGCCGTCGAGGACCCCGGTTACCCGCCGCCGCGGCTGGTGCTCAGCGCGCGCGGCATCCGGGTCGCGCCGGTGCCGGTGGACGCGTCCGGGATCGTCGTCAGCGCCATCCCGGCGGGGACGCGGCTGGTGTACGTGACGCCGTCGCACCAGTACCCGCTGGGTCTGTCGATGTCGCTGGAGCGACGGCTGGAGCTGCTGGACTGGGCCGAGCGGAACGACGCAGTGCTCGTCGAGGACGACTACGACACCGAGTTCCGCTACACCGGCCGGCCGCTGGAACCGTTGCACAGCTTGGATTCCCGGGGCCGGGTGGTGTACGTCGGCTCGTTCTCGAAGGTGCTTTCGCCGGCGCTGCGGCTAGGGTTTCTCGTTGCGCCGCCGTCGCTGGTGCCGGCGTTGGTGAAGGCCCGGTACCTCACCGACTGGCACGCGCCGAACGTCGAACAGGCGGCGCTGGCGGCGTTCATGGCCGAAGGCGGGTTCGCGCGGCACGTCCGCCGGATGCGGAAGGTCTACCGCGAGCGGCACGAACTGCTGTCGGGACTGCTCGCTGCTTCCTTCGGGGACTTCCTGTCGCCGCTGCCGTCGACCGCGGGCCTGCACCTGAGCGCGACTTCGCCGTCCGATCTCTCCGGCCTGGTCCGCCGCGCCCGACACGACGGCGTCCGGCTGTATTCGCTCGGCGACTTCAGCGTGGGCGAGCGGCGGCACGGGCTCGTGTTCGGTTACGGTGCGGTCGCGGCCGAGCGGATCGGGCCGGGGCTGGCCCGGCTGCGGGCGCTGGTGGACGGGGGAGCGGCATGACCGACGACGTGATGGTGGCGATCGACGCCGGTCTGCGGCAGCACATCGGCGGCGACCGGGAGGGTGCGTACGCGACCTTCACGGCGTTGTGGGCGTCGATCGGACCGGACGGCGACCCGCTGCACCGCGTCGCGCTCGCGCACCACATGGCCGACGTCTGCGACGACCCGGCGGAAGAGCTCGAGTGGGACCTCCGCGCGCTGGCGGCGGCGGACTCGCTGACCGACTCGCGGGCGCAGGAATATCATTCGTCACTGGCCGTGCGCGGGTTCTACCCGTCCCTGCACCTGAACCTGGGTGAGGACTACCGCAAACTGGGTGATCTTCCGGCCGCCCGCGAGCAGCTTGACCTGGCTCGACGCCGTCTGGACGCCCTCTGCGACGACGACTACGCGGCCGGGATCCGCCTGGCACTGGACGGGTTGGCCGAACGACTCGGCTGAATCGTTTTCAATACCACGAATTCGCCCCGTTTGCCGGACTTTCGCCCAGGTCCCGGTGCCCTTAACCTGTGGTGATCCAGCTCACCGACGGGAAGGATCGCCATGCGGATTGCGGATCTGCTGCGCAAGAAGGGGTCGGCGGTCGCAACGGTCACCCCGGAGACGACGGTGACCAGGCTGCTGGCCGGCTTGGCCGAAAACAACGTGGGCGCGATGGTGGTGGTCGCACCGGACGGTTCGATCGCCGGAATCGTCTCCGAACGCGACGTGGTCCGCCGCCTCAACGAGCACGGCCCCGGCCTGCTCGACGGACCGGTGTCGGAGATCATGACGAAGCTGGTCGCCAGCTGCGGCCCGGACGACTCGGTGGACCAGCTCTCGGTCCTGATGACGGAGCGGCGCATCCGCCACGTGCCGGTCCTGGTGGACGGTCGCCTCGCCGGGATCATCTCCATCGGGGACGTGGTGAAGAACCGGATGGAGGAGCTGGAGAAGAGCCAGGAACAGCTGGAGGCCTACATCTCGCAGGGCTGACGGAAGGCGGCGGCCCGAGGTTCAGGCCGCCGCCTATCCCTTGCCCGCTGCGTCCTCGTCACTCCCGCCAGCCGGAGAGTTCCACGCCCTTCGCGACATCCACCCGATAAGACAACGTCACCACGCCCGTTTCCCCAGGCGCCAACGACAACTGCCAAGTGAACTCACCCAGCGCCGACGTCTCCACCGGATCCGGCGACGTCTTCACGTCCCGCACCGTGATCGTGTCGTCGCGGGACACCGGGGCCTGGTCCAGCACCGTCACCACGGCCGGACGCGGCCCGTGGTTGCCCACCGAAATCCGGTACTCCGCCTCACGCCGTTTCTGCCCCGACAGCGTCGCCTTCGAAGCCGTGCGGCGGACCAGCTCACGCTCGATCCGGATGCGGTCGTCGACACCCAGGGCCAGCTCGAGGTCTTCGCCCGGCGCCCACGCCTCCAGCACCGTCGTCCCGACGAACTCCGCGTCGTGGAACACCGAAGCACGGCCAGGCCGCAGCGCGTGCTCCGACGTGTTGACCACCGTCGCGCGCAGGTACGCCTCTTCGGCCAGCACCGGCGCCGTCACGTAACCCAACGACGCCGTGAGCGAAAGCTGCGCCAACGTCGTCCGGTGGCCCTGCGCGCCCGACGGGATCTCCACCGGGCGTGAAGGCCGGTACGTCACCGCCGTCGTGCCCTGCTCGACCGCCGCGAACTTGGGCGCCATCGCCGCGAAGCGCATTCGTGAACCCTCCGGGACGCCGCCGCCGGAACCGCCGTACGCCGCCGCCGGGGCGGCTGGGACCGGGTGGACGCGGTCCAGATACCACGGGGAAAGCTCCGGGACCACCACCGAAACCGCCGGCCGCGCCGTCGACAGCGCCAGCTCGCACTCCGGCCAGTCCTCGCCCGTGTGCTGGGTGACCAGCCCGTACGACAGCACCGTGACTTCGGTGCCGCGCACGCGGATGTCGTACCCCGGCTCCCAGCTCGCTCCAGGGACCACATAGGACAGTTCCAGCTCGGCCGACCCGGCCGGGTCCGAAATCTCCAGCTCCACCACGACCGACGTACTGTCCTCTTCGGACCGGGCGCTGTGGGACTCGATCCGGCGGTCGAGCGCCGCCAGGTCCTCGCGCAACCGCGTGATCCGATCCGAAAGAACCCGCCGGGCCTTCAACGCCGAGGCCAGCCGCGAGCCCAGCGCGTCGGTCACCTCGCTGACGCGTGACGGCTCCGCGGTCCCGGCGGCCAGCGCCTTCGCGAAGCTGCCGCCACTGCGCTTCGCGAGCGAAGTCAGCAGATCCACCTTCATCGCTTCGGCCGCTTCGTCGTCGACGACGCCGTCGAGCGTGGCTTGGTCCGCACGCCGTTGTTCGACGAGCTCCCGCAACCCCGCGTCGGCCGGCGCTGCGTGCCGCTCGGTGCGCACGTCGACGCCGGTGATCAGCGCGGGCCCGGTCCCGGTGACGCGCACCGAGCCCGCGTCGAGGGCCAGGGGGAGCCCGGCGAAGGTCAGGCGCGCCCCGCCGTCGAGCGGGGCCTTCCCCCGGCGGGTGATCCGGGCCTGCTGCGGGTAGACGGTCACGGCGGCGATCGGCGCTTCCACGGTCGGCATGCCCCCGACGTTAGTCGCTTGACACCCCCTCGGCCCGGACGGAAGTCTCGACAGGTCGTCCGCTTCGCCCGGCTTGGGGGTTTGAGTGAAAGCCGCACGAACCGCAGTCCTGCTCCTCACCCTGGCGGTCCTGCCGCTGACAGCGGTCACCGCCGAAGCCGCCGATCCGCCCGGCCCGGTCTTCACCGGCGGCCAGGCGCAACCGGTGTTCGACCCCGCCGACGTCATCCGCGAGGACGTCTGGGTCACCGCGCCGGTCGACAGCGACCACGACGGCGCCGACGACCTCGTGCACGCCCAGGTCGTGCGCCCGCGCGCGACGCAGCAGGGCCTGAAGGTCCCCGTCGTCTACCAGGCCAGCCCGTACTACGCCGGCGGCAACGACGTCGCGAACCACGACGTCGACGTCGAGCTGTCCGCGCCCGGCTACGCCCGCGAAGCCGAGGGCCCGCGGGTCGCCGCGCACGGCGTCGGCCCGGCCGCCCCGATCACCTGGCGCTACCAGGACTACTTCACCGCGCGCGGCTTCGCCGTCGTCTACGGCGAATCGCTCGGCAGCGGCCTCTCGACCGGCTGCCCGACCACCGGGGACGTCAACGAGACGATCGGCGCGCGCTCGGTCGTCGACTGGCTCAACGGCCGCACGCCCGCCCGGGACGCCGCCGGCGCCGCCGCGAAGGCCGACTGGAGCACCGGCAAGACCGGCATGATGGGCGTGTCCTACAACGGGACGCTGCCCAACGCCGTCGCCAGCACCGGTGTCGAAGGGCTCGAGACGATCGTCCCGATCGCCGCGATCTCCAGCTGGTACCAGTACTACCGCAACGACGGCGCGGTCGTCGCCGCCGGTGGCTTCCAGGGTGAGGACGCCGACGTGCTCGCCGAGTACGTCTACACCCGCGCGGACCGGCAGGTCTGCCGCTCGGTCATCGACGGGCTGACCCGCGACCAGGACCGCGTGACCGGCGACTACACGCCGTTCTGGGACGTCCGCAACTACCGCAACGACGTCGCGAAGGTGCACGCGTCGGTGCTCGCGGTGCACGGCCTCAACGACTGGAACGTCAAGACCGACCAGGTCGCCGAGTGGTACGAAGCGCTGAAGGCCCACGGCGTCGAGCACAAGATCTGGCTGCACCAGTCCGGCCACGCCGACCCGTACTCGCTGCGGCGCGACGTCTGGCTCGCCACGCTGAACAAGTGGATGTCGCACTACCTCTACAGCGTCGACAACGGCATCCAGAACGAGCCGAAGGCGACGATCCAGCGTGAAGACCTCTCGTGGGTCGACGAAGCCGACTGGCCGGCGCCCACGACGGCCGACGTCCGCGTCTACCCGTGGCCGGGCGGCAAGGCCAAGGGCACCATCGACACGCGCAACCCGGTGCCGGGCTCGGCGGCGGTCGAAACCCTCGCCGACGACTCGTCGAAGACGATCGAGCAGCTGGCCGGCCTCGCGTCTTCGGGCAACCGCCTGCTGTACGCGACTTCGGCGGCGAAGCAGTCCGTACGGCTCTCGGGGACCGCTCGTGCCGACCTGGCGCTGGCGTTCGACCGGCCCGCGGCGAACGTCTCGGCGATCCTGCTCGACCGCGCCCCCGACGGCACGTCCCACGTGATCAGCCGCGGCTGGACCGATCCGCAGAACCGCACGTCCCCCGCCCGGACCGAGCCGATCACGCCGGGCCAGACGTACAAGATCGGCGTCGAGCTGATGCCGAAGGACTACGTCCTCGCGGCGGGGCACCGGCTCGAGTTCCTGCTGGCCTCCAGCGACCACGACTACACGCTGCGGCCGAAGCCGGGCGCGGGGCTGGCGCTGGACCTGACGAAGACGTCGGTGACGCTGCCGGTGACGGGAGGCAAGCCGGCGCTGCGAGCCGCTTTCGGCTGATGCTGCCCGCGCACCTCCACGCCGACGTCCGGACGTTGTGGGACTACCACGACCTCCGGCACCCGTTACGTCGGTCGGACGTCGGCATCGGGCTCGGCAGCCGCGACCCCGGCGTCGCCGTCCACACGGCGGAGCTGTTCCACGCCGGACGGTTCCCGCTGGTCGTCTTCACGGGCGCCAACGCGCCGACGACGGTGGACCGCTTCCCTCGCGGCGAAGCGGTCCACTACCGCGAGATCGCGCTGGAGCTCGGCGTGCCCGACGAGGCGATCCTGGTCGAGCCCGAGGCGCGCAACACCGGTGACAACATCACGTTCACCCGCCGGCTGCTCGACGAACGAGGGCTTCCGGTCCGTTCGGTGACGCTGGTGTCCCGGCCGTACCAGCAACGCCGTGCGTACGCGACGGCGAAGCGGCTCTGGCCGGACGTCGACATCGTCTGCGCGGCGACGGCGGTCTCGCTCGAGGACTACTTGTCCGGCAGCGAGGACGCCGAGCGGGTGATCGGCATGCTCGTCGGCGAAACCCAGCGGATCACGGAGTACGCGGCGCGCGGGTTCGCAATCCCGCAGCGGGTCCCGACGGGGGTCGAGCGGGCGTTCGGCCGCCTGGTCGACGCCGGGTTCACCCAGCGGCTGATCCCGGCGGCTCAGTCCGCGATGCCCGCCCGGTAGGCGAAGGCGACCGCCTGCGCGCGGTCGCGCAGCCCGGCCTTCGTGAACAGGTGGTTCACGTGGGTCTTCACGGTCGCCTCGCTCACCACCAGGGTCCGCGCGATCTCGGTGTTCGACAGACCCGCCGCGATCAGCCGCAGCACCTCGATCTCGCGCGCGGTCAGGCCTTCGACCTCCTTGACCCGCTTGGGTGTGCTGCGTGTCGCCGCGTCGACGAGCCGTCGCTGCAGCTCGCCGTCCACTGTGGACTGGCCGGCGGCGGCCGAGCGCAGCGCCCTGGCAATGGCCTCGGCGTCGGCGTCCTTGGTCAGGAACCCGCGGGCGCCGGCGCGCAACGCGGCCAGCAGCGACTCGTCGTCGGCGTAGGTCGTGAGCACGACGACTTCGGTGCCCGGGTGCTCGGCGCGGATCCGTTCGGTGGTCTCGACGCCGTCGCAGCGCGGCATCCGCAGGTCCACCAGCACGACGTCGGGATGGTGCTCGGCGACGAGGTCGAGCGCGGTGAGCCCGTCGGCGGCGGCGCCGACCACCTCGACGCCGGGCAGCAGCCCGAGCAGCGTGACCAGGCCTTCCCGGACGACCGCCTGGTCGTCGGCCAGCACGACCCGCAGGCTCACGCCGGCACCGTCAGGTGAATCCGCCATCCGTCCTCCCCCGGTCCGCTTTCGAGCTGTCCGTCGAGCAGCGCGACCCGTTCGCTCATCCCGCGCAAACCGTAGCCTGCCGCGGGCGCGTCCGGCGGGCGCCTGCCCTGGCAGTCGGTGACGGTGAGCGCGACGGTTCCGGCGCCGAAGTCCAGGGTGACGTCGACGTCGGCTTGCGCCGCGTGCTTGCGCGTGTTGGCCAGCGCCTCCTGCACCGCGCGGACCAGCGCGGTGCCGACCGCCGCGTCGAGCTCCCGCGGCTCGCCCTCGACCGTCAGGTCCGCCCGGGCCCCGCTGTCCAGCCGGTACGCGGCCAGCAGGTCCGCGATCGTGCGTTCGACCGGGACCGCGTCCTCGCGCAACGCGGCGACGGCCTTGCGGGCTTCGGCGAGGCCTTCCGAAGCGAGCTTCTGGGCGCGTTCGATCTGCGCGACGGCGTCCGGGCTCGCCTGGTCGCGCACCAGCATGAGCCGCGCGCCCTGCAGGTTCAGCGAGAGCCCGGCCAGCGAGTGCGCGAGGACGTCGTGCAGCTCGCGGGCGATCCGGGCGCGTTCGGCCAGCGCCGCCGCGCGCGCGTGCTCCTCGGTGGCCGTCTGCGCGCGGGCCAGCGCCAGCTCGGTCTGCTCGACCCGGGCGTTGCGCGTCCGCCGGTTCAGCCCCATGAGCACGATCACGGCGAGGACGGCATAGGTCGACAGGGCACTTTCCCAGACGTCCTGGCGGGCCAGCCAGACCGTGGTGATCAGCGCGGCGTCCAGCACGACCGCCAGCACGACCGGCACCGCGGACTGCCGCAGCACCACGAAGAACGTCGTGCTGAACATCGCCACCGTCGCCCAGCTGCCCGGCAGGACCACCCACAGCGCGCCCGCGCTCGCGATCACGGCGAGCGAGAGAACCGCCGACAGGGTCCGGGCGCCGAGGTCGGCGATCCACGGCATCGGGGTCGCCAGGACGAGGGTGATCCCGATCAGCGCCCAGGCGAGCGCGTTCGCCCGGGGCATCGCGGTGACCATCGGCACCGCGATGAGCCCCCAGCGCAGCCAGCCCTGCGCCGAGGGGAACGGGAGTCGTCGGGATGTCATTCGTCGGTGTCCTCCGCGGGGTCCTTGTACGGAAAATGTACCGACGCGGGCTTCCCTTCGTGGTGTCAAGCTGTCCCGTTTGTCAGGAGGTTCCCCCATGTCCAGGTTGCGACGGCTCGCCGTGTTCGCCGCCGCCGCGGCGCTGCCCGCGCTCGGCCTCACCCTCTTCGGCCAGGCCGCCGCGTCGGCCGCGCCCACCTTCCAGGTGCCGTTCAAGTGCGGCGTCACGGTGACCGCGGCGACGTTCAGCGGCCACAGCCCGGAGTACTCCGTCGACTTCCAGAAGTCGGGCATCACCGGGATGCCGGTGCTGGCGGCGGCTTCGGGCACCGTGACGCGGGTGGCGAACGAGGGCAGCACCAGCTACGGCAAGTGGATCGAGCTGGACCACGGCGGCGGCTGGCGCACCCGGTACGCGCACCTGTCCGACCAAGAGGTCTCGGTCGGGCAGTCGGTGGCCGGTGGCAAGGAGATCGGCAAGGCGGGCGCGACCGGCGGGGTCACCGGCCCGCACCTGCACTTCGAAGAGCGGCTCGACGGTGTTGTGCAGAAGGCGAAGCTGAACGGCGTCGCCGTGCCGTACTACGGCCACACGGACTTCACCAGCAAGAACGGCTGTGGCGGCAACCCGTACTCGGCCGAAGAGGTCTGCGGCTCCGGCTTCTCCGTCGTCGACCAGCAGGCGCTGGCGAACTCGTCGGGCACGGCCTACCTGCTGTACAACGCCTCGACGAAGGCCAACTGCGTGACGACGCTGAAGGCGACGTCGCTCGGCACGGCCAGCCCGGTCTCGGCGTTCCTCGAGGTCCAGGGTTCGGCGCGGACCACCGACTCCGGCAGCTTCACCTACTACGCCGGGCCGGTGAAGAAGACCGCCGAAGCGACCTGCGTGAAGTGGGGCGGCTCGGTGGGCAGCAACACCTACGAAAGCGGGTTCGAGCACTGCGGCTGAGCGGGACCGGCCGGTGGGGCCGGGCAGCATAGCCCGCCCCACCGACAAGAACCCGCCGTCCGGCCGGCTCCCGGCCGGTTCCGTCCACATCGGTCCCGGCGATCCACAGATTTGCCGCCACCGCCCCAGCCGGCCCCGTGCTGCCCCACGCTGGAGGCATGACCACCGCCACCCCGGCCGGCCGCACGCCGGTCGACCTCACGGAGCCCGCCCAGCTGCTGGCCGCGCTCCCGTACCTCGTCGGGTTCCGGCCCGAACGCTCCGTCGTCCTGCTCGGCCACCGGGCCCCGGCGGGCAACCGCCTGGGCCTGGTGCTGCGCGGCGACCTCCCGCGCGCCGAGCACCGGACCCACCAGGCCCGCGCGCTCGCCCCGAAGTTCGCCACGGGGGAGCACACCGGCGTGACGCTGGTGATCGTCGGCGGCCGGCGAAGACCCGGCAGCCCGCCACCGCACGCGGGCTTCGTCGACGAACTGGCCGAAGCACTGGGGGAGTTCGGTCTCCCGGTGCTGCACGCGATGTGGGCCGAGGAGATCACCGAAGACGCGCCATGGGGTTGTTACGCCGACGAGGAGTGCGGCGGCACGCTGCCCGACCCTCGCGCGACCGTGGCGGCAGCGGCGGCCACCGAGCGCGGCACGGTGGCGTTCGCCAGCCGTGACGAAGTCTTGGCCCTGCTCGCCCCGCGGTCACCGGAAGCGCTCGACCGCCGTGCTTCCCGGCTGGCGCAGCTGTCTTCGCTGCCCTGGCCGGAGGCGAGCTGTGTCTCCGACGCGGCCTCGGAGATCCGTGCGGCGTTCGAGCGCCAGCTCCGCGACGACGGACCTCCGACGGACGAGGAAGCTGTCCTCCTGGCCTGCGCGCTGACGATCCCCGAGATCCGCGACGTGTGCCTGGCGATGGCGGTCCCACCCGACGTGCCGGCGGCCCGCGAAGCCGAGCGCCTCTGGCTGACGCTGGTCCGCGAGCTCCCGGCCCCGGAACGCGCGGAACCGGCGGCCTTGCTGGGGTTTTCGGCCTTCATGCGCGGCGACGGCACCTTGGCGGGTATGGCCCTGAACATCGCGCTGGAAGCCGCGCCGGGCCACGTCCTGGCCACCCTCCTGACGAGGGTGCTGAACCGGGGCACCCCACCGGAGGTGCTGCTGGGCCTGACGCTGGCCGCCGACCCGGGCCTCACCGGCTTCGGCCTGGAGCCCGCGGACCTGGACGCCTGTGAGACGTCCTGAGGCTCCGCTGGAACCGGCGTTCGCCCAGGAGGACGCGGGGCACGTTCGTCGAGGTCGAGCTGCCGGCCAACGACCTCGACGAGGCGCACGCGAAGTTCTCGACCCACGGCGTCGAGGTGCCCCGGGACCGCGCGTTCGGACGTCGCGGCCTCAGCTTGCGCGTCGCGAATGGCCCATTGGGGACGCCAGACGTCTCCAATGACCCATTCGCGACGTCGGGGTCGGTGCCGCACGGCTGCTTGCCTCGCTCCTCCGGTCGAGGTGCTCCGAGGCCGCGTCCGATGCGGCTGCCGCTTCCACGTCGCCAATGGCCCATTCGGGACGCCGGACGTCCCCAATGACCCATTCGCGGCGTCGGAACCCCAGCCACACAGAGCCCCGCTCCTCAGCGCGACCTGCGGGGGCACAGCGGGAGGTGAGGCTGCCTGGCCGCAAAGCACGCGTTCATCAGAGCGGGCGGCCTACCGGGTCCGAGCGCTCAGCCCCGGGAGGCCTGCCGCGACTGGGCGAAGGCCCAGGCGTCGCGCACGATGTGCGTGAGCTCGGTGCGTTCCGGCTTCCAGCCCAGCTCTTCGCGGGCCCGGTCGCTGGCCGCCACCAGCACGGACGGGTCGCCCGCGCGGCGCGGGGCCACCGCCGCCGGCACCGGGTGCCCGGTGACCTCGCGGCAGGCCTCGATCACCTCGAGGACGGAGAAACCGGTGCCGCTGCCGAGGTTGAAGATGCGGTGCTCACCCGCGGTCGCGTGCTTCAGCGCCAGCTGGTGGGCGTCGGCGAGGTCTGCGACGTGGATGTAGTCGCGGATCGCGGTGTGGTCGGGCGTCGGGTAGTCGTCGCCGAAGATCTGGATGCGCTCGCGGTCGCCCGAGGCGACCTGGAGAACGAGGGGAATGAGATGGGTTTCCGTGGTGTGGCGCTCGCCGAAGGCGCCGTACGCGCCCGCGACGTTGAAGTAGCGCAGGCTGACCGCGGCCAGGCCGTGGGCGACGGCGAAGCTGGTGATCGCGGCGTCGATCGCGAGCTTCGTGGCGCCGTAGGTGTTGGTCGGCTGCGTCGGCGCCGACTCCGGGATCGGCGACTGCTCCGGTTCGCCGTAGGTCGCCGCGGTCGAGGAGAACACGAGCCGGGGCGTGCCGTGCTCGTGCATGGCCTCGAGCAGCCGCAGCGAGGTGACGACGTTGCCTTCCCAGTACTTCGCCGGCTCCGCCATCGACTCGCCTACCAGCGACTTCGCCGCGAAGTGCAGCACGCCGTCAAAACCCTCGCGCAGCAGGCTGCCCGCCACCTCGGCGGCGTCACCCTCGATGAACCGCGCGTCCGGGTGGACGGCGTCGGCGTGGCCGGTGGACAGGTCGTCGACCACGGTGACCTGGTGCCCGGCCTCGATCAGCCGGGCGGCGCAGACACTGCCGACGTACCCCGCTCCGCCCGTCACGACCAGCTTCAGGGCGTTGCTCTGCTCCGACACATCCAGGCCTTCCTGCCGAGGGTGACTGTGCGCGACAGTCTTCCCTTAGGGCGACGCGCGGGTCCGGGCGGGGGTTGCCCCACGCGGACCCGCGCGGCCTCAGAGCTCGTCGCGCCCGGCGCCGCGGGAGGGGACGGCCGTGAACATACGCGGCCGCCGGTAACCGGCCTTCTCGTACGCCGCTTCGACAGCCGCCTTGACACCGTCGAGGTCGGCGTCGCGGACCAGCGCGATCGCCGAGCCGCCGAAACCGCCGCCGGTCATCCGGGAGCCGAGGGCCCCGGCCGCGCGGGCCGAGTCGACCGCGAGGTCCAGCTCGGCCGTGGAGATCCGGTAGTCGTCACGCATGCTGACGTGCGAGGCGTCCAGGTACGGGCCGATCTCGGCCAGCCGCCCGGCGCGGAGCAGCTCGACCACCTCGAGCACCCGCTGGTTCTCGGTGACCACGTGCCGCACCAGCGGCGCCAGCTCGTCCGGCAGCCGGTCGAGGGCCTCGGCCAGGCCCTCGACGGTGACGTCGCGCAGCGCCTTCACCCCGAGCAGCTCGGCCGCCCGTTCGGTGCCGCGGCGGCGCTCGCCGTACCCGCCTTCGGCGTGCGAGTGCTTCGTGCGGGTGTCCATGATCAGCACCTGCAGCCCGGCCTCGGCCAGGCCGAAGGGCACCTGCTCCTGCTCGCCCGACCGCACGTCGAGGAACAGCACGTGCGACTCGGTGCAGCAGAGGGACGCCGTCTGGTCGAGCAGGCCGGTCGGCGCGCCGACGAAGTCGTTTTCCGAGCGCTGCACCCACCGGGCCACCTCGGGCCGGGCCGGGACGCGCTCGCCGGTTCCGTCGAGCTCCAGGCCGGCCAGGCCGAGCAACGCCAGCGACACCGCGCACTCGAGCGCGTGGGAGGAGGACAGCCCCGCCCCGGACGGCACGTCCCCGGCGATGACCAGGTTTGCGCCGGCCGTGAAGCCCTGGTCGCGCAGCACCCAGGCGACCCCGGCCGGGTACGCGGCCCACCCCTCGACCCGGCCCGGCGCCAGGTCGGCGATCTTGAGCTCGCCGGAGCGCTGGAGCTGGCCGTCGTCGCCCAGGGTGGCCACGGACAGCACGCCGTCCTCGCGGGGCGACGCCGCCGCGGCCAGGCGGTGCGGCAGGGCGAACGGCAGCACGAAGCCGTCGTTGTAGTCGGTGTGCTCGCCGATCAGGTTGACCCGCCCGGGCGCCGACCAGACCCCGGCCGGCTCGGCGCCGTGCACGGTGCGGAACGCGGCCGCGGCCTCCGAAGCCGGGCTCACCTGGCCTGCGCCAGGACGGCGTGCAGCGCGGAGCTGGCGACCAGGGCGGTGGTGTCCCCGCCGGTGACCTCGATGGTGGCGCCGTTGCCCTTGCCGATGGTGACCGTGCCACCCGGCACGATGCCGACCGACTTGAGCTCGGTCATCAGCGACTCGTCCAGCTGGACGTGCTCGGCGATGCGCCGGATCTCGACCCGGCCGCCACCGGTGCGGGCGAACTCGTCCAGCCGGACGAGGTCGGCCTCGGCGGGCGGGGCGGGGTCGCCGTCGCCCAGCTTGTCCAGCCCGGGGATCGGGTTGCCGTAGGGGGAGGTGGTCGGGTGGTCGAGCAGCTTGACCAGCTTGCGCTCGACGGCCTCGCTCATCACGTGTTCCCAGCGGCAGGCCTCGTTGTGGACGTGTTCCCACTCGAGCCCGATGACGTCGACGAGGAGGCGCTCGGCCAGGCGGTGCTTGCGCATCACCGCGATGGCCAGTTCACGGCCGTGGTCGGTCAGCTGGAGGTGCCGGTCGTCGGCCACCACGACCAGCCCGTCGCGCTCCATGCGGGCGACGGTCTGGCTCACGGTGGGGCCGCTCTGCTGCAGGCGCTCGGCGATGCGGGCGCGCAGCGGGACGACACCCTCTTCTTCGAGCTCGTAGATCGTACGCAAGTACATCTCGGTGGTGTCGATGAGATCGTTCACGCTGTCCCCTTCGTCCGCGTTGCTCATCGTAGTCGTTGGCCCCGACAGCGGCGGGGGGCCGTGCGGATACCGCGCCGACGGTTACCGATCCGACCGGCGGCCACGGCGGAACCCGCCACCACAGGCGCGTCCGCTGCGGTCCGTCTCCGCCTGCTTTCGGCCAAATGGGTGACAACTCGCCGGTGGGGGATATGTCCGCACCCCGGCGCGGCCGGGCAGCCGGCCGCTGGAAGATGGGAGGCATGCGTCCGCTGATCAGCACCACCGACCTCGCCGCCGCGCTCGCCGGGCCGGCGGGTGACCGGCCCGTCGTCCTCGACGTCCGCTGGCGGCTCGCCGGGCCACCCGGTGCCGAGTCCTACCGGGAGGGGCACCTGCCCGGCGCGGTGTTCGTCGACCTCGACCGGGTGCTCGCCGGGGCGCCGGGCGAGGGCGGCCGGCACCCGCTGCCCGACCCCGCCGACCTGCAGCGCGACCTGCGCGCGGCCGGGGTCCGGGCGGGTGCGCCGGTGGTCGTCCACGACGACGCCGACGGGTCGGTGGCGGCCCGGGCGTGGTGGCTGCTGCGCTGGGCCGGCCACGCCGAGGTCGCCGTCCTCGACGGCGGTTACGCAGCGTGGACTTCGGAAGGGCGGCCGGTGAGCACGGAGCCGGCGCGGCCGGAGCCGGGCGACCTCACCGTCCGGCCGGGCGGGATGCCGGTGCTCGACGCCGACGAGGCCGCGGCCCTGGCGCGCGACGGCCTGCTGCTCGACGCCCGGGCGACCCCGCGCTACGCGGGGGAGACCGAGCCGGTCGACCCGCGGGCGGGGCACATCCCGGGTGCGGTGAACGCGCCGTTCGCCGGCCACGTCGGTGCGGACGGCCGCTGGCGGACCCCGGCCGAGCTGGCGGAGCGGTTCGCCGGGCTGGGGCTGCGCCCGGGCGAGCCGGTCGGGGCGTACTGCGGCTCCGGCGTCACGGCCAGCTCGGTCGTGCTCGCGCTGGAGCTGGCCGGCCACGCGGGCGCCGGCCTGTACGCGGGCTCGTGGTCGCACTGGTCGCGGGACCCGGAGCGTCCGGCGGCGACGGGCACCCTGCCGGGCTGAGCGCCGGGGGCGCTTCGACTCCACGATCTCCGGCGATCGGCACTACAGTCGGGCGGTATGGCGCCGGCTGTCGTGTGGGATCCCGCCCTGCTGGGTTACGACCTGGGCGGGGAGCACCCGTTCAACCCCGTCCGGCTGGAGCTCACCGTCCGGCTGGCCACCGAGCTCGGCGTGCTCGACGACGTCGAGCTGCTGGTCCCGACCGCGGCCGGGGACGAGGAGCTGCTCCGGATCCACGCTCCCGAGTACCTCGCCGCCGTGCGGGAGGCGCCGCTGGTCGGGTGGGACGTCGGGCACGGGCTCGGGACCGCCGACAACCCCGTCTTCTCCGACATGCACGACGCCTCCGCCCTGGTCGTCGGCTCGACGCTGTTGGCCGCCCGCAAGATCGCCGAGGGCGAGGCGACGCGGGCGGTCAACATCGCCGGCGGCCTGCACCACGCGATGCGGGACCGGGCGTCCGGGTTCTGCGTCTACAACGACTGCGCGGTCGCCATCTCGTGGCTGCTCGACCACGGTTTCGAGCGGATCGCCTACATCGACACCGACGTCCACCACGGCGACGGTGTCCAGGCCGCCTTCTACGACGACCCGCGTGTCCTCACGATCTCGATGCACCAGCACCCCTTCACGCTCTGGCCGGGCACGGGCTACTCCGCCGAGACCGGCCGCGGGAAGGCCGAAGGCACCGCGGTCAACGTCCCGCTGCCGCCGCGCACGCGGGACCCGGGGTGGCTGCGGGCCTTCAACGCCGTTGTCCCTTCGCTGCTCGCGGACTTCGAGCCGCAGCTCCTGTTCACCCAGTGCGGCGTCGACTCGCACGAAGAGGACCCGCTGGCGGACCTCTCGCTCAGCGTCGACGGCCACCGGACCATCTACAGCACTCTCCGCGACCTCGCGCAGACGTACGCGGGCGGCAAGTGGATCGCCGTCGGCGGGGGCGGGTACCAGCTGATCCGGGTCGTGCCGCGGTCGTGGACGCACCTGATCGCGACGGTGCTCGACCGGGACGTCGCGCCGGCGACGCCGTTGCCGCCCGGCTGGGTCTCCACCGTCACCAAGGCCGCGCCGAACGCCGAGCTGCCGGCCGCGATGACCGACGACCGCGACACGGAGTTCAAGCCGTGGGGCGACGGCGCGGACGACCCGGTCGACGTCGCCGTCCGGGACACGCGCCGGGCCGTCTTCCCCTTGCACGGCCTCGATCCGGACGACCCCAGGGACTGACCATGGCCGGCCGGGACCCCTTCGACTACCCCCACGCGTGGGAGGCCGACGTCGTGCTGTCCGACGGCGGCACCGTCCACCTGCGCCCGATCGTGCCCAGCGACGCCGACGGGCTCGTCGCCTTCCACGGCAAGCTTTCCGAGCGCACGCGGTACTTCCGCTACTTCGGCGCCTACCCACGCATCCCCGAGAAGGACCTCAAGCGCTTCTCGACCGTCGACCACCACGACCGGGTCGCGTTCGCCGCGTTCCTGGGCGACGACATCGTCGCGGTCGGGCGGTACGAACGGCTCGACCACGGGCCGTCGGCCGAGGTCGCCTTTGTCGTCAGCGACGCGCACCAGGGCCGCGGGCTCGGCTCGATCCTCCTGGAGCACCTCGCCGCAGCGGCGTCGGAGTGCGGGCTGCGCCGGTTCACCGCCGAGGTGCTCGCCGAGAACGCCGCCATGGTGCGGGTCTTCCGCGACGCCGGTTACCAGGTCAGCCGCGAGATCGAGGAGGGCGTGCTGCACCTGGAGTTCGACATCGACCCGACCGAGGAGTCCCTCGCCGTGGCCCGCTCGAGGGAGCAGGCCGCCGAGGCGCGAAGCGTGCACAACCTGCTGCACCCGACGTCGGTCGCGGTGATCGGCGCGTCGGCCGAGCCGGGCAAGGTCGGTCACGTCGCGTTCGTGAACCTGCTGGCCGCTGCCTTCACCGGCACCGTCTACCCGGTCAACCCGGAGCACCGCTCGATCCGCGGTGTCCGCGCGTACCCGTCGGTGCTGGACATCCCGGACCCGGTCGACCTGGCCGTCGTCGCGGTGCCCGCGGAGGCCGTCGAGTCCGTTTTGGACGCTTGCCTCGCGAAGGGCGTCAAGACGCTGCTGATCCTCTCCAGCGGCTTCGCCGAGGCCGGGCCGCACGGCCTGCACGCCGAGCTGCGGCTGGTCGGCGAGGCGCGGGCGCACGGCATGCGTGTGGTCGGCCCGAACGCGCTCGGCGTGCTGAACACCGCCCCGGGCGTCCGCCTCAACGCCACCCTCGCGCCGCGGCTGCCGGCCCGTGGGCGCACCGGGTTCTTCTGCCAGTCCGGCGCGCTGGGCACGGCGATCCTCGCCGACGCCGAAGCGCGCGGCCTCGGCCTTTCGACGTTCGTCTCGGCCGGCAACCGCGCCGACGTCTCCGGCAACGACCTGCTCCAGTACTGGGAAACCGACCCGGACACCGACCTCGTGCTGCTGTACCTCGAGTCGTTCGGCAACCCGCGCAAGTTCGCGCGGCTGGCCCGGCGGCTCGCGCGGACGAAGCCGATCGTCGCGGTGAAGTCCGGGCGGCACGCGGTCCGCCCGCAGCTCGCGGCGACGTCGACGGAGATCGACGAGGCCAGCGTCCAGGCGCTGTTCGAGCAGGCGGGTGTGGTGCGCGTCGAGTCGCTGGCGCAGCTGTTCGACACCGCGCTCGTGTTCGCCCACCAGCCGCTGCCGGCCGGGCCGCGGGTCGCGATCGTCGGCAACTCCAGCGCGATCGGGCTGCTGGCCGCCGACACCGCGCGGATGCAGGGGCTGCGGCTGGCGTCGGACCCGGTGGACGTCGGCCCGCAGGCCGGGCCGGAGGACTTCGCGAAGGCCGTCGGCGAAGCGCTCACCTCGCCGGACACCGACGCGCTGGTCGTCGTGTTCGCGCCGCCGGTGGCGATCCCCGGCACCGCGTATGCGCGCGCCCTGCGCGAAACCGTCATTGAACTGGGGCAGCGCAAGCCGATCGTCTCGACGTTCCTCGCGGCCGAAGGCGTGCCGGCCGAACTGGCCGTGTCGAGTGACGACGGCGTGCCGACGCGCGGCTCGATCCCGTCGTACCCGAGTCCGGAACGCGCGGTGAACGCCCTGGCCCGGGTCGTCCGGTACGCGGCGTGGCGGCAGCGGCCGCAGGGCACGCTCGTGACACCGCCGGGGATCCACACCGAGCAGGCGCAGGTGATCGTCCGCGAGCTGCTGGAAAGCGAGAGCGGCAAGACGACGTTGCTCTCGGACACCGACGTCGTGCGGCTGCTGGGCTGTTACGGCATCAACGTCGTGCCCTTCCGGGTGGTGTCCACAGTGGACGACGCGGTCGCGGCGGCGGTCGAGCTGGGGTACCCGGTGACGCTCAAGGCGGTCGACGAACGCCTGCGCGGCCGCCCGGACCTGGCCGGCGTGCGCCTCGACCTGGCCTCCGAAGACTCCGTGCGCACGGCCTACCGGACGCTGCGCGAGATCTCCGACGACGACGACGTGTACGTCCAGCGGATGGCCCCGAAGGGCCTGTCGTGCGTGATCGGCCTGCAGGACGACCCGTCGTTCGGCACGCTCGTGTCGTTCGGGCTGTCCGGGCTGGTCAGCACGCTGCTGGGCGACCGCGCGTACCGGGCGGTGCCGCTCACCGACGTCGACGCGGCCACGCTGCTGCGCGAGCCGCGGACGGCGCCGCTGCTCACCGGCTACCGCGGCGACGAGCCCGCCGACCTCGCCGCGCTGCAGGACATGGTGCTGCGGGTCGCCGCGCTGGCCGAGGACAACCCGGAGGTGCGGTCGCTGGTGCTGGACCCGATCCTGGCCTCGCCGGACGGCGCTTTTGTCGCCAACGCCCGGCTCGTCCTGGGGCCGCCCCCGTCGCGGCCCGACACCGGCCCGCGGCGCCTGCGCGCCATCAACCCCCTGGACTGAAGCGATGCTGACCGAACTGCTGAAGCAGCACGCGGCGGACGTGCCCGGCGCGGTGGCCCTCGTCGCGAACGGCGCCCAGGTCGAGGTGGCGGTCGTGGGCTCCGCCGACGCCGAAGGCACCGTGCCGATGGCGCGGGACTCGGTGTTCCGCATCGCTTCGCTGACCAAGCCGATCGTCGCGGCGGCGGTCCTGCTGCTCGTCGACGAGGGTGAGCTCGCGCTCGACGACCCGGTCGCGCAGTGGCTGCCGGAACTCGCGTCGCCGGTGGTCGTGCGGACGCCGGCCGGGCCGGTCGACGACGTGGTGCCCGCCGTCCGCCCGATCACGGTGGCCGACCTGCTCACGTTCCGCTGTGGGTACGGCTTCGCGGCGGACATGACGCTGCCCGCGGTCGACCTGCTGCTGCAGGTGCTGGGCCACCCGGCGGCGGCGCCGCGCGACCTGACGCCGGACCAGTGGACGGCCGCGCTGGCGCAGGTGCCGCTGCTGCACCAGCCGGGCGAGGGATGGCTCTACGGCACCGGCTCGGCCATCCAGGGTGTGCTGATCTCCCGGGTGTCGGGCCGGCCGCTGCCGGAGTTCCTGGCGGAGCGGCTGTTCGAGCCGCTGGGCATGGCCGACACCGGGTTCACCGTGCCGACCGCGGCGCTGGGCCGGTTCACCAGCGCGTACCGCCCCGGCGAGGAGGGCCTGCGGCTGATCGACTCGCCGGAGGGCCGGTGGAGCGGCCGGCCGTCGTTCCCCTCCGGTGCGGCCGGGCTCGTTTCGACGGCCGACGACCTGCTCACGTTCGCCCGGTTCCTGCTGGCCGAGGGGGTCGCCGGCGACCACCGGCTGCTGACCCCGGAGTCGGTGCACCGGATGACGACCGACCACCTGACCCCGGCCCAGCGCGAAGCCGGCCGGACGTTCCTGCAGGGCCAGGGCTGGGGGTACGGCGGCTCGGTCGACGTCGAGGCGACGCGGCCGTGGGAGGTCCCCGGCCGCTACGGCTGGATCGGCGGCGCCGGCACGGCCTGGCACGTGGTCCCGGCGACCGGCACGGCCATGGTCCTGCTCACGCAGGTCGAGATGACGAACCCGGCGCCGACCCCGCTGATGCGCGAGTTCTGGACTTACGCGGCGCGCTAGGAGGCCGCCAGCTCGTCGCCGAGGGCCAGGAGCTGCGGAGTCGCCGAGCCCAGCAGGAACTCCAGGCGCTTCGCCGCCGTGAAGTACCGGTGCACCACGTGGTCGACGTCGATGCCGACACCGCCGTGGACGTGCACCGTCGTGTGAGCCACCCGGTGCCCGGCCTCCGCCGCCCAGAACTTCGCCGTCGCCACCGCTTCCGCCGACGGGAGATCGGACGCCAGCCGCCACGCCGCCTGCAGGGACGTCAGCCGCACCGCTTCGACGTCGACGTAGGCGTCCGCGAGGCGCTGGCGGACCGCCTGGAAGCCGCCGATGACGTGGTCGAACTGCTTGCGCTCGGCCGCGTACGCCGCCGTCAGCTCCAGCGCCCGCTCGACGACGCCGAGCTGCTGCGCGCACACGCCGACCGTCCCGCGCAGCCGCAGCCACTCGCCGATGTCGCCCAGCGAAGTCCCCGGCACCCCGGACAGCTCCAGCAGAGCGGCGTCCGCGTGGTCGGTCGTCTGCTGCGGCCGCACCGTCACCCCGGGCGCGGCCGCGTCGACCAGGAAGACCTCGCCGGACGCCGCCACGAGGAAACCGTCGGCGAACGCGGCGAACGGCACCGCGGACCGGGACCCGGACACCCGGCCGTCCGAAGCGGTGAAGCCGGACAAAGCGACCGTGAGCACCCGCGCGCCTCGCAGCACCGGCAGCACCCAGCGGTCCACCAGCTCCGGCGTGCCGAACTCGGCCAGCGCCGACGCCGCCATCGTGATCGACGTCAGGTACGGGACCGCGGCCACCGCGCGGCCGATCTCGGTGAGCACCGCGCACTGCTCCAGCAGCCCGAACCCGCCACCGCCGAGGGACGACGGCAGGGCCGCGTCCAGCACGCCGGCCTGGCCCAGGGCCGTCCACAAGGGAGCGTGGAAGCCGCCGGTGCCGTGCGGGTCGTGGGTGGCCTTGTCGGCGAGGATCCGCCGGGTCAGCGCGGCGAGGTCGGCCGACGCTTCGGAAGGGGTGAAGTCCACTGGACGCTCCTAGCGCGTGACGGGCAGGCCGAGGGCGGTCGCGGCGATCATGTCCCGCTGGATCTCGTTGGTGCCGCCGCCGAAGGTGAGGATCAGCGCCGAGCGGTGCAGCCGCTCGATCCGGCCGGCCAGCAGCGCGCCCGGCGAGCCGTCGCGGACGACGGCCGCTTCGCCGAGCACCTCCATCAGCAGCCGGTAGGCCTCGATCGCGAACTCCGTGCCGTACACCTTCGTCGCCGACGCCTCGGCCGGCCCGAGCTCGCTCGCCGCCGCGGCCCAGGCGATCCGCCAGTTCCGCAGCTTCAGGTACTCCGCGCCCGCGTGCACCCGCGCGAGGTGCACCCGCACCCATTCCTGGTCGATCGCGCCGGTCTCCTTCGCCCACGCCAGGACGTCGGAAAGCGCCTTGCGGACCGGCGCCGACGACGTCAGCGCGACCCGCTCGTGGTTGAGCTGGTTGGTGATCAGCGGCCAGCCCGCGTTCTCCTCGGCGACGCGTGCCGACACCGGCACGCGCACTTCGTCGTAGTAGGTCGCGCTGGTCCCCGCGCCCGCCACGGTGCGCACCTTGGTCCAGGAGAACCCGGGCGCCGACGTCGGCACGATCAGCATCGACAGGCCCCGGTGCTTCTTCGCGTCGGGATCGGTCCGGACCGCGAGCCAGACGTAGTCGGCGTACTCGATCAGGCTCGTCCACATCTTCTGGCCGGTGACGACGTACTCGTCGCCGTCGCGCACCGCGCGTGTCTTCAGCGACGCGAGGTCGGTGCCCGCTTCCGGCTCGGAGTAGCCGATCGAGAAGTGCAGCTCGCCGGCGGCGATCTTCGGCAGGTAGAACGCCTTCTGCTCGTCGGTGCCGTAGCGCATGATGGTCGGCCCGACGGTGTTCACGGTGAGGAACGGGACCGGCACCCCGGCGATCGCGGCCTCGTCGGTGAAGATGAGCTGGTCGAGCATCGGCCGGCCCTGCCCGCCGTACTCCGGCGGCCAGCCGAGCGCCAGCCAGCCGTCTTTCCCCAGCTGCCGCACGATTTCCTTGTACGCGACGCCGTCGCCGTACTCGTCACCCGCGCGGAGGCTGTCCCGCCGCTCGGGCGTCATCAGCTCGGCGAAGTACTCCCGGAGCTCCGCGGCCAGTGCCCGCTGCTCGGCCGTGTAGTCGATCCGCACCCGTCACCTCGATCCGGCGTTATAGTAGAACCTGTTCTAGTTGTACCAGGACTCACGCGGCGGAGGAAGCATGGAGATCGACGTCGACCGCTCGCTCTGCGAGGCGAACGCGGTGTGCGTGGGGTTCGCCCCGGACGTCTTCGACCTCGACGACGACGAGGAGCTGGTCGTCAAGCCGGGCGAAGTGCCCGCCGACCAGGTGGAACGTGTTTCCGATGCGGTCAAGGGCTGCCCGAAGAACGCCCTGTTCATCACGGGTTAGCACCGTTTACTGAAAGGCTTGCCCAGAACGAGAACAGATTCTAGTGTAGGCGCGAGATCCGGGACTCGACGAGGAGGCCTTGCGTGAGCCTGACCGGCAGGACAGCGATCGTCACGGGTGCCGCCGCCGGGCTGGGACGGGCCGAAGCGCTCGCCCTGGCCGCGCGGGGCGCCACGGTCGTCGTCAACGACATCGGCGAGCCGAAGGACGTCGTCGAAGAGATCGAAGCCGCCGGCGGCAAGGCCGTCGCGGTCGCCGGGGACGTCGGCGAACGCGCCACCGCGGACGCCCTCACCGCGGCCGCGCTCGACCTCGGCGGGCTCGACATCGTCGTGAACAACGCGGGTGTGCTGCGCGACAAGATGCTGTTCTCGATGTCGGACGACGACTGGGACACCGTGCTGCGCGTCCATCTGCGCGGCCACTTCCTGTTGTCGCGCAACGCCGCGAAGCACTGGCGCGACAAGTCCAAAGAGGACGGGAAGCCGGTGTACGGGCGGCTGGTCAACACCGCGTCCGAGGCCTTCCTGATCGGCTCGCCCGGCCAGCCCAACTACGCCGCGGCGAAGGCCGGCATCACCGCGCTCACCATGTCGGCCGCCCGCGGCCTGGCCAAGTACGGCGTCCGCGCCAACGCGATCTGCCCACGCGCGCGGACGGCGATGACCGAGGGCGTGTTCGGCGCCGCCCCTGCCGAAGGCGCCGATCCGCTCTCGGTCGAGCACGTCGCCCCGTTTGTCGCCTACCTCGCCTCGCCGGCGGCCGAGCACGTCAACGGCCAGGTCTTCATCGTGCACGGCGGCGCGGTCTCGCTGGTCGCGGCGCCCCGGATCGAGCAGCGCTGGAGTCTCGACGAGCTCGACACGACCGTCAGCGCGTACTTCGCCGAGCGTGACCCCGCCCGGATGTTCGCCGCCACCGAGATCTTGGAGGAGCCGTGAGGCTTGCGGGAAAGATTGCCCTGATCACCGGCGCCGCGCGCGGCCAGGGTGAGGCCGCCGCACGCGCGTTCGTCGCCGAAGGTGCGAAGGTGCTGCTCGCCGACATCCTCGACGACGAGGGCAAGCAGCTCGCCGCCGACCTCGGCGAGAACGCCGTCTACCAGCACCTCGACGTCGGCAGCGAGGACGACTGGGCGGCCGCGACAGACCGGGCGACCACGGAGTTCGGCGCGCTGAACGTGCTGGTCAACAACGCGGGCATCCTCCATTTCTCGGAGCTGGGCAAGACGACGCTGGCCGACTACGAGCGCGTCATCCGGGTGAACCAGATCGGGGCGTTTCTCGGGATGCGCTCGGTCGTTGAACCGATGACCGCCGCCGGCGGTGGCTCCATCGTCAACGTGTCCTCTGTGGAGGGTCTGGCCGGGATGCCGTACCTGATCGCCTACACCGCGAGCAAGTTCGCGATTCGCGGGATGACCAAGGTCGCGGCGATGGAGCTCGGGAAGAAGCACATCCGCGTCAACTCCGTCCACCCCGGCGCGATCGACACGCAAATGGTCGAGACCGCCGCGGGCGGGCAGAAAGTCGACATGTCGTACGTCGGGAAGAAGGTCGCCCTCGGGCGGGTCGGGCAGCCCGAGGACGTGGCGAAACTGGTGCTGTTCCTCGCCAGTGACGAAAGCGCGTACTCCACGGGTTCGGAGTTCGTGGCGGACGGCGGCGCCACGGCGTCGCACGCCCTCAACCTGAGTTTCTGACGAGGTCAGTTAACACCGCTAACGAAAATCGGGCGCCGGGTGTGGAGAAGACTCGGAGGTCAGCGACGACCTACTGGGAGGTGTGGTGAGCGAGAGCACGGGCACGCTCCCGGGAACCGCGGCCCTGACCCAGGTCGGGCGCCTCGCGACGCTGTCGTGGGAGGTCCTGCGCGCGATCTTCAAGCGCCCGTTCCAGGCCCGCGAGTGGATCCAGCAGTGCTGGTTCTTCGCCAGCGTCACGATCCTGCCGACCGCGCTGGTGGCCATCCCGTTCGGCGCGGTGATCGCGTTGCAGCTCGGTTCGCTGACCGCGCAGATCGGCGCCCAGTCGTTCACCGGCGCGGCCAGCGCGCTGGCCATCGTGCAGCAGGCGAGCCCGCTGATCACGGCGTTGCTCGTCGCGGGCGCCGGCGGCAGTGCGGTCTGCGCGGACATCGGCGCGCGCAAGATCCGCGAAGAGATCGACGCCATGGAGGTCCTCGGCGTCAACCCGATCCAGCGCCTGATCGTGCCGCGTGTGCTCGCCGCGATCGTCGTTTCGGTGCTGCTGAACGGCTTGGTCAGCGTGGTCGGTGTGCTCGGCGGGTACTTCTTCAACGTCGTCCTGCAGGGCGGCACGCCCGGCGCGTACCTCGCCAGCTTCAACGCGCTGGCCCAGGTGCCCGACCTCTGGGTCAGTGAGATCAAGGCGCTGCTGTACGGCTTCGTCGCGGGTGTGGTCGCGGCGTTCCGCGGGCTGAACCCGCCGCCCGGGCCGAAGGGGGTCGGCGACGCCGTCAACCAGGCCGTCGTGATCACGTTCCTGCTGCTGTTCCTGATCAACGTGGTGCTCACCGCGATCTACCTGCGGATCGTCCCGCCGAAGGCCATGTGATGACGGCCGAGCCCCTCGAACGCGACCGGACGCTCGAGTACATCGCGCGTCCCGGCCAGAGCCTGGAAGGCCTCGGCAAGCAGCTCGCCTTCGCGGCGAAGGCGCTCGCCTGGTCCCCGCGCACGATCCGCCGCTACAGCCGGGAAACGCTGCGGCTGCTCACCGAGGTCTGCTTCGGCACCGGCGGGCTCGCGGTCATCGGCGGCACGCTCGGTGTGATGATCGGGATGACGCTGTTCACCGGCCTGATCGTCGGCCTCCAGGGCTACTCCGCGCTCAACCAGCTCGGCACGGCCGCGCTCACCGGGTTCATCTCCGCTTACTTCAACACGCGCGAGGTCGCGCCGCTGTCGGCCGGGCTCGCGCTGAGCGCGACGGTCGGCTGCGGGTTCACCGCGCAGCTCGGCGCGATGCGGATCTCCGAGGAGATCGACGCCCTCGAGGTCATGGGCGTGCCGAGCATGCCGTACCTGGTGACAACCCGGGTGCTGGCCGGGGTCGCCGCGGTGATCCCGCTGTACGCGGTCGGACTGCTGTCGAGCTACCTCGCGTCCCGGCAGATCACCATCTGGCTCTACGGCCAGTCCGCCGGCACCTACGACCACTACTTCACGCTCTTCTTGCCCCCCGGCGACGTGCTCTGGTCGTTCGGGAAGGTGATCGTCTTCAGCGTGCTCGTCATCCTTTCCCATTGTTACTACGGCTTCACCGCCAGCGGCGGCCCGGCCGGGGTCGGCGTGGCGGTGGGCCGCGCGGTGCGGACGTCGATCGTGCTGATCTCGGTGCTCGACTTCTTCTTGTCCCTCGCGATCTGGGGCGCGAACACGACGGTGAGGATCTCGGGATGAGGCGCGAGCTCTGGCAGCGGCTCCGGTACCAGGTGCTGGGGCTGGCCTTCCTGCTCGTGGCCGCGCTGTTCATCGCGTTCACCCTCGCCGTCTACCAGAAGGCCTTCACGCCGGTGACGCTCGTGAAGCTGGAAACCGACCACGTCGGCAGCCAGCTGCGCACCGGCGGCGACGTCAAGGTCCGCGGCATGCTCGTCGGCGAAGTCCGGTCGGTGCTGGCGAAGGGCGACCACGCCGAGCTGGAGCTGGCCCTCGACCCGGACAAGACGAGCGTGATCCCGAAGAACGTCTCGGCGCGGCTGCTGCCGAAGACGCTCTTCGGCGAGCGGTACGTCTCTCTGCAACTTCCTGAGACGTCGCAGGGCGCGATCAAGGCCGGCGACGTCATCCCGCAGGACCGCAGCAGCACCGCGATCGAGCTCCAGAAGGTGCTCGACGACGTCATGCCGCTGCTGCAGGCCGTCCAGCCGGAGAAGCTGGCGAGCACGCTCACCGCGGTGTCGACCGCGCTCGACGGCCGGGGCAAGCAGCTCGGCCAGACGCTGGTGCAGCTGTCGGACTACCTCGGCAAGCTGAACCCGTCACTGCCGGACGTCAAGGCCGACATCACCGGCCTGGCGAACGTCGCGAACACCTACACCAAGGCCGCGCCGGACCTGCTGCAGGCGTTGTCCGACCTGACGACGACGAGCCGCACGATCGTCGACCAGCGCGCCCAGCTCAGCGACCTCTACGCGACGGTCACCGCGGCTTCGGTCGACCTGACGAACTTCCTGCAGGTCAACAAGGACAACCTGATCCGGCTCACCACGGCCGTCCAGCCGACGCTGGACGTGCTCGCCAAGTACGCGCCCGAGTACCCGTGCCTGATGCGGCAGCTCGCGGAGTCCGTGCCGCGCGCGGAGCTGGCCTTCGGCAAGGGCACCGCGCACCCCGAGGTCAGCCGGGTCACCATCGAGTTCGCCGCGAGCCGCGGCAAGTACCTCCCCGGCGTCGACGAGCCCAAGTACGAGGACAAGCGCGGGCCGCGCTGTTACCCGTCGGTCCCCAAGCCGGGCGTGTGGCCGCAGTACCCGCCGGACGGGGCGATCAAGGACGGCTCCAGCAAGCCCCCGCCGCCGAAGTCGCCGCCCGAGACACTGCCCGCCGGCGGTGGTGCCCTCGGTTCCGGCGGCAGCATCGTCGGCTCGGCCGACGAGTCGGACCTGATCGCGCTGCTCGCGTCCCCGGCGCTCGGCGCGCTGCCGGACCAGGTGCCCGGCTGGGCGGGGCTGCTGGTCGGGCCGCTCTACCGCGGGGCGGAGGTGGAGCTGAAGTGAGGACCTTCGTGCCGTCGCTGATCAAGCTCGCGGTGTTCGCCGTCGTCACCGTGCTGCTCACCGGCGTTCTCGCGGCCACCATCGCGAACACCAACTTCGGTGACACTTCGGGCTACCTGGCGAAGTTCACCGACGCGTCCGGCCTCAAGGAAGGCGACGACGTCCGCATCGCCGGGGTCAAGGTCGGCCAGGTCGACACGATCGAGGTCGTCGAAGGGGACCGGAACCTCGCCCAGGTGCGGTTCGACGTCGAGCAGGCCTACCGGCTGCCGGAGTCGGTGACCGCGACGATCAAGTACCGCAACCTGGTCGGGCAGCGGTACCTCGCGCTCGGCACCGACGTTCCCGGCGACAAGGCGCTGCCGGACGGCGGCACGATCCCGCCCGAGCGCACCAAGCCCGCGCTGAACCTCACCGTGTTGTTCAACGCCTTCAAGCCGCTGTTCAAGGCACTCAGCCCCAAGGACGTCAACCAGCTCTCGGCCGAGATCATCAGCGTCTTCCAGGGTGAGGGCGGCACGATCACCAGCCTGCTGCAGCACACCGCGTCGCTCACCACCGCGATCGCGAGCAAAGACCAGGTGATCGGGCAGGTCATCACGAACCTCAACACGGTCCTCGGCACGGTCAACGCCCACGGCCCGCAGCTCGGCGACCTCATCGAGCAGACGCAGAAGCTGGTCAGCGGCCTGGCCGAGCAGCGCAAGCCGATCGGCGACGCGGTGACCGCACTCGGCGACCTGGCCGTGTCGACCACCGGCCTGCTCGCTGACGCGCGCCCGGCGCTCAAGGACGACGTCGCGCAGCTCGGTGTGCTGTCGCAGAACCTCGGCGACTCGGGCGAGCTGCTCAACCACCTGCTGGAGGTGCTGCCGGGCAACCTCCAGAAGTTCACCCGGACCCTGTCCTACGGCAGCTGGTTCAACTACTACCTGTGCGGGATCACCGGCAACATCGGCATTTCCTCGCTCGACATCACCCTGCCGATCATCCCCATTCCCGGCACCCAGCGCGCGGAGAGGTGTGGTCCGTGAAACGGCTGAAGGATCGCAACCAGGCCGCGGTCGGCGCGGTGGCGCTCGTGCTGATCGTGCTCGTCACGGCGACGACGTACTTCTCCGACCAGCTCCCGTTCTTCGGCAACGGCACGACGTACTCGGCCTACTTCGGCGAGTCCGCCGGGCTGGCGCCGGACAACGAGGTCGAGGTCGCCGGCGTGAAGGTCGGCACGGTGTCGTCGGTGGCGCTGGCCGGGAAACAGGTGCTGGTCCGCTTCCGCGTCAAGGACGTCCGGGTCGGGGACGCGACGACGGCGTCTATTGAGATCAAGACACTCCTGGGGGAGAAGTACCTCGCGCTCGACCCGAAGGGCGGCGGCGCGCAGGAACCGGACACGACGATCCCGCAGGCCCGCACGCGCACGCCGTTCCAGCTGCAGGACGCGTTCGAGCAGCTGTCGACGACGGTCGGCGACATCAACACCCAGCAGCTGGCCGACAGCTTCACCGCGTTGTCCGACAGCCTCAAGGACAGCCCGCAGTACCTGAAGGACACGCTGAACGGGCTCTCGTCGCTGGCGCGCACAGTGTCCTCCCGCGACAACGACCTGCACACCCTGCTGGCCAACACGAGCCAGGTGTCGAAGACGCTGTCCGACCGCAACGCGCAGCTCCAGCGGGTGATCAGCGACGGCAACCTGCTGCTCACCGAGCTGCAGAACCGCAAGACCGCGATCCACGCCCTGCTCGCCGGCACCCAGCAGCTCTCGCAGCAGCTGACCGGGCTGGTCCAGGACAACCGCGCGCAGCTGAAGCCGACGCTGGACAAGCTCGGGAAGGTGACCGACATCCTGCAGCGCAACCAGGGCAACCTCGACCAGAGCCTGGCGCTGATGGCGCCGTTCGCCCGTGTCGGCGCGAACGCCACCGGCAACGGCCGCTGGTTCGAGGGGTACCTGTGCGGGCTCCTGCCGCCGACGATCACCGCGGCCGGGCTGTCCATCAACCCCGAAGGCTGCACCCCGCCGATCGCGGCGCCGAACCAGGGGGTGGGCGGCCGATGACCATCCGCACCTACCGCGGGCGCAGCCTGGTGACGTGGCTGGCGTTCGCTTGTGTGCTGGCTTTGCTGGTGACGGCCGGGCTGTGGCTGGTGTTCCGCGCCTCCACCGGCACGACGCTGTCCGCCTACTTCGGCAAGACCGTTGGGCTCTACGCTGGTTCGTCGGTGCGGGTGCTCGGTGTGCCGGTCGGGCAGGTCACCGACGTCACGCCGGCCGGCGACGCGGTGCGCGTCGACATGCAGGTCGATTCCGCGGAGCTGCCCGCCGACGTCGGCGCGGTGGTCGTCGCACCGAGCCTGGTCAGCGACCGGTACGTCCAGCTGACGCCCGCGTACGACAGCGGCCCGACGCTGGCGACCGGGACGGTCCTGCCGCGCGACCGCACGGCGACCCCGGTCGAGCTGGACGACCTGTATTCCAGTCTGGACAAGCTGTCGACGGCTTTGGGCCCCAACGGCGCGAACAAGGACGGCGCGCTGTCCGGCGTCCTGGACACCGCCGCCGGCGCGTTGAAGGGCAACGGCGCTTCGCTGAACTCGACGGTCGGGCAGCTCGCCGGCCTCGCGAAGACGTTGGACGGCTCGAAGGACGACCTGTTCTCGACCGTGCAGAACCTCAACTCCTTCACCGGCGCCCTGGCCCAGAGCGACCAGCAGCTCAACGAGTTCTACGGGCGTGTCGCCGACGTCAGCCGGTTCCTGGCGGCGGACTCGTCCGACGTCGGCGCGGCGCTGCAGTCCCTCGGCGGGGCGCTCGGCGACGTCCAGCAGTTCGTCAACGACAACAAGGGCGCGCTTGAGTCCAATGTGGACAAGCTGGCGTCGCTGTCGAAGGTCCTGGTCGACCAGCGTGCCGCGCTGGCCGAGGTGCTCGACATCGCCCCGACCGGCGCGACCAACTTCATCAACTCCTACGACGCCGCGTCGGGCACCATCGCCGTCCGCGACAACCTCAACGAGCTGACCAACCCGCCGATCCTCACCGTGTGCCGGCTGATCAGCGCGGGCACGCCGAAGCAGATCCCGGACACGCTGGGGAACATCTGCAAGCAGCTCGCGCCGATCCTGGACGGCGCGCTGAAGCTGCCGACGATCCCGCAGGTGCTCAACTCCCTGCAGAACGGCACTCTGCCACCGTTGCCGCTCCCGCTCGTCGACGTGATGGAACAGCTTTCCGGCGGTGCGAAGTGAAGCGGCTCGCGGGCGTGCTCGCCGGGGTGCTCGTGCTGGCGGCCTGCAGCGACGGCGGGTTCAACGGCCTCTACGGCACGCCGCTGCCGGGCGGCGCCGACGTCGGCGACCACCCGTACCACGTCACGGCGCTGTTCACCGACGTCCTGGACCTGGTGCCGCAGTCGAGTGTGAAGGTCAACGACGTCGCCGTCGGGCGGGTCGACAAGATCACCCTGACGCCGGACACGCGGTCCGCGCAGGTGGCGATGACCGTCAACGGAGACATCGCGCTGCCCGCCAACGCGCACGCCGAACTCAAGCAGTCTTCGCTGCTGGGCGAGAAGTTCGTCGAGCTGAGCGTGCCGACGGCCGAACCGGCGTCCGGCCGGCTGGGGGACGGCGCGCAGATCCCGCTCGGGCGCACCAACCGCAACCCCGAGGTCGAGGAGGTGCTCGGCGCGCTTTCCCTGCTGCTCAACGGCGGCGGTGTCGAGCAGATCCAGAAGATCAGCCACGAGCTCAACGACGCGTTGTCCGGCAACGAGCCGGAGATCCGCGCGCTGCTGTCCCGAGTGGACGATCTCGCGACACAGCTCGACGGGCACCGGACCGAGATCCTGCGGGCGATCGACGGGCTCGGGAAGCTGTCCCAGACGTTGACCGGCCAGACGCAGAACCTGTCGAACGCACTCGACAACCTCGCGCCGGGCCTGAAGGTCGTAACCGACCAGCGTGACCAGCTCGTGGGGATGCTGAACGCGCTGAACTCGTTGTCGGGCGTCGCCGTGGACACGGTCACGAAGAGCCGTGACCAGCTCGTGGCGAACCTCAAGGCGCTGCAGCCGTCGCTGACCAAGCTGGGCGAGGCCGGCTCGAACCTGCCGAAGGCGCTGCAGATCCTGCTGACCTACCCGTTCCCGGACTACGCGGGCAACGTGATCAAGGGTGACTACGCGAACGTCGAGGCGAACGTGAACCTCGACCTGGACACGCTGATCCAGAACTTCACCAACTCGTCGCAGCCGCCGATCGCGCTGCCGTCCGGGCAGCCGTCCGCGCTCGCGCCGCCGCTGCCGTTGCCCGACCTCGGCTCGGGTCCGCAGTCGGCGGGCCCCAACCTCCTGGGCGGGCTGCTCGGCCTGATCGGGGGCGGCCAGTGACCACCCGCAAGATCCGGATCCAGCTGATCGCGTTTGTCGTCATCGCCGTGGTGTCGGTCGTCTACGCCGGCGGCCGGTACGCCGGGCTGGACCGGCTCTTCGGCAACCGCGGCTACGTCGTCACGGCGCAGCTGACCGACTCCGGCGGGGTTTTTGTCAACTCCGAGGTCGCCTACCGCGGGGTCACGGTCGGCCGGGTGACGGGCATGACGCTCACCGAGCACGGCGTCGACGTCGCCCTCGACATCGACGCCGGCGCACCGGACATCCCGGCCGACGCGCACGCGCAGGTGGCGAACCGGTCGGCGGTGGGGGAGCAGTTCGTCGACCTGCTGCCTCTGCACGACGGCGGGCCGTTCCTCAAGGACGGATCGGTGATCACCCCCGACAAGACGTCGCTGCCGCCGTCGCCGGACACCGTGCTGACCCACCTCGACGACCTGGTCGCGAGTGTGCACCCGGAGTCGCTGCGGACGGTCGTCGACGAGACGTACAACGCGTTCGCCGGTTCCGGGCCCGAGCTGCAGCAACTGCTGGACAGCACGGGGTCGCTGACGGCGGTGGCCGCGCAGTACGTCCCGCAGACGCAGGGGCTGCTCGCGAACTCGCGGATCGTGCTGGACACCCAGCAGCGGCAGGCGGCGAACATCACCGACTTCGCCGCCGGGCTCCGCACGATCTCGGGCCAGCTCAAGAAGTCCGACCCGGACCTGCGGCGGGTGATCGCGGAGGCGCCGAAGCTGAGCCGTCAGATCAGCGACGTGCTCGCCGCGTCCGGCACCGATCTGGGGGTGCTGTTCGCGAACCTGCTGACCACGGCGCAGATCACGTCGTCACGGAAGGATTCGGTAGAGGAACTGCTGGTGGCGTACCCGATCATCTCGGCGTTCTCGCCGTCGACGTCCCCGGACGGCACGGGTCACCTCGGTGTGGTGCTGAACTTCTTCGACCCGGCTTCGTGCACGAAGGGTTATGAGGGGACGAAGCAGCGTCCGGCGAACGACACTTCCGAGGCGCCGGTGAACATGAACGCGTACTGCGCGGAGCCGCCGGGCAGCCCGACGGGGGTGCGCGGCTCGCAGAACGCGCCGTACGCGGGCAAGCCGCCGGCGATCCCGGCCGCGCCTTCGCAGACGGCTGCTTCGGCTCCGCAGCCCCTGCCGGGAATGCTGAGCCTGCTGACCGGGCCGTCGGCGGGCGGGCTGGGCCGGCTGCTGGGCGCGCCGTGAAGGTTCTGGTCGTGGCCGCGGTGCTTTCCGTGCTGGCTGCGCTTTTTTCAGGGTGGTCGTGGTGGCGGGCCGCTTCGGACGACTCGGCCGCCCGGGGACGCGACCGCGACGCCGTGCTGGCCGCGGCGGGACCGGAACTGGTCACGCTGAACACGATCGACTACCGCTCGGCCGGAGCCGACGTCGACCGCTGGATCGCGGCGACGACGGGGCAGTACGGGAAGGATCTCTCGGGCGATCGGCAGTTGCAGATCGACCGGGCCACGACGGCGCGGACGGTGTCGACGGCTTCGTTGGTGCAGGCCGCGGTGACTGAGGTTTCCGCTGACTCGGCCCGGTTGCTGGCGGTCCTGGACGTGCGGGTGTCCACCGGTGGTTCGGCTGCTTCGCCTCGGCTCAACCGGTTGACCGTGGATGTTCTGCGGTCGTCGGAGGGGTGGAAGATCTCGGGTGTGCAGGCGGCCGGGTCATGACGCGGGTGTTGGCTGCTGTCGTCGTGGTGGCTTTGGGGTGTGCCGTTTGGTTCGGCGTTGAGGCGGCTTCGCTTTCCCCGGGGGACAATCAGGCTTTGGTGGATACTGCGGCTACTGCTTCCGTCTCTTCTGAGGTGAGTGACGCGGTGAAGGCTTCGTTCTCTTACGACTACGCCAATCTGGCTCGGACTGAGCGGGCTGCTGCCGACCTGCTGACCGGGGATGCTGTGGGGCAGTACCGGGATCAGTTCGCTTCGGCTCGTGCGCGGGCTTCGGCTGAGAAGCTGGTTCGGACTACTACAGTTCGGGCTGTGGGAGTTCGTTCTCTGCAAGGGGATGACGCTTCGCTCTTGTTGTTCTTGGATCAGCAAACTGTTGCTCAGGATGGGGGTGCTCCTTCGTCCTCTGTTGCCCAGTTGGCTGTTACCGCCAAGCGGGTTGATGGGCGTTGGAAGCTTGCTGGGCTTACAGCTCTCTGAATTTCCCTGTGTTCATCCCATTGAGTGATGACCACGTGTTCGAACCGTCGGTAATCTTGGTGCGTGGACAGCGAAACGGTATGGCAAGCAGACGCGGTGGCTTTGGCCGACCGTGTCAGCACGCTGCTTGCCGTGGTGCGGTCCGCCGAAGCCGAAATCGGTTCGCTGCTCATGGAAATCGAGACACGGGGTGTGCTCGAACTCTTCGGATACCGCTCGGTCACGCGGTTGTTCGAACACCTCGCCGACATTCCCCGGGCTGCCGCCGACCGTGTCGTGAAACGCGCCCGCGCCCTCAACCCCTCCCGCGCTCTCGACGGCACCCCACTTCCCGCGCTCGCCCCCGCCACCGGCACTGTGGCTGCCGGTGGGTCGTTGAGCGCGCCGATGATCGACACCATCGTCGAAGTCCTCACCCACATCCCCGTCGAGCACCGCGACGAGGCCGAACAGAGCCTGCTGTCCTACACCGCCGAAGCCGGCCACCACCAAGTCGCCGCGCTCGGCACCCGGATCCTGGCCCACCTCGACCCTGACGGCACCCCACCCGACACCACCGAACCCGCCATCCCCCACCGCGAACTGTCGCTGCGGCGGAAAAGAACCGGGATCTGGGAGCTGACGGGGCGTCTCGACGACGAAACCGGCACCCGCGCCGGCGCCCTGCTCGACTCGTTGGCCCAGCGCTACACGACCGAGGAGGGCCCGGACATCCGGTCCCCGCAGCAACGCCACGGCGACGCGTTCTCCGACGCGCTCGACCTCGCGTTGAACTCCCCCGACCTGCCACTGCAGGCGGGGGAACGCGCCCACGTGATGGTCGCCGTCCACCTCGACGCGCTGAAGTCCGGTATTGGTGCGGCCACCCTCGGCGACACCGCCACGATGACCGCGGCCGAGGCCCGGGTGCATGCCTGCGACAGCATGGTGATCCCCGCGGTGCTCGGGGAGAAGAACGAACCGTTGAACCTGGGCCGGCTACGCCGGTTGATCTCGGCGGGGCTGCGGCGGGCGTTGTTCCTGCGGGACCGGGGTTGCGCGTTCCCGGGCTGTCCTCGTCCGCCGCGGCATTGTCAGGGTCATCACATCCGTCATTGGGCTGAGGGCGGCCCGACGGATCTGGGCAATCTGGTGTTGTTGTGCGCGCATCATCACCGGTTGCTGCATCGTTCCGGCTGGGAGGTCCGCATCGCCGCCGATGGTCTCCCGGAGTTTCTGCCGCCGGTGTTTTTGGACAGGCGCCGAAAACCCAGGCGCAACAACCTGCATCAACCTTTGCCGTTCGCGGCGTGAGGAATTGAATAAGGGGACAGGCCCGCAGCCACCGGCTACGGGCCTACACCCACGCCCCCACAACAACTTCGGACGACCACACCACTCGCCGCAGATCATCATCAGCACCAGATCCGCAATCCAGGCGCCCCCCACATCAGCGCCCAGGTTCATGTGCCGGAGCCGCCACGGGCCAGTGGAAGGCAGACCCGCACCGCACTCGCCGGTCGGCGCGCCCGAGCGCCTGTCCCGGATTCGCAGTCGGGCCGTCCGCATCGCCAGCGCCCAGGTTCATGGGCCGAAGCTGCCGCCGCGCGCTAGCGGAAGCCGGGTCTGCACTGCATTCGCCCATCGGCGCGACCGTGCGCCTGCACGGGTTTGCTGTCGGGCCCGGTCGGTGCCCAGGTTCGTGTTCCGAAGCTGTCGTCGTGGGCCAGTGGAAGCCGGGCCTGCGCTGCACTCACTCGTCGGCGCGACCGAGCCGGCGATGATCAGCTACTCGAGTCTCGCGGCCTTGCCCCCAACCCCACCTCGGCGAAGCCGTCACGGCCGACCTACCCGTCCCAGACCGAAGCACCCTGCCTCAAGACCTCAACCCCGGACGGAGCCGCCACCGGCCACAGCTCCACCACATACCGGTAATGCTCCCCGAACTCATGATCATTCCACTCGGCCGACGGCGGCCCAGCCGGCACGTACGAAACCCGCGCCCGGTACAAACCCGGCAACACCGAAAAGAACTTTTCCTGCGACGGATAGTCAACAGGACCGGAAATCACCAGCTTCCCGCTCGGAACCGGAAGATCTGCTTCCACGACGTGCTCCGCATCGGCCATCAGAGCCGGCGCCGACGGAACCAACGTCACCGACGACTCGACCAGGTCCGACCGCGCCGTGGCGATGGCCACGCCGCCCGGCTCCGCCCCGATGCGGTGGTCCACCGCGGCCGGGGTCCAGCCGCTTCCGGTCAGGCGGGAAGCTGAGTCGCGCAACGAGAACTGACGCTGGTCGGCGTGGACTACCAAGTGCACACCAACCACCCTAGCCAGGACCCGCCCCGAAATGGTATCGACGCCGGGTTTAGCGTAAACGCCATGACCACTGCTTCCGTCGACGTCGACTCGGCCCGCCGCGACTACGCGGCCCTGGTCGACCGCGGCCTCTCCCTCGACATCACCCGCGGCAAGCCCTCCCCGGAGCAGCTCGACCTCGCGAACGGCCTGCTGACCCTCCCCGGCGAGGGCGCCTTCAAGGCCGAGGACGGCACCGACGTCCGCAACTACGGTGGCCTCAAGGGCCTGCCGGAGCTGCGTCGCATCTTCGCCGGGCCGCTGCAGGTTCCGGCCGAGCAGCTGCTGGCCGCCGGCAACTCCAGCCTCGAGCTGATGCACGACGCCGTGGTGCAGGCGCTGCTGAGCAAGCTGCCCGGGGCCGAGCGCCGGTGGGCCGACGAGCCGCACGTGAAGTTCCTCGCTCCCGTCCCGGGATACGACCGGCACTTCGCGCTCACCGAGCGGTTCGGCATCGAGCTGGTCCCGGTCGCGATGACCGACGAGGGCCCCGACATGGACGCCGTCGAGACGCTGGTCGCCGAAGACCCCGCCGTCAAGGGCATCTGGTGCGTGCCGAAGTACAGCAACCCCACCGGAGTCACGTTCAGTGACGACGTCGTGCGGCGGCTCGCCACCATGACCACCGCGGCGCCCGACTTCCGGATCTTCTGGGACAACGCCTACGCCGTGCACCACCTGACCGACGCCGAGCCGGCGCTGGCCGACGTGCTCGCGCTGGCCACCGAGGCCGGCCACGCCGACCGCGTCTTCGTCTTCGGCTCGACCTCGAAGATCACCTACGCCGGCGCCGGTGTGGGCTTCTTCGGCGCGTCCGAGGCCAACCTCGCCTGGTGGACCGGCAACATCGGCAAGCGCACCATCGGCCCGGACAAGGTCAACCAGCTGCGCCACGCCGCCTTCCTCAAGGACTCCGACGGCGTCCGCGCGCACATGCGCAAGCACGCCGAGGTCATCGGGCCGAAGTTCGCGGCCGTCGACCGCATCCTCACCGAGGAGCTGTCCGACCTGGCGTCCTGGACCAAGCCGACCGGCGGGTACTTCATCTCGCTGACCGTGCCCCAGGGCACCGCGAAGGAGGTCGTGCGGCTGGCGAAGGAGGCCGGTGTCGCGCTGACCCCCGCCGGGGCGACCCACCCGCACGGGAACGACCCCGCCGACGCCGTCATCCGCATCGCGCCGACCTTCCCGAAGCTCGCCGACGTCGAAGCGGCCGTCCGGGCGCTGGCCGTCTGCGTGCGGCTCGCCGCCGCGCAGCGCTCCTGACCTGCGCAAACAGAATCGGCGAGAACTTTTTCCCGATTTGACCGAGCCGGGGGCCGTCCGGGTACGTATGACCGGTGGGTGAGGTGGACGAACTCGTCACGAGAGGACGTCCCCCGGTGTTCGGAAAACGCTACACACAGCAGCTCGTCGAGCGCAGCGCGGAGAACGCGACCGACCGCCGCCGCTTCCTCAAGGCTGCGGGAGCGGCGGGGCTCGGCGTCGCGGGTGCCGGCGCGCTCGGAACCGCGCTTTCGCTGGGCCTCGGCTCGGCGGGCGCGACTTCGCAGTACCCGGAGCAGAACGCGCAGGACGCCGCCGCCAGCGACGCCGCGGTGCTGAACTTCGCGCTCAACCTGGAGTACCTCGAGGCGAACCTGTACTCGTTCGCCGTCTACGGCTACGGGCTGAACGAGAAGTACGTCAACGGCGTCGGCAACCTGGGCAAGGTCTCCGGCGGGCACGCCGTGAAGTTCAAGAGCGAGCACACCAAGCAGATCGTCCAGGAGATCGCCGGCGACGAGGTCGCCCACGTCACCTTCCTGCGCAAGGCGCTCGACAAAGCCGCCGTCGCGCAGCCGGAGATCGACTTCCAGAACAGCTTCACCGCCGCCATGCAGGCCGCGGGCGTGATCAAGGAAGGCCAGACCTTCGACCCGTTCGCGAGCGAGAACAACTTCCTGCTCGCCGCGTTCCTCTTCGAGGACGTCGGCGTGTCCGCCTACAAGGGCGCGGCGCCGCTGGTGAACAACAAGACGTTCCTCGACGCGGCGGCGGGCATCCTCGCGGTCGAGGCCTACCACGCGGGCATCGTGCGCGGGCAGCTGTTCGAACGCGGCCTCGGCGACGTCACGAACAAGATCTCCGACGCCCGCGACAGCCTCGACGGCAAGGCCGACGACGACGAAGGCGTGCTCAAGGACGGCAAGGCCAACCTCGTCCCGGCGGACGCCAACGGCATCGCGTTCGGGCGTTCGGCCGACCGCGTGCTCAACATCGCCTACCTCAACCCGGACAAGGTGAACTCGGGCGGCTTCTACCCCCGGGGCCTCAACGGCGACATCGCCGCCAGTGGCGCCAAGGAGTGAGCGCCGCGTGCCGCCGTCACGGTAACGTCGTAATCGGCGGCACGCGGAGTCCACGAGGGGGAGCACGGTGCGAGTACTGGTCGCGGGTGGCGGGATTTCCGGCACGGTCACGGCGATGGCGGCGAAGCTCGCCGGACATGATCCGGTGGTCTTCGAGACCTACCCGGCCGGCGGGGACGACATCGGCGCGTTCCTCACGATCATGCACAACGGCATGGACGCCCTGCGCGCGATCGGCGCCGACCGGCCGGTGATCGACGCCTCGTTCGCCGCGTACGGCGTCGAGCTGGTGGTGCCGACCGGGGAAACCGTCGGACGGCGTGAGTTCGACACCGAAGGCCTCGACGGCCCACGCACCCTGACCCGCGCCACGCTCTACCGCGTCCTGCAGGACGAAGCCACGCGCCGCGGTGTCCCGCTGAAGCGCGGCAAGCGCCTGGTGGACGCTCGGACCGGGGCCGGCGGAGTCATCGCGGAGTTCGCCGACGGCACCACCGAGACCGGAGACGTGCTGGTCGGCGCCGACGGCCTGCGCTCGGTCGTCCGGCGGCTGATCGACCCGGCGGCGGACGAACCGCGCTACACCGGGCTGACCGTCGTCTACGGCTACACGCGCGCTGCGGGCCTGCCGTCGGCGCCGGGGATCTACCGGATGGTCCGCGGCAGCAAGGCGGCCTTCGGGTTCACGACCGACCCGGACGGCGCCACGTTCTGGTTCGCCCGCATCCCGGACGCCGAGCGCTCCCGCGAGGAGACCGCGGCCGTCACCCCGGCCGGCTGGCGCGAGTTCGCGCACACGACGTTCGCCGACGACAACGCGTTGCCCTGCGCGGAAATCATCGCCGCCACGGGCGACGAAGTGTTCGGCGGGCACTCCTACGACGTCCCCGAGACGCGGATCTGGTCGACCCCCGAGATGGTCCTGACCGGCGACGCCGCGCACGCCGCGTCCCCGGCCGCCGGGCAGGGCGCGTCGATGGCCTTGGAGGACAGCGTGGTCCTCGCGCAGTGCCTGCGCGACCTGCCGGATCCGAAGACGGCTTTCGCGGCGTACGAAGGGTTGCGGCGCGAGCGGGTCGAGAAGCTCGTGAAGGCGAGCGCCGGTGGCGACGTCGGCGAAGAACGCGGCTGGCTCTACTCGCACCACATCGACTGGGACACGAAGATCACCGGCTAGGTGCCGCACGAGTCGCGGACCACCAGTTTCGTCGGCAGGTGCACCGGGTCCGGCGCCGTCCCGGTTTCGATCATCGCGAGCAGTGCGCCCGCCGCCGCCGTGCCGAAGCCCGGTTTGTCCTGGGCCACCGTCGTCAGCGCCGGGTCGACCAGCGACGCCACCTCGATGTCGTCGAAGCCCACCACCGCCAGGTCCGCCGGCACCCGCAGGCCGGCCGCGCGGGCCGCCAGCAGGGCGCCGACCGCCATCTCGTCGCTGGCCGCGAACACCGCCGTCGGCGGGTCCTTGCGGGCCAGCAGCCGGCGCATGCCGACAAACCCGCTTTCGCGGTAGAAGTCGCCGGTGACCACGTAGTCCTCCCGTGCCGGCAGGCCCGCTTCGGCCAGGCCACGCCGGTATCCCTCGGCGCGGGCGGCGGCGGGGGTGTTGCCGCGGGGGCCGGTGATCGTCGCGATGCGCTGGTGGTCGAGTGCGGCCAGGTGCCGGACGGCTTCCGCCGCGCCCGCCGCGTTGTCCGACGTCACGTAGGTCGCCCGCGGCCCCGACAGCGCCACGTCCACCGCGACGCACGGCAGCCCGGACTGGGCGAACGTGGTGAACGCCTCGGCGTCGGTCCCGCTGTCGATCAGCACCAGCCCGACCAGGTGGTGCCGCCGGGTCATGCCGATGTAGGCGACCGGGTCGGCCAGCGACACGCCGGGGTTGCGGTCGCGGGCGTCGTCGCTCGTGGCGAGCAGGAGCAGGTGGTACCCGTGCGAGCTGAGCGCGGACTTGAGGCCCAGCAACAGGTCCTGGAGGAACGGGTGCCGCCAGCCGGGCCGCCGGTGGTCGGTGTCCCAGACCAGCCCGACCATCGCCGACTGCTGCCGGGACAGCGCCCGCGCCGACTCGTTCGGCGAGAAGTCGAGCTCCCGGGCGACCCGCTCGACGTGTTCACGCGTGGCCGCGCTGACCGTCGCGGGGCGGTTGAACACCCGGGACACGGTCGCGACCGAGACCCCGCAGAGCTGGGCGATTTCGCGGGCCGTGACCATGGTGACCTCCTGGGCTGTAACCGGTTACATCTGTAGCACATGATCTCTGTCTGCGGAAATCCGCCAGTAAGTTACTTTTTCGTTACTTGACGAACCAGGCCTGGGAGCGCTCTCATGGGTCCCGCGTTTTCCGATCGGCCCGCAGAACAACGGAGATCTCATGCGCCCGAAAACGACAACCCGCCGGATCCGCCTGATCGCCGGCGTGGTGTGCGCCGGCCTGGCCGCGGTCACCGCGCTGAGCGCCTGCGGCAGCAGCGACGCCGGCGGGGGCGGAAAGGTCAAGCTCAGCCTCGGCCTCTTCGGCAATTTCGGTTACACCGACCTGATCAAGGAGTACCAGGCGGCCCACCCGGACATCGAGATCACCGAGCGGACCGCGTCCTACTCCGACCACCACAAGAACCTCGCTGCCCACCTGGCCACCGGCGGCGGCGCCGCGGACATCGAAGCCATCGACACCGGGTACGTCGCCCAGTTCAAGGCGACACCGGACAAGTTCGTCGACCTCAACACCGTCGGCGGTGACAAGCTCAAGGACCGCTGGCTGGGCTGGAAGTGGGCGGCCTCGCTGGGCAAGGGCGGCCAGCAGATCGGCTACGGCACCGACGTCGGCGGCCTGGCCATCTGCTACCGCCGTGACCTGCTCCAGAACGCCGGGCTACCCGCCGACCGCGACGCCGTCTCCGCGCTCTGGCCCACCTGGCAGGCGTTCTTCGACGCGGGTAAGCGCTTCCAGGCCAAGGCGCCGAACGGCGTCAAGTGGATGGACGGCGGCCCGACCGTGCTCAACGCGATCTTCGGCCAGGCGCCGGTCGGCTACTACGACCAGAGCGACCAACTCGTCGTCGCGAGCAACCCGGCGCTGCGGGCCGGCTGGGACCAGGTCGTCGACGCCGTCAAGGCGAACCTCTCCGCGGGCCTGCTCTACAGCACCCCGACCTGGAACACCGGGTTCACCCAGGGCCAGTTCGCCACCGTGACCTGCCCCGCCTGGATGATGACCAAGATCAAGGACCAGGCGCCGGACACCTCGGGCAAGTGGGACGTCGCGAGCGTGCCCGGCGGCGGTGGCAACTGGGGCGGCTCGTACCTGACCGTCCCCAAGCAGGGCAAGCACACCAAGGAAGCCGCCGACCTCGCCGCGTGGCTGACCGCGCCCGAGCAGCAGGCGAAGGTCTTCACCAGCCAGGGCCTGCTCCCGTCGACGCCGTCGCTCTACGACGACCCGAAGATCACCGGCTACACCAACCCGTTCTTCAACAACGCGCCCGTCGGCAAGCTCTTCACCGACGCCGCCAAGAAGCTGAACCCGCAGTACCAGGGCCCCAAGGCGGGCGACGTCCAGACCGAGTTCGGCAACGCGATGCAGCGCGTCGAGCAGGGCAAGCAGGACGGCGCGGCGGCCTGGCAGCAGCTGGTCGGTGACGTGGCGAAGATCAAGTAATGGCACTGACTTTCGCCGACCGGCGGCACAAGTGGGACGTCAAGCTGTCGCCGTTCGGCTTCATCAGCCCGTACTTCCTGATCTTCGGCGTCTTCGGGCTGTTCCCGCTGCTCTACACGGCTTTCGTGTCGCTGCAGAAGCGCAACCTGCTCGACGCCGATGGTGCGACGTTCATCGGGTTCGGCAACTACGACCAGCTGCTGTTCCACGACGCGTACTTCTGGAACGCGATGGGGAACACGGTCAGCCTGTGGCTGCTGACCACGATCCCGCAGATCCTGTTCGCGCTCGGCATCGCGCACCTGCTCAACCGCCGGCTGCGCGGGCGGACGCTGTTCCGGATGGGGATGATCCTGCCGAACATCACCTCGGTGGCGGCGGTGACGATCATCTTCGCGCAGCTGTTCGGCCGGGACTTCGGCCTGGTGAACTGGGTCTTGAGCTGGTTCGGCGGCGGGCACGTCGACTGGCAGGCGGGCACGGCCAGCTCCCACACCGCCATCGCGGCGATGGTGGTGTGGCGCTGGACCGGTTACCACGCGCTGATCTTCCTGGCGTCGATGCAGGCGATCCCGTCGAGCATGTACGAGGCCGCGACCCTCGACGGTGCCCGCGGGTGGCAGCAGTTCTGGCGGATCACCGTGCCGTTGCTGCGGCCGCAGATCATCTTCTCGACGGTGATCGCGACGACCGGGAACATGCGGCTGCTCGCCGAGCCGCTGCTGTTCAACCCCGGCACCGCCGCGGCCACCGGCGGCTCGGACCGGCAGTTCCAGACCGCCGCGCTCTACCTCTACGAGCAGGGCTTCACCAAGTACGACTTCGGGTACAGCTCGGCGATCGCGCTGGTGCTGGCCGTCGTCACGATGCTCGTCGCGGGCCTGTCGTACCTGGTGACCCGGCGCATCCAAACCGACTGAGGAGCGGACATGACCACCGTGCTGACCTCGGCACCCGCCGCGGCACCGAGCCCGCCCGGCCGGGCGCGGCGGCTGGTCCGGCGGGCCACGAGCCCGTGGACCTACGCCGCGCTGATCGCGATCCTGGCCGGCTCGGCGTTCCCCGTGTACTGGTCGTTCGTCGTGGCTTCGCAGACGACGGAAGCCGTCGGCAGCGTGCCGCCGGTGCTCGTGCCCGGCGGGCACTTGTTCGAGAACATCGCCCGGGTCTTCGACGAGTCGGAGTTCGCGCTGGCGCTGGGGAACTCGATGATCGTCGCGGGCACGATCACGGTGTCCGTGGTGCTGTTCTCGACGCTCGCCGGGTTCGCCTTCGCCAAGCTGCGCTTCCGCGGCCGGACCGTGCTGCTGCTCGTCGTCATCGCCACCCAGGCGATCCCGACCGAGCTGGGGGTCGTGCCGCTCTACATGATGATGGCCGACTTCGGCTGGGCCGGGCAGCTGCAGGCGGTCATCGTGCCCGGGCTGGTGACCGCGTTCGGCGTGTTCTTCATGCGCCAGTACTTCGAACGCGCGCTGCCGCTGGAGCTCCTGGAAGCCGGGCGGATGGACGGCTGCAACTCGCTGCGGCTCTTCTGGCACGTCGCGCTGCCGGCCGCCCGCCCGGCCGCGGCGGTGCTCGGGCTGTTCACGTTCATGCAGGCGTGGAACGACTTCTTCTGGCCGCTGGTCGTGCTGGTGCCGGAGAACCCGACCGTCCAGACCGCACTGTCCACTTTGGCCAGCGGATACACCACCGACTACACCCTCGTGCTCACCGCCGCCACCATCGGCACCGTCCCTGTCCTCCTTGTGTTCCTGCTGTTCGGCCGCCAGATCGTCGGCGGCATCATGCAGGGCGCGCTCAAGGGCTGACCTCCCGGAGCTCATCGTGACTTCCAGCTTCCCGCCCGGCTTCCGCTGGGGCGTCGCGACCTCGGCGTTCCAGATCGAGGGCGCGACCGGCGCCGACGGCCGTGGACCGTCCATTTGGGACACCTTCGCGGCGGTCCCCGGCGCGGTGGCCGGGGGTGACACCGGCGAGCCGGCGGCCGACCACTACCACCGCTGGCCGCGCGACGTCGCCCTGCTCGCCGCGCTCGGCGTCGACTCCTACCGGTTCTCGGTGTCCTGGCCGCGGATCCAGCCGTCCGGCCGCGGCAACGCGGTTCCGAAGGGGATCGGCTTCTACCGGAAGCTCGTCGAAGCCCTGCGGGAGCACGGGATCGAGCCGTTCCTCACGCTCTACCACTGGGACCTCCCGCAGGCGCTGGAGGACAACGGCGGCTGGCGGTCGCGCGACACGGCGGCCCGGTTCGCCGACTACGCCGCGCTGGTGCACGCCGAGCTCGGCGACGTCGTCGACCACTGGACAACGCTGAACGAGCCGTACCCGTGTGCGGTCGCGGGGTACGGCGAAGGACGGCACGCGCCGGGCGCGCGGGAAGGGCACGGCGCGCTCGCCGCCGCCCACCACCTGCTGCTCGGCCACGGCTTGGCGGTCCAGGCGATGCGGGCGCAAGCACCACCGCAGCACCAGTTCGGGATCGTGCTCAACCAGTCGCCCGCGGTGCCGGTCACGGACTCGGCCGCCGACGCCGCCGCGGCCGCCCGCCAGGACACGCTGCTGCGGCGCCAGTTCACCGACCCGCTGTTCGGCGGCCGCTACGCGCCGGGCCTGGCGGCGATGTTCGACGGCGTCACGGACTTCTCGTTCCGCCACGACGGCGACCTGGCGACGATCGGGCAGCCCCTGGACTACCTGGGCGTCAACTACTACTACCGGCTGCACGTCGCGGACGCGCCGCACCGCGAGCCCGTCCCGGCCCGCCGCACGGTGGCCGACATCGGCGTCGACACGACGCGCGTGCCGGACGTCCCGCGCACGGGCATGGGCTGGCCGGTCGAGCCCGAGGGGCTCACCGAAGCCCTGGTCGGGCTGCACAACCGCTACCCGGGCCTGCCCCCGATGTACGTCACCGAGAACGGCTGCGTGTACGCCGACCGGAGCGACTTCGCCGACTACGAGCGCATCTCGTTCCTGAGCGAGCACATCGAGGCGGCGCGCACGGCCGCGGCGGCGGGGGTCGACCTGCGGGGGTACTTCTGCTGGTCCCTGCTCGACAACTTCGAGTGGGCCCACGGGTACAAGCACCGGTTCGGCCTGGTGCACGTGGACTACGCGACGCAGGCCCGCACACCGCGGGCGAGTTTCCGCTGGTACCGCGACTTCGTCGCGGCCCAGCGGCTCGAATGACTACTTCTTGTACAGGCCTTCGATGTCGTTCGCGTAGATCTTCGTGACCACGTTGCGCTTCAGCTTGAGGCTCGGCGTGATCTCGCCGCCGGCTTCGGTGAAGTCGTTGGCCAGCACGGTGAACTTCTTGATCGCCTCGGCCTTGGACACCTGCTTGTTCGCCTCGTCGACCGCCGCCTGGATCTCCGCGAGCAGGTCGGCGTCGGTGGCCAGGTCGGCGACCGTGGCCGCCGCCGGCTTGTTGTGCTGGGACTTCCAGGACGGGAAGTACTCCTCGTCCACCGTCACCAGCGCGGCGATGAACGGGCGCTGGTCGCCGACCACCATCGCCTGGCTCACCAACGGGGCCGCCTTGATCGTGTCCTCGAGGCCGGACGGGGCGACGTTCTTGCCGCCCGCCGTCACGATGATCTCCTTCTTGCGGCCGGTGATCTTGAGGAAGCCGTCGACGTCCAGCTCGCCGAGGTCGCCGGTGTGGAACCAGCCGTCGGTGAGCGACTCGGCCGTCGCCTGCGGGTTGTTGTAGTACGCCCGGAAGACGACGTCGCCCTTGAGCATGACCTCGCCGTCGTCGGCGATGCGGACCGACGTGCCGTTGACCGGCTTGCCGACCGTGCCGACGCGGAACGCCGTCTGGGTGTTGACGTTCGCCGCCGCGGACGTCTCGGTGAGGCCGTAGCCCTCGAACACCGGGACGCCGATGCCGCGGAAGAAGTGCGCCAGCCGCGCGCCCAGGGGAGCGCCGCCGGACACCGCCGCCACACAACGGCCGCCGAGGGCCGCGCGCAGCTTGCCGTAGACGAGCTTGTCGAACGCCAGGTGCTTCAGCTTCAGCGCGACACCGGCGCCGCCCTTGTCCTGCGCCTCGCTGTAGGCGACCGCGACGGCTTCGGCGGCGTCGAAGATCTTGCCCTTGCCGTCGCCGTGGGCCTTCTGCTTCGCCGAGTTGTAGACCTTCTCGAACACCCGCGGCACCGCGACGACGAACGTCGGCCGGAAGGTGCCCAGGTCGGCGACCAGGTTCTTGACGTCCGGCGTGTGCCCGAGGGTGACCCGGGCGGTGAGCGCGGTGACGGCGATCGCGCGGGCCAGCACGTGCGCCAGCGGCAGGAAGCACAGCAGCGAGTTGCCCTGCTCCATCAGCTGCGGGAACGCCTCGATGTCGGCGCGGATCTCGGCCAGCAGGTTGCGGTGGGTCAGCTCGACGCCCTTGGGGCGGCCGGTGGTGCCCGAGGTGTAGACGATCGTGGCCAGCTCGTCGGCGACGACCTCGCGGCGGCGCTCGTGCAGCTCGTCGTCGGACAGCCTGGCGCCCAGCGCGGCCAGCTCCTCGACGGCGGGGGAGTCCCCCTCGATCTGCCAGGTGTGGTCCAGGTCGGTGAGCCGGCTCCGGACCTCGTCGACCGCGGCCGCGTGGCCGTTCGTCTCGACGAACACGGCCTTCGCGGCCGAGTCGGAGAGGATCCAGTGCACCTGTTCGGGGGACGAGGTGTCGTAGATCGGGACCGTCACCGCGCCGGCCGCCCAGATCGCGAAGTCGATCAGCGTCCACTCGTAGCGGGTCTTCGACATGATCGCGACGCGGTCGCCGCGGCCGATCCCGGCCTGGGCCATGCCCTTGGCGACGGCCAGCACCTCGCCGGCGAACTCCTTGGCGGTCACGTCCAGCCAGCTGCCCTCGACCTGGCGGCGGAAGCTCACCACGTCGGAGAACCGCTCGGCGTTCGCCCAGACGACGTCGGACATGTTTTCGTCGTCGGCCACCGGCTTCCCGGCGGGAGCGCTGTATTCGCGCACGTGGACCTCCGTGTTCAACGCGTGCGGCAGGCGACACCGCTGTTACCCGCCAGTCAACTTAGCGTGGTGAGCACCTTAAGACCATGCTGATCGCCGTCGCACGGCGAGGGCGTGACATTCTTCGCACGTGAACGCGCCACCCTCACTCGACATCGTCGACGAGACGTTCCTCGCCGTTCCGCCGGCCACCGTGGCCGCGGTCTTCGCCGCACCGGCGTCCTGGCGGCGCTACTGGCCCGACCTGGTCCTCGAGGTCTACACCGACCGGGGCGAGAAGGGCCTGCGCTGGACCGTGCGGGGTGCGCTCGTCGGTACGATGGAGGTGTGGCTCGAGCCGGTGCTCGACGGCACCCTGCTGCACTACTTCCTGCGGGCGACCCCCGCCGACGCGGCCGGGACGCCCCGGGCGCTGGCGCCGCGCGACCTGCGCCGGGAGTTCGACCGGCGGGCCCGCGCGGCGAAGGCGATCGCACTCGGGCTGAAGGAGATCCTGGAGGACGGGCGTGAGCCCGGCGTTCCTCCTCGGGGCGAGGGCTAAGGGGAAGCTGGGTGCGGGTACACGTCGTCTCGGACGTGCACGGCAACGCCGACGCGCTGAAGCGGGCGGGGGACGGGGCCGACGCGCTGGTCGTGCTCGGCGACCTGCTCGACTTCGTCGACTACCGGGAGCACGACAAGGGCATCATGGGCGCGCTGTTCGGCGCCGAAAAGGTCGGCGAGTTCGCCCGGCTGCGCCGTGAGGGCACCCGTGACGAAACCGTTGCCTACTCGCGGACGCTCTGGGCGAGCCTCGACGACCCGGCCGCTGCGGTCGACGAGGCCATCCGCGCCCAGTACGCGACGCTCTTCGCGGCGATGACCGCGCCCACCTACGCCACGCCCGGCAACGTCGACACCCCGGCGATGTGGCCCGAGTTCACCGGCGAGGGCATCCGCGTCCTGGACGGCGAGGTGACCGAGTTCGGCGGTCTCCGCTTCGGGTTCGTCGGCGGCGCGCTGCTGCCGGACGGGGTCGTCCCGCGCCGCCGCAAAGGCGCCGCCTGGCGTCCCTACCTGCGGGATCGTGAGGACTACGACCGCGGGGTGGCCGCGCTCACCGACGTCGACGTGCTCTGCACGCACGGCCCGCCCGCGCTGCCGGAGCTGACCTACGACGTCGTCGCGCGGCGCAACGAGATCGGCTCCACGGCGCTGCTGGAGCTGATCCGGGAGCAGCGCCCGCGCTGGTCGGTGTTCGGGCACGTGCACCAGCCGCTGTCCGCGCGCGCCCGGGTCGGGCTGACCGAGTGCCGTAACGTGGGTCACTTCAAGGAGACCGGGCAGCCCTACGTGCTGCGCTGGTGACCGACCGCGGCGGCTACGCTTCGTCCCATGGCCGAGCAGTCCACACAGTCCATCGAGGTCGACGCCGAGCCCACGCGGGTGATGGCCGTGATCGCCGACTTCCCCGCCTACCCGGAATGGGCCAAGGCGGTCCAGCAGGCCGAGGTCCTCGACACCGATGGTGACGGGCGGGCCAAGCAGGTCAAGCTGACCCTCGACGCGGGCCCGATCAAGGACGTCTACACCCTCTCCTACGACTGGGACGGCGACGGCCTCGGCGTCAGCTGGCACCTGGTCAAGGGCCAGATGCAGAAGGCGCAGAACGGCCGGTACGCCCTGGAGGACCTCGGCGGCCGCACCCGCGTCACCTACACGCTGTCGGTCGAGCTGGCGCTGCCGATGATCGGCCTGCTGCGCCGCAAGGCCGAGAAGATGGTCATGGACACCGCGCTCAAGGAGCTCAAGAAGCGGGCCGAGGGGTAACCGGGTGCGGATCCTGCTGTTCACCGGCAAGGGGGGTGTCGGGAAGACCACGCTGGCCGCGGCGACCGGCGCCGCCCTGGCCGCCCGCGGCAGGAAGACCCTCGTCGTGTCCACCGACCCGGCGCACTCGCTCGGCGACGCCTTCGGCCACACCCTCGGCGCCGAACCGTCCGAAGTGGACGATCTGCTGTCCGCGACGCAGATCGATTCGCGGACCTTGGTGGACACCACCTGGCACCGGCTGCGGGCCGAGCTGCAGACCGTGCTGTCCGGCGCGGGACTCGACACCTTGGACGCCGAAGAGCTGACCGTCCTCCCCGGCGTCGACGAGCTGCTCGCGCTCACCGAGGTCCGGCGGCTGGCCGAGGACGGGCCGTGGGAGACCATCGTCGTCGACTGCGGGCCGACGGCCGAGACGCTGCGGCTGCTCGCCCTGCCCGAAGCCGTCTCCGGGTACCTGACCCGGCTGTTCAACCGCCGCGTCAGCGAGTCCGTGCGCCGCCTCGGCACCCACCTCGACGGCTTGCGCGCGCTGCTCACCGAGCCGTCGGTGACCACCGTCCGGCTGGTGCTGACCCCCGAGCGCGTGGTGGTCGCCGAGGCGCGGCGCACGCTCAGCTCGCTCGCCCTGCGCGGCATCGCCGTCGACGGCCTGGTCGCCAACCGGCTGATGCCCGCGCCCGGGTTCTGGCGCGGCGGCGCGGCGTCGTGGCTGCGCACGCGCCGGACCCAGCAGGACGCCGTGCTGGCCGAGCTCACCGCGGCCGGGTTCACCCGGGTCGCCCGGGTCGAGCACCGCGCCGTCGAGCCGGTCGGGCTGCCCGCGCTGCTGGAGATCGCCGCCGAGCTGTACCGCGACGGCGACCCCCTCGCCGGCGACGGGACCCCCGTCACCCCGCTGCTGCGCGTGCGGCCGGCGGCCGGCGGGTACACCCTGCGCGTCGCGATCCCGCTGGGCCGGGACGCCGAGGTCGACCTCGCCCGCGTCGACGACGACCTGGCGATCACCGTGGACGGCTTCCGCAGGCTCATCGCCCTGCCGGAGGCGCTGCGGCCGTGCCGGATCACCGGCGCGGAATCCGACGCCGACGGCCTGCTGGTGAGCCTGGCCGGGAACCGGGGACGCGGGTGAGCGAAGACGAACACGGGCCGCGGCTCGCGGAGGAGATCCGCCTGCTCGCCGAGCTGGTCGTGGAGAAGGCGGCGCCGTGGCTGGAGGGCGTCCTCGCCGCCGGGCACGGTGACCCTGACCAGGCGAACGCGGACGGCTCGGCGTGCGGCTGGTGCCCGCTGTGTGCGATCGTCGCCGTTGTGCGAGGTGAGCGCCCCGAGCTGGCCGCCCGGCTGGTCGAGCAGCTCGCGCAGCTGGTCGCCCTGCTGCGCGCGGTGCTCGCGGACCGCTGGGAGCCGGACGAGGGTGTGCACATGCCCGGGTTCCGGCCCGCGCCGCGGCCGCCGGCGGACGCTTCGGCGGCGTCGCCGCGGGTGCAGCACATCACCGTCCGCAGACGGGACGAGTGGCGGCCGGATCGGGAGAGCTGAGTGCGGACGATAGGGGTGGACGTCGGCGGGACGAGTGTCCGGGCCGGCGTGGTGGACGAGCGCGGCTCCCTGCTCGACACGGCGCGGGTCGCGACGCCGAGCGAGGAAGGCGCCCTCGAGGACGCCATCGCGGGTGTGGTCGAGGACCTGCGCAACCGGCACGAGGTGGCGGGCGTCGGCCTGGCCGTGGCCGGGTTCGTGGCGCGCGACCGCCGGTCGGTGATGTTCGCGCCGCACCTGGCCTGGCGCGGCGCGCCGGTCGCGGACCGGATCGAGAAGCGGGTCGGCCTGCCGGTGCTGCTGGAGCACGACGTCAACGCGGCGATGGTGGGTGAGCACCGCTTCGGCGCGGCCCGCGGCGCCCACGTGGCGGCGCTGGTGGCGCTGGGGACGGGTATCGGCGCGGGTCTGTTGCTGGACGGCAAGCTGTTCCGCGGTGCGTACGGCGTGGCGCCGGAGCTGGGACATTTGACTGTGGTCCGCGGAGGGCGGCCGTGCCCATGCGGCAAGTACGGCTGCTGGGAGCGTTATTGCAGCGGGACGGCGCTGGCGGCGACGGCGGTGGAGCTGCTCGCGCGGCACCCGGGGCGGTCGACGGTGCTGGCCCCGCAGGTTGCGGGTGACCCGGGCTCGGTGACGGGACGGCGCGTGGCGGGAGCTGCTCGCGACGGTGATCCGATTGCCCAGCTGGCGATGGCGGAGCTGGCCAAGTGGCTCGGTGAGGGCCTGGCTCTGGTGGCGGATGTTTTCGACCCGGAGATCATCGTGATCGGCGGGGGTGTTTCGGAGTCGGCGCCGTTGTTTTTGGATGAGGCTCGGGAGCATTACGCGGGGGCTATCACCGGGGCTCGGCATCGGCCGTTGGCTCGGATCAGGACTGCTCACCTGGGTGATGACACGGCGATTGTCGGTGCGGCTGCGTTGGCGCTGGAAGCGGCGAAGACTCCGGTTTGACCGCTTGTGGATGGCGGCCGATCTGTTTCCGGCAGCTGGCTCTTCCGGTCTTTCCCGCCACCCCGAAGCCCGATTGTGACTACGGCCGGCGGCACCGCGTCAAGGCGGGAAAGATGCCTTGACCCGGCGTCGCCGGCCGTGTTCTGGCTTCGGATCGGGGTTGCGGGGGGTGTGGGTGCCTGCCGTCTTCCGGTCCGGCTGCTGCCGTGGCTTTCCCGGTCCCTCGGAAGTGAGCCCTCACTTCCGAGGGAGCGGTGATTCGGGGTCGACTGTGAAACGCTGGAGCCGTGAGCCAGCCGTCCGCGAGCGTCTTTGTCCGGTGCTCCTGCGGGCATCTCCACTGGGGGCGCTACGGCGCCGCCGGGTTGCTGCTCTTCGATCCTGCTCGGGGTGTTCTCCTGCAGCGCCGTGCCTGGTGGGTGCACCACGGCCGGACCTGGGCGCTGCCTGGCGGGGCCATCGAAGCCGGTGAGACCGCCGTGACCGCCGCCGCGCGTGAAGCCTTCGAAGAAGCCTCCGTTCCCGCTGATGCCTTCCGAGCGGTCTCCGCCTCCGCGGTGGACCATGGGGACTGGAGCTACACCACCGTCCTCGCCCTGGCCGATGGGGCCGAGGCGCGGGTTGCCAACACCGAAAGTGCGGAGGTGCGCTGGGTGGATCCCGACGACGTCCCCTCCTACCGGCTGCACCGCGACTTCGCCGCCGCGTGGCCGCGCCTGCGTGACCGCGTGGGGGAGGAGCTCGTTTTTGTCGTCGACTCGGCCAACGTCGTCGGCTCGCGGCCGGATGGCTGGTGGCGGGATCGGCACGGGGCCGCCGAACGCCTGCGTGACCAGCTCGTGAAACTCGCCGAGGCCGGCGTACCGGACCCGGATGACCCGGCCGTCACCTGGTGGCCGCGCGTCGTCCTGGTTGTCGAGGGCAAGGCCAAGCACGTCGAGTCCGTGCCCGGGGTCGAGGTTGTCGCCGCGGACGCCGATGGGGACTCGAAGATCGTCGAGGTCGTCGGGGAGCAGAAGGGCCGGGTGCTCGTCGCGACGGCCGACCGTGAGCTGCGGGGCCGGGTCGAGGCCCTCGGTGCGTCGATTCTCGGCCCCGGCACGCTGCGTAGCCAGCTCGACGAGCTCTAGTCCTTCGAGATGCCGTCGCGCATCTCGGCGACCAGGGACGCCATCACGGCCTTCAGGCTGCCCTTGTGCTGCTGCGCCACCGCCCGCTGCCGCCGGTAGCTCGGGCCGTACTCCAGGATCGTCTCGACGTCGCGCAGCTCGGCGACGCAGTCCAGGCGCCGCGCCACCGGCTCCAGGCGGTCGAGCAGGTCGGCGATGTCGTCGGTGACCAGGCGCTCGCGCCCGGCCGCGTCCAGGATGATGATCGCGTCGGTGCCGTAGCGGGCCGCGCGCCACTTGTTCTCCTGGACGTGCCAGGGCGGGAGCGTCGGCAGGATCTCGCCGTCGTCGAGGCGCTCGCTGAAGTCGTCCACCAGGCACTGCGTCAGCGCCGCGATCGCGCCGACCTCCTCCAGCGTCGGCAGGCCGTCGCAGACCCGCATCTCGATCGTGCCCAGGTGCGGGGCCGGCCGGATGTCCCAGCGGATCTCCGAGAAGTGGTCGATCACGCCGGTGGTGAACATGTCGTCGACGTAGCTCTCCAGCTCGGCCCACTTCCGGAACTGGAACGGCAGCCCGGCCGTCGGCAGCTGCTGGAACATCAGCGCCCGGTTCGACGCGTACCCGGTGTCCTCCGCGCCCCAGTACGGCGACGACGCCGAGAGCGCCTGCAGGTGCGGTGCGTAGTTGAGCAGCGCGTCGAGGATCGGCAGCACCTTGTCGCGGTGGTCGACCCCGACGTGCACGTGGACGCCGTAGATCAGCATCTGCCGGCCCCACCACTGGGTGCGGTCGATCAGCTTCGCGTACCGCTCCTTGTCGGTGACCTTCTGCTGGTACCAGTTGGAGAACGGGTGTGTCCCGGCCGAGAACATCTCCACGCCGAGCGGGTCGGCGACGCTGTGCAGGACGTCGAGGGAGTCGTTCAGGTCGGCCTTCGCCTCGGCGATCGTGTCGCAGACGCCGGTGATCACCTCGATGGTGTTGAGCAGCAGCTCCTGCTTGATCTTCGGGTGCTCGGCCGCGCCGTCCGGGCGCACCGCCTCGAGGACCTGCCCGGCCACCGAGGACAGCTCGCCGCTGCGGCGGTCCACGAGGCCGAGCTCCCACTCCGCGCCGACGGTCGACCGCCGCGAAGGACTGAACTCGATGTTCATCGCCGACCGGTCAGACCTGGGCGCCGTTGCTCGGGTCGGCGCCGGGCGGCGGACCTTGGCGGACGCGGAGCAGCAGCAGCGCGATCGCCGTCGCCAGCGCGAGGATGCCCAGCGGCGTCGCGACCGTCGGGCCGACGCCGATCGCCCCGGGCACGATCAGCAGGAACAGCCCGGCCAGGAACAGCAGCAGGATGAGGAACGCGCCCATCTTCGGCCGCGGCAACGGCGGCGGCTCCGGCGGGACGTAGTGCTCGTCGTCGTCGGCCGGGTCGTCGGAGAACATCGTGGCGTCCCACGTCGTGCCCCCGGACCGCCAGCCGGTCTCCGGCGGGCTCTCGGCCGCGGGCGGCTCGGCCGGCCGGTCCGGCGTCTTGCGCGACTCGGTCCCCGGGCCCGCGGCGTCGGCGGTGTCCGCCGCGTCGGCGGTGTCCGCCGTGTCCGCGGTGTCCAGCTCGGGCAGCCCGAACCCGCCGGCCCGCAGGTCGGCGACGATCTCGGCGAACGTCGCGTCGACGTCCTCCGGCCCGTCCTTCCCCCGGCTCATGCGGTCTCCTCCGGCTGTCCGGCGTGCGCCTTGGCGAACTCGACGCTGCGCGTGAAGATCACCTCGGCGTCGTTGTCCTGGGTCGCCACGTGGTAGCTGTTCTCCAGCACGACCTCGGTGACGTCGGTGCTGGCGACACCCTGCAGCACCAGCTGCGAGTTCACCGGCTCGACGACGTGGTCGACCGACGAGTGCAGCAGCAGCACCGGCTGCGTCACCTTGCCCAGGTCGGCGCGCACGACGGCCCACAGCTTCGCCAGGCTCGCCGCGGCGCGCACCGGCGTCCGCGGGTAGGCCAGCTCCGTCTCGCCCGGCTTCTTGATGTCGTTCGCGATCGCCGGCACCGACGGCACGATCTTCCCCAGCACCGGCAGCAGCTTCGTGTCCCACTTCAGCCGCGTCACCGACGGGTTGACCAGGACGATCCCGGCGATCCGGTCGCCGAACTCCTCGGCGAGGCGCAGGGTGAGCGTGCCGCCCATCGAGAGGCCGCCGACGAAGACGGTCTTGCACGTCGAGAGCAGCTCGAGGAGCGCTTCGCGGACGGCGCCGTACCAGTCTTCCCACGTCGTGCGGTTGAGGTCCGGCCAGCGGGTGCCGTGACCCGGCAGCAGCGGGCAGCGCACGGTGAACCCGGCCCCGGCCAGGTGGTCACCCCAGGCCCGCATGCTCGCCGGGGTCCCGGTGAACCCGTGGCAGAGCAGGAACCCGGTGTCGGCCGAACCGGTGTGGCCGAACGGTTCCGCGCCGGCGAGCACGCCCATGCGATCGCCTTCCGTGTGAGCGGTGGATCTGTCCATGCTCTCACGGCCGACGGGCCTTGTGGGGCTCCGCCCGGACCGGGAATTCGCTGTGAGATCGATCGCTGACCGAGTGGTAACCGGGTGGCCGCCGTTGTGCGGCGGGCCCCGGGGTTCGTAGGCTGGCCGACGCGGGTGACAGGGGCTACAGCTGCGATGGAGGACTGAGGCACCGGTGCTGTACTGGCTCATGAAGTGGGTGTTCATCGGTCCGCTGCTCAAGACGCTGTGGCCGACGAAGGTCGTCGGCGCGGAAAACATCCCCGAGACCGGGGGCGCGATCCTGGCCGGCAACCACCTGGCGGTCGCGGACTCGTTCTTCATGCCGCTGCGCGTCAAGCGCAAGGTGACCTTCCCGGCCAAGTCCGAGTACTTCACCGAGCCCGGCTTCAAGGGCCTGCTCAAGAAGTGGTTCTTCACCGGCGTCGGCCAGTTCCCGATCGACCGCTCCGGCGGCAACGCCGCCCAGGCCGCGCTCGACACCGCGACCCGCCTGGTCAAGGCCGGCCACCTGCTCGGCATCTACCCCGAGGGCACCCGCTCCCCGGACGGCCGCCTGTACAAGGGCAAGACCGGCGTCGCCCGGATCGCGCTCGACTCCGGCGGCGTGGTCGTCCCGGTGGCGATGATCGGCACGGACAAGGTCAACCCGATCGGCTCCAAGATGTGGTGGCCGCGCCGCCTCGAGGTCCGCTTCGGCAAGCCGCTCGACTTTTCGCGGTACGAGGGGCTCGCGGGCGACCGCTTCATCGAGCGGTCGATCACCGACGAGATCATGTACGCGCTCATGGAGCTCTCCGGCCAGGAGTACGTCGACATCTACGCGGCGAAGGCGAAGGAACTGCTCGCCGCGGAGGCGTCCGGCGCGAAGCCGAAGGTGCCTGCGCAGCCGTCCTCGCGGGACGCGGCCCGGGTGCCGGACTCGAAGGTCGGCTGACCCACTAGGGTTCACCGGTGCGTTTCTTCTACGACACCGAGTTCATCGAGGACGGCGTGACGATCGACCTGGTGTCGATCGGTGTCGTTGACGAACAGGGCCGCGAGTTCTACGCGGTCTCGACCGATTTCGACCCGGCCAAGGCCGGGCCGTGGGTGCGTGACAACGTCCTGGACAAGCTGCCGTCCCCGGCGGACCCGGCGTGGCAGAGCCGCGAGAAGATCCGCGCGGGGCTGCTGGAGTTCTTCGGCAAGCCCCCGGGCGGCATCGAGCTGTGGGCCTGGTTCGCGGCCTACGACCACGTCGCGCTGGCCCAGCTGTGGGGCCCGATGCCGGCGTTGCCGCGGCAGCTGCCGCGCTTCACGCGCGACCTGCGCCAGCGGTGGGAGGACGCCGGGAAGCCGAAGCTCCCGGCGGCCCCCACCGACCAGCACGACGCTCTGGCGGACGCGAAGCACAACCTGGCCCGGTGGGAAGTCATCGAGGAGTACTTCCGCCGCCGCTGAGCGGGACCGCCGTCAGCGGCGCGCCCGGACCGCCCCGGCCAGCTCGTCCAGCAGCGGTGCCGTGTCGTCCCAAGCCAGGCAGGCGTCCGTGATCGACTGCCCGTACGTCAGCTTCTCGCTGTGCCCCAGGTCCAGGTCCTGGCGCCCCGCCGCCAGGAAGCTCTCCATCATCAGCCCCACGATCCCGCGCTCGCCCTCGCCGATGCGCGAAGCCAGCTCCCGCACCACCCCGGCCTGCCGGACGTGGTCCTTGCCGCTGTTGCCGTGCGAAGCGTCGATGATCACCCGCTCCGGCAGCCCCGACTTGGCCAGCCGTGCCAGGGTGTCCGCCACCGTCGCCGCGTCGTAGTTCGGGCCGGCGTTGTGGCCGCGGAGGATCACGTGGCAGTCCGGGTTGCCGGACGTCGTCAGCAGGGCCGCGAGGCCGTCGGTGTTGATGCCGGGGAACACGTGGCTGGCCGCGGCCGCGCGGGTCGCGTCGACCGCCACCTGGACGTCGCCCTCGGTGGAGTTCTTGATCCCCACCGGCATCGACAGCGCGCTGCACAGCTGGCGGTGCACCTGGCTCGCCGCGGTGCGCGCGCCGATCGAGCCCCACGTCACGACGTCGGAGATGAACTGCGGCGTGATCGGGTCGAGGAACTCACAACCCACCGGCAGGCCGAGCGCGGAGACGTCGAGCAGCAGCTTCCGCGCCATCCGCAGGCCCTTGTTGACGGCGAAGGTGCCGTCGAGGTCCGGGTCGTTGATTAGGCCCTTCCAGCCCAGCGTGGTGCGCGGTTTCTCGAAGTACACGCGCATCACGATGTGCAGTTCGCCGCGCAGGTCGTCGGCCTTCGCGGCCAGCCGGCGGGCGTAGTCGAGGGCGGCTTCCGGGTCGTGGACCGAGCACGGGCCGACCACGACGAGGAGGCGGTCGTCGCGGCCTTCGAGGATGTCGACGGTGTCGGCGCGGCCGTGCCGCACGACCTTCGCGACCCCGGCGTCGGCCGGATGGTCCTCGCGCAGCATCGCGGGGGAGATGAGCGGGCTGATCGACGTGGTGCGCGCGGCGTCCAGGTCACCGATGGTGGTCGCTGGACCGGCGGAGAGCGTCATGGCGGGGGTGTTCCTTCCTGATGGACACCGACCCGCGCGGGGGACCCTCGCCGAGCCGGTTCACGAATCCGGCTCGGGGGTGGACGTCAGCGCAGGTTCACGCCGCCGAGCCCACCCGGGGCCGGCTTCGTAAACCAGTAATAGCGCTGCACAGCCCCAAGTTAGCACAACCCGGAGCCGGACCGATTCGGCAGGTGGTACGGGCTGCACCGATCCAGACGAAAGCCGCTACGCTGGCGCTCGACGAACTGTGACTGTCATCTCCAGAGAACAGACGGAGGCTTCTCATGCGTGTCGGTGTGCTGACCGGCGGCGGCGACTGCCCGGGGCTCAACGCGGTGATCCGCGCCGTGGTGCGCAAGGGCGTCGAGGTGCACGGCTGGGACTTCGTGGGCTTCCGCAACGGCTGGAACGGCCCCCTGACCGGCGACAGCCGCCCGCTCGGCCTGAACGACGTCGAGGACATCCTGACCCGGGGCGGCACCATCCTGCGGTCCTCGCGCACCAACCCGTACAAGGTCGACGGCGGCGTCGACAAGATCAAGCAGGTGCTCGCCGACCAGGGTGTCGACGCCCTCGTGGCGATCGGCGGGGAGGACACCCTCGGCGTCGCGAAGCGCCTCACCGACGACGGCGTCGGCGTCGTGGGCGTGCCCAAGACGATCGACAACGATTTGGGCGCCACCGACTACACCTTCGGCTTCGACACCGCGGTCTCCATCGCGACCGAGGCGATCGACCGGCTGCACACCACCGCCGAGTCGCACCACCGCGCGCTGGTCGTCGAGGTCATGGGCCGGCACGCCGGCTGGATCGCGCTGCACTCCGGCCTGGCCGGCGGCGCGAGCGTGATCCTGGTGCCGGAGCGGCACTTCAACGTCGACCAGGTCGTCTCCTGGGTCGAGCGCCGCTTCGAGAAGGAGTTCGCGCCGATCATCGTCGTGGCCGAGGGCGCGCTGCCCGAGGGCGGCGAGGAGAAGCTGCTCACCGGCGAGAAGGACGCCTTCGGGCACGTCCGCCTCGGCGGCATCGGCACCTGGCTGGCCGACGAGATCGCCCACCGCACCGGCAAGGAGTCCCGCGCGGTCGTGCTGGGCCACGTCCAGCGCGGCGGCACCCCGACGGCCTACGACCGCGTGCTCGCGACCCGCTTCGGCCTGCACGCCGTGGACGCGGTCGCCGACGGCGACTTCGGCGTCATGGTCGCCCTGAAGGGCACCGACATCGTCCGCGTGAAGCTGTCCGAGGCGACGGCCGAGCTGAAGACGGTCCCGGTCGAGCGTTACCAGGAAGCCGAAGTCTTCTTCGGCTGAGGTTCCCGTCTCCGCGGTCGGCGTCAGATCCGGGCGAGTGAGTCCAGGACGCCGACCGCGGCGGCGATGTCGTCGGTCAGCGGCCGGTCGTCGACGCTGAGGTCGAGCACCGCCGACGCCGCTTCGAAGGCGTCGCGCACCGGGAGGTCGACCAGGTCCGCGTCGCGCATCCGCAGCGCGCGGACCGCCGCGACCAGCTCGCACGCCAGCACCTGCTGGTACGCCGTGCAAGCCGCGGTCGCCGCGCGTGCCGCCTGCGTCGAGAAGCTCGCATGGTCCTCGATGCCGCGGGACACCACGGCCGTGCCGAGCGTCGCCGGGAGCGCCGCCTGCCGCAGCTCCGTGAGCGCGTCGTGTGCCACGTACTCCAGGATCATCACGCCGGAGCTGCCCGCCGGGCCCGCCGCGAGGAACGGCCGCAGCCCGGTGAACTCCGGCTCTACGAGGTCGCCCAGGCGCGCCACCGACAGCTCTGCCACCTGGTGCACGGTCGCGCGGGCCTGGTCCAGCGCCGTCGAGACGTACGCCGTGTGGAAGTGCGCGTGGTGGTAGGCGTCCCCGTGCACCGTCGAGATCATCGGGTTTTCGGTGCTGGCGTTGATTTCCACGGCGAGCACGTCGCGCAGGTAGTGGATCGCGTCCAGCGCCGGGCCCTGCACCTGCGGGAACGCCCGCAGCCCGAACGGGTCCTGGATGCGCCGTCCCGGTTTCGGCGTCTGGTGCATGCCCAGCAGCCGCCGCATCTCCGCCGCGCACGCGACCTGGCCGGCGTGCGGCCGCGCTTCGTGCACCGGCGTCGCGTACGCCTCGGGGTTGCCGTCGAGCGCGACGTACGTCAGCGCCGCGATCGCGTGGCTCGCGCGGGTCAGCGTGTCCAGCCGCATCGCCGCGAGGGTCGCTTCGGCGAGCGTCGCGGCGTTGCTGCTCATGAACGCCAGCGCGTCCCCGGCGTGCACCGGCACCGGGGGCACGTGCCCGTCGACCCACGAGCGTTCGCCGGTGAGCGCGAGCGCCGCCTCGGCCAGCGGCGCGAGGTCGCCGGTGCCGATCGCGCCGAGCCGGTGCACCAGCGGCAGCGCACCGGTGCGGACCGCTTCGGCGAGCGCGCCGATCAGCTCGGGGCTGATGCCCGAGCGGCCGGCCATCAGCTGGTTCAGCCGGATCAGCATCATCGCGCGGACCTGGCCGCGCGGCATCTCCTCGCCGCTGCCACCCGCGTGGCTGCGCAGCAGCCGCAGGCCGTGCTCCTTCGAGCTCGCGACCGTGTCGTCCTTGTTGGCCCCGACGCCGGTCGTCCGGCCGTAGACCATCCGCCGTGTGCTGAGCTCTTCGGCGAGCTTCCAGGCGTGCTCGGCGCCGCGCAGCGCGGCGATCGAGACGTCGATGCCCAGTGGGCCCTCGGTGCGTGCCGCCGTGACGACGTCCGCGCAGCGCAGGGTCCGGCCGTCCACCCGGATCAAGGGCAGCCTCCTTTCCGGCTGCCCTCACTATGCGGCTAGGACGCCGGTGGCTGCCAGGGCGGCATCGGCCAGTCCCACTTCGGGACCGGTTCGTGGAGGTTCGGCTCGGCTCCCGGCGCCGAGAAGAGCACGGCCAGCCGGCTGCCCCACTCGAGGTAGCCGGCGAACGCGGCGCGGAACTCCGGGTCGCCGGGCAGGCCGGCTTCGTCGGCGGCGTCGAGCAGGAGGCTCACCCAGCGGCGGCGCTGCGGCTCGGTGATGCCACGCCCGAGGTGGCGGCCGATCATGTGGGCGTGGCCGCCGTGGCTGCCGGAATAGTCGGCCGGCCCGCCGAAGACCTCGCCGAGCCAGACCGCGACGTGCTCGGCGTGCCGCGGGTCCATGTCCCGGAAGACCGGCTCGAGCAGCGGGTCTTCGAGGACGTGGCCGTAGAAGATCGTGAGCAGCTTCACGAGGGCTTCGTGGCCGCCGGCCCACTCGTAGAGGGTCGGCGTGGCGGGCGGGTCTTCTGGCACGATCACCCGGCAAGGCAACCAGCGGCGGCCCGGCCGGGCAACCACTTACTTTCCGGTGCGGGGGAGGAACGGGATGAAGCGCTACCACTGCGCGACGGAGCTGGCGCTCGACCTCATCGGTGGCAAGTGGAAGCCGGTGATCCTGGCCCACCTCAAGGAGGGCGCCCACCGCTACGGCGAGCTGCGCCGCCGGATGCCGGGGATCAGCGAGAAGATGCTGACCCAGCAGCTGCGCGAGCTGGCCGCCGACGGCATCGTCCGCCGCGAGGAGTTCGACGGCCGCGTCCCGCACGTCGAGTACCACCTGACGGCGGTGGGGGAGGAGCTCCGCCCGGCCCTGACGGCCCTGTACGAGTGGGGCGAGCGCCGCGCGGCGGCCGCGGGAATCACCTTCGAGCCTGCCGATTAGGACCGGACGACACGCGTACCCGCCCGGACGACACGCGTACGTGGACGGACGACACGCCGCAGCCGGCCGGAGCACCGCTGTGTCGTCCAGCCAGGTACGCGAGTCGTCCGCCTGAGTACGCGTGTCGTCCGCGCGGGTACCTCAGGCGGGGTCCGTCTCGTTCAGCCGGCGTTCCAGCGCGTCGAGGCGGCCGTCCCAGAAGCGGCGGTAGGGCGCGAGCCAGGCGTCGACCTCGGCCAGCGGGTCCGGGCGCAGCGCGTAACAGCGTCGCTGCGCCGCGACCCGCACCGTCACGAGCCCGGCCTCACGCAGCACCCGCAGGTGCTTGGACACCGCGGGCTGGCTCAGCTCGAGCTCCTCGACGAGCTCGCCGACGGAGCGTTCGCCGTCGCGGAGCAGGTCGAGGATCGTCCGGCGACGGGGTTCGGCGAGGACGTCGAAAGTCTGCATCACCCTGGAAATGTGCTCCGGCGGGCATATGCCTGTCAAGGAATGCCGGACTCGTCCACTGGGCCGTTTGGTCTGAACCATTGACCTGATGGTCTAGTCCATTTACGGTGAGTGTGGTCTCCACCACGTGGTCCCCCTGGTTGTCAGAAATTCTCCGAAGGGAGAAGGCATGTCCCGTTTCCGCAGGAAGAGCTTCTCTGCGCTGTTGACCGTGGCCGCCGCCGCGGGCCTGGTGGCGGGCGCCGCCGCGGCCCCGGCCGCCACCGCCGCACCCGCGTCGGCCGAAGCCTCCGTCGGCAAGGTTGTCGGTTACTTCACCGAATGGGGGGTCTACGACCGCAACTACCACGTCAAGAACATCGAGACGTCGGGCTCGGCGGCCAAGCTGACCCACATCAACTACGCCTTCGGCAACGTGACGAACGGCGGCTGCGCGATCGGCGACTCCTACGCCGACTACCAGAAGACCTACGACGCGGCGGGCAGCGTCGACGGCGTCGCGGACACCTGGGACCAGCCCCTCGCCGGCAGCTTCAACCAGCTGAAGAAGCTCAAGGCCAAGCACCCGGGCCTCAAGGTGATCTGGTCGTTCGGCGGCTGGACCTGGTCGGGCGGCTTCGGGCAGGCCGCGCAGAACCCCGCCGCGTTCGCCGACTCCTGCTACAACCTCGTCAACGACCCGCGCTGGGCCGGCGTCTTCGACGGCATCGACATCGACTGGGAGTACCCCAACGCCTGCGGCCTGAGCTGTGACAGCAGTGGCGCGGCGGCGTACAAGAACCTGATGTCCGCGCTGCGCGCCAAGTTCGGCTCGCAGCTGGTCACCGCGGCGATCACCGCCGACGGCACCGACGGCGGCAAGATCGACGCGGCCGACTACGCCGGCGCCGCCCAGTACGTCGACTGGTACAACGTGATGACCTACGACTACTTCGGCGCCTTCGCCGCGCAGGGCCCGACCGCCCCGCACTCGCCGCTGACGTCGTACGACGGCATCCCGACGCCGGGCTTCTACTCCGACGCGGCGATCCAGAAGCTGAAGAGCAAGGGCATCTCACCGGGCAAGCTCCTGCTGGGCATCGGCTTCTACGGTCGCGGCTGGACCGGCGTCACGCGGGACGCCCCGGGCGGCACGGCGACCGGCGCCGCCCCGGCCAAGTACGAGCCGGGCATCGAGGACTACAAGGTGCTGAAGACGTCCTGCCCGGCGACCGGCACCGTCGCGGGCACGGCGTACGCGAAGTGCGGCAGCAACTGGTGGAGCTACGACACCCCGTCGACCATCGCCGGCAAGGTCTCCTACGCGAAGACCCAGGGCCTGGGCGGCGCGATGTTCTGGGAGCTCTCGGGTGACACCACCGGCGGCGAGCTGATCACCGCCGTCGCGAAGTAGGGCCTCCGGCAGCGGGGGGACCGGCGGAAAACCGTCGGTCCCCCCGATTATCGTTCCCCCGTGAAGTTCAGCGGATTCGGCGAGTACGCCGTCGACTTCTTCGACGGCCTGGTCGAGGACAACTCCAAGCCCTACTGGGACGACCACGTCGAGGTCTACAAGAACGACGTCCGCGCCCCGATGGAGGCGCTGCTCGCGGAGCTGGCTCCCGAGTTCGGGGACGGCTTCGGCGAGCCCAAGGTGTTCCGCCCCTACCGCGACGTGCGCTTCGCCAAGGACAAGACGCCCTACAAGACCCACTGCGGCGGCGTCATCGAGCAGGGCCGCGGCGGCGGGGCCTACTACGTCGAGGTCGGGCCGGACGGCCTGCGCGTCGGCGGGGGCTGCTTCCACCTCGAGTCCGACCAGATCGCCCGGTTCCGCACGGCTGTCGACACCGAGCTGCACGGCGAAGCGCTCCAGAAGATCATCACGAAGCTCGAGCGTGCCGGCTGGGAGGTCCGCGGCGACCGCCTCAAGTCGAAGCCGCGCGGGTTCGACGCCGAGCACCCGCGCCTCGACCTGCTGCGGTACCGCTCGGTCTACGCCGTGCGCGCCTGGGAGCCGGACGACGTGCTGCACGAACGGGGCGCCCTCGACCGCGTGCGCAAGGCCTGGCGGCAGGTCCGCGAGTTCAACGAATGGGCCCGTGACCGGGTCGGACCCACCGAAAAGCCACGTCGCTGACCGGACAGGTTTCTGAACAGTTTCTCTGAACTTTTCGGGATCGGTACAGACGAACGCGCGGCGAGGGACTACGCTGTGCGAACGTGAGCCGACGCGCGAAGATCGTTTGTACCCTGGGTCCTGCCACCGCCACGCCCGAGAAGATGCGGGCCCTGGTGGACGCGGGCATGGACGTGGCCAGGATGAACTTCAGCCACGGCAGCCACGGCGACCACAAGCAGGTCTACGACCTGATCCGGGACGCCGCGGCCGCGAGTGGCCGGGCCGTCGGCATCCTCGCCGACCTGCAGGGCCCCAAGATCCGGCTGGGCACCTTCGCCGGCGGGCCGGTCGAGTGGCAGAACGGCGACATCGTCCGGATCACGGTCGAGGACGTCGCCGGCACCCACGACCGCGTCTCGACGACCTACAAGGGCCTCGCCAAGGACGCCAAGCCCGGTGACCGCCTCCTGGTCGACGACGGCAAGGTCGGCCTGGTGGTCAAGGAGGTCGACGGCCAGGACGTCGTGTGCGAGGTCACCGAGGGCGGCCCGGTCAGCAACAACAAGGGCGTCTCGCTGCCGGGCATGGACGTCTCCGTGCCGGCGCTGTCCGAGAAGGACATCGAGGACCTCGAGTTCGCGCTCGAACTGGGGGTCGACTTCATCGCCCTGTCCTTCGTCCGCTCGCCGGCCGACATCGACCTGGTCCACCAGGTGATGGACCGCGTCGGCAAGGGCCGGCTGCCGGTCGTCGCGAAGATCGAGAAGCCCGAGGCCGTCTACAACCTCGAAGCCATCGTGCTGGCCTTCGACGCGGTGATGGTCGCCCGCGGCGACCTCGGTGTCGAGCTGCCGCTGGAGCAGGTCCCGCTGGTGCAGAAGCGCGCCATCCAGATCTGCCGCGAGAACGCGAAGCCGGTCATCGTCGCGACGCAGATGCTCGAGTCGATGATCAACAACTCCCGGCCGACCCGCGCCGAGGCCTCCGACGTCGCGAACGCGGTGCTCGACGGCACCGACGCGGTCATGCTGTCCGGCGAGACCAGCGTCGGCCGGTACCCGATCGAGACCGTGCAGACCATGGGCCGGATCGTCGAGGCGGTCGAGACCGACTCGCCGGTCGTCCCGCCGCTGACGCACGTCCCGCGCACCAAGCGCGGCGTGATCTCCTATGCCGCCCGCGACATCGGCGAGCGCCTCAACGCGAAGGCCCTGGTGGCGTTCACCCAGTCCGGCGACACCGTGCGCCGGCTGGCCCGGCTGCACACGCGGCTGCCGCTGCTGGCGTTCACGCCGGAGGACTGCGTGCGCAGCCAGCTGTCGATGACCTGGGGCACCAACACCCACATCGTGCCGCGAGTGGAGTCCACCGACCAGATGATCCAGCAGGTCGACCACGCGATGCTGGAGATGGGCAAGTACCAGAAGGGCGACCTGGTCGTCATCGTGGCCGGCTCGCCCCCGGGCACCGTGGGCTCGACCAACCTGATCCACGTGCACCGCCTCGGTGAAGACGACCACGCATAAGGGACGTCCTGCCCGTCCAGCACATAGGGTCTGGCCATGACTGAAATGGCCAGGACGGCCGCCATCGAACTGGAGATCCCGGGTGGCGGCCAGCCGGTGCTGGACCGCCTGATCGCGCTGCTGGACCTCGAGAAGATCGAGGAGAACATCTTCCGCGGCGTCTCGCCCGCCCACTCGCCGGTGCGGGTGTTCGGCGGGCAGGTCGCCGGGCAGGCGCTGGTCGCGGCCGGGCGCACCGTCCCCGACGAACGCCGGGTGCACTCGCTGCACGCGTACTTCATCCGCGGCGGCGACCCGAGCGTCCCGATCATCTACGAGGTCGACCGGATCCGGGACGGCCGCTCGTTCACCACCCGCCGGGTCGTCGCGATCCAGCACGGCAAGGCGATCTTCTCGCTCTCGGCGTCGTTCCAGAAGGACGAACCGGGCATCGAGCACGCCGAGGCGATGCCCGAAGGCGTGCCCGCGCCCGAGACCCTGCCGACGCTGATGGAACGCGCGGAGGGCTACTCGATCGGCGCGCACAGCCGGCCGCGGCCGATCGACCTGCGCTATGTCAACGAGCCGCCGTGGGTCACCCGCCAGACCGGCGAACGGCCCGCGCGCAACCAGGTCTGGATGCGCGCCGACGGCAAGCTGCCCGACCAGCAGCTGCTGCACGTCTGCGTGCTGACCTACGCCTCGGACATGACCCTGCTGGACTCGGTGCTCGCGCGCCACGGCGTCTACTGGGACACCGACCAGGTGCTCGGCGCGAGCCTCGACCACGCGCTCTGGTTCCACCGGCCGTTCCGCGCCGACGAGTGGTTCCTCTACGACAGCGCGTCCCCGACCGCCTCCGGCGCGCGCGGCCTGGCCACGGGCCGGTTCTTCGGCGCGGACGGCACGCTCATCGCGACGGTCGTCCAAGAAGGACTCTTGCGCGTCCTCTGAAGTCGCCGGAAATCACCCTTACGGGCGACGAATAGGCAGAATAATCGATCTGCCAATAGGGCACCAAGACCGGTGAAGAGGGCCGGGACCGATCGGGGGACGGCCCCGGACCTCTTCTCCCGACGACCGCGCGGCGCGCCGCGAAGTCATCGTCTACGCTGCTCACAGGCCTTGGACAGGGCCGGAGGGTGATCCTTCCGGGCGCTTCCCGCGGCCTGCCGCAGTGCAGGATGCGAGCATACAGAAGCATTCTGCAAATTGCAGATACGCTCCCCGGCGGCGTGGCGGTAATAGGTACCGTGCGATTACTCGAACGTCCCTGTTAGATACTGGCAGCAAGCGAACGGCTACGACGCCGTCGACATCCGGAGGTGCGCGATGGCAAGGGGACAGAGCCCCACGGTTCGCCGCCGGAGGCTCGCGGGCGAGCTGCGCCGGCTGCGGGAAGCCGCGGACCTGACGATCGACGAGGTCGGCGAGAAGCTCGAGTGCTCCGCCTCGAAGGTGAGCCGCATCGAGACCGGGCACGTCGGGGTCACCCCGCGCGACGCCCGCGACATGCTCGCGCTCTACGGGATCACCGGCGACGAGCAGGAGGCGCTCGTCCAGCTGGCCAGGGAGGCCCGCAAGCGCGGCTGGTGGCACGCCTACAACGAGGTCTTCACCGGCACCTTCGTCGGGCTCGAGGCCGACGCCAGCTCGCTGCGCGCGTTCCAGGCGCTGCTGGTCCCGGGGCTGCTGCAGACCGAGCGGTACGCCCGCGCGGTGATCCGGGCGCTGCGGCCGGACGCCGAGGACGCCGAGACCCGCCGCCGCGTCGCCGCGCGGATGGCGCGCCAGGAGCTGCTGTCCGACACCCCGCCGCCGGAGTACTGGGCGGTGATGGACGAGGCCGTGCTGCGCCGCGTCGTCGACGGGCCCGAGGTGATGGCCGAGCAGCTCTACCGCATGGTCGCGCTCGCCGAGAAGCCGAACGTGACCATCCAGGTCGTGCCGTTCGGCGCCGGCGCGCACCCCGGCATGGAGGGCCCCTTCCTGATCATGGGGTTCCCCGAGCAGGCCGACCCGGACGTCGTCTACGTCGACGACAGCACGTCCAGCGGCCTCTACCTGGAGGAACCCACAGACGTGCGGCGCTACGGGCTGATGTTCGACCATCTGCGCGCGGCCGCACTGAAGCCGGACGACTCGGTGGCGCTGATCGCCGAGGCGGCCGGGCGGTTCGCCGAGCAGGCGGCCGTACCGGGTCCGGTGCACCATCCGGAACCGAGGACACAGTAAGGGAGTGGGGACCATGGAAACCGAACTTTCCGGGGCGCGGTGGCGCAAGAGCAGCCACAGCGGCGGCGGCAACGACTGCGTCGAGGTCGCGTTCGTCACCGGCGGCGCCGCCGTGCGCGACTCGAAGGACCCCGAAGGTGGTGCCTTCCGCCTGCCCGCATCGGGTTGGCGTGGGCTGCTGGCCGCGGTGCGGCCCGGCGGCCCGGCCTGCGACTGAGGCGGTTGCGAAGACCCCTTACCCCCGCCGAGCTGGGCTCGGCCGGGAGTAAGGGGTCTTTTCACGTCCAGGCCTGCGTGATCACCCGATGCCTGAGGGGTCCCCTCAGGACGAACCTGAGTGCTACCAACCGGTGAACTCGGGAACAGGGGAACACGATGCACAGCGATCTGCTGCTCGACGCGGTCCGGGCCGAAGCGGCTTACCGGGCCGAGGAACTGCGGAAGGCCGGGCGCAGCGCCTGGGCCGCCCGCGCACGCCGCGCCGTCCGGCACATCCGGGCCGCGCGGAGCGACGTCGACGTCCCGGCGCAGGAGCGCCGCGAAGCCGCGCGGGAGACCGCGGGTGTCGGCGAGACCGCCCGGTAAGGGGCGGGTGATGGTGTCCAAGGCGATAAGCGTGCGGAACTTGTCGGTGGGGTAGGCAACAATGCTCATCGTGCCCCGACTCGGCTCCGGAATCCCGCTCGTCGCCCGTACCCACGAGATGCGGCGGCTCCGCGCCGCCTTCGCCCGGGCCGAACGGGGCGAAGCCGGCGCGGTGCTGCTCTCGGGGGACGCCGGGGTCGGCAAGACCCGGCTGCTGACCGCGCTCGGCGAGCACGTCGGCGGCTGCGGTGGGCTGGTGCTCACCGGCCGCTGCATCGACGTCCGCGAGGGTGGTCTTCCTTATCTTCCCTTCGCCGAGGCGCTCGCCCCGCTGGGCAGCGCGACGGACCCGGCGGTCGCCGCCGCGGTGCGGTCCCGGCCCGCGCTCGGGCGGCTGCTGCCGCAGGGCGCCGGGGTCGAGGAACCCCGCACGGCGGAACACCCGCCGATGACTTCGAACGACCGGGAAACCATGGTGCGTCCCCGGCCGGAGCAGGATCTCGGTCAGCTGCAGCTGTTCGACGCGGTACTGGGGGTGCTGACCGAGATCGCCGAGACGCGGCCGGTGGTGATCCTGCTCGAGGACCTCCACTGGGCCGACGCCTCGACCCGCAACCTGCTGTCGTTCCTGCTCAGCAGGCTGCGGGCGCAGCGGCTCCTGGTCGTGGGCAGCTACCGGGAGGAGGACGTGCACCGACGCCACCCGCTGCGCGGCCTCCTCTCGGAGCTGGTCCGGCTCAACACCGTCGAGCGCGTGGACCTGCACCCGTTCGGCGCGGCCGACGCCCGCCGGTTCGTCGAAGCGCTGGCCGACGAGCCGCTGCCCGCGGACGTCGTGGCCGATATCGTCAGCCGCTCCGAGGGCAACCCGTTTTTCGCCGAGGAGCTGCTCGCCACCAAGACCGAGTGCAACGACCTGCCCGCCGGGCTCGCCGAGGTGCTGCTGTCCCGGCTCGAGCGGCTCTCGCCGGACACCCGCCGGGTCGTCCGCGTGATCTCCGTGGCCAACGAGCCGGTGATGCACGGCGCCCTCGCCGAGGTGTCCGGGCTGGGGGAGCTGGAGCTCGACGACGCGCTGCGCGAAGCCGTCCAGCACCACGTGCTGGTGGTGCTCTCGGACGGCTCGTACACGTTCCGGCACGCGTTGCTGCAGGAAGCGGTGTACGGCGACCTGCTGCCGGGAGAGCGGTCACGCACGCACGCGGCGTACGCCGCCCGGATCCAGGCGCGGCCGCAGGGCCGCGGGCACGACGCGAAGCTGGCCTACCACTCGATGCAGAGCAGCGATCTCGTCACCGCGCTGCCGGCGTCGCTGCGCGCGATGGACGAGGCCGAGAAGCTCGGCGCGCCCGGGTCGGCGCTGCAGCACGTCGAACAGGCACTGTCCATCTGGGACGCCGTCCCGAAGGCGGAGCGGCCCGAGGGCTTCGACGAGCTGCGGCTGCTGCACGAGGCGTCGTACTTCGCGGGCACGTCCGGCGAGCCCGAGCGGGCCGCCGCGTTCGCCCGCTCGGCCACCCAGGCCCTGACCCCGGAGACCTCGAACGACCGCGCCGCGAAGACGTGGCGCCGGCTGGCGGAAGCCCTGCTGGCCCTGGAAGGCACGCTGGACGAGGCGACCGCGGCCATGGACCGTGCCTGGGACCTGGTCAAGGACACCGAGCCGAGCGGGACACGCGCGTGGGTGCTGGCCGGCCGGGCCGGGTTCCTCCGGATCCTCGAACAGCCGGAAGCGGCGCTGGAAAGCGCGCGTGACGCCGTCGCCGACGCGCAGGCGGTCGGGGCGGCGGCCGCCGAAGCCGCGGCCCTGATCACCTTGGGCACGCTCGCCGACTCCGCGGGTGATCCCGTCGAAGCGCGTGAGTGGCTGCGCAAGGCGCAGCGGAAGGCGCGGGACGCCGGCGCGCCGAACACCGAGATCCGCGCGACCTACTTCCTCGCGCTGAGCCACGACGACCACGCCGAGTTCGCCGAAGCGCTGGAGCACGTCGCGACCGGCGTCACCCGGGCCGAAGAGGCCGGGCTCAGCTGGAGCGTCTACGGGCTGGAGCTGCGCGCGCGGCAGCTGACCCTGCGGTACCTGATGGGCGACTGGCCGGACGAAAGCGCGAGCCGGGCCGGACGCGGGGTGTCGAGCGCGGTCGCCGCGCGCATCCTGGCGATCTGGTCGCTGTTCGTGGTTGCCCGTGGCCGGTTCGACGAAGCCGCGAAGCTCATCGCCGGGCTGCGGCAGCACTGGACGGCGGACATCCAGATCCCGCTGTCGGTCGGGGACGCGGGCATCCAGCTGGCGTTCTGGAAGGGTGAGCACGCCGAAGCGGTGCGCCGGGCCGAAGACCTCATCGGCTGGCTGGAACGGATCGAACCCGGCCTGCTGGCCGGCATCCGGGTGGCCGCGGTCGGCGTGACCGCCGCGGCCAGGGCGGCCGCCGAAGCCCGGGTCCACGGTGACCAGGCCGCGGCCGACGCCGCGGTGGCGGCGGGCGAGCGGATGCTGGCGCACGGCCGGATGTGCGCGGTGGTCGGGCAGCCGCGCTCGGGCACGCTCGGGCCGGAGGGCCGGGCGTGGCTGGCCCGGCTGGAGGCGGCGGCGTCCTGCCTGACCGGCCGGGGCGACGCGGCGAAGTGGGCGGCCGCGGCGGAGGCGTTCGGCTACGGCGCCGTCTACGAGCAGGCGATCTGCCGGTGGCACGAAGCCGAAGCGCTGCTGGCGACGGACGCGGACGCGAAGCCCGCGCTCGAAGCGGCCCACGCGGTGGCCATGCGCCTGGGCGCGATCCCGTTGCGCGACGCGGTTCGCGACCTCGGGCACCGGGCCCGCGTCGAGCTGGCGGGAGCCGAACCGCCGGCCCCGGTCCGCACGGTCGCCGACCCGCTGACCGACCGCGAGCGCGACGTCCTGGAGCGCGTCGCACTGGGCCGCACGAACCGCCAGGTCGGCGAAGAGCTGTACATCAGCGAAAAAACGGTGAGCGTCCACCTCTCGCGGGTGATGGCCAAGCTCGGCGCGAGCCGCCGCGCGGAAGCGGTGGCGATCGCCTACGACCGCGGCCTCCTCACGGCCCCCACCGCCGAACACGCGTGACGGAAGGGGCATCACCCGTGATCAGAGGGGCATCACCCGTGATTGGCCGGGCATCGGAGTGATGCCCCTGCAATCACGGGTGATGCCCGCTCAGTCACGCGTGATGCCTGTCAGCGGGGGAGGCGGCGGAGGGCCTTCAGGCCCAGGGTCATGCCGCGGGACCACAGCGAACCCGGGACCCGCTTCGGCGGGCGAAGGGCCAACCCGCGCTGCAGCGCGATCGACTGGGCCTCGGTGTACTTCAGCAGACCCTCGGCGCCGTTGCGGCGGCCGACGCCCGAGTCCTTCATGCCGCCCATCGGGACGCCGACGCTGCCGAACGTCGCGGCGTACCCCTCGTTGACGTTGACCGTCCCGGCCTTGAGACGGGCCGCGACCTCCCAGCCCGCGCGGCCGTTGCGCGACCAGACGCTGGCGTTCAGCCCGAACGGCGTGTCGTTGGCCCGGTTGATGGCCTCGGTGACGTCCGTGTAGCCGTAGATCGAGACCACCGGACCGAACGTCTCCTCCGCGAACGGCACCATCTCGGGCGTGACGCCGGCAAGCACGGTCGGCTCGTAGAACAGCGGGCCGAGGTCGGGCCGCGCGCGGCCGCCGGTGAGCACCGAAGCGCCCTTCGCACGGGCGTCCTCGACGTGCGCGGACACCGTCGCGAGCTGGTCTTCCGACGTCAGCGAGCCCATCCCGGCCTGGTAGTCGAGCGCGCCGCCGAGCTTCAGCGCCGCGGTCCGCGCGACGAACGCGCGGGTGAACTCCTCGCGGATCGACTCATGGACGTAGATCCGCTCGACCGACACGCACAGCTGGCCGGCCGAGGAGAAGCACGCCGTCACCGCGCCCGTCGCGGCCTTCGCGACGTCGGCGTCGGGCAGCACGACCATCGGGTTCTTGCCGCCGAGCTCCAGCGAGTACGACGTCAGCCGCTTCGCGACCTGCCCGGCCAGCTCCTTACCGGTCGGCGTGGACCCGGTGAAGCACAGGTAGTCCGACTCCTCGACCAGCGCGTCGCCGATCTTCGAACCACGGCCGAGCACGATCTGCCAGGTCCCGGCCGGCAGCCCGGCCTCCTCGGCGAGCTCGTGCAGCCACAACGCGGACAGCGCGGTCTGGTTGTCCGGCTTCTGCACCACGGCGTTGCCGGCCGCGAGCGCGGGAAGGACGTCCATCGCGGTGAGGGCGAGCGGGTAGTTCCACGGCGAGATGACCCCGACGACGCCCTTGGGGTGCCGGATCTCCCCGGCGCGGGTCAGGCCGGGGATGACCCCGGCGACGCGGCGCGGGGCGAGCAGCTTCGCCGCGTGCTTGCCGTAGTAGGCCGCGACGAGCGCGGTCGCGCTGACCTCGTCGAACGCGTCGAGCCGGGCCTTGCCCGCTTCGACCTGGACCAGGTCGAGCACCTCGTCCTGCCGGGCGAGCACCAGGTCGTGCAGGCGGGTGAGGACGCGGGCGCGCTCGGCGGGGGAGCGGTCCGCCCACGCGTGCTGCGCGGTCCGGGCGCCGGCGAACACCGCGCGGACGTCGGCGTCGGTGGCCTGGGGCAGGGTCGCGATCGGCTGCCCGGTGAAGGGCGCCCGCATCCGGACCGTCGCCGAGTCCGCGCCACCGGTCACGCGCGCGACGAGCTGGGCCGCCCGCGCCGAGCCCGGCGCCCCGGCCACCCCGCCGACGGTCGGCGGCAGGGGAGTGGCTTCGAGCGCGTTCGCGGGGGTCGTGCTGGTCATGACGTCTCCGTTCCGCGGCGTCCGGAGTTCCGCGCGACGCCGCGCGCAGGTGTTACCGACGGGTACACCATACCGTCGGTACGTCAGATGTTCAGCCTGATGTGAATATGTTTCATGTATTGGGCGGGTTCAGCGGCGGCAGCTGGTAGTTCGGCTCGGTCGGGGACGCCGGCCCCTGCCCGGGGTGCGGGCGCGCCTGCGTGGCGCCGCCGTAGGGATCGTCGGGCTGCTGGGGCAACGGCTGGGCGGGAAACGGCTGCGACTGCGGTCCGGGCTGCGCCGGGAACGGCTGGGACGGCGGCCCCGCCTGGGCCGGGAACGGCTGCGAAGGCGGGTACTGCTGGGCCATCGGGTACTGCTGCGGCGGAACGGGGTAGGGCCGCGACTGCTGCTGGTGCAGCTGGGGCCCGCCGTAGGGCGCCGGTATCCCCGACGGCGCGGTCGCGGGTGCGCGCCGGCCGGCCAGCACCGCGAACACCAGCGTCAGCACCGCGACGGCCCCGCCGCCGAGCAGCAGCCAGAAGCCGGTCCCGGTCGAGTAGTGCGACCGGATCGTGCCCTCGTCGGACTCGTAGCTCAAGGTCGCCGAGACGTCCATGCCGAGCATCCACACCGCCGCGGCCGCCCCGGCGGCGCCGGCCACCAGCGCGGTCCGCGCGCCCGAGCGCACCCCGGCGCGGGCCGAGCGGCGCGAGCCGGCGAACGCCAGCACCGCCCCGGCCAGCAGCACCACGGCGGCCGCGGTCAGCGGGATCCCGTAGTGCGCGACGTGGGTGTTCTCGTAGAACTTCGCGGCCTCGGCGCCCGGTTCGACGCCGAACGTGCGTGACCAGGCGCTGATCGTCTGGCTGCTCTCGGTCTTGTTGTCCACGATCTGCTCGAACGACGTCTGCGGCAGGAACGACCCGGCCACGACGAGCACCGCAGCCAGCGCGCCGAGCATCCCGGCGAGCAGCCGGAAGAGCGCGCCCGGATCGGTGGGCGCCGCGGCGGGCGGAGGGGTGTAGGCGTACGGATACGGGGCTGGCGCACCGGAGGTCATCGGGAACTCCCCTCGTTCGCAGGGGATTGGACCACGAATCCGACGGCGGGATAAGGGGCACTTCGCCTCTTGCCCGGCGGGCTGCTCAGCTCGGCGCAGTCGCTGCGTCCTGGTAGAGCAGGACGGCGATGCGCTTCCACTCCTCGAGCAGCTGACGGCGCCGGTTCGGGTCGCCGCCGAGCTCGGCGTCCAGCGCCAGCCCGCGGGTCAGGTTCACGGTGAGCCAGAACAGCATCTCGGCGCGTTCGGGCGGGAGGTCGCCGGCGACCTGCGTGACGTGCTCGAGCGTGGCGCGGCCGAGCGCGCGGTCGACCGGGCGGATGGCCGCGCGCAGCTCGGGATCGGTGCGGGCGGCGACCCACAGCTCGGTGACGGCGGTCGAGAGGGTGCCCGAGTAGCCGGTCCAGAGCAGGTCGATCGCCGCGGCGACGCCGGTGCCGCCGCTGGGCAGCTCGTCGAGCGACGCCGCGAGCTGGCGCCGCAGCTTCGTCGTCAGGTGCTCGACGGCGGCCGCCATCAGCTCGGCCTTCGCGGTGAAGTGGTGCTGCACCGCACCCTTCGACACGCCCGCCCGCGCGCAGATCTCCTGCACCGACGTGCGTGCGTACCCGACGTCCACCAGGCAGTCGATGGTGGCGTCGAGCAGCGCCGTGCGGGTCTGCTCGCGCCGCTGCGCCTGGGTCCGGTGTGCCGTTTCGGTCACCGCGGCCTCCCTGCTTTACCTACAGGCCGGTACGGATGTACATTCCGCAGTGAACTTACATGCTATTCGTCATGTTTTCCAGCAGGAGGGTCCCGTGCCGCTTCAACTCCCGAAGAGCTCCTGGAGCACGACCGAGCTCGAAGACCTCCGCGAGCTGTCGCGGTCGTTCCTGCAGAAGGAGGCCGTCCCGCATCAGGAACGCTGGGCCGCCGAGAAGAAGGTCGACCGCGAGCTGTGGACCAAGGCGGGCGACGTCGGCCTGCTCTGCCTGTCCATCCCCGAGGAGTACGGCGGGGGCGGCGGCACCTTCGCCCACGAGGCCGTGCTTTACGAGGAGCAGGCGCGCTCAGGCGACAGCGCGTGGGGCGTCACCGTCCACAACGGAATCGTGGCGCACTACCTGAACGAGTACGCCTCCGAAGAGAAGAAGCGCGAGTGGCTGCCGAAGCTGGCCACCGGCGAGCTGGTCGGCGCGATCGCGATGACCGAGCCGGGCACCGGGTCGGACCTGCAGGGCATCAAGACGCGCGCGGTCCGCGACGGCGACCATTACGTCCTCAACGGCGCGAAGACCTTCATCACCAACGGGTTGCACGCCGGCCTCGTGGTCGTCGCGTGCAAGACCGACCCGGACGCGGGCGCGCAGGGCGTCTCGCTGATCGTGGTCGAGACCGACACCCCGGGCTTCCGCCGCGGCCGCGTGCTCGACAAGGTCGGCCTCAAGGGCCAGGACACCGCCGAGCTGTTCTTCGACGACGTCCGCGTGCCCGTCGCCAACCTGCTCGGCGACGCCGAGGGCCAGGGGTTCATCCAGCTGATGCTGCAGCTGCCGCAGGAGCGGCTGATCATCGCCGTCACCGCGGTGGCCGGGCTGGAGGCGGCGGTCGACCTCACGCTCGAGTACACGAAGGAGCGCACGGCGTTCGGCCGGCCCATCTTCTCCTTCCAGAACACCAAGTTCACCCTCGCCGAGGCGGCGACCGAGGCCGCCGTCGCGCGGGCGTTCCTCGACCAGTGCATCGAACGCCACCTCAAGGGCGAGCTCGACGTCCAGGGCGCGGCGATGGCGAAGCTCTGGACCACCGAGCGCGTCAACAAGGTGGTCGACGACTGCGTCCAGCTCTTCGGCGGCTACGGCTACATGACCGAGTACCCGATCGCGCGCGCCTGGGCCGACGTCCGCATCTCGCGGATCTTCGGTGGCACCAGCGAGATCATGAAGGAAATCATCTCCCGCTCGCTCTGAGAGGACCGATTATGAAGGCAGGTCCGCTCAGCGGCCTGAAGGTGGTGGAGCTGGCCGGGCTCGCGCCCGGCCCGTTCGCCACGATGATCCTCGCCGACCTCGGCGCCGACGTGGTTCGCGTCGACCGCGCGACGCCGGGGGAGGACGTGCTCGGCATCCCGACCGACCCCCTCGCGCGCGGCCGCCGCTCGGTCGGCATCAACACCAAGACGCCCGAAGGCGTCGAGCTGGTGCTGAAGCTGTGCGACACCGCCGACGTCCTCATCGAGCCGTTCCGGCCCGGGGTCGCCGAGCGGATCGGACTCGGCCCCGAGGTCGTGCACGCCCGCAACCCGCGGCTCGTCTACGGCCGGATGACCGGCTGGGGCCAGGACGGGCCCCTGGCGAAGGCGGCCGGCCACGACATCAACTACATCGGCATCTCCGGCGCGCTCGAACCGATCGGGCGTGCGGGGGAGCGGCCGGTGCCGCCGCTCAACCTCGTCGGCGACTTCGGCGGCGGCGGGCTGCTGCTCGCGATGGGCATCCTGGCCACGCTGTACGAACGGGCCGGCTCCGGTCGCGGCCAGGTCGTCGACGCGTCGATGGTCGACGGCGCCGCGCTGCTCACCACCAGCCTGCACGGCATGGCCGCGGCCGGGCTGTGGGGTGGCGGCCGCGGGGACAACATGCTCGACGGCGGCGCGCCGTTCTACGACACCTACGAGACCGCGGACGGCAAGTACGTCGCCGTCGGCGCGATCGAGATGCGGTTCTGGGGCGACCTGGTGAAGGTGCTCGAGCTCGACCCGGCCGAACTGCCGCTGCACGTGGACAAGACGCAGTGGCCGCGCCTTCGCGAGATCCTCGCGGCGGCGATCGGCAAGCACACCCGCGACGACCTCGTCGCCCGCGCCGAAGGCACCGACGCGTGCCTGACCCCGGTGCTCGCGCCCGGCGAAGCGGCGTCGCACCCGCACAACGCGGCTCGCGGCACGTTCGTCGAGATCGGCGGGATGGTCCAGCCGGCCCCGGCGCCGCGGTTCGACCGGACGCCACCGGAGACGCCGGAAGCCCCGCGCACCAAGGGATCCGACACCGAAGCCGTGCTCGCCGAGCTGGGTGTCACGGACCTCGGCGCGCTGCGCGAAGCCGGGGTGATCGGCTAGCTCCGGGCCAGGTCGGAGCGCACGACCGAGTAGATGACGCTGTCGCGCCAGTCGCCGTCTCGGAAGCCGTAGCCGCGAAGGACTCCTTCGCGGGTGAAGCCGGCCTTCTCGAGCGAGCGCTGTTCGGCGCGGTTGCCGGTCTCGGTCGTCGCTTCGATCCGGTTGAGCTGGGTGTGCGCGAAGAGGTATTCGACGAGCAGGCGCTGGGCTTCGGTGCCGTAGCCGTGGCCGCGCGCTTCCGAGGCCAGCACGAGCCCGACGTTCCAGCAGTACGACGTCGGCCCGGTCCGGCTGCGGTGCCAGGAGACGAGCCCGAGCACGCGGCTCCCGAGCACCGGCACGAGCATGCCGCTTTCGGTGGTGAGCATCCCGGTCTCGTGCCACCGGCGGCGCAGGTAACCGGGATCGTGCCAGCCGAACCACTGGTGCTCACCGGACGCGGCGGGATCGTTGGTCAGCCGCTCCAGCAGGCCGAGATCGGCTTCGGCGACGGGCCGGAGCACGACTCTGTCGACATCGTCGTCCATCCGGCGACCTTATCGGCCGCTCACCCGGAATCGCGGCGGCATCGCGAGATCCACTCACTAGAGGCATGCCCCGTAACTCCGGGCATCCCCCGTGACTAGCGAGGCATCACGCGTGTCTGCACGGGCATCACCCGTGACTGGCCGGGCATCACCCGTGACTAGGCAGGCATCACGTGTGACTGCGCGGGCATCAGCGCGATGCCCCGCCCATCACGCGTAACGCTCCTCGGATCACGCGTGATGCCCCTCGGGACACGCGTGATGCCCCTTCAAGCACGTGGGGTTGCCCCCTTGGGGCGGACATCTTGATTCCAGACACTGGTCTGGAGAGAGGATGTCCTGGTGTCTCGCAGGTCGAAGTATCCGGAACAGTTCCGTCGTGACGCGATCGAGCTGGCCAACTCGAGTGACCGTCCGTTGCGCCAAGTCGCCCGGGAGTTAGGTGTCAACCACGAGACCCTGCGCTCATGGGTCAACACCGCCAAACAGGCCGCCGAGGCCGACCCGCCGGCAGAGGACCCGGCCGTGGCCGATGAAGTCCAACGGTTGCGGAAGCAGGTCGCTGAGCTGCAGAAAGAGAAGGAGATCCTGCGGAAAGCGGCCGCCTATTTTGCGCGCGAGATGGATCGATGATCTACCGCTACCGGTTCATCTCCGAACACCGCACCACCTTCGGGGTCCAGCGGTTGTGCCGAGTCCTCGGGCTGCGCCGGCAGGGCTTCCACGAATGGGTCGCCGCCGAGGCCGCCCGGGCGGCGCGGGCGGAAGCCGAAGCCGATCTGGTCACCCTGATCGGCGCGATTCATGCCGAGCACCGCGGTGCCTACGGAGTCCCGCGGATCACCGCCGAGCTGCATCGCCGCGGGATCGTGGTGAATCACAAGCGGGTGCAGCGGCTGATGCGCGAGTACGGGCTGGCCGGGATCACCCGCCGCAAACGCCGCACCACCACCCGGCCGGCGGCCGGCCCGGTGGCGCCGGTGGCTGATCTGATCCGCCGTGACTTCACCGCCGAGAAACCGGGACTGCGCATGGTCGGGGACATCACCTGCCTGCCCACCTTCGAAGGCTGGCTCTATCTGGCCACCGTCATCGACCTGCACACCCGCGAAATCGTCGGTCACGCCATGGCCGGCCACATGCGCACCGACCTGGTCTGCGACGCCATCGACCTCGCGATCGCCCGCGGCCTCATCAGCGACGATGCGGTGTTTCACTCCGACCGAGGAGTTCAGTACACCTCCGGCCAGTTCCGCACTGTCCTCGCCGAACACAAGATCCGCCCATCGGTCGGACGGGTCGGGTCCTGCTACGACAACGCCGTCGCCGAAGCGTTCTTCGCCACCTTGAAAACCGAGATCGGCACCACGATCTGGCGCTCCCGCGCCCAAGCCCGCCACGACGTGTTCCGCTACCTGCGCTACTACAACCATGATCGGTTGCATTCCACGGTCGGTCAGAACACCCCAGCCGAGGCCAGGATCAGCTACGGTCACGTCTCAGCTGCCTGAAGAACCGGTGTCCGCCTCCCGGGGGCAACTCCACACGGGTGATGCCTCTCCAGTCACGCTTGATGCCTCTTGGGTCACGCGAAAGTGCCGTGCCGGCCCTCGCCGTCGCTGAACCTCGCCGCGCCGTCGACCGCTTCCGCCGCCAGGACTCCCGCGCCCATCGCCGCGGTGAACTCCACCGTCAGCGCGTCCTCTTCGGACCGGCCCCACTGCCCGAGCGCCGAGAGCCGGTCGCCGCGCAGGCAGGCCTGCGGGAACGCCGCGAGCTGCCGCGCGAGCTCCTGCGCCGCCGACACCGCCTCGCCCGCCGGCACCAGCCGGTTGGCCAGGCCGATCGAAAACGCTTCGTCCGCCTCGACCGGACGTCCGGTCAGGATCAGGTCCATCGCCCGCGACTGGCCGATCAGCCGCGGCAGCCGCACCGTGCCGCCGTCGATCAGCGGGACGCCCCAGCGGCGGCAGAACACGCCGAACACCGCCGTCGTGTCCGCGACCCGCAGGTCGCACCACAGCGCCAGCTCCAGCCCGCCCGCGACGGCGTGCCCGTGCACCGCCGCGATCACCGGTTTGCCGAGCGTCATCCGGGTGGGGCCCATCGGGCCGTCCCCGTCCGGGTGAGTCCGGTTCATCCGCCCGGTGCCGATCGCCTTGAGGTCCGCGCCCGCGCAGAACGCGCCGCCCGCGCCGGTCAGCACCGCGACCGCAGCGCCGGGGTCGGCGTCGAAGGCGCGGAACGCGTCGGCCAGCTCCGCCGCGGTCGGCCCGTCGACGGCGTTGCGGGCGCCCGGCCGGTCGAGGGTGATCGTCGTCACCGCGCCGTCCCGCTCGACCAGCACGTTCCGGGTCATCGCGGCTCCTAGGGGGTTGATCGGGGTGTCTTCCGGGCAAGCCTTCCCTAGAGTATGGACGTGGCCACTCCCAGGACGGGGACGGCGAGCCGGGGAGGAAGCGCATGTCGAGTGGCGTGAAGAAAGTCCTGATCGTGGGCGTCGTGGCCCTCGTGCTCTTCTTCCTGATCACCCAGCCCCACCAGTCCGCCGACTTCGTGCACCGCGTCCTCGGCTGGCTGAAGGACGGCGCCGAAGCGATCGTCACGTTCTTCCGGACGCTCTTCTCCTGACCTCGCACGACCCGCTGACCGGCACCGCATCGGCGGCGCCGGCGGTCACCGTGCGTGTTACCGGGCGGTAAATCACCGAGCGTCACCAATCCCGGATTTCGGACCCTGCACTCGACCATCCGGGTGGATTGCCGCCGAAAACGCGCAGGTCGGCGAATTCGTGGCACCGGGGGTCTGGCGAAGGAGACCACCCCGGCCCTACGGTGCTCACATTGCGTGATCGGGTGGTTCGCCCTCCCCCTCGGAGACCCCCGGTACGCAGGCAGTTTCCACTCAGCAAGGTGCAGGTGGGTGCGTGCGGCACCACCGCGTGGGACAGGCGTCAGGGCCTGTCCGTCGGGGACCTACAAGGAGGCAGGGATGACCGGAGATCCCGGAGTGGACGCGCTGATCCGGCAATGGGCCGCCGAGCGCGAGCAGACCCCCGAAGAGCAGGAGGTCGACCGCATCGCTTCCGCGTGGCTGGCCGACGCGCCTGCCCAGGCCCCGGGCATCCCGGGCCAGCGGGCCCGGTCCGGGCAGCAGCGGTTCGTCCCGGTCGAGTCGGCCGACCCCGGCTACCTCGACGCCATGCGCCGCCGCCTGCCGGAGGTGCCCGAAGAGCTGCTCACGGCCGCCGCGGGCTGGTGGCAGATGGTCGGCGGCGTCGCCGAGGCCGAGGAGTGGTGGGACGCCGGTCTCAGCCCGCTCGACCAGCGAGCCCTCGACTACCGGGCGGCCGGCCTCGCGCCGTCCGACCTGAGCCGGCGGCTCGGCCCGATGACCGTCCTGCAGCACCTCCGCCGCGGCAGCGCCCCGGCCTGGTGCGTCGCGCGCCTCGCGCGGCAGCAGAAGTCCGCCTGACGAGACACTTTCCACTCGGCCGGGTGAACCGGTGTGGTGAGACGATTTCGGCGACCCACGTAACGGTAACCTGCGCGGGCTCGTTGACAGTCTGTCGACACCACGCTGGAGAACCGGAGTTACGTGCGCACCAGGACCGGAAAGAACGAGGACGACCCGATCGACGCGAGCGTCGAGGAAGCCGCCCCCGCCGCACCGGCACCGGCGCCGCGCTCCGCGAGTGTCGCGGTGCTCACCCGGCTGGTCGTGGTCCTCGCCGTGCTGGCCGTGGCCGGCGGCGGGATCTGGCTCGTGACCCGCGCGTCGACGCCCGAGGCGAGCCCGCTCACCACCGAGATCCCCGCCCTGCAGGTCAAGGCGGCCGACGTCCGCCCGGGGTCGGTCGCCCCGGCCGGGGGCGCGGTCGCGGGCGGCGCCGAACAGCAGACTTCCCCGCAGCAGGCCCGCAGCACCGGTCCCGCGACGCTCTCCCAGTGGGCGAGCCAGGTCGCGGGGGCCAGCGGCGTGCCGGCGCGGGCGTTGCAGGCCTACGGCAACGCCGAGCTGGCGATGCGCGCCGACCAGCCGAAGTGCAAGATCTCGTGGGCCACGCTCGCCGGCATCGGCCGGATCGAGTCGAACCACGGCCAGTACGCCGGCGCGGTGCTCGGCGCCGACGGCCGGCCGTCCAAGCCGATCATCGGCGTCCCGCTCGACGGCTCCTCGGGCGTGCAAGCGATCGGGGACACCGACGGCGGCCGTTACGACGGCGACGCCGGTGTGGACCGCGCCGTGGGCCCGATGCAGTTCATTCCGAGCACGTGGCGTAAGTGGGCCTCCGACGGCAACGGCGACGGTCTGGGCGATCCGCAGCAGATCGATGACGCAGCGTTGGCAGCGGCGCGGTACCTGTGCGCGGGCGGCCGGGACATGGCGAGCCCGTCGGGCTGGTGGGCCGGGATCCTCTCCTACAACAACTCGACGGAGTACGCGCAGAAGGTGTTCGGCCTCGCGGACGGGTACGCGAAGGCCGCCCAGTCGGTCCGCAAGCAGGGCTGAGAGCCCGGCCACCCCGCACGCGGTCGGCCGTCGGGCCTCAGCCGCCCAGTGCTAGCGTCGGGTCCGTGCCAGCCTCCCCTCCGCCGGCGGGGTCCCCCTGGGGACGCCGGATCGCGATCGTCGCGACGTGCCTGGTGAGCCTGCTCGTCTGCTGCGGGCTCGCCTGGTGGCAGTGGGACCGCTTCACCTCGGCCAACGGCACGTTCCAGAACCTCGGTTACGTCCTGCAGTGGCCGTTGTTCGGGCTGTTCCCGGCGTTCATGTTCTGGCGGATCCGGAAGCTGCGGCAGAAGGCCGAGGCCGAACCGGCGCCCGTCGTGCCGCCGGTCGCCGAGGTGCCCGCCCCCCGCCCCCGTCCGGACGCGCCGCGGCACGACACGGACGAAGACGAGGAGCTGGCCGCCTACAACCGGTACCTGCGCGAGCTGAACGCCCGCGACCAGCAGGCCGCAGAGTGAGGACGACCCGATGACCACCAGCACCGAAGGCGCCGCGCAGACCGCGGTGCCGTTCACCGGCCCCCTGGTCCGGTTCCGCACCGCCGCCTACGTCACCGGTGTCGGCCTGCTCGGCCTCTGCTTCGTGATGGTGCTGCGGTACGGCTTCGACAACCCGACGCCGTCGGCGGTCTACTCGCCGATCCACGGCGTGCTGTACATGATCTACCTGGTGCTGACCATCGACCTGGCGATCAAGGCCCGCTGGTCGATCAAGGGCACCGTGCTCGTGCTGCTGGCCGGGTGCGTCCCGTTCGTCTCGTTCCTCGTCGAGCGCCGGGTGACGCACAAGGTCAAGGCCGGGCAGAAGCTGTAACCCGCCGGAAGGTCAGCGCCACCAGGAACGTGCACGCCGCGAACCCCGCGGCGGTCGCGAACGCGGCGGTCATGCCGTCGACCGTGAGCTGGGCTCCGGTCGTGCCCGCCGAGCGGGTCACCGCGCCGAACACCGTGACCAGCACGGCGAGGCCCAGCGTGCTGCCGACCTGCTGCATCGCCTGCAGCACGCCGCCCGCCGCGCCCGCGTCCTCGTTCGGCACGGTCGCCATCACGATCACGTTGAGCGGCGCGAACGCCAGCCCGCCGCCGAGCCCCATGAGCAGCAGCGGCCCGAACAACGCCGGGAAGTACGTGCTTTCCGTCGTGAGCTGGGCGAGCCAGACGACGCCGGCGACCATGAGCAGCGACCCGGTGATGGCCAGCGGTTTCGGGCCGTAGCGCGGAAGCAGCCGTGGCACGAGCCTGCTCATCGTGAAGATCAGCACCGCCATCGGCAGGAATGCGAACCCGGTGGCCAGCGCGGCGAAGTGCCGGATGTCCTGCATGAACTGGGTGAGGAAGAAGAACATCGACATCATGGCCATCGGGCCGAGGAAGAAGCTGACGTAGGCCGCGCTGCGGTTGCGGTCGGCGAACAGCCGCAGCGGGACCAGCGGCGTCGCCGTGCGGGCTTCGATGGCGACGAACGCCGCGAGCAGCACGAGCCCGCCGACGAGCGAGGACAGCGTCACGGTGTTGCCCCAGCCGTCGGACGCGGCGTGGGTGAAGGCGAACACGAGCGAGCCGACGCCGAGGGTGCCGGTGACCGCGCCGGGCAGGTCCAGGTGGGCGGGCCGGCGCGGCGGCTCGGGCACGAACCGCGGTGCGAGCAGGACGATCGCGAGGCCGAACGGGACGTTGATGAACAGCGCCGCCCGCCACGAGATCCACTCGGTGAGCAGGCCGCCGACGATCAGGCCGATCGCGAACCCGCCGCTGGACATGGCGGAGAACAGCGCCAGCGCCCGGACCCGGGCCTTGACTTCGGAAAACGTGGTCGTGACCAGGGCCAGGGTGCTCGGCCCCGCCATCGCGGCGCCGACACCCTGCAGGACGCGGGCGGTGATGAGCAGGGCGGCCGAGTCGGCCAGGCCGCCGGCCAGCGAGGCGAGCGTGAACACGGCGACCCCGGCGACGAACATCCGGCGCCGCCCGAACAGGTCGCCCGCCCGGCCGCCGAGCAGCAGCAGGCCGCCGAAGACCAGGCTGTAGGCCGTCATCACCCAGGACAGGCCGGTGGCGGAGAACCCCAGGTCGGCCTGGATGCGCGGGAGCGCGACGTTCATCACCGTCGCGTCGAGGATGAGCATGAGCTGGCAGGTGAGGATGATCGCGAGGACCAGCCCGCTGCGGCGGGCCGGGGCAGGCTCGACCGCACGATGGATCGTTTGCTGGGACAAGAGATACTCCCCCGAGGAGTAAGAGAAGAAGCGGAGATGTTCTCCACTTGCGTGCGATCCGATAATATGGAGAGCGTCTCCGGATGCGCAAGTGAATTCGGAGAATCTCTCCGGTTACGTGGCGAGGAGGCCGGGATGCCGGGCACGGAGCGGCCGATGCGCGCGGACGCGCGGCGCAACTACGAGCGCATCGTCGCGACGGCGAACGAGCTCTTCACCGCGCACGGCGCCGACGTGCCGCTCGACGACGTCGCCAAGAAGGCGGGCGTCGGAGCGGGCACGCTCTACCGGCACTTCCCGACCCGCGAGAAGCTCTTCGAAGCGGTCTACCGCGACGAGATCGAGGTGCTGGCCGACCGCGCGTACGTGCTGCACGAAGAGCTGCCGCCGTGGGAGGCGCTCGAGGCGTGGCTGACCGAGCAGGTCACCTGGGTCGTGGAGCGGCACAAGCTGGCCACGATCCTCAAGGAGTCGATCGACTCGGGCTCGGAGACGTTCCTGTACTGCCAGCAGCGCCTGCGCGCGGCGACGGGCGTGCTGGTCGACACCGCGCGCGAGGCGGGCCTGATCCGCGGCGACGTGGTCGGGGCCGACGTCCTGCGGCTGGGGCACGGCGCCGGCATGGCGGTGCGCAACTGCAGCCCCGAGGACGGCAAGCGGGTGCTGACCGTGATCTTGGACGGCCTGCGCGCGTGACGCAGGCCGTCCGCCGGGTCAGCCGCCGATCCCGGTGAGGGACCGGACCTCCATCTCCGCGTGCTTCTCCGCATCCGCCTTCGGCTTGCCCAGCAGGGTGCCGACGAAGCCGCAGAGGAACGAGAACGGGATCGACACCAGGCCCGGGTTCTTCAGCGGGAACCAGGCGAAGTCGATGCCCTTGACGATCGAGTCCGCAGAGCCGGAGACGACCGGGGAGAAGAGCACCAGCACCAGGGACGCGGCCAGGCCGCCGTAGATGCCCCAGAGCGTCCCGGTCGTGTTGAACCGCTTCCAGAACAGCGAGTACAGCAGCGTCGACAGGTTCGCCGACGCGGCGACGGCGAACGCCAGGGCGACCAGGAACGCGATGTTCTGGCCGTTCGCCAGCACACCGCCGACGATGGCGAGCGCCCCGACCGCGATCGCGGTCAGCCGTGCCACCCGGACCTCGTCGGCCGGTTCCGCCTTGCCGCGCTTGAAGATGTTCGCGTAGACGTCGTGGGCGAACGAAGCCGACGCGGTGATCGTCAGCCCGGCCACGACGGCGAGGATCGTCGCGAAGGCGACCGCGGCGATGATGCCCAGCAGCAGCGTCCCGCCGACGTGCAGGGCGAGCAGCGGCGCCGCCGAGTTCTCCCCGCCCGGCGCGGCCTTGATCTCGTCCGCGCCGACCAGCGCGGCGGCGCCGAAGCCGATCACGAGCGTGCATAGGTAGAAGACGAACATGCACGCCGTCGCCCAGACGACGCTTCGCCGCGCCTCGCGGGAGTTCGGCACCGTGTAGAAGCGCATGAGCACGTGCGGCAGGGCCGCCGCGCCGAGCACCAGGGCCAGGGCGAGCGACACGAAGTCGAGCTTGGTGGTGCCGTTCTTGCCGTACGAGCCGCCGGGTTCGAGGAGCTTGTCGCCGAGCGGGCTGTTGTCGGCCGCCGAGGACAGCAGGTTCGAGAACCCGAAGCCGAACTTGCCGAACAGGAACACCGTGAGCAGCACACCGCAGAGCAGCAGGATCGTCGCCTTGATGATCTGCACCCAGGTGGTGCCCTTCATCCCGCCGACCAGCACGTACAGCACCATGACCAGCCCGACGACGCCGATCACGAGCGCCTGGCCGAGCTTGGAGTGCACGTTGAGCAGCAGGGCGACCAGGCCGCCGGCGCCCGCCATCTGCGCGAGCATGTAGAAGAACGAGATCACCAGCGTCGACGTCGCCGCCGCCGCGCGGACCGGGCGCTGCTTCATCCGGAAGCTCAGGACGTCGCCCATCGTGAACCGGCCGGTGTTGCGCAGCAGCTCCGCGATCAGCAGCAGGTCCACCAGCCACGCGACGAGGAACCCGATGGAGTAGAGGAAGCCGTCGTAGCCGTGGATCGCGATGGCGCCGGCGATGCCGAGGAACGACGCGGCGGAGAGGAAGTCGCCCGAGAGCGCGATGCCGTTCTGGCGGCCGGTGAACGCGCTGCCCGCGGCGTAGTAGTCCGCGGTCGAGGAGTTCCGGGTGCTGGCCCGGTAGACGACGTACAGCGTGATCGCCACGAAGAGGGCGAACACGGCCGTGTTGACGATCGGGTTGCTGGCGGGGGTGCCTTCGGCGGCGAGGGTGGTCATCGGCGCGGTCCTTCCGGAAGGCCCGCCCGGGCCCGGAGCTCGGCGACCCGCGGGTCGAGGTGGCGGCGGGCGTAGCGCAGGTAGAGCCAGGTGACGAGCGCGGTGCTGGCGAACTGGCCGATGCCGAGCAGGATGCCGACGTTGACCTGGCCGAACACCTTGTGGCTCATGAAGTCGTGCGCGTAGGCCGCGAGCAGCACGTAGGTCATGTACCAGGCGAAGAAGGCGAAGCTCATCGGGAAGACGAACGCCCGGAACCGCCGCCGCAGCGAGACGAACTCGGGGCCGGCCTGGATCCCGGCGTAGTCGGGCCCCGTGCGGGGAGGGGGTTGGCGGTGGGCGCCGGACGGGCGGTCCCCGGTGAACAGGGCCGGCAGCTGACCGGTCTCCTCGAGGGCGTTGCCCGTCACGGGGCGCGCGACGTCGTACATGGGTGCCTCCGGCGGAATGCCTGCGTGGCGGCGGTGGCCCGGGGACGCCTGCGGGCAGGGCGCCGGGCCGCCCTTGCGGACTGCGAGTGGACATCGTAACTAGGCCGTCCGGCCGAGTCGGCAGGCGGCCGGGTGGGGCAGGCTCCCGGAACGCGCGGTATTCGATTTCCTGTCGAAAGTGTCGAATCCCCGTTTGCTACATGATCACGGACAGATCACCCTATTGATGAGAAGAATTGTGACACGACGTTGTCGTCTTGTGTCGGGGTTGCGGCGAACGAGCTAATCCTGCAAGGACTGTGTAGTCGTTCGTCACTCAGGGTGTCCATGCCAGGGTTCAGTAGCGCGGGAGAGGGTCCTTCGAGAGCGGGCGCGGCGGCGAAGATCCACTGGTCAACCAGGGGTCTCGAAAGAAATCACCGGGTCGGGCGACGGTGGGGGTGAACGCCACAACATCGGGCACATCTTGAGACTTGACCCACCCGATGGGGGTACCGAGTGTAGATCGTCCGAGGGATGTGGTTGCCCTGGGTGGGCTAATCGGGTGACGGCCGGACGCCTCTTGGCACCGCGTCCGGTAACCGGAATTCCCTCTTCGGGGGCGGCGAGGCAGAATGTCGCGGACCACCCTCGGGCCCGAAAGCACTTTTCGCAGGTCAGTGACCGAACGGGGAACAGAATTGACCGGCAGGACCGCGGGGGTACGATTCTTTGGCCCAGCAGACCGCAGTGATCGATTGGCACCGATGAAGTTGATCTCGACGACCGTGCAGAACGCAAGTTGCGCCGTGCACGTGCAGAGTCCCGGGCACGGGACGCCGGGACGGTGCCTGCCCGGAAACGGGCGCGCGGACAGCGCGGACAGCGGGGCAGCCGGGGGCGAGCGAGGGCGGACACCGACGCCGCGCCGCCGACGCGGATCCATGACGCCGGACAGGGAGTCACTCACGTGACCGTTGCAGGAGAAGGTCAGGTGCCCGTGGGGGAGCTGCTCGGCCGAGCGCCCCGGCGGTCCAAGGGCAAGGAGGCCTGGCGCGCGCTGGTGCGCTGGCGCGACTGGAGCCTGCCCGTCAAGCTCTCGGCCGTCACCGTCGTGCCCATCGTCCTCGCGCTGGTGCTCGGCATCACGACGATCGCCGGACAGGTGAGCCGCTCGGACGAGTACCAGCGGCTCGACCGGCTCGTCGCGCTCGGCGGCCAGACGCGCGCGCTGACCGCCGCGCTGCAGCAGGAGCGCACGGTCACCGCGGCGATGCTGACCGACGGCACCGTCGGCGGCACCCCCGAGCTGGCCGCGGCCCGCAAGGCGACCGACACCGCGATCGACCCGTTCACCTCGGCGCAGGCCCGCGCGGCCGACGTCGAACCCGGGGTGGCCGGCGCCGCCGGCGCGGCGACCGCGCAGATCAGCACCCTCGGCTTCCTCCGCCGTCAGGTCGACGGCGGCCAGCTCGGCCCGGCCCAGGCCGTCACCGCCTACTCCGGGGTCACCGGCGCGCTGATCAGCCTCGACACCGCCGCCACGGCCGGCGCCGGCGACGGCACCCTCGGCGGCACGCCCGCCGGGCTGCACGAGCTGCTGGTCGCGGGCGAGCAGGTGTCGCTCAGCCAGGCCCTGGTCTCCTACGGCATCACCCGCGCGTCGCTGACGCCGAGCGAGCTGGCCACCGTCCGCGCCGCCGAGCTGCGGCTGGCCGACCGGCTCGTCGACTTCCGCTCCGCGGCGGGTGACACGCTGCAGCGCGACTTCGCGGCGATCGCCGAAGGCACCCAGGCGCAGAGCCGCGCCCGGATGGTCGAGTCGGTCGTAAACGCGCAGAGCAGCGCCGTCGACGACGCCTTCCGCGCGCTGTACGCGGCCGACTGGAACGCCGCGTCCGCCGCGATGCGGAAGCAGATCGGCCAGGTCGCCGACCGGCTCGGCGCGTCGGCGTCGGCGACGTCGACCGAGCTGGTCGACGAGGCCAGCAGCGGCGCGGGCCTGCTCGCGGTGCTGCTGTTCGCCGCCATGGTGCTCGCGGTCGCGGTCGTCTTCCTCATCACCCGCCAGCTGCTGCGCTCGCTGAAGGTGTTGCGCCGCAGCGCTCTCGACGTCGCCGAGACGGTGCTACCCGAGGCGGTCCGCAACATCCAGGAAGGCCGCGCGCAGGGCACGGACGTCGTGCCGGTGCCGGTGCGGACCGACGACGAGGTCGGCGAAGTGGCCCGCGCCTTCGACAAGGTGCACCACCAGGCGCTGCGGCTCGCGACCGAGCAGGCCGCGATGCGCACCGGCTACGGCAGTGTCTTCGTCAACCTTTCCCGCCGCAGCCAGAGCCTGGTGCAGCGGCAGCTGCAGCTGATCGAGCAGCTGGAGCGGGACGAAGAGGACGCCGACCAGCTGGCGACGCTGTTCCAGCTCGACCACCTCGCCACCCGGATGCGCCGCAACAACGAGAACCTGATGGTCCTCTCCGGCGCCGAGCCGGGCCGCCGGTCGGGGAAGCCGGTCGGCACCACGGACATGCTCCGCGCGGCGGTGTCGGAGATCGAGCAGTACCAGCGGGTCCAGGTGCAGCCGCCGCCCCCGGCCCGGGTGGTCGGGTACGCCGCGAGCGACCTGATGCGCCTGGTCGCCGAGCTGCTGGACAACGCGACCGCGTTCTCCGCGCCGGAGACGTCGGTGACGGTGGCGTCGCGGCTGGGTGAGGACGGCTCGCTCAACATCGACATCCTCGACAAGGGCATCGGCATGAACGAGGCCGAGGTCGGCGAGGCGAACACCCGGCTGACCGAGGCCGGGTCGGTCGACCTGGCCACGTCGCGCCGGATGGGCCTGTTCGTCGTCGGCCGGCTGGCCAGCCGGCACCGGATCGGGGTTTCGCTGCACGGCGGCAAGGACATCGTCGGGGTCCGCGCGACCGTCGTCGTCCCGCCGGACCTGGTGATGCCGGTGACCGACGGCCCGGTGACCGGCCCGATCGGCTCGCCCCAGCAGCACCCGGCGAGCCCGGCGGCGGGCAACCGCCTGCCGCGCCGCCCGGTCAACGGCAACTCCCGCCCGCGGCCGCTGGTCCCGCCGCAGCCGGCGATGGGGGAGGAGCGCTGGCCGTCGGCGAACGACCTCGCCGGGCTGGCGAACGGCCACGGCCCCACGGCCCCGCGCCCGCCGTCCGACCTCGAGATCTCCGGGACGGCGCTGTTCGCCCCGATCCCGAAGGACGAAGAGGCCCCGCCGCAGCGCCCGACGCTGCCGCCGGTGCCGACCGTGCTCCCGGTCCCGCAGCCCGAGCAGCCCCCGCGCGCCGGTGACCTCCCGGCGGGCAAGGACCTGTTCTCCGCCAACGAAATCACGCTCGGCGACTGGTGGCGCCAGGCGACGACGACCCCGGCCACCCCGCCGCCTGCGGCCGCCGCCCCGGCGCCGGACCGCTCGGAGACGACGCCGATTTTCGACGAGATGCTGTCGGCGTGGTTCCGCGAGGACAAGCCGGCGGCCGGGGAAGAGCCGGCCGCGGCCGCCGCCGCTTCGCCGGCGGTGGAGAAAAAGGCGGCGGAGGAGCCGCAGGAGCAGCAGGAGCCTCGCAGCTGGGACTTCGCGAGCGACGAGAACTGGCGCACGGTCCAGGCGGTGACGAAGGCCGAGCCGACGGCGTTCACCGACGCGGGCCTGCCCCGCCGCCGCCGCGGCGAGCAGCTGATGCCGGGCAGCGCAACGTCGACCCCACCGGCCCAGACCCCGTCGGCCCCGGCCCGCCCCGAGCTCCCGGTCCGCGACCCGGCGGACGTCCGCGGCCGCCTCAGCAGCTTCCAGCAGGGCGTGACCCGAGGTCGCCAGCAGGCCCGCAAGGCCGCCGAGGATGCGGCCCAGGAGCCGGGATCGCCGGTTCTGCCCCAGCGAGGGGCGGGGGAGCAGGCTGGGCAGGCGAACGGCTTGGTGTCGCCGGGTCAGCAGGGGACCGGCGGATCGCAGCCGGGTGCCTTTGAGTCGCCTGCGGCTGCGCCGCAGACGAACGGCCTGCCGCAGCCAGGACCTGCGGCCGGTTCACAGCCGGGGGCCGGCCTGGCGAATGGCCTTGGCCAGCACGGGTTTCCCACTGGTTCGCAGCCGAGCGCTTTCCAGCCGCCTGCGGCCGCGCCGCAGCCGAATGGCCTGCCGCAGCCGAGCCAGCAAGGACCCGCCGCGGCACCAGCCGGGCAACCGAATGGCCTCCCGCAGCCGGGCCCGCAGGGACCCGCGGCGCAAGCCGGGCAACCGAATGGCCTCCCGCAGCCGGGCTCACAGGGACCCGCGGCGCAGCCCGCGCAACCGAACGGCCTGCCTCAGCCAAGCTCCCGGCAGGCCAACGGCCTCGCCCAGCCAGGCCAGCGGCCCGACGAGCCGCAGCCGAACGCCTTCCAACCGGCGCCAGGCCAGTCGAACGGCCCGGTTCTGCCCCAGCCCCAACCCTTCCCGCAAAGCCAGGCACCCGGCGGCCTCCCCCAACCAAGGCAGCAGTCACCCGGCGCGGAGCCACCTCCCGAGCCACCCCCGACCACCGGCCAGCTGCCACCCGCCGGCCGTCCGGCCACCCCGCCGTCCGCGCTCCCGTCCCGCCGCTCCGCCCCACCGGAAGTCCGCGCCGAGGAGGCCACCGCGGAGTGGACCTTCGGCACCGACGAAGGCTGGCGCGCGGTGCAAGCGGTGTCCCAGTCGGCGCCCGCCACCTTCACTTCGGCAGGATTGCCCCGGCGCCGTCGCGGGGAGCAGCTTCTCCCGGGCAGCGCCGGACCGCCCACCGGGGCCACGGCCCCCCGACCCCAACGTGACGCCCACGACGTGCGCGGCCGCCTGCGGAGCTTCCAGCAGGGCATCGAGCGCGGACGCCACCGCACCGCGCGGGCGACCGAGACCAACCACGAGACACTGGAGGGTGAATGACCTCGCCGAGTAATGCGCAGCCGACGCAGAATCAGTTCGGCTGGCTGATCAACGACTTCGCCGAGCGGGTGCCGGGCGTGGCGCACGCCGTGGTCGTCTCGGCGGACGGCCTGCTGCTGAGCGCGTCGAACCGGCTGCCGCTGGACCGGGCCGACCAGCTCGCCGCGGTCGCCTCCGGGCTGGTCAGCCTCACGCAGGGCGCGGCCCGGTGCTTCGAGGCGGGGGCGGTCAACGAGACCGTCGTGGAGATGGAGCTGGGGATCATGGTGCTGATGTCCATCAGCGACGGGTCCTGCCTGGCCGTGCTCGCGGCCCCCAACTGCGACATCGGTCAGGTCGCCTACGAGATGACGATGCTCGTCGACCGGGTCGGCCAGATCCTGACCCCGGAGCTGCGCGCCCAGCTCCAGGGCTCGGGTGGGTCGCTGATCGGCGAACCGGTGGGATGATGGCGCGATGAGCACGGGGTCCGGATCTTTCGGTGAACCACCGGAGGCGCACAACGCCGCTTCCGGCGCAGGGGACGACGGCACCTTCGCCGACGTCCTCAACGGGTTCACCCTGGATTCCGGCCGTGCCCGCCGGAAGCGCAAGAAGAACAAGGAGTCCCCGCCACCCCCGGCCGCCGGTGCGCACGCGGCCGCGGAACCGACGGCGCCCGCGCCGTCGGCCGACCAAGGAGATCCCGTGACCTCTTTAGTCTCTCCACCCGGCAGTACCGACGGGGACGGCCCCAGACCGGGCGGCCTGTTCGACCCGGGCCCGCCCAGCGGCGAGTTCGTCATGCCCACGGTGTTCGAACAGCCCCCGGCTCCCGAAGACCAGACGGCGATCGTCCGGCCGTACGCTTTGACCGGTGGCCGCACCCGCGCGAACTATGCCCTGGAGCTGGAGACACTGGTCTCCGCGAAGGACTACGCTGCCACCGGTGGCTTCCCCGAGGTGGCCGCGGAGCAGATCGAGTGCGTCTCGATCATGGAAGAGTGCCGGACCCCCCGTTCGGTCGCCGAGATCGTGTCGGCCTTGCGGGTGCCTTTGGGCGTGGCCCGGGTGCTGATCAGCGACGCGGCGGACGCGGGGCTGGTCACGGTGCACAAGACGATTACGGGCAATGACGGCGCCGAGGCACATCTGGTGTTGATGGAAAGGGTTTTGAGTGGACTCCGTCGGCTTTAAGGCACCGCGGGACACCGCGCCCCCGACCATGACATCCGCCAAGATCGTGGTGGCGGGCGGCTTCGGCGCGGGCAAGACGACGTTCGTCGGATCGGTGTCCGAGATCGTGCCGCTCACCACCGAGGCGATGATGACCGACGCCAGCGTCGGCGTCGACAACCTCGACCACACCCCGGGCAAGTCGACGACCACCGTCGCGATGGACTTCGGCCGGGTGTCGCTGGACGCGGACCTGATCCTCTACCTGTTCGGCACGCCCGGGCAGCAGCGGTTCTGGTTCATGTGGGACGACCTGGTCCGCGGCGCGATCGGCGCGGTGGTGCTGGCCGACACGCGCCGGCTGGCCGACTCGTTCGCCCCGATCGACTTCTTCGAAGACCGGGGGCTGCCGTACATCGTCGGCGTCAACACGTTCGACGGCGTGCTGGAGCACGACATCAACGACGTGCGCGAGGCGCTGTCGATCGACCCGAACATCCCGATCGTCCGCTGTGACGCGCGGGACCGCGAGTCGACGAAGCAGACGCTGATCACGCTGGTCGAGTACGCGATGCGGCAGTGGATCGCGCTGCGGGCGGCCAAGTCGCGCTGACGCCGCCGGGCCCGGGGAAGCGCCCCGGGCCCGCGACTTTCAGTACTCGTCGTGGAGGCGCCACCAGGAGCTGGGGCCGGCATCGCCGTGGCTCCCCTCTTCCCACGCCTCCTGCCGGCCCAGCGGCGTGATGTCCAGGTAGCGGTGCGTCACCAGGAACTGCTCGCCACCCCGGCCGCTGGTGAAGTACGTGCGGTACACCTGGTCGCCGTCGCGCAGGAACACGCTGACGCCGAAAGCGCTGCCGACGCCGCAGTCGTCGGGGAACTCCGTGCCGTTCGCGGACACCCACGGCACGTCCCAGCCCATCCGGGTCTTGAACCGCTCGATCTCGGCCAGCGGGGCCGGCGCGACGACCTTGAGCGTGACGTCCCGGGCGTGCAGATGCGCCAGGTGCGGCAGGTTGTCGACGATCATCGAGCAGCCGGGGCAGACCGCGTCGCCGCTGCCCGGGTAGAGCATGAAGTGGTAGACGACGAGCTGGGGCCGGCCCTCGAACAGGTCGAGCAGGCTCTGCTCGCCCTCCGGCGAGTCGAACACGTACGGCTTGGTGAAGGGCACCATCGGCAGCCGGCGGCGTTCGGCGGCGAGGGCGTCCGCCGCCTTCATGTGCGCTTTCTCCTTGGCGAGCAGCGCGTCCCGCGCGGCCTGCCACTCTTCCGGCGAGGCGATCGGGGGCAGGGCGAAGGTCGAGGTCATCGGGTGTCCTTTCCTCGGGAGTGGATGAAGCCGGCCAGATCTTCGAAGCACGACGTCCAGCCGTCCTGGTGGCTGTCGCGGTCGGCGGCGGCGGGGAAGCCGCTCTGGGTGAAGGTCATCTCGGTCTTGCCGCCGTGGTCGGCGAAGTCGATCGTCACGAGGGTCTCGGCGCGCAGGTCGCCCTCGGAGTCCCAGGCGAAGGTGAACACGAGCCGTTCGGGGGCGGTGATCTCACGGTAGACGCCGTGCATCCAGTGCTCGTCTCCTTCCGGGCCGCGGATGCAGGCGCGCCAGGCGCCGCCCGGCCGGGTCGCGAGCGTGACGGCGGCGCCGGTGTACCCGTGCGGGCCCAGCCAGCTCGCGAGCTGGTCGGGGTCGGTCCACGCGCCGAACACGAGCTCGCGGGTCGCGTCGAAGACACGGGTGATGGTCAGGACGTCGTCAGGCATCTTCGGGTCCTTCGGTCGTGCGCTGCAGGGTTCGCAGGTGTTCCTCGAGGCGGTCGAACCCCTCGTCCCAGAACGGGCGGTAGGTCGCGACCCAGTCGGCGACGTCTTCCAGGGGTTTCGCCTCCAGCCGGCAGGGCCGCCACTGGCGGGTGCGGCCGCGGGTGATGAGCCCGGCCTGCTCCAGCACCTTCAGGTGCCGCGAAACCGCGGGCAGGCTCATCGGGAACGGCTCGGCGAGCTCGTTCACGGTCGCCTCGCCGGCCGAGAGCCGGGCGAGGATGGCGCGCCGCGTGGGGTCGGCGAGGGCCGAGAACGTGCGGCTCAGGTCATCGGCGGCAGTTGTCATTTCAGCACCTTGTTAATTAAGGGACTCGTTAAACATAGCGCCGAGCTGGGTCTTGTCAAGGCTCCCGCGTGCGGTCGTGAGAGCCGTGTCACTGGTCCTCGGGTTTCCAATAGTAGGAAGTCAAAGTATTTTGGGAGGATGAGCAGTGAGCTGCACCGTCCCGCGCACCCCGTCCGGTTCGTCACGTCGTCGAGCCTCTTCGACGGTCACGACGCGTCGATCAACATCATGCGGCGGATCCTGCAGTCGCAGGGCGCGGAGGTCATCCACCTCGGGCACAACCGCTCGGTGGACGAGGTCGCCACCGCGGCCATCGCCGAGGACGTGCAGGGCATCGCCGTCTCCGCCTACCAGGGCGGGCACGTCGAGTACTTCTCCTACCTCGTCGAGCTGCTGCGCGAGCGCGGCGCGGGGCACATCAAGGTCTTCGGTGGCGGGGGCGGGGTGATCGTGCGCGAGGAGATCGAGCTGCTGCACTCGCGCGGCGTCGCCCGGATCTTCTCGCCCGAGGACGGCTACGAGCTGGGCCTGCCGGGCATGATCAACCTGATGATCAAGGCCTGCGACGTCGACCTCGCGGCCGAAGGCCCGTCGCTGGACAAGGTGCTCTCCGGCGACGTCGCGGCGCTCTCGCGCGTCATCACCCAGCTGCAGGCGGAGCAGCTCTCCGGCGAGCTGCTCGCCGGGCTCACCGAGGCCGCGGGCAAGCGGGAGGTGCCGGTGCTCGGCATCACCGGCACCGGCGGCTCGGGCAAGTCCTCGCTCACCGACGAGCTGATCCGCCGCTTCCGCCTCGACCAGGAGGACAAGCTGCGGATCGCGGTGCTCGCCGTCGACCCGTCGCGGCGCAAGGGCGGTGGCGCGCTGCTCGGCGACCGCATCCGGATGAACTGCCTCGACGGCTCCCCGGTGTACTTCCGCTCGCTGGCCACCCGGACGACGTCCGGCGAGATCCCGGCCGGGCTGAGCGAGTCGATCGTAGCCTGCAAGGCCGCCGGGTTCGACCTGGTGATCGTCGAGACGCCGGGCATCGGCCAGGGTGACGCCGGGATCGTCGACTTCGTCGACCAGTCGCTGTACGTGATGACGCCGGAGTTCGGCGCCGCGTCGCAGCTGGAGAAGATCGACATGCTCGACTTCGCCGACGTCGTCGCGATCAACAAGTTCGAGCGCCGCGGCGCCGAGGACGCCCGCCGCGACGTCGCGCGCCAGCTGGTGCGCAACCGCGAGGCGTTCGACTCCGGTCCCGAGGACATGCCGGTGTACGGCACGAGCGCCGCGAAGTTCAACGACGACGGCGTCACCGCGCTTTACCAGCACCTGCGCGGCCTGCTCGCCGAGCGCGGCCTCACCGTTTCGGCCGGCACGCTGCCGGTGGTCGAGGGCAAGGTGTCGACCGACGCGAGCACGATCATCCCGGGCAACCGGGCGCGCTACCTGGCCGAGATCGCCGACACCGTGCGCGGTTACCACACGAAGACCGGGCAGCAGGTCGCCGCGATCCGCAAGCACGAGGCGCTGGCGACCACCCGCGCCGAGCTGGCGAAGGTGGACGCGGCCACCGACGCGCTGGACGGCCTGCTCGCCACCGCGGAGTCCGGAGTGGACGGCGAGTCGGCAAAGCTCCTCGAGCGCTTCCGCGCGCTGGCCGAGGAGTACCGCCAGGACGAGCTCGTCGTCAAGATCCGCGACAAGGAGCTGCACACGCAGCTGTGGCGCGACACGCTGTCCGGCAACCGGATCCCGCGCGTCGCCCTGCCGCGCTACACCGAGTCCGGCGAGCTGCTGTCGTTCCTGCGCCGCGAGAACCTGCCGGGCTACTTCCCCTACACCGCCGGGGTTTTCCCGTTCAAGCGCGAGGGGGAGGACCCGGCGCGGATGTTCGCCGGCGAGGGTGACCCGTTCCGCACCAACCGGCGGTTCAAGCTGCTCTCGGCCGACTCCGAGGCCAAGCGGCTCTCGACCGCGTTCGACTCGGTCACCCTCTACGGCCACGACCCCGACACGCGCCCGGACATCTACGGCAAGGTCGGCACCTCGGGCGCGTCCATCGCGACGCTCGAGGACATGAAGGTCCTCTACGACGGCTTCGACCTGACCGCGCCGAGCACGTCGGTGTCGATGACGATCAACGGCCCGGCGCCGACGATCCTGGCCTTCTTCCTCAACACCGCGATCGACCAGAAGCTCGACGCCTTCCGTGCCGAGCACGGGCGCGAGCCGTCCGACGCCGAGGCCGCCGAGCTGCGCGAGTGGGCGCTGAAGAACGTGCGCGGCACCGTGCAGGCCGACATCCTCAAGGAGGACCAGGGCCAGAACACCTGCATCTTCTCCACCGAGTTCAGCCTCCGGATGATGGCCGACATCCAGGAGTGGTTCATCGAGCACGGCGTCCGCAACTTCTACTCGGTCTCGATCTCCGGCTACCACATCGCCGAGGCCGGGGCGAACCCGATCTCGCAGCTGGTGTTCACGCTGTCCAACGGGTTCACCTACGTCGAGTCGTACCTGGCCCGCGGCATGGACATCGACGACTTCGCGCCGAACCTGTCGTTCTTCTTCTCCAACGGCATGGACGCCGAGTACACGGTGCTCGGCCGGGTGGCGCGGCGGATCTGGGCCGTGGCCATGAAGGAGCGCTACGGCGCGAACGAGCGGTCGCAGAAGCTCAAGTACCACGTGCAGACGTCCGGGCGGTCGCTGCACGCGCAGGAGATGAGCTTCAACGACATCCGCACCACGCTGCAGGCGCTCTGCGCGCTGTACGACAACGCGAACTCCTTGCACACCAATGCCTTCGACGAGGCGATCACGACGCCGTCGGAGTCGTCGGTGCGCCGCGCGATGGCCATCCAGATGATCATCAACAAGGAGTGGGGCCTGTCGAAGAACGAAAACCCGCTGCAGGGTTCGTTCATCGTCGACGAGCTGACCGACCTGGTCGAGGAGGCCGTGCTGGCCGAGTTCGACCGGATCTCCGAGCGCGGCGGCGTGCTCGGCGCGATGGAGACCGGCTACCAGCGCGGCAAGATCCAGGACGAGTCGATCCTCTACGAGCGCAAGAAGCACGACGGCTCGCTGCCGATCGTCGGGGTCAACACCTTCCGCAACCCGCGCGAGGGTGAGGACGACGTCGAGGTCGAGCTGGCGCGCGCGACGGAGGCGGAGAAGAAGTCGCAGCTGGACCGGCTCGCGGACTTCAAGAACCGCCACCACGAGGAGGCCCAGCAGGCGCTGAAGGCGCTGAAGGAGGCGGCCACGCGCGGCGGCAACCTGTTCGGTGTCCTGGTGGACGCGGCGCGGGTGTGCTCGCTCGGCCAGATCACCGAGGCGTTCTTCGAGGTGGGGGGCCAGTACCGCCGCAACGTCTGACCCCCCGCGCCCGAGGTCAGCGGCGCGTCGCCGCCAGCTGCCAGACCGGGACGAGGACCCGGCCGTCGGCGTCGGTGTTCATCCCGGCCAGGCCGGCCGCGTCCGTGTCGAGCACGACCTGGACGCTCTGGCGCAGCTCGTCCGGGGTCATCGACGTCGTGTAGACGGTCGGTTCGAGCCGGTCGATCGTCCAGTCCTTGCCGACCGTCTCGCGCAGGTTGGCCTCGCTGATCAGGTACGGCGCCGGGAACGTGTCGGGCACGTCGGGGGAGAAGGCGAACAGGTGCAGCCGCGCGCCCGGCCGCGTCGCGCGGGTGAGGGCCGCGAGGTACTGACGCCGCTGGTCTTCGGACAGGCAGTGGTAGAGCGCGCTGTCGAGGACCGTGTCGAAGCGGCCTTCGTAGCCTTCGAGCTTTGTCGCGTCGGCCACCGCGAAGGTGACGTCCGGGGTGCGGGTGCGGGCCTGCTCGATCGCCGAGGGCGCGCCGTCGAGGCCGGTGACGTGCAGGCCGCGGGAGGCGAGGAACGCCGAGTTGTCGCCGAGGCCGCAGCCGATGTCGAGCACCTCGCCGGTGAACTCGCCGGCGTCGGCCAGCGCGACGACGGCGGGCTGCGGCGCGCCGATGTCCCACGGCATCTTCCGCCCGATCGGGGTGGCGCCCTGGTAGAGCTCTTCGAAGTCGATGTCCTGAACGTCCATCACTACCCCCTTATTCAACGTATGATGAGATCACTCCATCCTGCACCACCTGTCAACCTGGTGGTAGTCGTTGAGTATGAAATTCGGGATCTCGACGTTCGTGACCGACGAAGGCATCCGGCCGGACGTGCTGGGCGCGGCGCTGGAAGAGCGCGGCTTCGACTCGCTGTTCCTGGCCGAGCACTCGCACATCCCCGTCAGCCGGGAGAGCCCGTACCCGGGCGGGGGAGACCTGCCGGAGAAGTACAAGCGCACCCTCGACCCGTTCGTGGCGCTCACCGCCGCCGCCACCGCGACGTCGGAGCTGCTGCTCGGCACCGGGATCGCGCTGCTGATCCAGCGAGATCTCATCCACACGGCCAAGGAGGTCGCGTCCCTCGACCTGGTCTCCGACGGGCGCGCGCTGTTCGGCGTCGGCGTCGGCTGGAACCGCGAGGAGATGCGCAACCACGGCACCGACCCGAAGACCCGCGGCGCGCTGATCGACGAGCAGCTGGCCGCGCTCAAGGAGATCTGGACGAAGGACGAGGCCGAGTTCCACGGCCGGCACGTCGACTTCGACCCGATCTACGCCTGGCCGAAGCCCGTCCACAAGCCGCACCCGCCGATCTACATCGGAGGTGAGAGCGAAGCGGCCCTGAACCGCCTCGCCCGCTACGGGGACGGCTGGCTGCTTCGCGGTCACACGCACTTCGACGAGGCCAAGCGCGTCCGCGGCTGGCTCGCCGACCAGGGCCGCACGGACGTCGAGTTCGCCGTTTTCGGCGGTGACACGAAGGCCAAGGTGATCGACGGCTTCCGCGAGGCGGGCGTCGAGCGCTACACGTTCCTGCTGGAGACGATGCCGGAGGCCGAGACGCTCAAGGCGCTCGACGAGCTGGCCGCCGTGGTGGCCGAGCACCGCTGACCGGCCACGGGCCCAGCTCCGGGAGGGCGCCGGTCAGGCCTTCGCCGCCGGCCCTCCCGGACAGCCACGCCGCCAGCTCGCGCACGGTCCCGGTCACTTCGGCGTCTCCTTCGCCCCAGCGCCGGTCGCCGTCGCAGACGGCCACGCCGTCGGGCAGGCGGTCCTGGAGGAACTCCACGGCGTGGCCGCAGAAGTCCGCCGGCCAGTCGGCGAAGCCGACCCCGACGTCGAGGTCCACGGCGTGGATCCAGACCTCGCGCCAGCGGGCGAAGACCGTGCTCGACAGCTTCCCGTCACGGTAGTCGACGTGCTGGTCCCAGTCGGTCATCCGCTCGTCGGTGAGGGTTCCAGGGCGCGGTGCAGCCGGCTGTGGGCCACGGCGACCGCGGCCGTCGGGATCACTTGTCGAGCAGCAGGTGGACCGACAGCTCGAGCCGGTTCGCGACGTCGGCGGCCGACGCCCGGCGGGTCACCCAGGCCACCAGGTTCGCCATCCAGACGTCCGCGACGACGTGGAAGATGTCGCGGTCGGCCTCGGTCGGGTCGGAGATCCCCATCGCCTGGCCGAACATGTTCTCCATCAGCCGCCCGACCTGCTCGACCTCGGCGGCGGCGGAGGTGTCGGCGAACATGAACGCGCGCACCATCGCCTCGGTGAGGTGCGGGTCGCGCTGCATCAGCCGGGTGTTGCGGCCGAGCACGAACATCAGCCGCTCGGCCGGGGTGTCGCCCGGGATGGCCTGGCGTTCCAGCTTCTCCTGCGCGCGTTCGAACTCGCGCGCCAGCCCGGAGACGAGCAGGTGGATCTTCGACGGGAAGTACCGGTACAGGGTGCCGAGCGCGACGTCGGCCTTCTCGGCGACGGCCCGCATCTGGACGGCGTCGTACCCGCCCTTCGAGGCCAGGGCGAGGGTCGCGTCGATGATCCGGCGGCGGCGGTCGCGCTGGGCGGCCGAGCCGAGTTCGTCGGCTCCGATCGCGCTCAGCCCGTTGCCGCGTGCCTTCACCGGCGCTTTGGCTTTGCCGGGCATCGGTGTTCCCCCGTCCTTCGGAACTTGTTCCAGTTCACGACGTAGAGTACCTGTCCTGGCGAAACGTTCAACCAATGACCCACTGGTCGAAAAACTGTAACACGTTCTACACTCGTGAGTAGTGTTCTTACCGCGAGGAGGGCCCATGCCGGTCGCGCTCACCGAGGAACAGGCCGCGCTGGCCGCGGCGATCCACGCCTGGTCGGCCGCGCACCACCCGCGAGAGGCGGTGCGGGCGGCGGAAACCGGTGCTGCCGCGGGGGTTCCCGCCGGCTTCGCCGATCTCGGCCTCTTCGGGGTCGCCCTGCCCGCGGCGGTCGGCGGGGCCGACGGCACCCTTGCCGATCTGGCCGCCGGGCTGGCCGCGGCCGCCGAAGAACTCGTTCCCGGTCCGGTGCTCGGCACCGCGTTGGCCGGTCTGCTGCTCGCTGAGGTTCCTTCGGCGAAGGAGCTGCTCGCGGCCGTCGCCGAGGGGGAAGCTACGGTCGCGGTGCTGCTGGACGAGCTGGTCGACGGCGTCTCCGGGCCGGTGCCGGGAGCCACTCCCGAGTCCTGGCTGCTGGTGCCGGTCGACGGTGGCCACGTGCTGCTCGCGCCGGGGACACCCGGGTTGACCGTGGAGCCGCTGACGCCGTTCGACCTCTCGCGCCCGCTGGCGCGCGTCCGGTTCTCCGGGAGTGCCGACGTCCTGACGTTGCCACCGGTCGTCGCGCCAGCGGCGACCCTGGCTGCGGCCGAGGCGGCGGGCGTGGCGCGGCGGTGCCTGACCGTCGCGGTCGAGTACGCCAAGGTCCGCGAGCAGTTCGGCCGGCCGATCGGCGCGTTCCAGGCGATCAAGCACCTGTGCGCGGAGATGCTGTGCCGCGCCGAAGCGGCCGAAGCGCTGGCGTGGGACGCGGCGTCCGGGCGGCACCCGCTTTCGGTGGCGAGCGCGGCCGTCGTCGCCCTCGATGCGGCCGTGGCCAACGCGAAGGACTGCGTCCAGGTGCTCGGCGGGATCGGGTTCACCTGGGAGCACGACGCCCACCTCTACCTGCGCCGCGCTGTCGCCCTGCGGCAATGGCTCGGCGGGTCGTGGCGCCGTCGGGCGGCTTCGCTGGCGCTCGAGGGGACCGAACGCACGCTCGGCGTCGACGTCGGAGACGATCCTGACCTGCGGGACGAGGTGGCGCGGATCGCCGCGCTTTCCGGCTCCGACCAGCGAGTCGCCTTGGCCGAGGCGGGATTGCTGACCCCGCACTGGCCTGAGCCCTACGGCCGGGGCGCCGATGCGGCTTCGCAGCTGCGGATCGACGGCGCGCTGGCGGCGGCCGGGGTCCGCCGTCCGGACCTGGTGATCGGCGCGTGGGCGGTGCCCACGATCCTCGAGCACGGCAGCGACGAGCAGCGCGAGCGGTTCGCGCGGCCCACGCTGCGCGGTGAGCTCACGTGGTGCCAGCTGTTCAGCGAGCCCGGCGCCGGGTCCGACCTGGCGGCGCTGCTGACGGCCGCGCGGCGCGTCGACGGCGGCTGGCGGCTGACCGGGCAGAAGGTGTGGACGTCGCTCGCCCGCGAAGCCGACTGGGGGATCTGCCTGGCGCGCACCGATCCGGAGGTGCCGAAGCACAAGGGGATCACGTACTTCCTGGTCGACATGCGCGCCGAGGGCATCACGACCCGGCCGTTGCGCGAGATCACCGGCGAGGCCGTGTTCAACGAGGTGTTCCTCGACGACGTGTTCGTCCCGGACGCCGACGTCGTCGGAACACCCGGCGGCGGCTGGCGGCTGGCGCGGACGACCCTGGCCAACGAGCGGGTGGCCCTCGGGAGCGGGTCCGCGGTCGGCGAGAGCGTGCAGTCACTGGTGTCCACAGTGGACGCCTCGGCGCTGGACGACGTGGCGCTGGACCGGCTCGGGTCGTTGGTGGCCTTCGGGGTGGCGGGTTCGGTGCTGGACCTGCGCGCGGCGTTGCGGCAGCTTGGCGGGCAGGATCCGGGCGCGGAGTCGAGCGTCCGGAAGCTGCTCGGCGTGCAGCACCGGCAGGACGTCGCGGAGTTCGCGCTGGAGCTGGCGGGCGCGGGCGGTCTCGTCGCGGGTGATCCCCGGCAGCACGAGTTCCTCCTGACGCGCTGCCTGTCGATCGCGGGCGGCACGACGCAGGTGCTGCGTTCGCTGACGGCGGAACGGCTGCTGGGGCTGCCCCGCTGAGTCTCCTCGTGAGTCTTCTCGTGAGACGGTGCGAAAGGACCGTTCGTGCCGCCGGGCCCGAAACTGTCGGGGGCGTGTTCTAGCGTTGCGGTCGTGGAGTTCAGCGCAGACACCCAGGCCACCTACCTTCCCGCGGATCCGCCGCGGGAAGGCGTGCTGGCGTTGTGGGGCGACGACGTGGCCGGCGGGACCACGATCGAGCTCGTGCTGCCCCGGGGTGCGAAGTTCGCGCGGACGAAGGTCGACGCCGAGCTCGTCCCGCTCGAACGCGCGTTGCCGCGGCTGCTCGCGGTGGGGGAGGACGCCAGCCCGGCCGTCGCGGCGTGGTCGGCGGCCGTCAACGCGGGGGTGAACCTCGTCGCGCGCGGGCGGCTGCGGCCCGCGGCGTCCCCGGGCGGCGCGGCGGCCTGGCGGATCGGCCCGCTCGACGCCGTCGACGAAGAACTGCTGCGCGGCCTGGCCGGCGCGTTGCCGCCCGAGGCGTACGCGCTGCCGCTGACCGGGCTGAAGCGCATCCGCCTGCATTCACCGGACTCCCTGGTGCGCGCCCTCTGGGACGCGACCGCCGACCTGCTGGTCCGCAGCCCGGCGGCGCCGGTTGGGGCGGGCGATCCCGCGTTCGCGACGCGCGAACCGGCCCTGCTCGGCCCGGACGCCGCGGCCTGGCTGGCCGAGCTGGAGGCGCGCGAGCCCCGCGGGGTGCAGGTGCTGCTGCGGGTCGAGGGCCGGGAGGACGACTCGTTCGCCGGGGTGCTGGCGGTGCGCAGCATGGCGGAGCCGAGCCTGGTGGTGGAGGCGTCAACGCTGTGGGACGCGCCGGACGCGGTGCTGAACCGCCTCGGCGACCAGGTGGAGACCCAGCTCCTCCTCGGCCTCCGCCGCGGCGCGCGAGCCTGGGCCCCGCTCAGCCGGGCGCTGGCCGAAGCGGCGCCCGCAGAGCTGCCCCTGTCGGACGACGACGTCGTCGACCTCCTGACGAACGGCACCCGCGACCTCGGCGGCGCCGGCATCGAGGTGCTCTGGTCGAAGGGGTTGTTCGCGGGCGAGGTGAAGGCGAAGGCGAGCGCGACCCAGGCCCCGGCGAGCGTCACGGAGGCGGAGTTCGCGCTGCGAAGCCTCCTGGAGTTCCGCTGGCAGCTCAGCCTGGGCGGCGAGCAGCTGACGGAGGCCGAGGTGGCGGCCCTGGCCGAGGCGAAGCGCCCCTTGGTCCGGCTGCGCGGGCAGTGGGTGCGGGTCGACCCCCAGCTGCTGGCCCGGGTCCGAGGCCGAACCCGCAAGCTCGAGGCGGGCGAAGCCCTGGCGGCGGCCCTGACGGGCGAGCTGGAACTGGACGGCGAACGGGTGGAGTTCGCAGCCCCACCGGTCTTGGGAGGGCTGGCCGCACGCATCCGGGACCGGGATGGCGCGGCGGTGGCGGTGCCCCCGGGCTTGCAGGCGACGCTGCGGCCGTACCAGCAGGCGGGCTTGGCGTGGATGGCCACGATGACGGGCCTGGGTCTGGGTGCGTGCCTGGCTGATGACATGGGCCTGGGCAAGACGATCCAGCTGATCGCGTTGCACCTGCACCGCCGAGCCCTGGCGCAGGCACGCCCCGAGCCGCGAGGGGTGGGCAGGCAGCGGGACGAACTCGCGTCGCCTGAGGCTGGGCAGGTCGCCGAAGTGCCGGGCAAACTCGCGCCGCCCGAGTCAGGGCCGATCGGCAAGCCGCCTGGCGCGCCTGCGGCCGGATCAAAACGGTCGCGCGCGAAGTCGGTCCTGGCCGATCCCGGCGCCGAGGTGCCATCTGTCGGCGGCTCGACCGATCCTGCCGCCGCGCTACCGGCCGATTCCGCCGCCGAAGCTCCCCGATCCGCCGCCGATCCGGAACCAGCCGGTGGCTTGCCGCCGGAGCATGTCCCGGAGCCCGCATCGGAGTCGGTGTCAGCCGCCGAGCCCGCGGCGGATTCGATGCCACCTGCCGAGCCCGCGCCCCCAACCGGCTTCCCGCAACCCGGCGGCCCCACCCTCGTCCTCTGCCCCACCTCCCTCCTCGGCAACTGGGAACGCGAATTCGCCCGCTTCGCTCCCGACATCCCGGTCCGCCGCTTCCACGGCGGCAGCCGCCACCTCGACGACCTCGCTCCCGACGAAGTCGTCCTCGCCACCTACGGCGTCCTCCGCCGTGACCGCGAAACACTGTCCGAAGTGGACTGGGGCCTCGTCGCCGCCGATGAGGCTCAGCATGTCAAGAACCCGCTGTCCGCCACCGCGAAAGAACTCCGCAAGATCCCCGCGCAAGCCAAGGTCGCCCTCACCGGCACTCCCGTCGAGAACCGGCTCACCGAACTGTGGTCCATTGTGGACTGGACCACCCCCGGCCTGCTCGGCCCGCTCGACCGCTTCCGCCGCACCGTCGCGCGGCCGATCGAGCGCGACCGGGACAAGGCCGTCACCGAGCGGCTGGCCGCCACCGTGCGGCCGTTCCTGCTCCGGCGCCGCAAGTCCGACCCGGACATCGCCCCGGAGCTGCCGCCCAAGACCGAGACCGACCGGTTCGTCCCGCTCACCGCCGAGCAGACCACCCTCTACGAAGCCGTGGTCCGGGAAAACATGGCCGAAATCCGGGAGACGCAAGGCATCAAGCGGCGCGGGCAGGTCCTCCAGCTGCTCACCGAGCTCAAGCAGATCTGCAACCACCCCGCGCAGTTCCTCAAGGAGCCGCACGGCGGGCTCACCGGGCGCTCCGGCAAGCTCGCCGCGTTCGAAGAGCTGGTCGACGTCATCCTCGACGAGGGCGAGAGCGTCCTCGTGTTCAGCCAGTATGTCCAGCTCTGCCGGCTGCTCGAACGGCGGCTGTCCGAGCGCGGCCTGCCCACCGAGCTGCTCTCGGGCGAGAGTTCGCCGGCCAAGCGGCAGGACATGGTCGACCGCTTCCAGGCCGGCGAGATCCCGGTTTTCCTGCTGTCGCTCAAGGCGGGCGGCGTCGGCCTCAACCTGACCCGCGCCACCCACGTGATCCACTACGACCGCTGGTGGAACCCCGCGGTCGAAGACCAGGCCACCGACCGCGCCTACCGCATCGGCCAGGACCGGCCGGTCCAGGTGCACCGGCTGATCGCCGAGGGCACGCTCGAGGAGCGGATCGCGCAGGTGCTGGAGAAGAAGCGCGGGCTGGCCGAGTCGATCGTCGGCGCCGGCGAAGACTGGATCACCGAACTGTCCGACGACGCGCTCGCCGACCTCGTGCGCCTCGGGAGCGGGTGATGTCCCCGCGGCGGAACTTCGGCCACACCTGGTGGGGCCGGGCCTGGGTCGACGCCCTGGAGCAGCGCGCGAAGCTCGACCCGAACCGGCTGCCCCGCGGGCGGACGTACGCGCGCAAGGGCACCGTCAGCGAGCTGCACGTCGCCGCCGGGGCGGTCACCGCCCGGGTGCGCGGCAGCCGTCCGGAGCCCTACAAGGTCACCATCACCATGCGCACCTTCACCGACGGCGAATGGGACACCCTGCTCGGCGTCGTCGGCACGCAGCTCGGCCACGCGGCGGCCCTGCTCGACGGCGAGCTGCCGGGCGCCCTCGCCGAGCAGGCCCGCGAGGCGGGCGCCGACCTGCTGCCGGGCCCGGGTGACCTGCGGCCGCGGTGTTCGTGCCCGGACTCGGCGAACCCGTGCAAGCACGTCGCCGCGGTGTACTACCTGGTCGCCGACGAGGTCGACCGCGACCCGTTCACCCTGTTCCTGCTGCGAGGACGTCCCCGGGCGGACGTCCTGGCCGAGCTGCGCGCCCGCCGGGCGCCGGCGCGCGGCGAGAAACCGAAGCTCCCGAAGCCCGTGGACGAGGGTCTGACACCGCGAGCCGCCTACGCGCGACGGCTGGGCGTGCTCCCGGAGCTGCCGCCGCCCCCGCGGGTCGCCGGATCGCCGGCGGTCCTCGACCTCGACCCGCCACCCAGCACCGGCTGGACGGCGGCGGCGCTGTCCAGCCTGGCCGCGGACGCGGCGGCCCTGGCCCGCGACCTGCTGGTCGGCGGCGCGACGGCAGCGGAGCTGACGTTCGAGGAAGACCTCGCCCGGCGCGCGGCAGGACGCTCCGGCTCAGAATTCACCGCTTTGGCGACGGCGGCCGGCGTGCCCCTGCGGGACCTGGTCCGCTGGGCCGAGGCCTGGCGCGAAGCGGGCCGCGGCGGCTTGGCGGTCGTTCGCGAGACGTGGCAACCGGGGCCGGGCCCGCTGGCGGAGGCGCGGGCAGTCCTGGCCGACGCGAGATTGCCGGGAACCCCGAAGGCGTGGCGCAACCGCATGACGCAGGGAGAGCTGCAGCTGCGCTACGGCCGCGACGCTCGTTGGTACCGCTTCATCCGCGTGGGTGGGGAGTGGCGCATGGACGGCCCACCCTCGGCGAGCCTCGTGGACCTGGCCTACTGACCGGCCACTACTACCGCGGCGAAGCGCGTGCCGGCGTCCGAGCGCAGCCCGATCGTGACGGTATGTGCCTGGGGAATCGGCTCGTTCGGCCCGCCGCCTCCTTTCGTGGCCTCACATGCCAAACCGGACGGTTTCGCCGGATTCTTCGCGGAAGACGTGAAATTTACGCTCCAGTTCGCAAAATCTCTCTTCGGAACATGCGGATCCGGTGATCTTCTCGAGGAGTGCCATGAAGTCTGACCGGGTGGTTGCCGACGTGAGGCGGAAGTGGCGCCCGGAACGGGACCCCGAGATTCGGATGAATTCGGCTCGTTCAAGGCTGTAAAGATAGGAGACTCCGGCGAACCGTAGTGTGCGTGGATACAGCTTGGTCGCCCCGCGAGCGTCGCTGTAGAGTCCCACCCAAACGCTGTCGTCGAACATCTCCAGCCGGTCCAGCGATGGGTCCGCGACCACGGTGATGTCAACTTGTGCGCACCGGCTTCGGGCCAGGAACAGTCCGACCAGGCCGACATGGATCTCTTCCATGAGCCCCTTTTGGATCTGCTCGTAATCCAGAGTCATGGATTCATGTCGCAACAGGTATCGAAGGCGTCCGCTGACCGAATTGGCATCCCTCGGGTCCGCGATGATCACGCGGACTTCTCGCTCTGCGCCCGTGATCAGCAATCGAGCGGCCGCGTGGCGGCCGGAGAAGCCTCGAAAATAGTACTGTCGGGTCGCGTTGAGGTCTGCAGTCAGCATCTTGCTGAAAGCCGGATCCGGGTTGGCGACTGCCTCGAAAACGTCAGTGGGGAAGAATTCTCTGTTCAAGGATCGATACTCAGCGCTCAGCGCTTCGAGGGCGCGACGGCTTTCTTCGAGAACTGGCGTGATAAGAGCATGGTGCGATGTGCTGGTTGCATCACTCTTCCGTTGAAGTCGTCGCCGAATCTTCAGTTCTCTGAATCGAGCAGGAATTCCGTCGAACAGGACAGTGGCGATCTGCTCGGCCGCCCAGATGAGGCGCTCCTTGCGAGGAACGACTTCGAATTCGGCGCAGAGTTCGAGGCGGCGAGGATGCTCCTTGGGGTAGATCAATGCGAGTGCGTGTACGACAAGCTTGGGAAAGAGTCCGAAAATGACTGCGGTTGTCAAGATTGTCGAGAGGCCCCAGTCGGCTATCTGGCCCAGCAATTCCGCTGTCATGCGTACCCCAAGTCGAGGCTGCGGAAGCGGTGATCCTGCTCGGCCTGTGACAGAACTGCGCCGAGTTCGGTTTTGCCCTTTGTTGTCACGGTGTAGTACCTGCGTGGTGGCCTGCTGCCGGCCTCTTGCTTGCTCTCCCAGCCATCCGTCAGCCAGCCTGCCTCGAGCATCTGGGTGAGGCGTGGGTACATCGCGCCGGACCGAACGCCGGAGCGTTTCGAGAGCTCGTAGCCCCAGTGCCGTTCTGTGGGGTTGGCCAACAAAGCGGAGGCCAGCTGGACCAGAGCGCACGTGACACGCATAAATCTAGTATGACATATGTCGCGTAAGGCTCGAGGTGGTGTTGGCAGAAGAAGGCACGTCTGGTGCACCTACCGGTTCTCGGCCTTCCAGGAGTGGTAGGTGTGGTCCAGGAACCGCGCCACGCCCCGCACCACATGCGCACTCCGCACCGACGTGAACACGTCGAACGCGTGCTGAGCCCCCGCCAGCTCCGCATAAGCCACCGGCTGCCGGGACTTCTCCCGCAGCCGCCGCACGAACTCGCGTGCCTCGCGGACCGGCACCAGCGAGTCGTCGCGGCCGTGGATCACGAAGAACGGCGGGGCCTCCGACGTGATCCGGTCCAGGGGTGACGCCGCGATGTAGTCGTCGAGGTGCCGGACCGGGTCGCGGTCGGCCGCGAACACCCGGCGCGCGAGCAGGCTCTCCAGGCGGTACTGGCTCGCCCGCGATCCCGACGTCGCCGCGAAGTCGTACACCCCGTAGAGCGGGACGCACGCCTGGACGCTCGTGTCGACGTCCTCGAACTCCGGCTGCAGCGCCGGGTCGTTCTGCGACAACGCCAGCAGCGACGACAGGTGCCCGCCCGCCGAACCGCCCGTCACCGCCACAAAACCCGGGTCGCCCCCGTACGAGGTGATCGAAGAGCGGATCCACGCCAGCGCCTGCTTCGCCGCCACGATGTGCGCCGGCCAGCGGTGCGTCGGCGAGAGCGGGTAGTTGATCGCGACGCACACCCAGCCGCGACGCGCCAGGTAGCGCATCAGCGGCCGGCCCTGCTCCTCCTTGTTGCCGATCACCCACGCGCCGCCGTGGACCTGCAGCAGCACCGGCGCGCCGGTCACCGGCGTCGCAGGCCGGTACACGTCCAGCAGGAAGCGCTTGCCGCCCGGCGCGTACGCGATGTTGCGGTCGACCCGGACGTCCGGCGCGCCCATCCGGAACGGCAGCGCCAGCTCGCCCCACGGCAGGCCGAGATCGGAGCGGCCCAGCTCGTCCGCGTAGTCCTCGCCCAGCGCGGACGCCAGCGCCTTCTCGATCTCGTCGCGGGCGCCGTGCCCGGTCCGGATCAGCGCGGCCAGCCCGGCGGCGGACGCGGCCGCCATCGCGAGCCCGGCCTGCGTCGAGCGGTCGCGGACACCGTGGCGCGCCACGTGCACAGCGGTGTCCGCCGCCGTCAGCGCCAGGAACTGGGGCGCGAGCTCCCCGGTCAGCCAGCCGGCGAAGAACACCGGGATGGTCGTGGAGCGGGCTCGCAGGGGGCGGAGCGCGTTGGCGGTGAGGCCGAGCTGGACCGCGCGGCGGATCAGGAAGTTCGGCTGCACCCCCGTGATGATACCGGCGAGTAGGGTGACGCGCCGCTCACCGGAAGTGGCTTACGCTGGCGGCATGCAGACCATGCAGAGACTGAGCGGCCTCGACGCGAGCTTCCTCTACCTCGAGACGTCGTCCCAGGTCCTGCACGTCTGCGGCCTGATGACCCTCGACGGCTCGACCGTCCCCGGCGGCTACACCTTCGCGAAGCTCAAGGAAAAGCTCGAAGAACGGGTCCGCGTGATCCCGGCGTTCCGCCGCAAACTGCACAATCCGCTCTGGAACGTCGGGCATCCCGTGTGGATCGAGGACGACGACTTCGACCTCGACCACCACGTGCACCGCATCGGCGTGCCGGCCCCCGGCGACCGCGCCGAGCTGGCCGAGCTGTGCGCGCACATCGCCGGGCAGCAGCTCGACCGCGCCCAGCCGCTGTGGCAGCTCTACGTCATCGAAGGCCTGGCCGACGGCCAGATCGCCGTGCTGCTGAAGATGCACCACGCGAGCGTCGACGGCGTGAGCGGCGCCAGCCTGATCACCTACCTGGCCGGGCTCGAGCCGGACGCGCCGATGCCCGAGGTCGAGCAGCGGCAGAACTCCGCGATCCCGTCGCCGCTGCACCTGCTCCGCACCGGCGTCGAGAGCTTCGCGAAACGGCCTCTCGAGGTCGCGCGGCTGCTGCCGGACCTGGTGGGGCTCGTGCCGCGCTGGCTCGGGAAAACCATGCGCGGCAAGGGGATGCCGGTCCCGTTCACCGCGCCGCGGACGTCGCTGAACGGCACGATCACCGGGCACCGCAGTGTGGCGTTCGCCCAGCTCGACCTCGACGAGGTCAAGGAGGTCAAGAACGCCTTCGGTGTCACGGTGAACGACGTCGTGCTCGCGCTCGTCGCCGGCGCCCTGCGCGAGTTCCTCGAGGCGCGTGACGAGCTACCGGACGACCCGCTGGTCGCGACCGTGCCGGTGTCGGTGCACGACCGCACCGAACGCGACCACGGCAGCAACAAGGTTTCCGCCTTCTTCGCGTCCCTGCCGACGCACCTGGCCGACCCGGCCGCGCGGGTGTTCTTCCTCGCCGAGGCCAACCGGCTGTCGAAGGACCACCACTACGACATCGACGCCGACATGCTGCAGGACTGGGCGCAGTTCTCCGCGGCGACGGCGTTCGGCATGGCCGTGCGCGCCTACTCCGCGCTGCGGCTGGCCGAGAAGCACCCGGTGGTGCACAACCTGGTCGTCTCCAACGTGCCCGGCCCGCCGATGCCGCTGTACCTGCTCGGCGCGCGGATCACCGGCCTCTACCCGCTCGGCCCGGTCTTCCACGGCGCCGGGCTGAACGTCACCGTGCTGTCCAACGCGGGCAAGGTGCACGTCGGCCTGCTCGGCGCGCGGGAGCTGGTCAAGGACCTGTGGCCGCTCGCCGACGCGCTGCCGGAGGCGCTGGCCGAGCTGCTCAAGGCCGCGGGCTGAGCACCACCACGGGAATCTCCCGGTCGGTCCACGCCTGATACTTCGCGAAGTCGGCGTAGAGCTCGACCAGGCGTGGCCAGAGCTCGGCGCGTTCCTCGGCCTCGGCCACCCGGGCCGTCACCGGGACGTCGCGACGGCCCTTGAGCTGGATGCGGGTCTCGGGGCGCGCCAGCAGGTTGAAGTACCACTGCGGGTGCCGCGGCAGCCCGCCCTGGGAAGCGACGATGACGACGTCCGCGCCGGACCGCAGGTAGAGCAGCGGGGTGGTGAACAGCCGGCCGGACTTGCGGCCGCGGTGCTCCAGCAGCAGCGTCGGCACCGGCTTGCGGAAGCCCGCCCCGACCCGCCACGTGCTGCCGACGCGGCCGCCGGTCAGCCGGAAGACCGCCACCTGGGCCTTCGCGCCGTACTTCATGACCTTGGCCGTCACGGGCGAGTCGAGACCGCCGGGTTTCTCCTCCGGCAGGCTGAACCGTCCCATCGTGAGCTCCTTCTCAAGGGGTGTGCACGGACGCGACCGCGGCCAGCAGGGCGGGCACCCAGCGGTCGGCGGCCAGGACGCAGGCGGCGTGCCCGGCCGCGACCTCGTAGGTCGCCGCGCCCGGGATCCGGTGGGCCAGCGACCGCTGGTGCTCGGGTGCGATGAACCGGTCCTTCGTGGTCACGACGACAGCGGTGGGCAGCCGCAGGGTCGAGAGCCAGCGCGTCGAGTCGAACCGGCCGATCTCGTCGACGGCGACCGCGATCTCCCACGGGGTGGTCGACCGGAACTCCCGCAGCGCCCACCGGCGGTCCTCGACGCGGGCGCGCGGCATCGCTTCGGTGACCACCGGCAGCTTCACGCGCTCGCGGAGCTGCCGCAGCGTCCGGCTGAAGACGTCGAGCGCGACCCGCTGCCGCAGCCCGCGGCCGAAGTTGCTCGCGGTCGAGCAGAGCACCAAACCGGCAACACGTTCTGGTTCGGCGTGGGCGACGAGCTGGCCGACCATCCCGCCCATCGAGTACCCGGCGAGCGCGAACCGATCGATGCCCAGCGCGTCCGCGACCGCGGTGACGTCTTCGGCGCAGTCGGCCAGCCGGAACTCGGGTGAGCGGTAACCCCGGCCGTGCCACCGCTGGTCGAACACGACGACCCGGTGGTGGCGCGCCAGCTGCCGCAGGGTCGGGTACCAGGTCAGCAAGCCTGTGCAGGCGACCGAATGCAGGAGGACGAGCGCGGGCGCGTCCCGCGGGCCGACGTCGGTCACCACGGTCCGCCCGCGACCGGGCAGCTCCAGCGGCACCGGTTCGGGCACCCCGGCGGTCGGCGGCGCGGTGATCAGCCGGCGGCGGCGCGCGCCACCGGGGTCGGTCACCGCCATCCTGCTCCTCCGCGGGGGTTGCCGTGCAGGCCTTTTCCGGTTAAGACTAGAACAGGTTTCAGTATTGCGCCGATCCGGAGGACAGGCGTGGACTTCACTCTCGACGATACGCAGACCGAGGTCGCCGCACTCGCCGCGAAGGTGCTCGGCACGGACGACGACCCTTGGCGCGCCCTGGCGTCGTCAGGCCTGCTGGCCCTGGCGCTGCCGCCCGACCTGGAAGGCGACGGCCTGGGGGTGGCCGAGGTCGCGCAGGTGCTGGCCGAGGCCGGCCGCGCCGCCGCGCCGGTGCCGGCCTACGCCGCGCTGGCCCTGGGCGTCCTGCCGGTCGAGACGCTCGGGACACCCCGGCAGCGCGCGGAGCTCCTGCCGCCGGTCGCGGCGGGGGAGGCGCTGCTCACCGCGGCCCTGCACGAGCCGTCGGCGCCGCTGGTCGCCTCGCCCGCGGCCACCGCGCGGGCAGGCGACGGGAAGTGGCTGCTCAGCGGGGTCAAGACGGCGGTTCCGTACGCCGCGGAGGCCACGCGGATCCTGACGCCGGTGACCACCGCGCACGGCACGGCCGTCTACCTGGTCGATCCGCACGCCGACGGTGTCACGCTCGTGCCGTCGCGCAACTCGGCCGGGACGCCCGAATGCACCGTGCGGCTCGACGACGTCGCCGTCGAAGAGGCCGACCTGCTCGCCGACGACGGCGCGGTCGCGGTGCTGCATCGGTTCGCGCTGGCCGGAGCACTCGCCCTCGGGGACGGCCTCCTGGCCGGAGCGTTGGCGCTGACCGTCAAGCACGTCGGCGAACGCACGCAGTTCGGCCGTCCACTCGCGACGTTCCAGGCGGTGGCGGGCCAGATCGCCGACGTCTACGTCGCCGCGCGGACCGTGCACCTGGCCGTGGTGTCCGCGGTGTGGCGGCTCGCCTCGGGGCTCGACGCGGACGCCGAACTGGACGTCGCCGCCTACTGGCTCGCCGGGCAGGCGCCGGTCGCGCTGGCGACCTGCCACCACCTGCACGGCGGGGTCGGAGTGGACGAAACCTATCCGCTGCACCGGTATTCGTCGGCGGTCAAGGATCTCGGCCGGGCGCTCGGCGGCGCCGCGCACCGGCTCGGCAGGCTCGGCGAACGAGTGGCGGGGTGAGCGGATGCACGTCGAACTGACCGCGGCGCAACAACAGTTGCGCAGCGAGCTGCGTGAATACTTCGCCGGGCTGATCAGCCCCGACGAACGCCGCGCGATGCGGACCGAGCGGCACGGGCCGGTGTTCCGCGAGATCGTCCGCCGCATGGGCCGCGACGGCCGGCTCGGCGTCGGCTGGCCGGTCGAGTACGGCGGACAGGGTTTCGGCGGCGTCGAGCAGCATCTGTTCGTCGACGAAGCCGCGCGCGCCGACGTCCAGCTGCCGTCGGTGACCCTGCAGACGGTCGGCCCGACGCTGCAGCAGTACGGCACGGACGAGCAGAAGTCCTTCTTCCTGCCCCGGATTCTGGCGGGTGAGATCCACTTCGCGATCGGATACACCGAACCGGAGGCGGGCACCGACCTCGCGGCGCTGCGCACGACCGCGGTGCGCGACGGCGACGAGTACGTCGTCAACGGCCAGAAGATCTTCACCACCGGCGGCCACGACGCGGACTACATCTGGCTCGCCGTGCGGACCGCGCCGGACGCGCCGCGGCACAAGGGCATCTCGATCCTCATCATGGACACCAGCGACCCGGGCTACTCCTGGACGCCGATCATCACCTGCGACGGCGCCCACCACGTCAACGCGACGTACTATTCGGACGTTCGGGTGCCGGTGAACTGCTTGGTGGGCAAGGAAAACGAGGGCTGGCGGCTGATCACGACGCAGCTCAACCACGAGCGGGTCATGCTCGGCCCGGCCGGGCGCATCGGCGGCCTCCACGACCGCGTCCGCGCCTGGGCGGCCGCCCACGGCCTGCTCGACCTGGCCGACGTGCGCGCCGTGCTGGCCGACGCCTGGGCGGTGACGCGGGTGAACGAGCTGCTGAACTGGCAGGTCGCGGTGTCGTCGGCGACGGCGCCGGTGGTGGTCGCCGACGCGTCCGCGACCAAGGTGTTCAGCTCCGAGGTGATCCAGCGGATCGGCCGTGACCTCGAGGAGCTCGTCGGGCGCCACGGTGACCTGTCCGATCCGGACACCGCCGAGCTGGCCGAGTGGCTGGACGTCTCGGCGAAGCGCAACATCGTGCTGACGTTCGGCGGCGGGGTCAGCGAAATCCAACGGGAGCTGATCGCCTCGATCGGCCTGGGTCTGCCGAGGGTGCCACGATGAACGACCAGGACATCATCGAAGCCGCCGAGAAGGTCGCCGCCCGCGGCGAGTGTGCGCCGCGCCAGGCGCGTGACCCGGTGAACCAGGCCATGGTGAACAACTGGGTCGAGGCGATCGGTGACGACAACCCGGTCTACACCGACCCGGAGTTCGCCGCCGCGAGCGTCCACAAGGGACTGGTCGCGCCGCCCGCGATGGCGCAGGTGTGGACGATGGGCGGGCTGAACGTCCCGCGCGGGACCGACGACCCGCTCGGCCTGATGATGGAGCTGCTCGACGAGGCCGGGTTCACCTCGGTTGTCGCGACGAACTCCGAGCAGACCTACCACCGCTACCTGCGTCCCGGTGAAACTGTCACTGCGGCCACGGCGCTCGAAAGCGTTGTCGGGCCGAAGAGGACCGCGCTGGGGGAGGGCTGGTTCGTCACCACGCGCGTGCGGTGGTACGTCGAGGACGAAGCCGTCGCCGAGATGATGTTCCGGGTGCTGAAGTTCCGGCCGCCCGCGCCGAAGCCGCCGCCCGCGCCGGTGCTGCGGCCGGTGATCAGCCGCGACACGGAGTTCTTCTGGGACGGTCTGCGGGAAGGGGAGCTGCGGATCCAGCGGTGGGGCGAGACCCTGCGGCACCCGCCGGGCCCGATGCCGCCCGACGGATCGCTGGACTCGAAGCCGGACTACGTCGTCGCGAGCGGGCGCGGGACGGTGTTCTCCTACGTCGTGCACCACCACCCGCCGGTGCCGGGCAAGGACCTGCCGTTCGTCGTGGCGCTGGTGGAGCTGGAAGAAGGAGTCCGGGTCATGGCTGAGCTGCTGGACGCCGCGCCGGAGGAGGTCCACATCGGACTGCCCGTGGTGGCGGCGTTCGTCAAGGTCGACGACGAGCTGACCCTGCCGGCGTGGAAGGTGGCGCGATGACCGTCGTCGAAGGAACGGAGCTGCCGCCGCTGACGATCGAGGCGACCCCGACGTTCGTCGTCAGCACGGCGCTGGCGACCCGCGACTTCCAGGACGTGCACCACGACCGCGACTCGGCGGTGGCGCGCGGCTCGAAGGACATCTTCCTCAACATCCTGACCGACACCGGCCTGGTGCAGCGGTTCGTGTCGGCGTGGGCCGGGCCGGAGGCGCTGATCCGGTCGATCAAGATCCGGCTCGGCGTGCCGTGTTACGCCTACGACACCCTGACGTTCACCGGTCGCGTGGTTTCTCGTGAGGGCAACGACGTCGTCGTGTCAGTGTCCGGAGTGGACTCGCTCGGTGAGCACGTCGCCGGGACCGTGGAGGTGACCCTGCCGTGACGCTCTCGGGCAAGGCGGCCATCGCCGGCATCGGCGCGACGGAGTTCTCGAAGGACTCCGGGCGCAGCGAACTGCGGCTGGCGGCCGAATGCATCTCGCACGCGCTGGCGGACGCGGGCCTTTCGCCGTCCGATGTGGACGGACTGGTGTCGTTCACGATGGACGGCAACGCGGAGATCGCCGTCGCGCGGGAACTGGGTATTCCCGAGCTGAAGTTCTTCAGCCGCATCCACTACGGCGGCGGCGCGGCGGCGGCGACCGTGCAGCAGGCCGCGATGGCGGTGGCGACGGGCGTCGCGGACGTGGTGGTCGCCTACCGGGCGTTCAACGAACGCTCGGGGATGCGCTTCGGGCAGGTGTCCTCGGCCGCGGCGGGGCAGGTCAACTCGTCCGGTGTGGACAACGCGTTCCACTACCCGATGGGCATCGCGACCCCGGCGGCGACGGTGGCGATGGTCGCGCAGCGGTACCTCCACGACTACGGCGCGACGAGCGAGGACTTCGGGCGCGTCGCGGTGATCGACCGCAAGCACGCGGCGACCAACCCGAACGCGTGGTTCCACGAGCGGCCGATCACTCTGGAGCAGCACCAGGCGTCGCGCTGGGTGGCCGAGCCGCTGCACCTGCTCGACTGCTGCCAGGAGAGCGACGGCGGCGTCGCGCTGGTCGTGACGAGCCTCGCCCGGGCCCGCGACCTGGCGTCCCGGCCGGCGGTGATCGCGGCGGCGGCGCAGGGGAGCGGGCCGGACCAGTACGTGATGACCAGCTACTACCGCGACGACCTGGCGGCGCTGCCGGAGATGGGCGTCGTCGGGCGGCAGCTGTGGGGGCAGTCCGGGCTGGGGCCGTCCGATGTGGACGTCGCGGTGCTGTACGACCACTTCACGCCGTACGTGCTGATGCAGCTGGAGGAGCTGGGGTTCTGCGGCCGCGGCGAGGCGAAGGACTTCATCTCCGAGGGTGCTCTTGAGCTGGACGGCGTGTTGCCGCTGAACCCGCACGGCGGGCAGCTCGGCGAGGCGTACATCCACGGCATGAACGGCATCGCGGAGGGCGTCCGGCAGCTCCGCGGCACGGCGGTCAACCAGGTCACGGGCGCGTCCCGGGTACTGGTGACGGCGGGGACGGGCGTGCCGACAAGCGGGCTGGTGCTGACGAGCGACGGGTAGTCGCCCTTGTGGGTCAGCGGTGTCACCTCATTGACGGCTGGTGCGCGATCGGGTGGGCTGTCACGGTTGAAGGACCACCCACGACGCACAGTGAGGTCGCCATGCCGGAGCCGCTCGACCCCCGCGCCCCCTCGTGCGGCTGCTCGTAGGGATGGACTGGGCGCTCACGGCGGTGTTCGCACTGCTGGCGCTGCCGTGCCTGCGCCGGCTGGCCCGCCTCGACTACGGCCGCCTCGGCGCGGGCGTCCGGCACGGCGACCTGGCCGAGCTGCTGCTGGTGGTCGCGATGGTGGCGATGTTCTCCCCGATCGGCGGCCCGATCCCGGCGGCGGGCTGGCAAGCGGTCCTGGCCCTGACGGCGGGCTGGTTCACGCTGGCCTGGCGCCGCGGAGAGGCATGCGCCCACCACGCGCTTTCGGCGGCGGCGATGCTGTACATGGTGACGGCGATGCCCCACGGCGGAATGGCCCACGGACCGTGGTTGACGATGGACCCATCGGCTCGGCTGGCGCTTCCGGCGGTCGCGGTGGCGGCGGCGGGGTATTTCGTGTTCGACGCGGCGCGGACGGGGGTGCTCGCGGTGCGGGGATCGGTCGTGGTGTCCGCGGGGGCCGGGGAGGCGTCGCGGGCGGTGTGCCGGGCTGTCATGGGGGCGGGGATGGGGTACATGCTGCTGGCTTCGGCTTTGTGAGCTGGGGCGGTTCGCCGGAGGCGGCGTGACGGGGGCCGGGACTCGCGTGATCGAAGCCGGGTCTCGCGTGATCGGGGCCGGAACTCGCGTGATTGAGCCCGGGTCTCGTGTGATCGGGGGCGGAACTCGCGTGACTGGAGACCGGACTCGCGTGCCCAGGTGCGGTTGCCGGACGGTTCGGCCAGACCTCGCGTGCGCCGCGGGGCATCTCGCGTGTCGGGGCGGGCATCTCGCGTGACCCGAGGGGCATCTCGCGTGCTTGGAGGGGCATCTTGCGTGCGCCGAGGGGAGTCTCGTGTGATTGGGGGCGGGTCTCGCGTGATCGGGGCCGGAACTCGCGTGTCTGGAGACCGGACTCGCGTGCTCAGCGGCGGTTCCCGGCTGGTCTGGCCGGATCTCGCGTGACCCGAGGGGTATCTCGCGTGACTGGAGGGGTATCTCGCGTGATCCCAGGGGCATCTCGCTCGGCGTGATCGTCGGCGGGGCGTGAAGAAGGGCGGGAGTTAGGGGGTGACTTGCTGGACCTCGCCGAGGGGAGATTCCGTGGCGGCGGGCAGGCCGGCTGCCGGGTGGGCTGTGGTCCAGCGGGTGGCCGCCGCTATGTCGTTCTTCAGCGCCGTGATCAGATCCTCCGCCGAGGCGTACGCCTGCTGCTCCCGCAGGTGCGACCCGAGCCACACCACCAGCGTCTCGCCGTACAGGTCGCCCGTGAACTCCAGCAGGTGCGCCTCCAGGAGGCGGTAGCCGTCCGCGCCGTAGTACGTCGGGCGGCGGCCGACCGAGATCGCCGCCGGGATGTGCGTTCCGTCGGCGCGGCGGACCCAGCCCGCCCACACTCCGTCGCCGACCGAGCCGGACTGGTCACTCAGTGCGATGTTCGCCGTGGGGAACCCCAGCTCACGGCCGCGCTGGTCACCCGGCTCGACGGTTCCCCGCACCACGAAGTATTCCGAAGTCACCCCTCCACGTTAGCGGGCGCCCGGCCGGGAGATCAGATCGTGGACAGCACCGTGTCGGCCAGCACCGGCGCGTCGTCCCGCTCGACCGCCGACGTCGTCACCAGCAGCCGGCCGTCCGCGCGCCACACCCGCGTGCGCAGCGTCTCGCCGGGGAACACCACGCCGGCGAACTTCGTCCCGAACGACGCCACCCGCGCCGGGTCGCCGTCCAGGAGCTCGTCGACCAGCACCCGCGCGACGATCCCGTACGTGCACAGCCCGTGCAGGATCGGCCGGTCGAAACCCGCGGCAAGAGCGAACGCCGGGTCCGCGTGCAGCGGGTTCCGGTCGCCGCACAGCCGGTACAGCAACGCCTGCTGGGGCAACGTCGGCGTCTCGAACACGAAGTCCGGCGCCCGGGTGGGCCACTCGAGGCGGTCCGACGGACCCCGTGACCCGCCGAAACCCCCTTCACCCCTGGCGAAGATGCTCGAGCGTGCCGTCCACAGTGGATCGCCGGCCGACGACGTCACCGCGACCTCCTGCACCACCACCGCGGCCTTGCCCTTGTCGAAGACGTCCGCGACGCGCGAACGGGCCACCGCCTCGCCCGACGTCGGGATCGGCCGGTGCAGGGTGATCTCCTGCTTGCCGTGCAGCACCTTCGCCAGGTCGATCTCGACGCCGGGGAACGACACCGCCGGCGGGTCGAACACCCGGAGGTTGGCCGCGACCGTCGCGAACGTCGGCAGCACCACCAGGTCCTGCTCGTAGGTGAACTGCAGCTCGTCCGGCCCGGCGCCCAGCGCGAGGTGGTACAGCAGCACGTCCGACGACGTCCAGGCGAAGTTCACCTCGCCGATCTCGGCGCCGATGGCGACCGCGGGATCGATGAGCACCCGAAAACTCCTATTCGTAGCTGATCTCGACGTCGTCGGTGACCGGGAGCGACTGGCAGGCCAGCACGATGCCGTCCGCGATGTCCTCGGCGTCCAGGACCTCGTTGTGCAGCATCTTCACCGCACCCGAGACGATCCGGCACGCGCACGCGCTGCATTGTCCCTCGCGGCACGAGTACGGCGCGTCCATGCCCGCGTCCAGCAGGTGGTCGAGCAGCTTCCGCTGCCGCGGCCAGGCCGACGACCGCGTCGAACCGTCCAGCGTCACCGTCAGCGACGCGGGCGCTTCGTCCGATTCCGCGACCGGCTCCTCGGCCACGTCTTCGAACGGGTTCCCGGTCAGCGACGTGAACTTCTCGACGTGCACCCGCTCCCGCGGCACCCCGAGCTGCCCGAGCGCCTCCCGCACGGCGGCCATGAACGGCGCCGGACCACACAGGAAAGCCTCGTGCGACGTATACGCCGTGGCCAGGCCGCGCAGCTGCGAGACGTCCGGAAGGCCCTGCACGCTCTCCAGCCAGTGCACCACGACGAGCCGATCGCCGTACCGCTTGGCCAGCGACGCCAGCTCGCCCGCGAAGATCACCGAACTCTCGTCACGGTTCGCGTAGACCAGCACCACCCGCCCGGACCCCTGCTCCAGCGCCGTCTTCAGGATCGCCATCACCGGCGTGATGCCGCTGCCGCCGGCGAACAGCAGGAAGTCCTCGTCCACCGACGTCGGGCAGAACACCCCGGCCGGCGCGAGCACGTCGACCTGCATCCCCGGCTTCAAAGACGAGCAGACCCAGCTCGACCCGTACCCGCCGTCGGTCCGCTTGACCGTCACCTGCACGCGGTTCTCGTGCGGCGCGCTGGACAGCGAGTAGCACCGCGCCACCGAGCCGGTCCGGTCGCTCGGGATCCGCAAGGTCAGGAACTGCCCCGCCGTGTAGGAAAAGGCCGAAGCGTGCTCGGGCGGGATCTCGAACACCACCGACCGCGCGTCCGGCGTCTCGACGACGACGTCGGCGACCGTGAGCGTGTAGACGCGCTCACCCATCGGCCACCGCCAGCGAGCCCTCGCGCACCGCGTCGCCGATGCTGTCCGCCAGCTTCGGGCACGTGTCGAGCAGCGCCGACGGCCCGTCCGCGTCGGCGAACACCGGGCAGGTCTCGGCCGGCCGCGAGGTCCACTGGATGCTCGTGTGCTGGATGCTGTTCTTCTTCACCAGCACACACGTCCCGCAGCTGCGGCACTCGTGCGGCCGCAGCCCGCCGGTGAGGAACTCCGTCTGTTCGGCGGTCGTCACACTTCCGCCTCGGTCTTCTGCCGGGCGAGGTTTTCGGCCACCTCCGCCGCCCACGCCTCGTTCGCCTTCGAAGTGTCCACTTCGAACTCGAAACGCCGGGTCATGTCCTCGGTGACGTCGGCGGCGTCGACGTAGAACTGCTGGTACCAGCGGCGAAGCTGGTAGACGGGACCGTCCTCTTCGCACAGCAGCGGGTTGTCGATCTGCGTCTTGTGCTTCCAGATCTCGACGTCCTGCAGGAATCCCGCGCCGATGCCCTTGGCCAGCTTCGCGGCGATCTTGTCCGCGTGCTCGTCGGTGAGCCCGTGCTGCTTCTTGACCTTCATGCCGTACTGCAGCACGAACGACGTCGGCGTCACGGGGTAGTGGCAGTTGATGAGCACACTCTCGATTTCGTAGCCCTGGAACGAGTTCACCAGTTTGTTGATCATGTAGGACGGCCCGAAGTACGACGCCTCCGACCGCAGCAGGTTGTCCTCACCGCCGTAGTTCGACGCCATGCCCCTGTCCGGGCGGCCCTTGGTGTTGAGGTACTGCGTCGCGATGTGGCCCTCGAACACGTTCTTGAAGTACGTCGGGTAGGCGTAGTGGATGTAGAAGAAGTGCGCCATGTCGACGACGTTGTCGATGATCTCGCGGCAGTTCGAGCCGTCGATGAAGATCGAGTCCCACGTCCAGTTGCTCCACTCGGGACTGTCGGCCGCCTCGATCTTCGGGATCGCCAGCTCCTCGGCCGGCGGGTTGCCCTCGGGGTCGTGCCAGACCATGAGCTGGCCGTTCTGCTCGGACGCCGTCCACGACCGCGTCCGCGCGCGCAGCGGAACCCGCTTGGCGTAAGGGATCGAGACGCACTTTCCCTTGCCGTTCCAGCGCCAGTCGTGGAACGGGCAGGCGACCTCGTCACCCTTGACGCTGCCCTGGGTGAGGTCGCCGCCCATGTGCCGGCAGTAGCCGTCGAGGACGTTCAGCTCGCCCTTCGAATCGGCGAACACGACGAGTTTCGTGCCGAACGCCGTGACCGCGTGCGGTTTCCCGTCGCGGAACCGCTCGGCCAGGCCGAGGCAGTGCCAGCCGCGCGCGAACCGGGTCGGCGGCTCACCGGCGTAGATCGTGCGTACGGACTCCTGCGTCATCGCTCGCCTCCCGTGGTCCCTTGATCTTCGTGCGCCAGCCGCGTCGCCGCAAGGTAGCCGAACACCATGGCCGGGCCGATGGTCGCGCCCGGCCCGGCGTACGTCCGGCCCATCACGGCCGCGCTGACGTTGCCCGCGGCGTACAGCCCGGGCACCACCGAACCGTCTTCACGCAGGACCTGTGCGTGTTCGTCGGTGCGCAGCCCGCCCTTGGTCCCCAGGTCGCCCGGCACGATCTTCACCGCGTAGTAGGGCGCCTTGTCGAGGGGGCCCAGGCTCGGGTTCGGCTTGGTGCGCGGATCGCCGTAGTAGTGGTCGTACTTGCTGAGCCCACGCTGGAAGTCCTCGTCGACGCCGGCGCGCGCGAAGCCGTTGAAGCGCGTGATGGTCGCTTCGAGGGCCGCGGGCGGGACGTCCATCTTCGCGGCCAAGCCGGCCAATGAGCCCGACTTCACCGCGATCCCGGCCTTGAACCAGCGGCCGGGCAGCGGCTGGCGCGGCCCGATGCCGGTGAACATGTACCGGTCCTTGTACCGCTGGTCGAACACCAGCCAGGTCGGGATGTGCTCACCCGGGCCGTCGCCGTCGCCGTACATCGCGTGCACGGCCTCGACGTAGGGCGCCGACTCGTTGACGAACCGCTCGCCGCGCGCGTCGACCATGACGCAGCGCGGCCGCGAGCGCTCGGCGAGGGCGAACCACGGGCCGCCGGTGAGCGGCAGGGTCGGGCCCCACCAGGCGTCGTCCATCAGGTCGAGCGCGGCGCCGAGCTTGAGGCCGGCGGTGATGCCGTCCCCGGTGTTGGCGGCCGCGCCGACGGTCCACTCGGTGCCGATCGGCGCGCGCTGGTACTTCTCGCGCATCTCGAGGTTCTGCTCGAAGCCGCCGCTGGCGAGGATCACGCCGCGCCGGGCTTCGATGACTCCGTCGGCGGTGACGACCCCGGTGACGCGGTCTCCTTCGACCTGGAGATCGACCAGCGGCGTGTTCAGCCGGACCTCGACGTTCGCCCTGGTCAGGCCCACCCGCAAGCCGGCCGCAAGCGCTTGCCCCATGGCCAGCAGCCGCTGCCCGCGCAGCCGTCCGGCAAGCCATTGGACGCCCAGCGACAGCAGCCGGACGACCCCGCGCGGGTGCCGGGCCAGCAGGCTCAGCCAGCGGTAGTCCGCCTGCGTGATCGGCACGCCGAGCGGGGGAGCGCTGTACGGCGGTTCGAGGTGGGCCAGGTCGTCACCGAGCAGCTTCCCGTCGAAGGCGACCGGCTCGACCGAACGCCCGCCGGAGCGGCCACCCGGGGCTTCGGGGTGGTAGTCGCTGTAGTTCCGGACCCAGCGGAACTTGAGCGGCGTGTGGTCGCAGACGAACTTCAGCACCTCGGGGCCGTGCTCGAGGAACGTGTCGCGCCGGACGGCCGGGACGACGTCCCCGACGATCGAAGCGAGGTACTCGCGCGCCCGCTCGGGCGGCTCGTCGATCCCGGCGGCGCGCAGCGCGTGGTTCCCGGGCAGCCAGACCCCGCCGCCGGAGCGCGCGGTCGAACCGCCGAAGCAGGGGGCTTTTTCCAGGAGGACCACGCTCAGACCGCGGTGGGCCGCGGCCAATGCGGCGGTCATCCCGGCGGCGCCACTGCCGACGACGACAACGTCGAACTGCTCCGTCATGCCACCTCGCTTGTAACGTGTTCCACCTGAAGAGTATCCAGTTGAGAGCCGCTTTCGCTCACCATAGACGAGAACGTGTTCCAGTTCTAGGGTGGTGACCATGGACGAACTCGTCGCGGACGTGGTGATCGTGGGGTTCGGGGCGGCCGGCGCCTGCGCCGCCCTGGAGGCGGCCGACGCCGGTGCGGACGTCATTCTCGTCGAACGGTTCGCGGGCGGTGGCGCGAGCGCGGTCAGCGGCGGTGTGGTCTACGCCGGTGGCGGCACCCGCCAGCAGCTCGACGCCGGTGTCGACGACTCCGTCGACGCGATGTACGCCTACCTCCGGCTCGAAGCCGGGGACGTCGTCTCGCAGCAGACGCTGACGCGGTTCTGCGAAGGCAGCCGCGAGATGATCACCTGGCTGGAGGGCAACGGCGTCCCGTTCGAGGGCAGCCTGTGCCCGTACAAGACGTCGTACCCGAGCGACCGGCACTACCTCTACTACTCCGGCAGCGAGGCGGCCGGCGGTTTCCGCGCCGCGGCGAAGCCCGCGCCGCGCGGCCACCGCGTCAAAGGCCCCGGGACCTCCGGGAAGATGCTGATGACCCGCCTCAAAGAAGCCGTCGCGAAGCGCGGGGTGCGGGTGCTGACCCAGACCAACGCCCGCGACCTGGTCCGCGACGACGACGGCCGCGTCACCGGGCTCGTCGTCGCCACCCTCCGCGACGCGCCTGCCGGGGTCCGTGCCCGGCACCGGCGGCTCGCGCAGTACGCGGCCAAACCCGGCATCTACGTCCCGTCGCTGCGGAAGTCCCTGCACCGCCGGGTCGAACGGATCGAACGCGCGCACGGCCGGGAGCTGCGGATCACCGCCCGGCGCGGGGTCGTGCTCGCCGCGGGCGGGTTCATCGCCGACCGCGAGATGGTGCGTGAACACGCTCCCGCCTACCGCGGCGGGCTCGCGCTCGGCACGTCCGCCGACAACGGCTCGGGCATCCGGATGGGCGTCGAGGCCGGGGGCGCGACCGGCGAGCTGGGCCGGATCTCCGCCTGGCGGTTCGTCACGCCGCCGAGCGCGTTCCTCGGCGGGATCATCGTCGACGCCGAGGGAAACCGGGTCATCGACGAGTCCCGGTACGGCGCCGCCGTCGGGGAGAAGCTCATCGAGGAGCACGGCGCGAAGGGCTGGCTGCTCGTCGACGCGCCGATCGTGGCCGAGGCGCGGCGGGACGGCGGCAAGCAGAGCCAGTGGTTCCAGGGCCTCCAGCTGCGGTACCTGCTGCGGCGCGGCCGGGTCACCGGCACGACCCTCGACGAGGTCGCGAAGAAGGCCGGGATCAACGCCGAGGGCCTGCGCGCGAGCGTCGAGGCCTACCACGGCGCGAAGGACCCGATGGGCAAGCCCGCCGAGTTCGCGCGCCGGCTGGACAACCCGCCGTTCTCGCTCATCGACATCTCCGTGCGGCCCAACCTCGGCTACCCGACGCCGATGCTCACGCTCGGCGGCCTGGTCGTCGACGAGGACACCGGCGCGGTCCGGAGCGCGGCGGGGGAGCCGATCGCCGGGCTGTACGCCGCCGGCCGCACCGCGGTGGGAATCTGTTCCAGGTCGTACGTGAGCGGGCTGTCCCTGGCCGACTGTGTGTTTTCCGGCCGCAGGGCGGGGATCAACAGCGCTCTGGCGCAGGGCGTTCTCGACAAAAACGAGAACGTGTTCTAGTCTTGCCGGAGTGAACGCGAGAGAGGACTGCGCATGAGCGAGCAGGTGATCGCCGGGGTCCGGGACCTCCTGCCGGTCCTGCGGGAACGGGCCCAGGACACCGAGGACGCGCGGAGCGTGCCGGCGGAGTCCGTCAAGGCCCTGCAGGAGACCGGGTTCTTCAAGTTGCTGCAACCGAAGCCGTACGGCGGTTTCGAAGCCGACCCGGTGAGCTTCTACACCGCGGTGAAGCTGATCGCGAGCGCGTGCGGGTCCACCGGCTGGGTCGCCTCCATCCTCGGCGTCCACCCGTGGCACGTGGCGCTGTTCGACGCGCAGGCCCAGCAGGAGGTCTGGGGTGAGGACGAGGACGTGCGGATCTCCTCGTCCTATGCCCCGATGGGCAAGGCCGAAGTCGTCGACGGCGGCTACCGGCTCTCCGGCCGGTGGAGCTTCTCCTCCGGCTGTGACCACTGCACGTGGGTGCTGCTGGGCGGACCGGCGTTCAAGGACGGCAAGCCGGTCGACTTCTGCACTTATCTCCTGCCGATCGCGGACTACTCCATTGTGGACGTCTGGGACACCGTCGGCCTGCGCGGCACCGGGTCGAACGACATCGTCGTCGAGGACGTCTTCATCCCGCAGCACCGCGCGCTGAGCTTCATCGCGACGTCGAAGTGCAAGGTGCCGGGCCAGGCCGTCAACCCCGGGCCGCTGTACCGGCTGCCGTACGGTTCGGTGCACCCGTCCACGATCACTGCGCCGATCATCGGCATGGCGCAGGGCGCCTACGACGCGCACGTGGAGCACCAGCGCAAGCGCGTGCGCGCCGCGTACGCCGGTGAGCAGTCCAAAGAGGACCCGTTCGCCAAGGTGCGGATCGCCGAAGCCGCCAGCGAAATCGACGCCGCCTGGCTGCAGCTGACCCGCAACATCGACGAGCTGTACGAGCTGGCCAAGCGCGAGGAACGGCTGCCGAGCGATCTGCGCCTGCGTGTCCGGCGTGACCAGGTGCGTGGCACGGAACGCGCGATCAGCGCGATCGACCGGCTCTTCGAGAACTCCGGCGGCCGCGCGATCCAGCGCGGCACGCCGATCCAGCGCTTCTGGCGCGACGCGCACGCCGGCCGGGTCCACGCGGCCAACGACGCCGAGCGCGCGTACGTCATGTTCGGCACCGGCGCCTTCGGGCTCCCCGTCGAGAACGCGATGTACTGATGGCCGCTCCCGAAGGCAAGTACGTCCAGGCGGGCGGTCTCAAGCTCCACTACCACGAGGCCGGCGCCGAACACGCCGAGACGGTGATCCTGCTGCACGGCGGCGGGCCCGGCGCGTCGGCGTGGAGCAACTTCGGGCGCAACCTGCCGGAGTTGGCCAAGCACTACCGGACGATCGCCGTCGACCAGCCCGGGTTCGGGCGCTCCGACAAGCCGGTCGAGCACCCGCAGTACTTCCGCCACAGCGCGGACGCCGTTGCCGGCCTGATGGACGCGCTGGAGATCGAGACCGCGCACTTCGTCGGCAACTCCCTGGGCGGCGGCGCCGCGGTCCGGCTGGCGCTGAACCACGGCAAGCGCGCGGGGCGGCTCGTCCTGATGGGACCGGGCGGGCTGAGCGTGAACGTCTTCGCGCCCGACCCGACCGAAGGGGTCAAGAACCTCGGCAAGTTCGGCGCGAAACCCAGCCGTGAACGCATGGAAGCGTTCCTGCGCATCATGGTCCACGACCAGGCGCTGATCACCGACGAGCTGGTCGACGAACGCTTCGCCGCGGCGAACACCCCCGAGTCCCTGGCCGCCATGCGCGCGATGGGGATGTCGTTCGCCCGGCCCGAAACGTACGAAGAAGGCATGCTCTGGCGCGAGGCCCACCGCCTGCGGCAGCGCGTGCTGCTGATCTGGGGCCGCGAGGACCGCGTCAACCCGCTCGACGGCGCCCTGCTCGCGCTGAAGACCATCCCGCGCGCGCAGCTGCACGTGTTCGGCGGCTGCGGGCACTGGGCCCAGCTGGAGAAGTTCGACGAGTTCAACCGGCTGGCCCTCGACTTCCTCGGGAGCTCCTGATGGGCATCCGGTCACTGGGCTACCTCCGCATCGAAGCCACCGACATGGCCGCGTGGCGCGAATACGGCCTCAAGGTGCTCGGCATGGTCGAAGGCACCGGCACCAACCCCGACGCGCTCTACCTGCGCATGGACGACTTCCCGGCGCGCCTGGTCATCTCACCCGGCTCCGCGGATCGCCTGGCCGTCACCGGCTGGGAGGCGGCGAACGCGGGCGAACTGGCCGAGATCCGGTCGCGGTTGGACAGTGCGTCCGTGCCCTACAAGGAGGGCACGCCCGAAGAGCTGGCCGACCGGCGTGTAGACGAGCTGATCAGCTTCGACGACCCGTCCGGCAACACCCAGGAGGTGTTCCACGGCGTCGCGCTGCAGCACCGGCGCGTGGTCAGCCCGTACGGCCACAAGTTCGTCACCGGCGAGCAGGGTCTCGGCCATGTGGTTTTGTCTACAAAGGACGACGAGGCGTCGCTGCGGTTCTACCGGGACGTCCTCGGCTTCCGGCTGCGGGACTCGATGCGCCTGCCGCCGCAGCTGGTCGGCCGGCCCGCCGACGGCCCGCCCGCGTGGCTGCGGTTCTTCGGCTGCAACCCGCGCCACCACAGCCTGGCGTTCCTGCCGATGCCGACGCCGTCCGGGATCGTGCACCTGATGGTCGAGGTGGAGAACACCGACGACGTCGGCCTGTGCCTCGACCGCGCGATCCGGCGCAAGGTGCCGATGTCGGCCACGCTCGGCCGGCACGTCAACGACCTGATGCTGTCGTTCTACATGAAGACCCCCGGCGGCTTCGACGTCGAGTTCGGCTGTGAGGGCCGTCAGGTCGACGACGACAACTGGATCGCCCGCGAAAGCACCGCGGTTTCCCTGTGGGGGCACGACTTCTCGGTCGGCGCGCGGCCCCCGGGCTCATGACGGCCGCGGCGGTCGACCAGACCGCCTTCCGCAGCGTGCTCGGGCACTTCTGCACGGGCGTCACGGTGGTCACCGGCCGCGACGGCGACACGCTCGCCGGGTTCGCCTGCCAGTCGTTCGCGGCGCTCTCGCTCGACCCGCCGCTGGTGCTGTTCTGCCCGGCGAAGACGTCGCGGACCTGGCCGGTGCTGGCCGCCGTCGGCCGGTTCGCGGTCAACGTGCTGGCCGAGGACCAGCAGGAGGTCAGCGCGGTGTTCGGCGCGCGCGGCCAGGACAAGTTCGCGCGGGTCGGCTGGACAGCCGCGCCGTCCGGGGCGCCGCTGCTCGACGGCGCCCTCACCTGGATCGACTGCAGCCTGGAAGCCGTCCACGAGGCAGGGGACCACTACGTGGTGATCGGCCGGGTGACGGCGCTGGGCACCCCGTCGGACGCGCGGCCGCTGCTGTTCCACCGCGGCCGGTACGCGGTGACCGAGCCGGCCCGGGACGCGCTGTCGGCGCTGATGCCGTGGCCGCGGCCCGACGACTGGCTCTGAACCACTCACGATCCGTGACCGCTGATCGCCGTGGGTTAGCGCAGGCGGGTGGTTGTGCAGGGTTTCACAGGTGGGCCGCATCCCATTCGCGAGAGAAAGTCGAGCCCCGGAGCGCACACTGTTACCGAGATGATGTGTTCCCGGGGAGGAGTGTCGCGCATGCGTGGGCCCAGCGGACGGATCGCCCGGTTCCGGCGCCGGTTGCACCCCGGCCGCAACCCTCTGACCAGGCTCGGTGACCGCGTCGAGGCGGCCCTGCTGATGCTGGTCTTCGCCGGCGCGCTGCTGGCCCTGCCGTTCGCGGCCGCCTTCGGCTCCGACACCTACGCCTCGCAGACCGCCCGGGCCGAGCAGGAACGCACCACGCGTCACCCGGCGACGGCGGTTTCGCTCGTCGCGGCGCCCACCCAGACCTACAGCACCGACGGCGCCGGCGCCCCGGCCGACCAGACGACCGTCCAGGCCGCCTGGTTCGACGCGCGCGGCGCCCGCCACACCGGTGACGTCCTGGCCGACGCGGGCAGTCCCGCGGGCACCCACCTCTCGGTGTGGCTGGACCAGCGCGGGCAGCTGACGACCGAGCCGCTCTCGCCGTCGACCTCGGCGGCCGACGGCGTCTTCGCGGCGATCCTGCTCTGGGTCGCGGTCACGGGCGCGCTCGCCGGCCTCTACGGGACCGCCCGCCTCGTGGTGAGCCGCCTGCACTCGGTGGCGTGGGACCGCGCCTGGTCCGAAGCGCGCCACGACAGCCGGTTCTGACTCTTTCCCCTTCCGGGTCTTGCCACGGGTGTCGGGCACGGCTAACGTACAACCACATGGTTGTACTTCAGGAAGAGAGTGAGGAGTCGCTCAACCAGCTCTTCCGCGCCCTGGCCGACGGCACGCGCCGCGACATCCTCGTGCGGTCGATCACGGAAACGCCGTCGGTGTCCGAACTCGCCGCGCGGTACGAAATGAGCTTCGCCGCCGTGCAGAAGCACGTCGCCGTGCTCGAACGCGCGGGCCTGGTCCGGAAACGGGCCACCGGCCGCGAACAACGGGTTTCGACCAGCCGCGAGCGGCTGCAGCGGGCCCGGGAACTGCTGGATTCCTTCGAAGCCCTTTGGCGCCACCGCGTGGCGCGGCTCGACGACATGTTCTCACCGAAAGAAGAATGACGATGCCCGTCACCTCGGTCACCCAGGACCCCGAAAACCTGAGTTTCACGCTCGTCGCCGACTTCCCGGTCCCGAAACAGCGTCTCTGGGAAGCGTTTTCCGACCCGCGTCAGCTGGAACGCTTCTGGGGCCCGCCGTTCGCGCCCGCCACCTTCACCCACCACGACTTCCGGCCCGGCGGCCGCGCCGAGTACTTCCTGTCCGGCCCGGACGGCGAGAAGTGGACCGGCTCGTGGAAGTTCACCGCGGTGGACCCCATCGACTCGTTCGAAGCCGACGACGGCGACGGCGACGAAGACGGCCCCGCCGCGATGAAGTTCGTCTTCGAGACCACGGAAACGGGGTCGCGCATGACCAGCGTGACCCGGTTCGCCGGCCTCGAAGCCCTGGAAAAGGCGTTCCCCGGCATGGAGCAGGGACTCCGTGCCGCCTTGCCCCAGCTCGACGCGCTCTTGGAGGAGCCGGCATGAGAACCCTCAAGATCATCGAACACATCTCGCTCGACGGCGTGGTCCAGCATTCCGCCGACGAAAACGGGTTCGCCCACACGAACTGGACGGCGCCGTACCGGACGGCCGAAGGCGGCGCCCAGGTGATGGCCGCGCACGGCGACGAGTTCGACCTGCTGCTCGGCCGCCGCACCTACGACATGTGGACGACCATGTGGGGCAAGGCGCCGAGCAACCCGATCGGCGACCGCATCAAGGCGGCGAAGAAGTACGTCGCCACCCATCGGCCGGAAAGCCTCAAGTGGGGCCCGGCCGAGGGGGTCGGACCGGACTTCGTCGAGGGCGTCCGCCGCATCAAGGCGCAGGACGGCCCCGGCCTGGTCGTCTCGGGCAGCTCGACGGTGACGACCAAGCTGCTCGAGCACGAGCTCGCGGACGAGGTGGTGCTGATCGTCTACCCGGTGCTGCTGGGCGCGGGCAAGCGGCTGTTCGCCGAAGACGCCCCGCTGCGCTCGTTCGAGCTGTCCGGTTCGACGGCGTTCCCGTCCGGCGTCCTGATGACCACCTACTTCCAGCGGAAGTGAACGAACACCCGGCCGAAGTTGTCCTTGTCCTTCTCGACGCGGTGGTAGAGCGCCTTGACGTCCTTGCGCTCGAGGAACCGCAGGACGTGCTTCTTCAGCTGGCCGGAGCCCTTGCCGGGAATGATCTCGACGAGCGGCGCCTTCTTGGCGACCGCTTCGTCGATGATCGCCTGGAGGGCCCGGTCGATCTCACCGCCGCGGTTGTAGATGTCGTGGAGGTCCAGCTTCAGCTTCACGCGCGCTCCAGTTCTCGCCGGGCCGCCGGTTTCCCGCCCGCCGGTTGCAGCACAGCGTCCGGGTCGGTGACCAGCGCCGGCTCTTCGGCGTCGGTGACGTTGGCGAACTCGAGCAGGTAACGCGCGTACCGCTCGTGCTCGCCGGTCACAGGGCCTGCCACCAGCCGTCGACCGGCGGGGGTGCCGAGATGTCGATGCGCTCGCCCGGGCGGGGGATCGCCAGCGGGAGGTCCGCCGCCTTCGCTTCACGCCACACGCGGTCCGCCGGCTCGCCCCACGGGTGCATCGCCAGCTGGAACGTCGCCCAGTGGACCGGGATCAGCAGCTTCGCCCGGACGTCGATGCCTGCCGCGACGCCCTCTTCCGGTGTCATGTGGATGTCCGGCCAAAGCGGGGCGTACGCGCCGATCTGGACCAGGGCGACGTCGAACGGCCCGTGGGCCTCGCCGATCTTCGCGAAGCCGTCGAAGTAGCCGGTGTCGCCGGTGTAGAACACGCGGTGGACCGGGCCCAGCAGCGCCCACGATGTCCACAGCGTGTGGTCGTTCGTGATGCCGCGGCCGGAGAAGTGCTGGGCCGGCGTCGAGATGAACCGGACGCCCGCGACCGTCGCTTCCTCGTGCCAGTCCAGCTCGATGATCCGGGCGGCCGGGACGTGCCAGCGTTCCAGGTGGGCGCCAACACCGAGCGGGACCAGGAACGGCGCCTCGGTGTCGGCGACCAGCGTCCGGATCGTCGCCAGGTCCAGGTGGTCGTAGTGGTCGTGCGAGATGACCACCGCGTCGATCCGGCCGAGCCCGGACAGCGGCACCGGTGGCTCGTGCAGCCGCCGCGGGCCGGTGAACGCCGCGGGGGACACCCGGTCGCTCCACACCGGGTCGAGCAGCACGCGGGCGCCGTCCAGCTCCACCAGCGCCGTCGCGTGGCCGTGCCAGGTGACGTGCAGGCCCTCGGCCGACTCGACCGGCGCTGCCTGCACCAGCGGTACCGCGCCGGCCGGTTTGCGCAGCTCGCGGTGCTCGCCGAAGAACATCTCGCGGAAGATGGTGCCGATCGACGCGGCCGTCATCGGGTGGCGCGGGGCCGCGTTGCGGAACACCTTGCCGTCGAACTGGGGTGACCGGCGGACCCGCTCGGCCCGCGCCCCGGCCGCCCTCGCGCCGAACGCCGCCGGCAGGTCCCACAGCGCCGCGATCGTCTTCCTCATGCCCCGAGTCTACGAACGGTTCCTGAGAGGCGCCCCAGCTTCATGCAGGTGGGTGAGCGCCTGCCGGTACGACTCGACGAGGCTCGTCTCCAGGTACGGGATGCCCAGCTCGGCGCAGTAGGCCTGGACGATCGGCTGCGCCCGCCGCAGGTGCGGCGACGGCATGCTCGGGAACAGGTGGTGCTCGATCTGGTAGTTGAGGCCGCCGAGCGCGACGTCGGTGACGAGCCCGCCGCGGACGTTGCGCGAGGTCAGCACCTGCTTGCGGAGGAAGTCCAGCTCGGGGCGCCCGGTCAGCGTCGGCATGCCCTTGTGGTTGGGCGCGAAGATCGATCCCATGTAGACACCCCACAGTCCTTGGTGGACGGCGAAGAACAGCAGCGCCATGCCGGGGGACAGCACGGTGAGCAACGCGCTGAAGTAGACGACGAAGTGCGTCGCGAGCAACGCGGCTTCGAGCCCGCGGCGGCGCAGGCCCGGCTTGCCGACCGCGCGGACGCCGGACCAGTGCAGGTTCAGCCCTTCGAGCGTCAGCAGCGGGAAGAACAGGAAGGCCTGGTACCGCCCGATGAACCGGGGCACCCCGCGGCTGGCGCGGGCCTGGTCCTTCGACCACACCAGGATGTCCGGGTCGACGTCCGGGTCGAGCTCCTCGTGGTTCGGGTTGGCGTGGTGGCGGGTGTGCTTGTCCATCCACCAGCCGTAGCTCATCCCGATGCCGAGGTTGCCCGCGAGCATCCCGGCGATCTCGGTGGGCCGGCGGCGCCGGAACACCTGCTTGTGCGCGAGGTCGTGGGACAGCAGCGCGATCTGCCCGAACATGACGGCCTGGAACGCGGCGACGGCCAGCTGCCACCACGAGTTCCCGAGGAACGCGAAAGCGACCCAGCCGGCGGCGAACAGCCCGGTCACGACGGCGATCCGGGCGGTGTAGTAACCGGGACGGCGCTGCATCAGGCCGGCGGCGGAGACACGCTGGCTCAGCCGGGCGAAGTCGCTGCCGGTACTGATCTCTGTAGTGGTCACACCCCCGAGTCTTCGGCGTGGGCGGCCGCCGCGGAATCCTGCGCGCCCCAGCCGGTTTGCGGGGGCCAGCCCTACCGTCCGCCCTGGTATACGTGGGCACCGACGTAATGAATGACTCATTCATGGCATCGGACGACATGAATGAGTCATTCATTGCATCCGGTCGTGTCAGCCGACGTACTCCGCGAGGTGCCGCCCGGTCAGCGTCTTCTTCCGTGCCTTCACCAGCTGCGCCGGGGTGCCCTCGAAGACCACCCGGCCGCCGTCGTGGCCCGCGCCCGGGCCGAGGTCGATGATCCAGTCCGCGTGGGCCATCACCGCCTGGTGGTGCTCGATCACGATCACCGACTTGCCCGACTCCACGAGCCGGTCGAGCAGGCCCAGCAGCTGCTCGACGTCGGCCAGGTGCAGACCGGCCGTCGGCTCGTCGAGGACGTACACCCCGCCCTTCTCCGCCATCCGCGTGGCCAGCTTGATCCGCTGGCGCTCGCCGCCGGACAACGTCGTGAGCGGCTGGCCGAGCGTCAGGTAACCGAGGCCGACGTCGGCCAGGTGCGTCAGGATCTTGTGCGCCGCCGGGGTTTGCGCGTCGCCCGCGCCGAAGAACTCCTCGGCCTCGGTCACCGACATCGCGAGCACCTCGCTGATGTCGCGGCCGCCGAAGGTGTACTCCAGCACCTCGGCCGAGAACCGCTTGCCGTCGCACACCTCGCACGGGTTGGCGGTGCCGGCCATGATCCCGAGGTCGGTGTAGACGACGCCGGCGCCGTTGCAGTTGGGGCACGCGCCCTCGGAGTTCGCGCTGAACAGGGCCGGCTTCACGCCGTTGGCCTTGGCGAACGCCTTGCGGATCGGCTCCAGCAGGCCGGTGTAGGTCGCCGGGTTGCTCCGGCGCGAGCCGCGGATCCCGGTCTGGTCGACCGCCACCACGCCCTCGCGCCCGGCCACCGAGCCGTGGATCAGCGAGCTCTTGCCCGAGCCCGCCACGCCGGTCACGACCACCAGCACCCCGAGCGGGATGTCGACGTCGACGTCCTGCAGGTTGTGCGTCGAAGCGCCGCGCACCTCCAGCACCCCCGACCGCTCCCGCACGGACTCCTTCAGCGACGCGCGGTCGTCCAGGTGCCGTCCGGTCAGCGTCTTGCTCTTGCGCAGACCGTCCACAGTGCCCTCGAAGACGACCTCGCCGCCCTTCGACCCGGCGTGCGGGCCGAGGTCGACGACGTGGTCGGCGATCGCGATCGCCTCGGGCTTGTGCTCGACGACCAGCACCGTGTTGCCCTTGTCACGCAGCTGCAGCAGCAGGTCGTTCATGCGCTGGATGTCGTGCGGGTGCAGGCCGATCGTCGGCTCGTCGAAGACGTAGGTGACGTCGGTCAGCGACGACCCGAGGTGGCGGATCATCTTGGTGCGCTGGGCTTCCCCGCCCGAGAGCGTCCCGGATGGACGGTCGAGCGAGAGGTACCCCAGCCCGATCTCGACGAACGAGTCGAGGGTGCGCTTCAGCGCGTCCAGCAGCGGCGCGACCGACGGCTCGGCCAGCTTCCCCACCCAGCCGGCCAGGTCGCTGATCTGCATCGCGCAGACGTCGGCGATGCTGATCCCGTCGATCTTCGACGACCGGGCCTCTTCGGACAGCCGCGTCCCGTCGCAGTCCGGGCACGTCGTGAACGTGACGGCCCGCTCGACGAACGCGCGGATGTGCGGCTGCATCGCGTCGACGTCCTTGGCCAGGAAGGACTTCTGGATCGCCGGCACCAGCCCCGAGTACGTCAGGTTGATGCCCTCGACCTTGATCTTGGTCGGCTCCTTGTAGACCAGGTCGTTGAACTGCTTCTTCGTGTACTTCTTGATCGGCTTGTCCGGGTCGAAGAAGCCGGAGCCGCGGAAGATGCGGCCGTACCAGCCCTCCATGCTGTACCCGGGAATGGTGATCGCGCCCTCGTTGAGCGACTTCTCCTCGTCGAACAGCGCGGTCAGGTCGATGTCGTTGACCTTGCCGCGGCCCTCGCAGCGCGGGCACATGCCGCCGGTGATGCTGAAGCTGCGGCGCTCCTTGATCTGCCGCCCGGCCTTCTCGATGGTGACCGCGCCGGCGCCGCTGATCGAGGCGACGTTGAACGAAAACGCCTGCGGTGAGCCGATGTGCGGCTGACCGAGCCGGCTGAACAGGATGCGCAGCATCGCGTTGGCGTCGGTCGCGGTGCCGACCGTCGAGTGCGCGTTGGCGCCCATCCGCTCCTGGTCGACGATGATCGCGGTGGTGATCCCGTCGAGCACGTCGACGTCGGGCCGGGCCAGCGTCGGCATGAACCCCTGCACGAAGGTGCTGTAGGTCTCGTTGATCAGCCGCTGCGACTCCGCGGCGATCGTGCTGAACACCAGCGAGCTCTTGCCGGAGCCGGAGACCCCGGTGAACACCGTCAGCCGCCGCTTCGGCAGCTCGACACTCACGTCCTTGAGGTTGTTCACGCGCGCGCCGTGGACGCGGATCAGGTCGTGACTGTCGGCGCGGTGGGCCGCGGGCTTTCTCGTGGTCATCGTGTCTCCAGGACTCGGTCGGCGGTCAGCGTGCGGAGCGCCCGGGCGGCCCGCTGGTAGGCGTGCGGGGACTGCCCGTAGGCGTCCCGGAAGCGGCGGAGGAGGTCCCCGGTCGTCATGCCCGCGCCGGCGGCGAGCGCCTCGACGTCAAGGGTCTGCTCGCGGTCGATGCGGTCGCGCACCCGGCGCAGCAGCGTCAGCTCGGCGATGTGCCGCCGGGCGGCGGCGGACAGGCTCAGGCACATGATCGGTCTCCCATTGATGAACGGCCGAGCACCGCCCGCGCGGCGATCGGGAGCAGCAAGAGCGTGAGGACCCCGACCAGCGGCCCGTCGAGGAAGAGCGCGTAACCCGCGCCCGCCGTCACCACGACCGGACCTCGGTCAGCGCAGCTCCTGGATGCGGAGCAGGTTGCCGGCGGGGTCGCGGAAGGAGCAGTCGCGGACGCCGTAGGGCTGGTCGACCGGCTCCTGGACGACCTCGGCGTTGCCCGCTTCGAGCTTCGCGAAGAGGGCGTCGAGGTCCTTGGTCGCCAGGTTGATCGAGGCGTAGGTGCCCTTGGCCATCATCTCGGCGATCATGCGGCGCTCTTCGTCGGTGAGGCCGGGCGTCGCGGACGCCGGTGACAGCACGATCGCCGTGTCGGGCTGGTTCGGCGGGCCGACCGTGATCCAGTTCATCTCGCCGTACTTGACGTTCTGGCGGACCTCGAAGCCGAGCAGGTCGCGGTAGAAGGCCAGGGAGGCCTCCGCGTCGGTGTGCGGGAGGAAGCTCGCGTGAATGGTGACGTCCATGGTCGTCACCCTAGGTGGCCGCCGAGGGCCGCGCTTCTCGATTCCTGATCGGTCTGGTGACCTGTTTGGCCACGCACGGCGGCATGCCCACGGTGGCCTCGGCCTGCTGCTCCTTGTAGACGCTCGGCGGCATGCCCACCAGCTCGGCGAACCGCGTGCTGAAGGTGCCCAGCGACGAGAAGCCGACCGTGAAGCAGACCTCCGTGACGCTCAGCTCGCCCGTGCGCAGCAGCGCCATCGCGCGCTCGATCCGCCGTGTCATGAGGTACGAATACGGTGACTCCCCGTAGGCGCGGCGGAACTGCCGGCTGAGGTGCCCGCCGGACATGTTGACGCCGCGCGCGAGGGCTTCGACGTCGAGCGGCTGGGCGTACTCCCGGTCGATCCGGTCGCGGACGCGCCGCAGCAGCGCGAGGTCACGCAGGTACTGCGCCGTGGCGGCGGTGCTGGTCACGCCCCGATCCTGCCATATCGGACGCGCTCACCCGGCCGAGAACGGCCGCAGTTCGACCTTCCGGTCGCAGGCCTTCGACGCTTCGGTGGCGAGCTCGAGCGCCACCGAAGCGTCGGGGACCTCCCAGACCCAGACGCCGGCCAGGTACTCCTTCGACTCCACGAAGGGCCCGTCGCTGACCACGACCGCCCCGCCCCGGTTGTCGACGACCGTGGCCGCGGTGGTGTCCGCGAGCCCGCCCGCGAACACCCAGTAGCCGTCGGCGACCAGGCGTTCGTTGAACGCGCTGATGGCGGGCTCCCGGTCCGTGCGGCCGGGGTCGGTCTTGTCGTCGATCACGGAAACCAGGTATTGCATCCGGAAGTCAGCTCCTCGGCGTCGGGAATGTCAGACCGTTGCATACCGCGGACGACCGGCCGGCCGGAAGACCTGGGTCGTCACGCCCTTCGTGTCGGTCCGCGACTCGACGAGGTCGAGCGCGAGGTCCGGGCCGGCGTCCGGGAACAGCCGCGCGCCCTGGCCGAGCACCACCGGGACCACGAGCAGGGTCAGCTCGTCGACCAGGTCGTGTTCCAGCAGCCACCGGGTGAGCGTGCCGCTGCCGTGCACCTGCAGCTCACCGCCCGGCTTGGCCTTCAGCTCCCGGACGGCGGCCGCGAGGTCGTCGCCGAGCACGGTCGTGCCGTCCCACTCCGGCGTGGTGAGCGTGCCCGAGGCGACGTACTTGGGAGCCGCCTCCAGCGCCACGCCGATCGGGTGGGCGCGCATCTGCTCGACCGAGCCCCAGGACCGGGCGAACAGCTCGTAGGTCCGCCGTCCGAAGAGGAACGCCTCGGCGCGCTGGTAGGTGCGCGTGATGAGCTCGCGGGTCTCGTCGTCGCCCCTGCCCAGGGCCCAGCCGCCGCGCTCGAAGCCGTTCCGGCGGTCCTCCTCCGACGCGCCGCCGTTGCCCTGCACAACTCCGTCGACGGTGATCTGGGTGATGGTCGTCAGCTTCATGGTCGCGGTCCCTCGCCTTCGCGCCGCCCCTCGTGGGTGGCTTCACTCCGGCTACGAACTCCGCGGCCGCGATTCGACACGTCTCCGGAAAATTCTTCGAAGATCTTTCCGCGGAGGCTCAGCGGAGGGCGTCACGGATGGTTTCGCGCAGCCAGCGCTGGGCCGGGTCGGCGTCGAGACGGGCGTGCCAGCAGAGCCGGACGTCCACCTCCGGCAGCGGGGCCGGCACCCGGAACCAGCGCAGGCCCAGCGCCGGCCCGTGCCGCTCGGCCAGCCGCTGCGGCACGAGCCCGACGTACGGGCTCGACGCCACCAGCAGCATGGCGACAGCGGACGTCGGCACCACCGCCGCCACGTGCCGGGACAGTCCCGCCGCCTCGAGCGCGTCGTCCAGGGGTCCCCGGGCGCGGCCGCGCCGGGACGCCGACACGTGCGGGTGCCGGCAGAGCTGCGCCAGCGTCGGGCGCCGGCCCAGGGGGCTGTCCTCCCGGACCAGGCCGACCAGGCGTTCGGTGTACAGCACGGTGGTGCGGATGTCGGGCGCCGTGACGTCGCCGGCGCCGATGTCCAGGTCGACCGAGCCGTCACGCAGGGCTTCGGTGCTTTCGCCGCCTTCGGCGACAAAACGCAGGGTCACGCCGGGAGCGGCCGCCGCCGCGGCTTCGACCGCCGCCGTCGCCAGCGTGGCCGCCACGCCGTCGTTGATGCGGATCGTGAAGGTCCGGTTGAGGTCGGCGAGCGAGAATTCGGTGGTGACCAGGGCGGCCGCCTCGTCCAGCAGCGACCGCACCCGCGGGGCCGTGCGCAGCGCGAACGGCGTCGGCGCCATCCCGCGCCCCGCGCGCACCAGGATCGGGTCGCCCATCGCGCGCCGCAGCCGGCCCAGCGCGCGGCTGGCCGCCGGGATCGACAGGTGGAGGCGCTCGGCCGCCGCCGTGACGCTCCCTTCCTGTAGGAGCGCGTCGAAAACGCGCAGGAGGTTCAAGTCGAGCTGGTCCGCCATCGTTGCATTCTACGCAAACAGTTGTTGCCGAAGTTGCGTGGCACGCCGCCCCCGGCCATCCCTACCGTCGGGTGCATGGTCCTCAGACACCGGGAAACCACCGGACTGCTCACCGTCATGTGCGCCTGCGTCGTGCTCGTCGTCGGGATGGTCGCGGCGATCAACCTCGCCGTCCCGATGCTGGCCGCGAGCGCCCTCCATCCCTCCGCGTCGGCGCTGGTCTGGATCGTCGACACCTACGTGATCGTGTTCGCCTGCCTGGTGATCCCCGGCGGCGCCGCGGGGGACCGGTTCGGCCGCAAGGGTGTCCTGCTGGCCGGGCTCGTGCTGTTCGCGGTGGGCGCGCTCGTCTCCGCGCTGGCGCCGGACGTCGTCGTGCTGCTCGCCGGCCGCGCGCTCACCGGCGTCGGCGCCGCCGCCGTGCTGCCCAACTCGCTCGCCGTGCTGCTGCACGCCGTCGCTGCCGAGCGCAAGCCCGCGACGATCGCCGTCTGGGCGTCGATGACCGGCATCGGCGGCGTGGTCGGCAACGTCGGCGGCGGCCTGGTCCTCACGGCGGGTTCCTGGCGCTGGCTCTTCGCCGCCGCCGTGCCGCTCGCGCTCGTCGCGGCCGCGCTGGTGGCCCGGACCGCGCCGGTGTCCGCCCGCCACGACCGCCGGCTCGACCCGCTCGCGGCGGTGCTGCTCGTCGGCGCGTCGGTCGCGCTGCTGGTCGGGATCGTCCAAGGCCCGGAGGCGGGCTGGGGGAGTGCGCTCGTGGTGACCGGGTTCGCCGGCGCCGCCGTGCTCTTCACCGCCTGGGTGCTCGTCGAGCTGAAGGCCGGGCACCCGCTGCTGGACCCCCGGCTGTTCCGGATCGCGGGCCTGCGCAGCGCCTGCCTCGGGCTGACGGCGATCTTCTTCGGCATGTTCGCGCTGTTCTACGTCAACGCGTCGTTCCTGCAGTACGCCAAGGGGTTCGGCGTGCTGGGGACCGGGCTCGGGATCATCCCGCTGACCGTCCCGATCATCCTCGGCGGCCGCCACGTCGGGCTGCTGACCCGGCGCGTCGGCCTCGACGCGACCATCGCGCTCGCGTTCGCGTTCGTCGGCGGTGGCCTGCTCGGACTGTCGACAAGCGACGCGCAGACGCCGTACGCCGGATATGCGGCTTGGCTCGTGGTGACCGGGATCGGGGTGACGCTGGCCCTGCCGACGCTGTCCGGGATCATCGCGGGCGCACTGCCGCCGGCGCAGGCGGGCGTCGGCACCGGCCTGCAGGCCACCACCCGGGAGTTCGGCAGCGCGCTCGGGGTCGCCGTGATCGCCACGGTGATGACCGCGAAGTTCGCCGACGCGCTCCCGCCGGAAGCACGCGGCGCGCACACGGTGGCGGAAGCATTGGCCAGGACGGGCCACGCGGCCGACGTCGTCGCGGCCTTCACCGCGGGCGCGGACGCCGGGCTGCGGGCGGTCGGAGTGGCTGTTCTCGTCCTAGGCGCGTTGGTCGTGGGGGAAGCGCGGGTCGCCAGGCGGACGAGGTGAAGGCCGTCCCGAGGGTTCCCGTTCCCTGGGGACGGCCTTCGCCGGTGCAACCCCGACCCCGACTTCCGACCGTGCCGATCCTTCCGGCGGCATACCCTTCCCCCGGAAGGGCCGGCACGGACGATGCACGCCCCGGCGGCAGGTTCGCCGCCGTGACGCTCGACCCCGGACCCCCGCCCGGCGCGGCCGGAAGAAGGCCATCCCGGGGGTGTCGGGTTCCCTCGGGATGGCCCTCTCCTGGCCCGCCGGACGCTCGGCCTGTTCCGGTTGTCACCGGCACCGGACGCGAGGCGGGCAGGGGGGACGTTCGCAGTGTCACGTGGGGGACCGGTCACCACACCGCCCAGCCGCGGAGGGGGCGTGGTGACCGGCAAGGGACGGGGACCGCTGCGCGCAGCCCCGCCCCGGCTCTGCTACCTCCCCATCGGGATGGCCATGGTGGGCGGCGCGGCCGCTCCGGGCTGGGCGGCGAACGCCGTGGTCGGCGGGGCCGCCAGCGCGGGGAACGCCGTCGTGGGGATGTTGTTGGCGAACTCGCTCTCGAACTCGCGCTCGAAGGCCTGCTGGTCGAAGCCGCTTTCGAACTCCGTCGGCACCTCGGCCGCCAGCGCGGCGAGCGCCGGCTCGACGACCGGGACCTCGGGGACCTCGGCGACCGGAGCGGGCTCCGGCTCGGGCACGTAGTCGGGCGCGGGCAGCCGCCGGTCGAGCTCGGCCATCCAGTCGAGCATCGCCCGCGGTTTGTCCCACGCCGAGACGCCGACGAGCCGGCCGTCGCGGATGAAGCCGGTGATGCCGTCGGCCAGCGTGACGGTGTCCTCGGCCAGCGACGGCATGCCGCACATCTGCAGCCGCGTGTCGTACAGCGTCGACCACGCCCGGGGGAGCGGGGTGAACGGCACGGCGCTGGAGTGGCCCATCAGCAGGTTGTCCGCCGCGTGCCGGGCCGACTCCACGGCGTTGATCCAGTGCTCGACGCGGCGCGGGGTCTCGTCGAAGCGCAGGTTCGGCCAGCGCGCGATGTCGCCGGCGATGACGACGTCGGACGCGCCCTCGGCGAACAGCTTCGAGTCGCAGAGCACGCCGTCGCTGATGTCGAGGCCGGAGCCGCGCATCCAGTCGACCGACGGGACACTGCCGATGGCGAGCACGACGACACTGGCGACCAGCAGCTGGTTGTTCGTCAGGTGCAGCCCGACGGTGTCCTTCGTGCTGATCCAGTGCCGCACTTCGCTCTTCATCGCGAGCTTCGCCCGGTGCTCGTGGTGTGCCTCGACGACGCCGCTCGAGACGCGGTCGCCGAAGCGGTGCAGCGGGGCCTTGGCGTGGCCGACGAGCGTGACGTCGCGGCCGATGTGCCGCATGCTCGCGGCGAACTCGTTGCCGATCAGGCCGGCGCCGATCACGACCGCCGGCTTCTTGCTGGCGTGCAGGCAGCGCCGCACGGCCATCGAGTCCTCGACCGTGCGCAGGATCCGCACGCGCGGGTCGTGCCGCGGCGACCCGGGCAGGTGCCGCGGGTAGACGCCGGTCGCGGCGATCAGGCCGTCGTACCAGAGGGACTCCCCGCCGGGCAGGTGCACGACCCGCTCGGTGGTGTCCAGGTGCGTGACGCGGGCGCCGAGGCGCCAGTGCACGTCGAGGTCCGGCAGGTAGTGCGAAAGGCCCACGTCGCTGGGCCGTTCGGTTCCCATCACGAGGGCCTTGGACACCATCGGGCGGTGGTAGGGGCGCCGGGCCTCGTCGCCGATGAGCACGATCTCACCGTCGAAGTTCTGTTCCCGCAGGCGTTCCGCGGCACGCAGCCCGGCGACGCCGGCGCCGACGATGACGATCCGGTCGCCGTCAGCCATCGAGGTCCCCTCTCATCACGACCGCCTGCATCGGGCAGCAGCGGGCCGCCATCTTCGCCTGTTCCATCGTGGTTTCGTCCAGCAGCCGCGTGTGGAAGCGCAGCCGGCCGTCCTGGCCGAGGTCGAACACGTCCGGCGCCTCCATGGCGCAGATGCCGTAGAGCTCGCACCGGTCGTTGTCGACGCTGATCCGGGGCCCGCCACCGGGCAAACGGAAGGGCATGTCAGGCCACCTGCTCTTCCACGAGCCCGATGCGTTCCAGGGTCCGGGCGGGCATGAACCGCAGCAGCGACACCGTGACCGCCGGGATGAGCAGCGTGATGCCGCCCAGCCACACGGTCGAGAGGTGGCCGTTGGCGATCGCGCCGAACCAGGCGTGCAGCGCGGTCAGCGCCACCGCCGGGTACGCGCACCGGTGCAGCCACAGCCAGCGGCGGTAGGAGGTGAACCGCTGCAGGCCGGCGGTGAAGCCGATGGCCAGCATGACCTCGAGACCGACGATGCCGAGGTTGTGCCGGGTCTCCTGGCCGGAGAGGAAGGGGACGAACAGGTACTGCAGCGTGTAGGGCTGGATCGTCAGGTAGAAGAAGCCCAGCGCGTGGATGCCGCCGAAGATCAGCGTTCCGGTCGCGAGGACCAGGTGCGTGCTGCGCAGCGCCTTGCGGCCGGTGACCGAGCGCACCCAGCCCGTGGCGGTGAGCACGCCCCAGGTGAGGGTCAGCATCATCGCCGCGTAGGACGCCCGGGCGGCGAACGCCGCGAGGCCGCGCGCCGCCGGGTCGGTCTTCGGCTGGAACTGCTGCGTGATCAGGATCGTCGCGTCGTGCCAGGTCTCAACCATGGGTGCCCCCGGCACGGACCGGGACCGGACGGGACGAGCCGCGGCCGCGGCGGTTGCCCTTGATCTGGCGCAGCACGTAGAACAGACCGCCGCCGACCAGCAGGAACAACGCCGACACCACGGCGATCTGGGAGGTGTCGAGGCCCAGCTGGGCCCCGGCGGGCGCCGCCGTGGTGGACACACTGGGCTCGGGGAGCGCGGTGTAGTCGACCATCCCGGTGCTCTCGAGCATCGTCATGTGCCGCATCACGGCCTGGTTGCCGACGGTCGCGAACGCGCGCACGTCGTCGTTGCGGGTGCCGGCGCGCAGCTGCGCGAGGATGGCGAACACCTGGCCGTGCGCGGCGCGCAGCCGGTTGGCGAACACGCGGTCGAAGGCCGGGCCGGGGGCCGCGTTCATCTCTTCGAGCAGCCAGCCGCGCTGCTCGTCGGACGGCTGGTCGGGGACCGGCGAGTTCAGCTTCGCCGACAGCGCGCGGGTCGCGACGTCGAGCCGGCCGTGGTCCATCATGATCGCGAAGCCGACCGCCTTGACCTGCGGGCTGCCCTTCTCCATGGCCATCATGCCGGAGGGCATCTCCCACAGACCGGCCTGGCGGACCTTGGTCAGCAGCACCGCGTCGGTGGGCGAGACCGCGGTGGTCTGGGCGGTCGAGGCCGAACCCGGCGCGAGCAGCGCCAGCACGGCGACGACCACGAACAGGATGCGGACCAGCGGCCGCGAGCGCTCCAGAGCGGACGGCGGGTCCAGCTCGAGCGTGGCGAACTCAGACGCCGAACGCATTTTGCCTCCACTCGTCCTGGGTCAGCGTGATCTTCTTGCCGTCCGGCGCGATCGGGTACCAGGCCTGGTCGGCGCCCTGGCCGGACGTGTCGGCCGGTTCGCTGTCGCCGGTGAAGTGGTACAGCGGCCAGCCGGCGAGGGTGACCTGCTGGGTGCCGTCGTCGCGGGTGATCTGGCCGATGAGGGACTGGTCGACGTCGATCGGCGCGGGACCGCCGGTCTTGACGGGGATCCACTTCGCGGCGCACGCGTCGTTGCAGTTGGACCGGGACGGGTCGGTCGTGTCCCGGTCGTAGCGGTAGATCGTGTACCCGGTCCCGTCGACGAGCATCAGGCCGAGGTCGAAGGTCTTGGCCGCGCGGAGCTGGCTCTTCGCCGGGTCGTTCGGGTTGGCGGTGATGGGCTGCGGCATCGCCAGGGTCAGCGGCGCCTGCATGCCGGGCATCTGCATGCCGGCCCCGCCACCTGCGGCGTAACCACCCGAGGTGGTCGCGGCGCCGGCGGTGCAGGCGGTGAGCAGAGCGAGTGCGGTGAGGCACACGGCGGCGGGGACCACCGTTCGGGGAATGCGGATCACTGCTCCTCCGTGGGGCATGACTACGCGCCGTCGCCGAGGGTGCGGCGGAAAAGCGCGCGAAAGATCCACAGTGGACTTTCGGTCCGGAGTGGATGCGGAGCGTTGCGGGGGACAACGCCTTGTCGGGGGTCTTCGGTAGGGGATACGGACACGATCCGGAAACGGTTCAAAAAAGTTCCGGGACATTTGGTACTGGACTCCGGGGCTCCGGCACACCAGGATGTGCCGCGTGGGACGGCACACTCGAGCGCTGAGACCCGTCGAAGATCACCAGGAAGCGGTTGTCGGGTCCGACGACGCCTCCGATGATCTGGCGAAGGCGCTCTACCAGGAGTTCGGCGGGGCCCTCATGGCGTTCGCCCTGCGGCTGACCGGTCACGACCGGCAGTGGGCCGAGGACGTCGTGCAGGAGACCCTGATCAAGGCATGGCGGAACGCGGACAAGCTCGACCGCCGGCCCGAGATGTTGCGCGCGTGGCTGTTCACGGTGGCCCGGCGTATCGTCATCGACGGCTGGCGCAGCCGGAGCGTCCGCCCCCAGGAGCTCGAGGAGATCGAATCCGACGCGATCGCGGTGTCCGACGAATCGGACCGGACGCTCGCCGCGATGATCGTTTACGAGGCGCTGCAGGGGCTTTCGCCCGAGCAGCGGGAGGCCATCCAGCAGACCTACCTGCGCGATCGGACCGTGAACGAGGTCGCGGCGACCCTCGGGGTGCCCCCGGGCACGATCAAGTCCCGCATCCACCACGCCGTCCGCGCGCTGCGCCGTGCCCTCCGCGAGCGGGGGTGAACTGAGGGTGGCCGGGTCCGCACACACCGATGTCGCCGCATACGTGCTCGGCGTCCTCAGCGAGGCCGAGAACACCCAGTTCGAAGCCCACCTCATGAACTGCCCGCACTGCCAGCTCGACCTGATCGAGCTCTACCAGCTCCCGGACGTCCTGGACCTGGTGAAGCGCAGCTGGCCGGAGCCCCCGATGCCCGCGCCGAGCCCGCGCACCCTCGCGCCCGGGCCGCGGGTCCTGCGTGGCCTGATGGAAGAGGCCACCGTCAAGCGGCGCCGCCGCAAGCGCCTCGGCATCATCGCCGGCGTCGCGGCCGCCTCCCTCGTCGTGGCCGGCCCGCTGGTGACCCTCGCGGTCCGGCCGGCCGACGCCGTCCCGCCCGCCTCGCTCGCCGCGCCGAGCGGCAAGCAGCCGCCGCCGGTGACGAGCGTGCCCGCGACGTCCACCGCGCCGCCGGAGAGCGGCACCCCGAGCCAGCCCGGCGGCGGCCAGACCTACGGCCGCGGCAGCGGCGGGTCCGCGGTCAGCGCCCTCGTCACCGTCTCTCCGGTGGAGTGGGGCAGCCGGGTCGACCTCGAGCTGCGCGGGATCGTCGGGCCGTTGAAGTGCCAGCTGATCGCCGTCTCGGCGTCGGGTGACGAGCGCGTCGTGTCCAGCTGGGTGGTGCCGCCCAAGGGTTTCGGCATTCCCGGCTCCTCGGAACCGTTGCGGCTGCAGGGTTCCATCTCGATGGTGATGGACCAGATCGCGCGGTTCGAGGTCCGTGGTGACGACGGCACCGTCCTCGTCACCGTGCAGCGCTGAATCTTTTTCCGGCTAAAACGCGGTGACCTGGGTCAATGCTGCCCGGTTGCGTTCCGCTTGATAACGAACAGATAACGGGCCGGTCGCTTTTGAACCTCGCGGCACCGGGGTCCGTATCCCCCAATGCATCCCCCGATGCATCCCGACGCCGGAGCCGAACGCATCCCCCGGGCTCCGCGTGATCTCGACCTCAACTAACGGTAGTTCTTGCCCGGGCCACCGCGGTGTTCGGCGTGCCCGGAATAACGAACGAGGTGAACTAGTCTATGGCCCGGAATTCTCGGTCCCCCGTGACGGGCAAGCATCGCGTCGCCCGTCGTACGAAGATCGCCATGGGCGCGATCGGCCTGGCGATCGCCGTCGGCGCACTCGCCGTCGCGGTCACCGCGGGCCGCACGGGCGAAGCGAGCGCGGACCCCGCCGACCCGTCGTTCTTCATCGACATCAACAAGGTTCCCGCGGGCAACAACGTCAACGCGGCCTTGCAGAAGAAGGGCGCGCAGGGATCCTTCACCGTCGACTGTGGAACGAACGCCGACGGCGCGCACCACAACCCGGACAACTTCATCGCCCAGCCCGGGATCAAGAACGGCGCCCAGCACCTGCACGACTACGTCGGCAACGTGACCACGGACGCCGATTCCAGCCTCAAGAGCCTGCTCGCCGGCGACACGACCTGCAAGAACGGTGACCAGTCGGCGTACTTCTGGCCCGTGATCCGGATCGACCGCGAGGACAACGCGGCGAACGAGAACGAAAACCAGCAGGCGCAGCAGAAGCAGAAGGGCAAGACCGGCGACGTCCAGCAGGACCAGAGCGCCAAGGACGCGCAGGCCGCGGACGAGGCCGGGCAGGGCCAGGACCAGGCGGCCGACGACCAGAACGCGCAGGACCAGAACGCGCAGGACCAGAACGCGCAGGATCAGAACGCGCAGGATCAGAACGCGCAGGATCAGAACGGCGACCAGAAGAAGCGCAACACCGGCGGCGGCGCGACCGGCCGCGGTGACTGGAACGCCCAGCAGCAGGACAACCAGGACCAGCAGCAGGGCCAGGACCAGCGTCGTGGCGGCAAGAACCAGAACCAGAACGGCAACGGCGGCAAGAACAACGGTGGCCAGAACGGCAACCAGAACCAGAGCAGCAGCGCCGCCGCGCCCCCGGCCGAAGAGCTCGGCGGACCGGAGGGTGCGAACGAAGAGGTGGGTGACAACGACGGCGAGATCCTCGAGCCGGAGTCCGCGACCCTGAAGTTCATCGGTGGTGGCGCGAAGAACGTCGTCGCGATGCCGCTGGGCCTGCGGGTCCTCTACGGTGACGCCAAGCAGAGCACCAACGGCCCGGCCAACGCCCGGCCCAGCTGGACCTGCACCGGCTTCGAGGACCGGCTGACCGACCTCTACCCGATCTGCCCGGCCGGCAGCAAGGTCGAGCGCATCCACGCCTTCCCGAACTGCTGGGACGGCAAGAACACCGACAGCGCCAACCATCGCACGCACATCGTGTTCGCGAACCAGCAGGGCAAGTGCCCGCAGGGCTTCAAGAACGTGCCGCAGCTGCAGGTGACGCTGGTCTACGACGTCCCGCAGGACGTCCAGCAGAAGGGCCAGTACAAAGTGGACGCCTTCGCCCAGGAAAAGCACAACCCGCGGTCCGACCACGACGACTTCGCGAACGTGATGAGCAAGAAGATCATGGGCCGCCTCGTCAACTGCGTCAACTCGGGCAAGGCCTGCGCGGAATAGTCACCCCGGCCAGCTGAAACCCGGATTGGGGAAGGAGAACCTCCGATGAACCGTGCTCGTCCGGTTGCCGCCGCCGTGCTCACCGTCGCCGGATTCGCGCTCGTCGCGGCTTGCGGGTCCAACCCGTACGCTGCTTCCGGCGCGGTCCAGCCGGTGGCGCTCGGCGCCCCGGGGCAACCGGCGAGCGCGGTCCCGGGGGGGGGGGGGGGGGGGGGGGGGGGGGGTGGGGGGTGGGGGGGGGGGGGGGGGGGGGGGGGGGGGGGGGGGGGGGGGGGGACAAAGAGTGCGCAAGACACCAGAGAAGAGACAGAACCA
>NZ_JBVJON010000006.1:280948-508649 GCF_055583145.1 Amycolatopsis sp. NPDC104819 | reverse complement strand
CCCTCCCCCTTCCCCCCCCCCCTCGCCCCCCCCCCCCCCCCGCCCCCCCCCCCCCCCCCTCCCCCCCCCCCCCCCCCCCCCCCCCAGGCCCAGCTCGTGGCGTCCACAGTGGAGGGTCTCGGCGCGGTCCTGACCGACGCCGGCGGCCACACGCTCTACCAGTACGCCAAGGACGCGGCCAACCCGCCGCGCTCCGTCTGTGACGGTGCCTGCGCACAAATGTGGCCGCCGCTGCTCTCCGACGTCCCAGCGCTCGTCGCCGGGGTGGACGAGAAGCTCGTCAGCCTCCTCACCCGGCCCGACGGCCGCAAGCAGGTGTCGGTGGCCGGCCGGCCGGTCTACACCTACGCGAAGGACACCGGCGCCGGCGTCGCGCTGGGCCAGAACGTCAGCGCGGACTGGGCGGCGGTCACGCCGACGGGGGAGAAGGCGGCCACCGCGGCCAAGCCGACCACCGTCGGCACGGGCGAGGCCGGCGGTCTCGGCCCGGTCCTCACGGACTCGGCGGGCCGCACGCTCTACCTGTTCACCAAGGACGGCAAGGACTCCGGACAGTCCACCTGCGACGCGTCCTGTTCGGACAAGTGGCCGCCCGTGCTCGTCGACGGCCGGATCACCGTCGCCGAAAGCGTCGACACCGGTCTCATCGGCCAGATCCGCCGGAGCGACGGCACCATGCAGGTGACCGTCGGCGGCTGGCCCGTCTACACCTACGCCCAGGACATCGCGCCCGGCGAGGCGAACGGCCACGGCGCCGGGAACACCTGGTACGCCGTCGAACCCAGCGGCTGCAAGGTCGACCCCGCGCGCCGGCCCGACTCCTCGTTCAAGACGGCCTCGGCGACCGGCGGGTACTGACCCGCCCCACGAACCCCGGCCCGGCGGACACTTCCCTCCACCTCACCCCCCCCCAGTCCGCCGGGGCGGTTGCTCCACCCGAAGAACCGCGGGACCCCCGTCCCGCGCCCCGAGCCCCGGCCCGGTGGACACTTCCCTCCACCTCACCCCCCTGTCCGCCGGGCCGGGATTCTTCACCCACACCGATCCGGCCCCACCGGATCAGCGAAGGAGGAGACGGCGGGAGTCGCTCCCGCCCGCGAGTTCCGGCCCGGTGGACACTTCCCTCCACCTCACCCCCCAGTCCACCGGCCGGAACCCTCCCTCCCTCCCTCCCTCCTGCCCCACCCAAGATTCCCCTCCACACACACGCGATTCCCCTCCAGTCACGCAAGAAGCCTCCCCAATCACGCGAGATTCCCCTCCAGTCACGCGAGTTCCGCCCGTGTCGTCCGCCCAGGTACGCGTGTCGTCCGCTCGGGTACGCGTGTCGTCCCTCCAGACACGCGAGTTGACCTTCCAATCACGCGAGTTGACCCTCCAGACACGCGAGTTGACCTTCCAATCACGCGAGTCGACCGTCCAGACACGCGAGTTCCGCCCCCAGTCACGCGACTTCCGTCTCCAGTCACGCGAGTTCCGGCTCCAATCACGCGAGATCCGCGCCCAGCCACGCGAGATCCGCCCCCAAGACTTTCCGGCCGGTGACCGCCCCTCGGTCACCGACCCGGCCAGGCTCGCCAGAACCGCCGCCCCCGCAGACCCCGGTCCGGTGGATGCTTCCCTCCACCTCACCCCCCTCATCCCCCGGGCCGGCTCACGCCGCGGTTCCCGTGCTCCGGCACGGGGACCGCGGCCCAGAAGTCCAGCGGCACCCGGCCCGTCCCGCGCCCCGCCGCGTCGAGCAGACGGCCCATCAGCTTGACGCTCCGCAGCGTCACCGCCCGGTCCGTGATCTCCAGCCAGGGCAGCTTCGCCGCCAGCACCGCCTCCAGCGCCACCGTGTCGTGCTGCGAAGGCAGCCACACCACCAGCATCAGGTTCGCCGCCCCGGTCAGGGCCGCGCACATCCGGACCTCCGGCAGCATCGCCAGCGACCGCGCCGTCGTCTCCAGCTTGTCCGGCGGGACCCGCAGCCAGAGCGTCACCGTCACCGGCGCGGGTGACACGGACCGCGCGATCTCGCACCGGACGCGGATCGCGCCACGGGCCAGCAGCGCGTCCAGCCGGCGGCGCACCGTCGTGGCCCCGACGCCGAGTTCGAGCGCCAACGCCGCCGCCGACACCCGTGCGTCGACGCCCAGTGCGAGGATCAGCGCCCGGTCCGCGTCGTCGAACCGCAGTGGCGCCCGGTTCTTCGGCGGCTTCGCCGAAAGAGCCTCCCGCTGACCCGGCGAGATCGCCCGCACCCGCCACCGGCTGCCCTCGGTGAACATCCGCGGCGACAGCACCGTCCGGACGCGGGTCACGCCGGGCACCGCCGTCACGCGGTCCAGGACGTGCGCGCCCAGCTCCCGCAACGTCGGCGCGACGACGTGGGCGAGCAGGTCACCCGGCCCGGCCACGCATTCGACAGTCACGACACGCGGGTCCGCGGCCAGCGCGGACGCCGCCGAAAGCGCGGCCCCCGGCGCGCAGTCGATCTCGACGAACGCCAAGGCCAGCTGCGCCGTCAGCTCGCCCCCGGCGTACGCGGTGAGCCACGCGTCGCCCCGCTCGACGAGCGCGTCCCAGCGCCGGGCGGCGGTCACCGCGCCCAGGCCGAGCGCGCGGCCGAGCGTCGACCAGGACGCGCGGGGCGCGGCCTGCAGTGCGTCGACCAGTTTGAGGTCCTGCTCGGCCAGCATGGCGGATTCTTCGTTCATCGGCCCTCGGAACGGTGGTTTCGGGGATTTTCCCCGGCCATTGTGCTCGACTCTCGCATGATCGGCGGATGACCCTGCGCTCCGACGCCGCCGTCCTCCTCGACGACCTGGTCGCCCTGCGCCGCGACCTGCACCGCATCCCCGAGATCGGCTTGACCCTGCCGCGCACCCAGGAGCGGGTCCTCGCGGCGCTCGACGGCCTGCCCCTCGAAATCTCCCTCGGCAAGAACCTCTCCTCGATCACCGCCGTCCTGCGCGGCGGCAAGCCCGGCGGCACCGTGCTCCTGCGCGGCGACATGGACGCGCTCCCGGTGACCGAAGCCAGCGGCGAGGACTTCAGCTCGACCCTGCCCGGCGCGATGCACGCCTGCGGCCACGACCTGCACACGGCGGGCCTGGTCGGCTCGGCCCGGCTGCTCGCCGCGCGCAAGGACGACCTGCCCGGCGACGTCGTGTTCATGTTCCAGCCCGGCGAAGAGGGCTGGGACGGCGCCGGCCGCATGATCGAGGAAGGCGTGCTGACGGCGTCCGGCAAGCACGTCGACGCCGCCTACGGCCTGCACGTCTCGGCCACGACCTACAAAAAGGGCCACTTCACCGCCCGCCCGGGCACGCTGATGGCGGCGTCGGGCGGGCTGTTCGTGCGGGTGCGCGGCGACGGCGGGCACGGCTCGTCACCGCACGACGCGCGCGACCCGATCCCGGCGGCCTGCGAGATGGTGACCGCGCTGCAGACGATGGTCACGCGCGGCTTCGACGTCTTCGACCCGGTGGTGGTCACCGTCGGCACGTTCCACGCGGGCACGCGGCGCAACATCATCCCGGACGACGCGGTGTTCGAGGCGACCCTGCGGTCGTTCTCGCCGGAGGTCGCCGAACGCGTCGGCGAGCGCGCGGTGCGGGTGTGCCAGGGCATCGCCCAGGCGCACGGCCTCGACATCGACGTCACCTTCGAGCCGGAGTACCCGGCGACGGTCAACGACGCCGGCGCGTACGACTTCGTCGCCGACACGATCCGCGACGTCTACGGCGAGGAGCGGTTCACCGAGATGGCCGATCCGATCACCGGTTCGGAGGACTTCTCCCGGGTGCTCGAACGCGTGCCCGGCGCCTATCTCTTCCTCGGGGCGTGCCCGACGGACCCGGCGACTGCGCCGGACAACCACTCACCCCGCGCCCGGTTCGACGACAGCGTGCTCGGCGACGGCGCCGCGCTGCTGGCGGAGCTCGCGGTCCGCCGGCTCGGGATCCTGGCGGGGTGACGCGCGTGCGCAGTTATCACTGGCCCCCGCTGCTCCCGGTGCTCGCGCTGGTCCTGATGCCGTTCCTGCCGTTCGTCAACACGACCGGGCTGTGGCTCGGGCTGCCGCGGATGGTCGTGTGGGGCGCGTTCTGGTGCCTGATGTTCACCCCGGCGCTGCTGCTGTCCGAACGCCTGCTGCGCGCGGCGGGGGAGGAGGACGAATGATCCTCACCTTCACCCTCGCCGGCATCGTCCTGATCGGCGTCCTGGGTTTTGTCGGCCGCCGCAAGCCCGTCGCCGACCTCGCCGAGTGGACGGTCGGCGGCCGCCGCTTCGGCGCCATGACCATGTGGTTCCTCCAGGCGGGGGAGGTGTTCACCACCTTCACCTTCCTCGGCATGGCCGGGCTCGCGTTCTTCGGCGGGGTCGCGGCGATGTACGCGCTGCCGTACGTGCCGATCGCCTACGTCGTGCTGTTCTTCCTCGCGAAGCGCCTGTGGACGCTGGGCAAGGAGCGCGGTTACCTCACGCAGGGCGACTTCCTCGAAGACCGTTACTCCAGCCGGGCGCTCGGGACGCTGTCGGCGGTACTGGGCGTGGTCTTCGTGCTGCCGTACCTGCAGCTGCAGATCACCGGGCTCGGGCTGATCGTCCGGCTGGTGACCGGCGACAGCGCGTCCGGCACGCTCAGCATGGTCGCCGGCAGCGTGCTGGTGGTCGCGTTCGTGCTGTGGGCGGGGCTGCGCGGCGTCGCGGCGACGTCGTACTTCAAGGACGGCATCATGCTCGTCGCGCTGGTGGTGCTGATCGTCGCGGTGCCGACGCACTTCGCCGGCGGGATCCCCGCGGTGTTCCACAAGATCGAGCAGCTGCACCCGGAGAAGCTGATCGTCCACAGTGGAGCGAACGACCACGTCTGGTTCGTGACGAGCATGCTGGTCAGCGCCATCGGCGTCGGGCTGATGACGCTGCCGCACTCGTGGCCGGCGCTGATGTCGGCGCGCGACCCGAAGGTGCTGCGGCGCAACTACGCCTGGATGCCGGTGTACGAGCTGTGCCTGCTGCTGCCGATGATCGTCGGGTTCGCGGCGATCCTCGTGGTGCCCAAGGGCAGTGACCCGAACGGCGTATTGCTGACGCTGTCGAAGGACGCCCTGCCCGGCTGGGTGACCGGCATCATCGTCGTCGCCGCGACGGCCACCGCGATGGTCCCGGCGGCCGGGATCCTGATCGGCATCTCGTCGCTGGTGGCGCGCAACATAGTCCGCGTGCGCGGCGGGCGCAAGCAGTTCTGGATCAACCACGGCACGGTTGTGCTCGCGAGTACCCTTGCCCTCGTGCTGGGCATCTTCCGGCCGGACCTGCTGGCCAACCTGCTGTTGCTCACGTATTCGGGGTCGGTCCAGCTGGCCCCGGCCAACCTGCTGGGCTTCCTCAAGCGGGTGCCGGTGGGCAAGGGCCCGGTGTTCGCCGGGCTGGTCGCCGGCGAGGTCGTCGTCATCTGGCTGACCTTTGTGGACACTCATTTCGCCGGCACCGTCAACGTGGGCCTGATCGGGCTCGGCGTCAACGTCGTCGTGCTGGCGCTGGCCGCGCTGGTGTCGCGGCGGCAGACTTCTCCCGTGGAGGCGGCGTGACGCGCACGGTTTTCACCGGTGGTTCGGTGTTCGACGGTTCCGGCGCGGAGCCGGCGGAGGCGGACGTCGTCGTCGAGCACGGCCGGATCGTCGACGTCGGCACCGACCTGGACGGCGACGAGGGTGTCGACTGCTCCGGCGCGGTGCTGCTGCCGGGCCTGTTCGACTGTCACGTGCACGTGACGGTGTCGGAGATCGGGCTGCTGTCGCGGGTGCAGAAGCCGTTCTCCTACCAGTTCTACGAAGCCGCGCGGAACCTCTGGGCGACGCTCGGCCTGGGCATCACGACGGTCCGCGACGCCTCGGGCGCCGACCTCGGCATCAAGCAGGCGGTGGACGACGGGCTGATCCCGGGGCCGCGGCTGCAGATCTCGATCGGGCTGATCAGCCAGACCGGCGGCCACGGCGACAGCTGGAACCCGTCGAGCATCTGCGTCCCGCTGCTGGTGCCGCACCCGGGCCGCCCGGACGCGACGGCCGACGGCCCCGACGAGATGCGCCGCGTCGCTCGCACGCTGCTGCGCGCGGGCGCCGACGTGCTGAAGGTGTGCACGACCGGCGGCGTGCTTTCCCCGCGCGACGACCCGCGGCATTCGCAGTACACGCCGGAGGAGCTGGAGGTCCTGGTCGCCGAGGCGTCCGCGCAGGGCCGTCCGGTGATGGCCCACGCCCAGGGTGCGGCGGGCATCAAGAACGCGGTGCGGGCGGGTGTCCGGTCCATCGAACACGGCATCTACCTCGACGACGAGGCGATCGAGCTGATGCTGGGCCACGGAACGTGGCTGGTCCCGACGCTGATCGCCCCGGTCAACGTGGTCCGCGCGGCGGACGCGGGCGTGGATCTGCCGGCCTCGGTGGTGGCGAAGGCGCGCGAGGTGGTGGAAGTGCATCGCGACTCGGTGCGGCGGGCGTACGCGGCGGGCGTGCGGATCGCGATGGGGACGGACAGCGGGGTGGGTCCGCACGGGACAAATCTGGAGGAGCTCGCGCTGATGGCGGCGTGCGGGATGACCCAGGCGGACGTGCTGGAGGCGACGACGTCCTCGGCGGCGCGCCTGATGGGGTTGGACGGCGAGCTGGGGCGGATCGAGCCGGGGCTGCGGGCCGATCTTGTGGTGGTGGCGGGGGATCCGTACGACTTCCCGGCGTTGGCATCGAACATCCGGGAGGTCTGGAAGGACGGCATCCGGGTGGTTTAGGGCGCGCCGACCCGGTCCAGCCGCAGGGTGGTCGCCGCGGCCTCGGGCGTCACCATGGCGTCCGTCCCGCCCGCGTACTTCGCCCGATAAGCGGCGTCGACCGCCGCGGTGACCTCCGCCGACGCGGAACCGACGTCTTCGACGGAAACTTCGGCTTCCAGACCCGGCACCCGAACGCGAGCCCGACCCGACCGCACCGCGGCACCGAACCACCCGGTATCGCGCCGGTACCACGTCCGCACGTAAACCTGCCCACCCGCGCACACGACCCAAATCGGCACCCACCGGCGCGAGCCGACCGCGATCTCCAGCTCCTGGGCCGCGGTCAAGAACCGCAAGTCGTCCGGGGACCAGGGTTCCGTCACGCCGGCTCCGGGGTGAGCAGATCCTTCAACGCCGCCGCGAACTTTGCCGGGTTTCGCTGGGGCGCCAGGTGGGCTCCCGGCAGCTCGGTGAACGGCAACCCCAGCTCCAGCGCCAGGATCTTCGCCGGCTGGTAGTGGTAGTGGCCGCGGCTGGCTTCGCCTGCCACCGGCACTATCTCCGTGCTCGCCCTGCGCAACGCTCGCAGATCCGGCAGGTAGTCGAAGAACTCCGTCAGCTCGCGGTCGAACAGGCGGACCCAGTCGGCCTCGTGGGGGAGGCGGATCGTGGGCAGGTTGGGCAGGGCCGCGCCCGCGATCGCGTCCGCGAAACGGGTCACCGCCGCCATCAGCTCACCCGAACGGGCCAGCCGGACCTGCTCGGCCGCCGCCTCGAGCCAGCTGCCCGCGTCCGGCATCAGGTGGACCGCCGGGGGCTCGTGGGCGACCAGCGTGGTCACCCGGTCCGAAAACCGGGCCACGAGGTCGAGGCCGATCAGCGCGCCCGCGCTCGAGCCGAACACCAGCGCCGGGCCGTCGGTTGTGTGCTCCAGCACCGCTCGGGCGTCGTCGGCCTGCAGGGACACCGGGACCGGGCCCGTGGTCGTGTCCGTGCTGCCGAAGTGGCCGCGCCGGTCGTACGTGATCACGGTGAAGTCCGCGTACAGCTGCTTCGCCAGCGCGCGGTAGGAGTCACCCGCCCCGGTGCCGCCCGCGATCAGCAGCAGCGCCGGACCCTCGCCGCCGCGGCGGACGAGGAGCTCACCGTCCTCCACCGGGCAACGGCTTTCCGAGATCATGCATCGAAGTGAAGCACAACGGCCGCAAGCTAACGTGCGCGGTATGACGGAACGGCGAGCGATCCTCAGCGGCTCCACCTTCGAGCAACAGATCGGGTACGCCCGCGCTGTCGTGCACGGCGATCGGGTGTACGTCTCGGGCACGACCGGCTTCGACTACTCGACGATGACGATCTCCGAAGACGTCGTCGAGCAGGCCGCGCAATGCCTGCACACCATCGGATCCGCGCTGGCGGAAGCGGGTTGCACCCTGGCGGACGTCGTCCGCGTGCGCTACCTGCTGCCGTCACGCGAGGACTTCGAACCGTGCTGGCCGGTGCTGCGCAAGGCTTTCGCGGACGTCCGCCCGGCCGCGACGATGCTGCAGTGCGGCCTGGCGGACCCGCGCATGAAGATCGAAATCGAGGTGGACGCCCACCTCCCCGGCTAGAGCCGCTCGATGATCGACGCCGTCGCGAGCGCGCCGCCGGCGCACATCGTCACCAGCGCCGTCGACGCGTCCCGGCGTTCCAGCTCGTGCAACGCCGTTGTCAGCAGCCGGGCCCCGGTGCTGCCCACCGGGTGACCCAGCGCGATCGCGCCGCCGTTGACGTTGACCCGGGACGGATCGGGCGAAAGCGTCCGCTGCCACGACAACGCCACCGAAGCGAACGCTTCGTTGACCTCGAACAGGTCCAGGTCACCGACCGTCATGCCGGTCCGCGACAGCACCCGTTCGGTCGCGCGGATCGGGCCGTCCAGGTGGTAGTACGGCTCGGCCCCGACCAGCGCCTGCGCGACGATCCGGGCGCGCGGCCGCAGGCCCAGGGCAGCGGCCCGGTCGGCGTCCATCAGCAGCAGCGCCGCCGCGCCGTCGGAGATCTGGGACGACGTTCCCGCCGTGTGGATGCCGTCCTCCACCACCGGCTTCAGCCGGGCGAGGCCTTCGACGGTCGTCTCGCGCAGGCCCTGGTCGCGACCGACCAGGCGAGTTTCCCCCGTCAAAGTCCCCGAAGCGTCGAGCACCGGAGCCTTCACCGGCGCCACTTCGCGGTCGAAGTGCCCGGCTTCCCACGCGGCCGCGGCCTTCTGCTGGGACGCGGCGCCGAACGCGTCGACGTCGTCGCGCGTCAGCCCGCGCCGGACGGCGATGCGCTCCGCCGCGCCGTACTGGTTGGGCAGGTCGATCGACCACGACGCCGGCCGCGGCGACGCGCCCGCGCGGTTAGCGCCGAGCGGCACCCGGCTCATCGCCTCGACCCCGCACGCGACGCCGACCTCGATGGCGTCGGCCGCGATCAGGCCGGCGACGAGGTGGGTGGCCTGCTGCGCCGAGCCGCACTGGGCGTCGATCGTCGTCGCGCCCGCCGTCTCGGGCAGGCCCGCGTGCAGCCACGCCGTGCGCGTGACGTTGTTGGACTGCTCGCCGGCCTGCGTGACGCAGCCGCCGATCAGCTGCTCGACCAGCGCGGGGTCGATCCCGGCCCGGTCGAGCAGGGCCAGCTGCGCGGCGCCCAGCAGCTCGGCCGCGTGCAGGCCGGCCAGCAGCCCACCCCGCTTGCCGATCGGGGTCCGCACGGCTTCGACGATGACCGGCACGCCCATGTCGTCCCCTTCGTCGGGAAACACTGTCCACTGACTCAAAAACTAGAACAAGTTATTGTTCTAGGCAAGCCGCCGCAGCATCCACGTAATCTTGATCTTCCGCAACTGAGCGCTCGCTCACCTGCTGTCATCGGTCAAGTTAACGGGTTTCACTGAACGCCCTTCCGTTAGTTAACACCGTATGCTTCAATCCGAGTTAGAACGTGTTTCACGGCGAACCGTGGGAGGCAACGTGGCCGCTCCGCTCATCCCCGCCGGTTTCGACTTCACGGACCCGGACCTCTACGCCCAACGGCTGCCCCTGGCCGAGTTCGCCGAGCTCCGGCGGACCGCCCCGGTGTGGTGGAACCCCCAGAAGACGAACACCGCCGGCTTCGGCGACGACGGCTATTGGGTCGTCTCCCGGCACGAAGACGTCAAGGAGGTCTCCCGCGACAGCACGCTCTACTCGTCGAGCGAGAAGACCGCGATCATCCGCTTCGACGAGAGCATGACCGAGGACCGCCTCAACGCGAACCGGTTGGTGCTGCTCAACATGGACGCCCCGCAGCACACCAAGCTGCGGCGGATCGTGTCGAAGGGCTTCACCCCGCGCTCGATCGCGAAGCTCGAGGACACGCTGCGCGAGCGCGCCGAAAAGATCGTCCACGAGGCGCGCAAGAAGGGCACCGGCGACTTCGTCACCGACGTCGCGTGCGAGCTGCCGCTGCAGGCGATCGCCGAGCTGATCGGGGTCCCGCAGGAGGACCGGCTCAAGATCTTCGACTGGTCCAACCAGATGGTCGCCTACGACGACCCGGAGTACGAGGTCGAGCCCCTGGAGGCGTCCGCGCAGCTCATCGGGTACGCGTGGAACATGGCCGAGGACCGGCGCAAGTGCCCGATGGACGACATCGTCACGAAGCTGATCCAGGCCGACGTCGACGGCGAGGCGCTGGGCTCCGACGAGTTCGGGTTCTTCGTCATCCTGCTCGCCGTCGCGGGCAACGAGACGACGCGCAACGCGATCACGCACGGCATGAAGGCGTTCCTCGACCACCCGGACCAGTGGGAGCTCTACAAGGACCAGCGGCCGAAGACCGCGCCCGACGAGATCGTCCGCTGGGCCACCCCGGTGGTCGCCTTCCAGCGCACCGCCACCCGCGACACCGAGCTGGGCGGCGCGCAGATCCGCAAGGGCGACCGCGTCGGCATGTTCTACAGCTCCGCCAACTTCGACCCGGAGGTCTTCGACAACGCTGAGAAGTTCGACGTCCTGCGCGAGGACAACCCGCACGTCGGGTTCGGCGGCACCGGCTCGCACTACTGCATCGGCGCGAACCTGGCCCGGCTGGAGATCGACCTGATCTTCAACGCGATCGCCGACGTGATGCCGGGCATCACCGAAGCGGCGGCGCCGGTCCGGCTGCGGTCGAGCTGGTTGAACGGGATCAAGCACTACCCGGTTCGGTACGCCTGAGGAACTCGAGGACCCGCCGCCGGGTGAGGTCGGCGGCGGGTTCGTCGTGGTCGGGGCCCGCCGCGTCCGTGTAGAAGTGGCCGACGCCCGGGTAGGTGAACACTTGGGCGTCGGCGCCCGCGCCGGTCGCGGCCGCCTGCCAGGCCGCGACCTGTGCCGGGGGCGCGATCGGGTCGGGATCGGCGACGTGCGCCTGCGCCGGCAGGCCCGGGCGGACCGACGCGGGCAGCGCTCCCACCGCGTGCAGCAGCACGACGCCGGCCGTGTGCGGGCGCTCCGGCAGCACCTCCTGGACGACTCCCGCTCCCATCGACACGCCCAGGAGCACGGTTTCCGCGGGCAGGTCCCGCACGGCTTCCCGGGCCCGCCCGACGACGGCCGCCCAGCCGACGGTGTCCTTCAGTGCAAAACCTTCCTCGATCGTCGCGGCGGTCGAGCCGGCGTAGAGGTCCGGGGTGGCGACGCGGTGCCCGGCGGCCCGCAGCCGGTCGGCGAGGCCGAGCTCGACGGGCCGCAGTCCCAGGACGGAGTGGAAGAGCACGATGGTGGTCACCCGACCATGACATCATGACGCGATGGCCCCGCGAGCGACCGTCGACGTCGAGTTCTCCGTCCGTGTCACCGAACCCGGGCGCGCGGCGGTCTCCGTCGCCGCCGCGCGGGCCGACACCGACGAGCTCACCGTGTCCTGGCACGGGGAGAGCGAGCTCGCCGAGTTCGAGCACGGGACACGCGCCGAGGTCTTCGAGCTGCCCGCCGGGGAGCACCGCGTCACCTACCACGCCGAGCACGCGCTGACCGAGCCCGAACCCGAGCCCGTCACCCTCGCCGAGATCGCCGTGTTCACCCGGCCCAGCCGGTACTGCCCGTCCGACCGGATCGCCGGGCTGGTGCCGCCCGAGCTGTTCTCCGTGCCGAGCACCAAGGACAAGGTCGACCGGATCGTCCGGCATGTCCACGAGCGACTGTCCTATGTGGCCGGATCCAGCCGCGGGACCGACGACGCGATCGACACGCTCCTGGCCGGCGAAGGCGTCTGCCGCGACTTCGCGCACGTCTGCATCACGCTCTGCCGCTCGCTCGACATCCCCGCGCGGTACGTCGGCGTCTACGCGCCCGGACTGTCCCCGATGGACTTCCACGCCGTCTTCGAGGCCGCCGTCGACGGCCACTGGTACGTCTTCGACGCCACCCACCTCGCGCCGCGGCAGACGATGCTCCGGATCTCGACCGGCCGCGACGCCGCCGACACGGCGTTCCTCGCGACCCTCGGCTGCGAGCTCGACTTCCTGGGCAGCACGGTCTTCGCGACGACGGACACCGCGCTGCCCCAGGACGACTGGACCGAGCTGGTCGTGCTCGGCTGACGCCGATCGGAGGGGCCAACCGCGTGTTGCCCGCGCGAAGAGGCCTTCCGCTGGGTAGACAGTGTGCGTGAAGAGTTCCCCCAAGGCCCCGAGCCCCTGGGCCCGGGCCCGCGCCCGGTACCGCTGGCTGGACCACATCGCCCGCGCCGCCGACCGCTACATCGACGCCGGCGGCTACCACTACATCGCCTCGATCACCTACTTCAGCCTGCTGTCGCTGGTGCCGCTGCTGATGGTGACGTCGTCGGTCGCCGGGTTCGTGCTGGCCAGCCAGCCGCACCTGCTGGACACGATGGTCCACGCGATCGTGTCCACCCTGCCCGGCGGGCTCGGGGACAAGGCGACCGGCCTGCTCACGCGGTTCGTCGAACAACGGACCAGCGTGGGGCTGTTCGGCCTGGTCATCGGCCTCTACTCGGGCTGGAACTGGATGAACGCGCTGCGGGACTCGCTCACGGCGTTGTGGGGGCAGAACCGGTCGGACCAGTCGTTGCCGCGGCTCATCGCCGTCGACCTGCTCGCGCTGCTCGGCCTGAGCGCGGCGCTGCTGGTGTCGTTCACGCTCACCCTCTCCGGCACGGCGCTCGGCAGCTATCTGCTGCGCCTGGCCGGGCTCGACGACACGAGCTGGGGGCACCAGCTGGTCTCGGCGTCCTCGGTGCCGCTGTCGCTGGCCGCCGACTGGCTGGTGTTCCTCTGGGTGCTCACCAGGCTGCCGCGCCAGAAGGTCGGCGTGCGCAGCGCGGTGCGCGGCGCGATCGCGCTGGCCCTCGGGTTCGAGGCGCTCAAGCTGGCCGGCGGGTTCTACCTCCGGCTGATCGGCGACTCGCCGACCGGCATCGCGTTCGGCTCGATCATCGGCCTGATCTTCTTCATCTCGCTGGTCGCGCGGCTGCTCGTCTACGTCACGGCGTGGACCGCGACCGCATCGGACGCGCCCCCGAAGCCGATCCAGCCGCCCGCGCCGGTCGTGTTCGAGCCGGTGATCGTGGTGGACCCGCCGGTCGCGGTGCCGGCCACGGTCGGCGTGGTGACCGGGGTGATCGGGACGCTGCTCGCGCTCAAGTGGCGACGTTCGCGAGGCTGACTGTGCTGCTGGTTCCCCATCCGGCCGCAGTCACGGCGGAAACGGGCGGCTCGCGCTGACCGGCCGCGGGCCGTGTCCGCCTGCTTTCGGCCGGATGGGGAACAGCCGGTCCAGCTGGTGGTCGATCAGCGCGATCGCCGCTTCCGGCGTCCGCTGGCCCAGGATGATGCTGGTCTGCAGGCCGTCGACGCTCGACAGGAGCAGCTCGGCCTCCGGCATCAGCTCGAGGTCCGGCGCCACCTCGCCGCGGTCGCGGCCCCAGGACAGCAGGTCCGCGGTCAGCCGTTCCAGCTCGGGCGGCGCGCCGCTGAACGCCGAGGCCAGGCCCGGGTCGGACAGCGACCGGACGAAGTAGGCGAGGTGCACGAGGTAACGCGTGCGGCGCTCGTCGTCGATCGGCAGCATCCCGACGAGCAGCGCGTGCAGGATCTCCCGCGGGGTCGCGTCCTCCTCCGGGCCGAGCCCGGCGCGGATGCTCTCGCCGGCGTCGGCGTTGAGGATCTCGAGCGCGCCCAGCAGCAGGTCGTCCCGCGTGCCGAAGTAGTACTGGACCAGCCGCAGCGAGACCCCGGCCTCGGCCGCGACCTTGCGCAGGGACACGTCTTCCAGTCCGCGCGCGCTGGCGATCCGCCAGACGGCTTCGGCGATCTGGCGGCGGCGCTGCTCGTGGTCGGCGAGTCTCGGCATGGTGGGTCGAGCGTATCAACGCGGCTTGTCGGCGCCGACCACCCACATCGAGAAGTACTGCGACCCGCCGCCGTAGGCGTGCCCAAGCGCGACGCGCGCGCCGTCGACCTGGTAGTCCCCGGCCCGGCCCATGACCTGCTTCGCCGCTTCGGAGAAGCGAAGCATGCCGGACGCGCCGATCGGGTTGGACGAAAGCACCCCGCCCGACGGGTTCACCGGCAGCTGCCCGCCGATCGCCGTCTCACCCGCCTCGGTGACCTTCCAGCCCTCGCCTTCGGGCGCGAACCCGAGGTTCTCCAGCCACATCGGCTCGAACCACGAGAACGGCACGTAGATCTCGGCGACGTCCACTTCGGACATCGGGTCCTTGATCCCCGCCTCGGCCCAGAGCGCGGCCGCGGCGTCGCGGCCGGCCTGGGGGTTGACCTGGTCCCGGCCGGCGAACGTGGTCGGCTCGGTGCGCATCGCCGTCGCGTGGATCCAGGCGGCCCCGCCCTCGACGGCGTCCCCGGCGGCTTCGTCGCCGAGCACCATCGCGCACGCGCCGTCGGACGACGGGCACGTCTCGTCGTAGCGGATCGGGTCCCAGAGCATCTGCGACGCCTGGACCGACTCGACGGTGATGTCGGCCTGTCGCAGGTGCGCGTACGGGTTCAGGGCGCCGTTGCGCCGGTCCTTCGCCGCGACGATCGCCCCGACGTGCTCGGGCGCGCCCGAGCGGCGGATGTAGGAACGCACGTGCGGCGCGAAGTAGCCGCCCGCGCCGGCGCCGACCGGCATCTGGAACGGCGGCAGGATCGACAGGCCCCACATCGCGTTCGACTCGGACTGCTTCTCGTACGCCACGGTCAGCACGCGCCGGTGGACACCCGCCTGGATGAGCGACGCCGCGACCAGCGCCGTCGAGCCGCCGACCGAGCCGGCGGTGTGCACACGCAGCAACGGTTTCCCGTTCGCGCCCAGGGAGTCGGCGAGGAACAGTTCGGGCATCATCACGCCCTCGAACAGGTCCGGCGCCTTGCCGAGGACGACGGCGTCGATGTCGGACCAGCCGACCTGGGCGTCGGCCATCGCGCGGTCGATCGCCTCACGCAGCAGGCCCGGCATCGAGACGTCCTGGCGCTTGGCGCGGTGGTGCGTCTGGCCGGTGCCGAGCACGGCGGTGAGCTGCTTGGTCATCGGGCCTCCAGCACGGTCACCAGGTTCTGTTGCAGGGCCGGCCCGCTCGTCGCGTGCGCCACGGCCTTGCGGGACTCGCCGCGGTGGATCCGCGCGGCCGCCTCGCCGATGCGGGCGAGCCCGGCGGAGAACATCGGGTTCGCGGCGAGCGCGCCGCCCGAGGGGTTGATCTTGACGCTGTCGTCGAGCTTGAGGGCGTTCCGCAGGATGATCTCCTGGTGCGTGAACGGCGCGTGCAGCTCGGCGAGGTCGGCGCCATCGAGGTCGAGGGCCTCCGCCGCGATCTCGGTGGACGGCGACCGCGTCAGGTCGCGGGCGCCGAGCACGGGAGAGTCGACCCGGTGCTGGATGCCCTGGATCACGGCGGGGTGCTCGACGATGTCACGAGCGCGTTCCACAGTGGACAGGACGACCACGGCGGCGCCGTCGGTGATCGGCGCGATGTCGTGCCGGCGCAACGGATCCGCGAAATACGGGGTGTCGAGCAGTTCGCTGACGTCCTTGTCGGTGCCGCGGGCGGCGACCTCGGCAAGATCTTTTTCGGACCAGAGCCCGGCTTCCAGGCCCATCCGTGCCTGGATCCCGGCGATCGAGACCGAGTCCGGCCACAACGGCGTCACGACGTACGGGTCGAGCTGCAGGGCGAGCACCCGGCGCAGCTGCCCGGCGCTGGACTTGCCGAAGCCGTAGACGAGCGCGGTTTCGACCTCGCCCATCTTGATCTTCAGCCAGGCTTCGTAGAGCGCCCAGGCGGCGTCCATCTCGACGTGCGACTCGTGGATCGGCGGGAACGCGCCGATCGCGTCGACGGCGGCGATGAAGGAGAACGCGCGCCCGGCGAGGTAGTCCGACGAGCCGGAGCACCAGAAGCCGATGTCCTGTTTGGACAACCCGGTCTTCTCGAAGACCTCGGCGAAGATCGGGACGAGCATCTCCACGCCGTTGGTGGTGCCCGGGGTCTCGCGGACGTTCGGGGCCTGCGCGAACCCGGCGATCGCGACGTCTGGCATCAGGACCTCACAGGTGGTGGGCGAAGGTTTCGTAGGCCGCGTCCGGTTCCCCGGTCGGCTCGAAGTGGCTGATGTTCTCCAGCGACGTCCACCACTCGTCGCGGGGCTTCCAGGCCGCGCGCACGCGCATGCCCATCTTGACGTCCTGTGCGTCGCAGCCGAGGACGAGGTGGAGGAAGGCGATGTCGGCGCCGTCGAGCAGGATGTACGCGGCGACGTACGGCGGCTTGAGCCGCTGCCCGAGGAAGGGCACGTTGACGATGCAGAACGTCGTCACGATGCCGGTGTCGGGCAGCTCGACCTCGTCGGTCGTGGGGACGCCGTCGGTCGGGCAGGAGCCGCGCGGCGGGATGTAGACCTTCTCGCACTTCGGGCACCGCTGGCCGATGAGCTTGCCTTCGGCGAGCCCGCGCAGGTAGCGGCTTTCCTCGGGCGAGGCGGAGTGCATGTACTTCAGGTGCACGGGCGTGATGACGACACTGACCGGCGCGCCTTCTTCACGGTCGGCGACCGGGGGAGCGGCCTCGGTCGGCGTGGTGTCCTCGGCGTCCACCGGCAGGAAGTAGGCGATGTCCCGGATGTGCCCGACGGTGTCCGCGGCCCACTTGACCCGGACCCGCTGTCCACTGTGGATCTTCCCGGGCTCGCCGGCGTCCACGGCGTGGAGCATCGCGGTGTCGGCGCCGTCGAGCTTGACCAGGGCCCAGGCGAAGGGCCGGGACAGCGGCTGGCCGTCGAGCGGCTCGGCGCACCAGGACCAGGAGACGACGGTGCCCTCTTCGGCCACCGGGACGAACTCGCTGAGCTGGTCGGCGGTGACGGGGTCGTACTCGACCGGCGGCACGTGCACCCGCCCGTCGCTGCCCCGGATGCCTTCGATGCGGCGTTCCCGCAGCGCGTTCACGAACCGGCCGAGGACGGGCCCGGTGGAGCGCGTGTAGTCGAAGCCGACGTTGAGAGGTGCCGCCAGTGGTGTCTCGGTCACATCCATGAGTGAAACACGTTCTCGTTCTGGCGGCAAGATCCAGGCTTCGACGCATGGAACGCGTTCTAGATTTCCGGTGCCCAAAGAGGCATCACGCGTGATTGGGCGGGCATCACGCGTGATTGGCGGGGCATCGCGCTGATGCCCCTTCAGTCACGCGTGATGCCTCTCTGATCACGGGTGATGCCCGTCAGCGGCCCTTGAACTCGGGCTTCCGCTTCTCGCTGAACGCCTTCGGCCCTTCCTTCGCGTCCTCCGAAGCGAAGACCTCGATCCCGTACTGCGAGTCGAGCTTGAAGGCCTCCTCTTCGTGGAGCCCTTCGGTGTCCCGGATCGTCCGGAGGATCGCCCGGACCGCGACCGGCCCGTTGGCGTTCACCAGCGAAGCCAGCTCCAGCGCCTTCGCGAGCGCCTGGCCGTCCGGGACCACGTGGCCGATCAGGCCGATGGCCAGTGCCTCGTCGGCGGTCAGGTGGCGGCCGGTCAGCAGGATGTCCGCGGCCACCGTGTACGAGATCTGCCGCGGCAACCGCACCGCCGACCCGCCCATCGGGAACAGTCCCCACCGCGCCTCCGACACCCCGAAGCGCGCGCCGGCGCCCGCGACGCGGATGTCCGTCCCCTGGAGGATCTCCGTGCCGCCCGCGATCGCCGGCCCCTCGACCGCCGCGATCAGGGGTTTCGTCAGGCGGCGTCCCTTTAGGAGACCCGGGATGCGCGAAGGGTCGAACCGGCCTTCGTCGAAAGCGGCGGCGGGCGAGTTCCGCGACATCGACTTCAGGTCCGCGCCCGCGCAGAACGCGCCGCCCGCGCCGGTCAGGATGCAGCTGCGGATCCCGTCGTCGGCGTCGACCCGGTCCCACGCGTCGACCATGATCGCCATCATCTCGCCGGTGATCGCGTTGCGCGCCTCGGGCCGGTTCATCGTGACGACGAGGGTCTGGCCCTCCTGTGAGACCAGCGCGTGCGGTTCACCCACGGAAACCTCCTGAAGGAGCAGTGCCATTGCCCAGAACGATAACATGTTCTACTTTGAGGGCGTGGCACTCAACATCGCGGATCTTCTGGAGCACGCCGTCGACGCCGTGCCGGAGCGCGTCGCGGTCGTGTGCGGCGAGCGGCGGGTCACCTTCGCCGAACTGGAGGCGCGGGCCAACCGGCTCGCCCACCACCTCGCCGCGCACGGCGTGGGACGCGGGTCCCACATCGGGGTCTACTCCCGCAACTCGATCGAGGCCCTGGAGGCGATGATCGCGGCGTACAAGCTGCGCGCGATCGCCGTCAACGTCAACTACCGCTACGTGCACGGCGAGCTCGTCTACCTCTTCAACGACGCCGACCTGGTCGCCCTCGTGCACGAGAGAAGTTACGCCGACAAAGTCGCGAACGCCCTGCCCGAGGCGCCGAAACTGAAACACGTTGTCGTCATCGAAGACGGCAGCGGCGGTGATTACGCGGCCTACGGCGGAATCGACTACGAAACCGCCCTCGAAAGCGAGTCCCCGGACCGCGACTTCGCCGAGCGCAGCAACGACGACCTCTACATCCTCTACACCGGCGGCACCACGGGCTACCCGAAGGGCGTGCTCTGGCGCCACGAGGACATCTGGCGCGCGCTCGGCGGCGGGATCAACTTCGTCACCGGCGAGTACGTCCCCGACGAGTGGACGCTCGCCGAGCAGGGCAAGGCCGGCAGCCTCGTCCGGCTGCCCGCCGCGCCGCTGATCCACGGCGCCGCGCAGTGGGCCGCGTTCGGCGCGCTGTTCACCGGCAGCCCGGTCGTCTTCGTGCCGCGGTTCGACGCGCACGAGGTGTGGAAAGCCGTGCAGGAGAACAAGGTCCAGGTGCTCACGATCGTCGGCGACGCGATGGCGCGCCCGCTCATCGAGGCCTTCCGCGAAGGCGATTACGACGCTTCGTCGCTCGTCGCGGTGTCGAGCCACGCCGCGCTGTTCTCCCAGTCGGTGAAGCAGGAGTTCGTCGAGCTCGTGCCGAACGCCGTGATCACCGACGCGATCGGCGCGTCCGAAAGTGGCTTCACCGGGATCGGCATGGTCGCCAAGGGCTCCGACCACAGCGCCGGCCCGCGGGTCAGCTTCGGCAAGGACGCCATCCTGCTCGACGACGACGGTCACCTGGTGGAGCCGAAGGCGGGCGCGGTCGGGCTGATCGGCCGCCGCGGGCACGTCCCGCTCGGGTACTACGGGGATCCGGAGAAGAGCAAGAAGATCTTCGTCGACCTCGACGGCGTCCGCTACGTCGTGCCGGGTGACTACGCCCGCTACGAAGAGGACGGCACGGTCACGCTGCTCGGCCGCGGCTCCCAGTGTGTCAACACCGGTGGCGAGAAGGTGTACCCCGAAGAGGTCGAAGGGGCGCTGAAATCGCACCCGGACGTCTTCGACGCGCTGGTCATCGGCGTGCCGGACGAGCGGCTCGGCCAGCGTGTCGCCGCCGTCGTCCAGCTCCGCGAAGGCGCTTCGCCGGATCTCGCCACGATCGAGGAGCACGTCCGCGGCGAGATCGCCGGGTACAAGGTGCCGCGGACGATCTGGCTGGCCGGCGAGATCGGCCGGTCGCCCAGCGGCAAGCCGGACTACCCGTGGGCCCAGCGCTACGCCGCCGAGCACGAACCGGCCACGGCCCAGCCCGTCTGAGGAGGACACCCCAAGTGCGGACACCGCTCTGCGACCGGCTCGGCATCGACCTGCCGATCATCGGGTTCACGCCGTCCGAGCACGTCGCCGCGGCGCTCAGCCGCGCCGGCGGGCTCGGGGTGCTCGGCTGCGTCCGGTTCAACGACGCGGCCGAGCTCGACCGGGTGCTCACCTGGATGGACGAGAACACCGGCGGCCGGCCCTACGGCGTCGACATCGTGATGCCGGCGAAGATCCCGGCCGAGGGCACCCAGGTCGACCTCTCGAAGCACATCCCGGAGGGCCACCGCGCGTTCGTCGATCGCGTCTTGAAGGACCTTTCGGTGCCGCCGCTGCCGGACGACACCGACGAGCGCGCGGGTGTGCTCGGCTGGCTGCACTCGGTGGCCCGGTCGCACGTCGAGGTGGCGCTCAACCACCCGATCAAGCTGATCGCCAACGCCCTCGGCTCGCCGCCGGCGGACGTCATCGGCCAGTGCCACGACCGGGGCGTCCCGGTCGCGGCGCTCGCCGGGAAGGCCGAGCACGCGGTCCGGCACGTCGAGAACGGCGTCGACTTCGTCGTCGCGCAGGGCTACGAGGCCGGCGGGCACACCGGCGAGATCGCGTCCATGGTGCTGGTGCCGGAGATCGTCGACGCCGTCGACGTCCCGGTGCTCGCCGCGGGCGGGATCGGGTCCGGCCGCCAGATGGCCGCGGCGCTCGCGCTCGGCGCGTCCGGCGTCTGGATGGGCTCGATGTGGCTCGCCACCGAGGAGTACCTGCAGACCATGGGCGAGTCCGTGGCGATGCAGCAGGCGCTGGTCGGCGCGACGTCGTCGGACACCGTGCGGACTCGGATCTACACCGGCAAGCCCGCGCGGCTGCTCAAAACGCGGTGGACGGAGGCCTGGGCCGCGGAAGACGCGCCCGAGCCGTTGCCGATGCCGCTGCAGAACCTGCTGGTTTCCCACGCCCACAACCGGATCCACGCGGCGAACGACCCGAGCGTGGTGTCGATGCCGGTCGGGCAGATCGTCGGGCGGATGAACGCGGTCCGCCCGGTCGCCGACGTCGTCGCGGAGCTCGTCGCCGGCTACGAAGAGGCACTGTCGCGTTTGGACAAGACACGCTGAAGGGGGCCCGCCGTGGCGGGCCCCCTCTTCGCGGAAGCGGTTACAGCGAGCCGGCGGCCGCGGCGATCTTCGACGCGAACGTGCTCACCTCGGTGTAGACACCGGGGGCGTGCGGCCGGGCGCAGCCGTCACCCCAGGAGACGATGCCGACCTGGATCCAGGCGTTGTTGTTGTCCCGGCGGAACATCGGGCCGCCGGAGTCGCCCTGGCAGGTGTCGACGCCGCCCGCGCTCAGGTTGCCGGCGCAGATCTCGGCGCTCGGGATCAGGTCGGGGTAGCTGCCGCCCTGGGCCTGGCAGGTGCTGTCGGACACGAACGGGACAGTCGCCTTCAGCAGGTACCGCTGCTGCGCGCCACCCTCGGTCGCCGCGCCCCAGCCGGCCACGGTGAACGTGCCGGTGTTGTAGGTCGACGTCGTCGCGATCGGCAGCGTCGAGAGGCCGGTGACCGGGCTCGCGAGCTTGATCAGCGCCCAGTCGCCGCCGGTCGAGGTGCCGTAGGTGGGGGACTGGTAGACGTAGGTCGACTTGATCTTCTTGGCGCTCGTGCTCTGCAGGTCGACGACGCCGACGGTCGCGGTGATCGAGGTGTTGGCCCCGGTCCGGCTGACGCAGTGCGCGGCGGTCAGGACGATCTGGTTCGTGTAGAGCGCGCCGCCGCAGCCCATCGACAGCCGCACCATGAACGGGAACTCGCCCTGGGCGGCCCGCGTCCCGCCGACGACGTCGGTGGAGGGCGGCTGGGCGGCGATCGCCGGGGTGGCGAACGAGGCGGCCGCGGCGACCGCGGCCACGGCGGTGGTGACGTTTCTGAGCAGGGTGAACCAGCGCTTGGGAGCCAAGGGGATCAGTCCTTCCAGTGTCCACAGTGGAAGCCGTTGCCGTCAGCGGCCCCATGACTACACCAGGTGGTCACAGACCGGGACAACCGACTTTCTTCGGATCTTTCGGGCGGTTGGGTGATTTCCGACCCCCGGATCCGACGAACGCCGTAGGCCGAAGCGCCCAGTGACCGCGTCCCCGGAAATTCACCCGGCCTTTCCCGGCCGGAAATCATCGAGCCGGGAAACGGGGTCGGCGCATCCGGGTGATCTTCGGGTGACAGCCGTGTTACGCGCCACAGCGAACCACGGCGTCGCGGGAAACGAATAGGGTCGATTCCGTGCCCGCCCCTCCACGCCATTCCCGCCTGTCCGCCGACGGTCCCGTCCTCGACGGGATTCCCGAGCACGGCCGCGTCCCGCGTTACTACGCGGTCAAGGTCGAACTGCTGGCGGTGATCGCGGAGCTCGGCGAAGGCGCGGTCCTGCCGACGGAACGGGAGCTGTGCGAGCGCTTCGAGGTGTCGAGGGCGACCGTGCGGCAGGCGGTGGGGGAGCTGGTGCTCGAGGGCAAGCTCAGCCGCCGCCAGGGGAGCGGCACCTACGTCGCCGGCCCGAAGCTGGTCCAGCCGCTGGCCCTGGTCAGCTACACCGAGGGGCTGCGGCGCCAGGGCATCCGGCCGGGCCGCAACGTGATCACGCTGGAGCGGCGCCTGGCCGGCAGCGCGCTGGCCGCCGACCTGCAGGTGACATCGGACGCCGAAGTGATCCACATCGAGCGCGTCCTGCTCGCCGACGAGGAGCGCGTCGGGTTGGAGTCGACTTATCTCCTGGCCGAGCGGTTCCCGACGTTGATGGAGGTCTTCAACCCGGAGCAGTCGCTGTACGCGTGCTTGAGCGAGAAGCTGGGCGTGGTGTTCGACGGCGCCGAGGAGCGGGTCGAGACGGTGCTCGCGACGCCGCGGGAAGCTCTCTTGATCGGGACGAACCCGGCGCTGCCGATGTTGCTCATGCACCGCATCTCGTGGGGGCCGGATGGTGCGCCGTTCGAGCGGGTCCGGTCGCTTTATCGTGGTGACCGGCTCAGTTTCATGACCCGCCTGGGCCGGGCTGACTGACTGTCACGTTCTCCGGCGCCTCCGGCTGTTCGGGCTTCCTCAAGGAGCTGCAGCGCCCGTCTCGGCGGTGGGCGGAGCGCCGGTTCCCGAACATCCGGTACGGGAACGAGCCCGGCAAGGGTGGCCACTTCCGGCTGGTCCGCCGACAGTCACCCGTACTAGGTAAGCGGCTGGCTAAAAATCACCAAGTGCCCATCGGGTGTCCGTACGGTGAAGTCGCGCATCCCGTAGGGCCGGTCAGCCAGTGGCTCGACGATGTCGGCGCCGCGGGCGCGCAGCTCGTCGTGGCAGGAATCGACGTCGTCGACGATAACCGTCACCCTGGCCGGGCCGACGCTGCTTTCGGCGTACAGGTGGAACTCGGCGGTGTCGCGGATCACGGCCGCGTAGCTGGGTGGGGTCTCCCAGGTGAATATGGTGTCGAATCCGAGCGTGTCCGTGAAGTACGACCGCGCTGCCTGCACATCTCGGCACGGCAGCACGGGAATCGCCACTCGCATGACCATTTTGTCACCTTACCCGACTTTGGCTCAAGATCGCTGATCTTGGGCAGGGTGCTGGCTGTCGAGCTGCGGTTTCGTCGTGTGAACGGCGAAAATCTGCGCACTGAGCGGCCGGTTCCCGGCCACGCCTACCAGCTGTTGGGGTTCGAGGAGGCCGCTGGTGGTGACGAGGTGTTCCGATTACTGGTGCCGGCACGGATCGTCGAGCCGACCAGCAAGCTGGACAGTCCGCGGGTGGTCGAGGAGGCAGGTTCCGACCCGCCGGCGGGTCTCAAGTGGCGTCTGCCCGCGTTCGCGAAAGAGTCCTGGCGGCAGAAGCTGGCCCCAGCGTGCGCCCGCACCGCTGATCCGGGGCCGGCGTCACTGGTTCTCCACGATGTGTCCACCTTGTACTTCGAGACGGATGCCGGGGACGGGTTCCGTGAGCCCGGGTTCTCCGAAGAACGCCGCCTGGAGCCGCAGATCACGATCGGGCTGCTCACCGACGCAAGCGGGTTTCCGTTGATGGTCAACGCGTTCGAGGGCAACCGGGGCGAGACAACTACGCACCTGACGGTCGTGTTCGCCGCCCTGGCCGTCGGCAGGTGGGTCGAGCAGGCCACCGGCTGGTCGATCAAGAAGTTCGTGCGCACCACCCGCCGCCACCGCACCATCAACATCCAGGCCGGCGAGCACGCCCTCACCGCCGTCGACCCGCTACCCGACGACCTCCGCGATGCCCTCACCCGCATCCACGACCGCGGTGCGCACTGATTTGAGCCAAGTCAGGTATCCGCTGCCCGTGGTCAGGTTCACCGCCGTCTGTGAACTCTTCGCCGTTGTCGGGCTGATTCTTCCCGTTCTCCTTGGATGCACAGCCGGCTGGCCGTCGTGGAGCACAAACCGGCCGAATGGCGCAACGTCGGGGTCAACGCCCTGATCCTCGCCGTCTGCGTGTTCGTCGCGGCGGGCCGACTGCGAAGATAACGGAACGATAACTCATCCGGTCCAATATTCCCTGGTGCTTCACGCCGTGTTCGCCATGGGGACAGCGCCCGTTGGCGCGCTCCGGCGAGCGTGTGCGGCGTGCGAATCCTCATCGTGGGCGGTGGTGTGCTCGGCACACTGCACGCCTGGCAGGCCGTCGAACGCGGCCACGACGTCGTCCAGCTCGAACGCGAACCCGAGGCCCGCGGCGCTTCCGTGCGGAACTTCGGCCTGGTCTGGGTGGGTGGCCGGGCCTCGGGCGCCGAGCTGGCGACCGCGGGGCGCGCCCGGCTGCTGTGGGAGCGGATCGGCGAGCGCGTCCCGGCGCTCGGCTTCCGCGCCAACGGCTCGCTGACCGTCGTCCGGACCGACGCCGAACTCGCCGTCGCGCGCGAAGTCGCCGAAGGGCCCGAAGCCGCCGAACGCGGCTACAAGCTCCTCGACGCCGCCGAGACCCGTGAGCTGAACCCCGCTCTGCGGGGGGACTTCCTGGGTGCGCTGTGGTGCGAGCGGGACGGTGCCGTCGAGCCGCGCACCGCCCAGCCCGCGCTGCGCGCCGAGCTGGCCAAGACCGGCCGGCACACCTGGTGGCCGGGCCGGGAGGTGCGGCACCTCACCGCCACCGGCGTCGTCGACGACCGCGGTGAGCGGCACGAAGGGGACGTCGTCCTCTTCTGCACCGGCGCGTGGACCGGCGGCCTCGTCCGCGAGCTGGCCGGCGACCCGCCGGTGCGGAAGGTCCGGCTGCAGATGGCGCAGACCGAGCCGCTCGGCGAGGAGCTGACCACGAGTGTCGCCGACGGTGACAGCTTCCGCTACTACCCCGCCTACCGCGGCCCGGCGCTCGACGCCCTCGCCGAAACCCAGCCCCAGGGTGACGTCGCCGCGGCGCACCGCATGCAGCTGCTGCTCGTCCAGCGGCTCGACGGCTCGCTGACCATCGGCGACACCCACGAGTACGACCAGCCGTTCTCCTTCGACGTCACCGAAGACCCGTACGAGCACCTCGCTGACGTCGCCTCGACGCTCCTCGGCCGCCCGCTGCCGCGGCTGCGGCGCCGCTGGGCCGGGGTGTACGCGCAGACCACCGACACCGGCCGGATCGTGCACCGCGCGCGCGTCGCGGACAACGCCTTCCTGATCACCGGACCGGGCGGGCGCGGCATGACCTGCGCGCCCGCCATCGCCGAAGACACCGCCGAGGAGCTGGGACTGTGACCACCGAACTCGTCGTCCTCGACATGGCCGGCACGACCGTCGCCGACGACGGCCTCGTCGTGCGCGCCTTCACCGCCGCGATCGAAACCCTCGGGGTGCCCGAGGCACGGCACCCCGACATGCTGCGCTACGTCGTCGACACGATGGGCCAGTCGAAGATCACCGTCTTCCGCGCCCTGATGGACGGCGAAACCCAAGCACAGCAAGCGAACTCGGCCTTCGAGGCCGCCTATGGAAAGCTCGTCGCCGACGGCGCGTGCGCCCCGATCCCCGGCGCCGAAGACGTCATCCGCGGCCTGCGCGAAGACGGCGTCAAGGTCGCCTTCACCACCGGGTTCGCCCCGGCCACCCAGCACGCCATCCTCGACGCGCTGGGCTGGCAGGGCCTCGCCGACCTCGTGCTCGCCCCGGGCGACGGCGTCCGCGGGCGCCCGTTCCCCGACCTCGTCCTCGCCGCGGCGCTGCGGCTGGAAGTCACCGACGTGCGGCACATCGCCGTCGCCGGGGACACCCCGTCCGACGTCCTCACCGGACTCCGTTCCGGCGCCTCCGTCGTCGCGGGCGTCCTGACCGGCGCCGGCCGCCGCGAAGACCTCGCCGCGGCCGGCGCCACCCACGTCCTCGCCTCCGTCTCCGAACTCCCCGCCGTGCTCGAAGGAGAACCCCGATGAAGAAGACCCTGGCCGCCGTCCTCGCGGTGGCGCTGACCGCGCTGCTCGCCGCCTGCGGCGGCACCGGCGCCGCCTCCGCCGGCGGCAAGACCGTCACCATGTACACAGTGGACGGTCTCGAAGACTGGTACACCGCCCGGTTCGCCGAGTTCAAGGAGCAGACCGGCATCACCGTCCAGGCCGTGACGGCGGGGTCCGGCGAGGTCGCCTCCCGCGTCGAGAAGGAGAAGGCCAACACCCAGGCCGACGTCCTCGTCACGCTCCCGCCGTTCATCCAGCGGGTCGCCGGGCTGCTGCAGCCGTACACCCCGCAGGGTGCGGACAAGGTGCCGGACAAGGACCCGCAGGGCCGCTTCGCCGCGATGATGAACAACTACCTCAGCTTCATCCGCAACCCGCAGGTCGCGCCGAAGACCTGGGACGACCTCCTCGACCCGAAGCTCAAGGGCAAGGTGCAGTACTCCACGCCCGGTGAGGCCGGCGACGGCACCGCCGTGCTCCTGCAGCTCCAGCACATCCTCGGCGAGCAGGGCGCGCTCGACTACCTCGGCAGACTCGAAGCGAACAACGCCGGCCCGTCGTCGTCCACCGGCAAGCTGCAGCCCAAGGTCGCCAAGGGCGAGCTGCTGGTCGCCAACGGCGACGTCCAGATGAACCTCGCCGAGATCGCCAAGAGCGGCGGCTTCGACGTGTTCTTCCCGGCCGACGCCCAGGGCACGCGCTCGACGTTCGCGCTGCCCTACTACGCCGGGCTGGTGACGAACGCGCCGCACCCGGACGACGCGAAGAAGCTGCTCGACTTCCTGTTCTCGCCCGGAGTCCAGGCCAAGACCGCCGACGCGTTCGGCATCCCGGCCCGGTCCGACGTCACCGCGAGCGGCCCGAACGCCGGGAAGATCAAGGCCGCGCTCGAGGGCGTCGACATCTGGCAGCCGGACTGGACCGCCGTGCTCGGCAAGCTGGACGCCGACCTGGCCGCCTACAAGAAGGCCGTCGGCCGATGACGCCGGCGGTCGAGTTCCGCGGTGTCTCCGTCCACTTCGGACAGACGACGGCGTTGGACACGCTCGACCTGACCGTGGCCCGTGGGGAGACCCTCGCCCTGCTCGGGCCGTCCGGCTCCGGCAAGTCCACGGCGCTCAAGGCCCTCGCGGGGTTCGTGCGGCCCAGCGCGGGCCGGGTCTTCCTGGCCGGCGAGGACGTCACCGACCTGCCGCCGCACCGGCGCGGGCTCGGCGTGGTGGTGCAGAGCTACGCGCTGTTCCCGCACCTGCGCGTCGACGCCAACGTCGCGTTCGGGCTCAAGGCCCGGCGGGCGCCGCGCGCCGAGGTGGCGGCGCGGGTCGCCGAGGTCCTCGACCTGGTCGGCATGGGTGCCTACGCCCGCCGGTTCCCGCGTGAGCTGTCCGGGGGCCAGCAGCAGCGGGTCGCGCTCGCCCGGGCGCTGGCCATCCGGCCGGACGTGCTGCTGCTCGACGAGCCACTGTCCGCTTTGGACGCCGCGCTGCGCGAGGACATGATCGCGGAGCTGCTGCGGCTGCGCGCCGAGCTGCCGGACACCACGCTCGTCTACGTGACCCACGACCAGGGCGAGGCCCTCGCGCTCGCCGACCGCATCGCCGTCATGCGCGACTCGCGGCTGGTCGAGACCGGCCCGTGCGAGCAGCTCTACCGGCGCCCGGCCACCGAGTTCACCGCGAGCTTCCTCGGCGCGGCCAACCTCATCCCGGTCGACCTGGTCAGCGACGGGCGGCCCGCGACCGTCCGGCTCGGCGAGCGCGTGCTGACCGCCGAGCCGACCGGCGCGCTCGGCGCCGGACCGGTCGCGCTCGGCGTGCGCCCGCACCGCGTCGGGGTCGGCGAGCCCGGCGCGGACACCCTCCCGGCGCTGGTCCGGGCGGTGCAGTGGCGCGGCACCGGCTACCGCCTGGACCTGGAGCTGGCCGGGGGCGCGGTCATCCGGGCCGAGGTGGCCGACGCGTTCACCGTCGGGTCGGCGGTCGGGGTGTCGATCCCGGACGGCTGCCCGCTGGTGGGGGTCGGCGCATGACCGGCGTCGCGATGCCCCTCGTGAGTGATAATTCGGGTTCTAACCCTACTTACCACTCACGACGAGGTGGGGTCTGGCTGCTGCCGCCGCTGGTGGTCGTCGCGGTCTTCTTCGGGTACCCGCTGGTCCTGGTGGCCGGGCAGTCCCTGACCACCGGCAGCGGGCTCGGCCTGGCGGTGTGGGGTGAGGTGCTCGGCTCGGCGGAGTTCCGGGACGCGGCGTGGCAGACCGTGTTGCTGGCGCTGGGCGCGACCACCGGCTGTGTGCTGCTCGGCACGTTCCTCGCCCTGGTGATCGCGTTCGTCCCGTTCCCGGGCGCGCGGACGCTGTCACGGCTGGTCGACACCGTGCTCGCGTTCCCGTCGTTCCTCATCGCGCTGGCGTTCACGTTCCTCTACGGCAGCGCTGGTGTGTTCGGCGCGGGCGGCTTCCTGTACTCGCCCTGGGGCGTGCTGCTCGCCGAGATCACCTTCTACACGCCGTTCGTGATGCGGCCCGCGCTCGCGGCGTTCGGGCAGGTCCCGGGCGTGCACCTGGACGTCGCGGCGTCGCTGGGCGCGCGGCCCGGGCGGGTGCTGCGGCAGGTCGTGCTCCCGGCGGCGCTGCCGTCGCTGGCCTCGGGCGCCTGCCTGACGCTGCTGCTCGCGCTCAACGAGTTCGGCATCGTGCTCTTCCTCGGCGCCAAGGGTGTCACGACGTTGCCGATGCTGGTCTACGGCAAGGGGATCGTCACGTTCGACTTCCCGGCGGCGAGCGTCGCCGCGCTGGTCGACGTCGCGATTTCGCTGCTGCTGTACGGGAGTTACCGGGTCCTGTCCGGAAGGGGGAGCCGTGCTGCTGTGGACGCGGCGTAGCAAGCTGCTGCTGTGGCTGGTGTTCGGCGTGGTGTTCACCCTCGTGGTGGCCGCGCCGCTGGTGATGCTCGTGCTCGCGTCGTTCGCCGGGCACTGGACCGGCGTGCTGCCCGGCGGGTTCACCCTCGGGCACTACGCCGGGGCGTTGTCGGGGGAGACGTTCGCGAGCCTGTCGGTGAGCATCCAGACCGGGGTCATCGCGGGCGCGGCGGCCGTGCTGCTCGGGACGTGGGCCGCGCTCGCCGCGGAAACCGCATCGCGGCGGCTGCGGCAGTTCGCCGACACGGCGTTCCACCTGCCGATCGCGGTGCCGTCGGTGGTGCTGGGGCTGGCGCTGCTGGTGGCGTTCAGCCGGCCGCCGCTGGCGTTCAACGGCACCCGCTGGATCGTGCTGCTCGGGCACCTGCTGATCCTGCTGCCCTTCGCCTACAGCACGGTGTCGGCCGCGCTCGCCCGCGTCGACCCGCTGCTCGCGCAGGCCGCGGCGTCGCTGGGGGCGTCCCCGGCCCGGGTGCTCCTGCGGGTGCGCGTCCCGGTGCTGCTGCCGGCGATGACGGCGTCGGCGAGCCTCGCGCTCGCGATGTCGATGGGGGAGCTGGGCGTGACGATGATGCTGTACCCGCCGGACTGGCGCACGCTCCCGGCGAGCATCTTCGCCCTCACCGACCGCGGCCAGGTGTTCCTCGCCTCCGCGGCGACGGTGGTGCTGCTCGGGGTGACCCTCGCGGGGGTGGTCCTGCTCGGCCTGGTCCGCGGCCGGGCGGCCCATCGCTGAGGGGATGCAACCCGGCGGGCGTCCGCTCCGTCTGGCAGGTATGCGCAAACTGCTGGGAGCGAGCCTGCTGCTGTTCACCGTGACGGCGTGCGGAGCCGGCACCGGCGGCGCTCCGGCGGGCAGTCCCGCCCCGGCGACGTCGGTGCCGGGCACGGTCACGCCGACCCTGGACCCGTCGTCGCCGCCGGTGGCCCCGCCGCCGTCGCAGACGGTCGGGCGCCCGACGCAGGGCATCGCGCCCGGGGACGACGTCATCGCCGAGAGCCAGGTCGACGCGCGCGGGCTGCCGGAGGGCTACCCGCGCACGCTGACCCGCAGCATCGACGGCAAGCAGGTGATCCTCGGCGCCGAGGAGGGCGGCTGCCGCCGCGTCTCGGCCCGCCTCGGCGACCAGACACCGCAGCAGGTGGTCGTGCTGATCGCCGTCTCCGCCGCGAAGAAGGGGCAGATGTGCCCGGACTACATCCGGGAGATCAGCATCCCGCTGACCCTGGCCGCGCCCCTCGGCACCCGCACGGTCGTCCTCCGCCAGGGCTGACGGCCTTCAGCCGGCGGCCGCCGCGGCCATGACCGGGTGCCGGCGGGTGGCGTCGAAGATCAGGGTGATCGCCTCGATCCGGTCGTCCCGCAGGCGGAAGTGCTCGGCCGTGCGCTGGGTTCCCACCGGCGTCGCGGTCCAGGTGGCGGGTCAGGTGGTGCTGGTCCGGGCGAGCACGGAACGCCGGTCCGCCGGGGCGGGCACGCGGATCGCGAGCTCGCCCCGCTCGAGCGTGTCGACCAGGCCGGTCACGTTCCGCGAACTGACCCCGGCGGCAGCGGCCAGGTCCGTCCGGATCGCCGCGAACGGTGGGAGGGCCGCCCCGGGATGCCCTCCCAGACCACGTCAGCACCCTTTTCGACAGAAATTCACCGGATCGGCCACCGGTGCAACCCGCCGCCCGCCCCGTTCCGTCTTCGGGACATGAGGTACTTAGCGAAGGTGGTCGGAACAGGCGCGATCCTCTTGACGGCCACGGCCTGTGCCGGCCAGGACCTGCCCACCAGTCAACCCGCGGCCGGCGGCAGCTCGGTCGCCCCCACCGGCAGCGTTTCGACCTCGCCGAGCGAGTCGGTCCTGCCGGCGCCGCCGAACCAGCCGGGCAAACCCCGGCTCGAGGTGCCCGAGGGCAGCACCCCGGTGCCGCCGAACAAGGTCGACGCCGCCGCGCTGCCCGCCAACTACCCGCACGAGGTGTGGACGGCGAACGGCGGCACGATCCTCAACATCCGCGCCCAGGAGGGCGGCTGCGGCCACGCCCTCGGCGAGGCGACCGAGCAGGCGGGCGACCGCGTGGTCGTCAACCTGAGCGAGACCAAGGCGCAGACCGGCCAGATGTGCACGATGGACATCCGGTACCCGGTGATCTCCGTCGCCCTGGCGGCGCCGCTGGACCAGCGCACCGTCGTGTTGAAGACGACCAAATGATCTAGGCTCGGGTGATGGGTAGCCGTCAGGTCTCACGCACCGCGATCGTCGCCACGACCCCGGAGAAGATCTTCGGGCTCCTGGCCGATCCGGCCCAGCACCCGCTCATCGACGGGTCCGGCACGGTCCGGGCCGCCCAGTCCGGCGGCCCGGACCGGCTCGCGCTCGGCGCGAAGTTCGGCATGGACATGAAGATGGGCGCGTCCTACAAGATCCTCAACACCGTGGTCGAGTTCGAAGAGGGCCGGCTGATCGCCTGGCGGCACTTCAACGGCCACCGCTGGCGCTGGCGGCTCGAACCCGTCGACGGCGGCCGCACCGAGGTCACCGAGACCTTCGACTGGTCGACGGCGAAGTTCCCGCTCGCCATCAGCCTCAGCCCGTTCCCGCGCAAGAACGCCGAAGGCATCGAGAAGACGCTGGCCCGGCTCACGGAGCTGTTCCCGGCCTGACGAGGGCCACGCACATTAGTTGTACGATGCTTAATATTGTCCGTGCAACTAAAGTGGGGTAGTCGGTGCCACAGCCGGTCCGGCGGCGAGTGGTCCTCGCCGTCTGCTGCATGAGCCTCTTCATCGTCGGGCTCGACAACACGATCGTGAACCTCGCGCTCCCGGCGATCCGGGACGATCTGGGCGCGTCGGTGTCGAGTCTGCAGTGGACGATCGACGCGTACACGCTCGTCCTGGCGAGCCTGCTCATGCTGTCCGGCTCGACCGCCGACCGCGTCGGCCGCCGCAGGACCTTCCAGACCGGTCTCGCGCTGTTCAGCCTCGGCTCGCTGCTGTGCGGGGTCGCGCCGAACGTCGGGCTGCTGGTCGCCTTCCGCGCGCTGCAGGCGATCGGCGGGTCGATGCTCAACCCGGTCGCGCTTTCCATCGTCACCAACATCTTCACCGAGCCCCGCGAGCGCGCCCGCGCGATCGGCGTCTGGGCCGGGGTGGTCGGGCTGAGCATGGCGGTCGGGCCGGTGGTCGGCGGCGCGCTCGTCGGCTGGGCCGGCTGGCGCTCGATCTTCTGGATCAACGTCCCGGTCGGCGTGGCCGCGATCGTGCTCACGGCGCTGTTCGTCCCCGAGTCGCGTTCTCCGCGCCCGCGGCGGCTCGACCCGGTGGGCCAGCTGCTGGTGATGGTCCTGCTGGCGTCGGTCACCTACGGGATCATCGAAGGCCGCGGCACCGGCTGGGGCTCGCCGCCGATCGTCGCCTGTTTTGTGGTCGCCGCGGTCGCGTTGGCGGTGCTGCTGCCCTACGAACGCCGACGGCGGGATCCGTTGCTGGAGCTCAGGTTCTTCCGCAGCGTCCCGTTCTCCGGTGCGACGCTCACCGCGGTCACCGGGTTCTCCGCGCTCGCGGGCTTCCTCTTCCTCAACACGCTGTACCTGCAGGAGAACCGCGGGTTTTCCGCGCTGCACGCGGGATTGCTGACCCTGCCGATGGCGGCGGTGACGGCGGTGTGCGCGCCGCTGTCGGGCCGGGTGGTCGGCGCGCGCGGGCCGCGGCTGCCGCTGCTGGTCGCGGGCGCGGGGATCACGATCGCCGGGTTCGTGCTCGCCGGGATCGGCCCGGCCACGCCGGTTCCGGTGCTGGTGCTGGGTTACGCGGTCTTCGGCGCCGGCTTCGGCATGCTCAACGCGCCGATCACGAACGCGGCGGTGTCCGGCATGCCCCGCGAGCGCGCGGGTCTCGCGGCGGCGGTGGCCTCGACCAGCCGTCAGGTGGGGATCTCGCTCGGGGTCGCGGTCATCGGCGCGGTCGTCGCGGCCGGGGAGCCGACGGTCGCGCCGGGGACGGGACACCTCGCGTGGGGGATCGTCGCGGGCTGCGGAGTGCTGGTGTTCGCCCTCGGCCTGGCGACGACGGGCCGCTGGGCGCTGGCCACCGCGGCCCGGGTCAATGGTCCGGACCACGACGTGGCGCCGGTCGGCTGAGCTTCTTCGAAGCCGTCGAAAACTCTTCGCAAATCCGGTGAACCGACGCTGTTACCGAGCCGTATCCATGGTTGAGGTGGTGATCAGAGAGGAGGGGCACATGCCCCGGTTGAGCAGTGGTCGGCACCGCAAACAGGCGACCGTCGGTCTGGCCGCGTTGCTGGGTGTTTCCGGCGTCACCGCGGCCGCGATCGCGCTGAGCAGTCCCGCGGGCAACGCGGCCGAAGCGCCGAAGGAGAACTGTGGCGGGCTCGACACCGCCCTGCAGAACAACTTGAACTTCATCGCGGGACAGCAGGCGAACCCAGACGCGCAGTCGGCCGCGAGGATCGCCAACCGGCAGGCGGTCGTGGACCTGATCCAGCAGCGGCGGCAGGTCGCGGGCTGCACGGCGAACGTCGCGGCGAACAACGGCGCGCCGGCCCAGCAGGCTCCGGCCCAGCAAGCGCCGGCCGCGCAGGCCCCGGCGCAGCAGGCGCCCGCGCAGCAGAACCAGAACCAGGCCGGGGCGAACACCGGGAACCAGGGCGCGACCGGCGACGTCGTGTGCGCCGGCTCCACCGTGACGCTCTCGGGCGAAGGGGGCGCGCCGGCCGCGTCGAGCAACCAGTTCCCGGCGGGGACGAAGCTGAAGGTGACCAACCTGGACAACTCGAAGTCCACGACGGTCGAGGTGACCTCGGTGTCGGGCAGCTGCACGCTGCTCAACAACGCGGCCTTCGAACAGGTGCGGGAACCCGGAAAGTTCCTCATCCGGCGCGCGCGGATCGAGCGCGTCGGCTGAGGGAGCAGGGAAGGAAAGGGGGCATCGGCGGCGGGCCGGTGTCCCCTTCCCCTGTGTCCTAACGGAAGCTGATCTGCAGCACCGGGTCGCCGGTGCTGGCGAAGAAGTCGTTGCCCTTGTCGTCGATGACGATGAACGCGGGGAAGTCCTCGACCTCGATCTTCCAGACGGCTTCCATGCCGAGCTCGGCGTACTCGAGGACGTCGACCTTCTTGATGCAGTCCTGCGCGAGCCGCGCGGCCGGGCCGCCGATCGAGCCGAGGTAGAAGCCGCCGTGCGTCTGGCACGCGGAGGTCACCTGCTTCGAGCGGTTTCCCTTGGCCAGCATGACGAGTGAGCCGCCGGCGGCCTGGAACTGCTCGACGTAGGAGTCCATCCGCCCGGCCGTCGTGGGCCCGAACGAGCCGGACGCGTAGCCCTCCGGCGTCTTGGCCGGGCCCGCGTAGTAGACCGGGTGGTTCTTCAGGTAGTCCGGCATCTCCTCGCCGGCGTCGAGGCGCTCGGCGATCTTCGCGTGCGCGATGTCACGCGCGACGACCAGCGGCCCGGTGAGCGAAAGCCGCGTCTTGACCGGCAGCTGCGAGAGCTGCGCGCGGATCTCGGCCATCGGCCGGTTGAGGTCGACGCTCACGACGTCGTCCGAGAGGTCCTCTTCGGTGATCTCGGGGAGGAAGCGGGCGGGGTCGCGCTCGAGCTGTTCGATGAAGACGCCGTCGGCGGTGATCTTGGCCTTGGCCTGACGGTCGGCCGAGCAGCTGACGGCGACGCCGACCGGGCAGCTGGCGCCGTGGCGGGGGAGCCGGATGACGCGGACATCGTGGCAGAAGTACTTGCCGCCGAACTGCGCGCCGATGCCGAACTGGCGGGTCATCTCGAGGACCTGCTGTTCGAGGTCGCGGTCGCGGAAGGCGTGTCCCAGCTCGGAACCCTCCTGCGGCAAGTTGTCGAGATAACGCGCCGAAGCGAGCTTTGCGACCTTCAAGTTGAACTCGGCGGACATGCCGCCGACGACGATGGCGAGGTGGTACGGCGGGCAGGCCGCGGTGCCGAGGCTGCGCAGCTTCTCGTCGAGGAAGCGCGCGAGCCGCTTCGGGTTCAGGACGGCTTTTGTTTCCTGGTAGAGGAAAGTCTTGTTGGCGCTGCCGCCGCCCTTGGCCATGAAGAGGAACTCGTAGGACGGGTCGCCCTCTTTGTGGTAGAGCTCGATCTGCGCGGGGAGGTTGGTGCCGGTGTTGCGCTCGTCCCAGAAGTTGACCGGCGCCATCTGCGAGTAGCGCAGGTTCAGCTGCTGGTAGGCGTCGAAGATGCCCTGCGAGAGCGCGCGCTCGTCGTCCCCGCCGGTGAGCACGCCTTCGCCGCGCTTGCCGATGACGATCGCGGTGCCGGTGTCCTGGCACATCGGGAGGACGCCGCCGGCGGAGATGGCTGCGTTGCGGAGGAGGTCCATCGCGACGAAGCGGTCGTTGCCGCTGGCTTCGGGGTCGTCGACGATGGCGCGGAGCTGCTCGAGGTGTGACGTGCGCAACAGGTGCTGGATGTCTTTGATCGCGGTGCGCGCGAGGGTGGTCAGCGCTTTTGGCTCGATCTTCAGGAAGGTCCGCCCGGCGGCTTCGACGGTCTCGACGCCCTCGTCGGTGACCAGCCGGTACTCGGTCTTGGTGTCCTTGCCGAGGGGGAGGACTTCGGTGTGCTGAAACGTGGTGGTGGACGGCACTGCCAGGCTCCTTTGCCAGCTCCGGGATCGGTCCACCTTACGCAGGATGGCCGGGGGTGGGATGGGCGCACCTGGGTCGGTGTGGGGGACCCCACTTGGGGTTGGTGTGGGGGAGGGGTGTGGGGCGTTATGGGCTGTCCTGCGCGGGTGTTGCTGTGGGCCATCCCGCGGTTCTTCGTTCGGCCGCGGCTTCGTGTCCCGACCACCGCGATACTTGGGCTTCGTGTCCCCACCGCCCCGGTGCTCGGGATTCGTAGCCCACCACCCCGAAGTCCGGGTTTTGTGTTCTCGCCACCCCGACGCCCGATTGTGACTACGGCCGGCAGTACCGCGTCAAGGCGGGAAAGATGCCTTGACCCGGCACCGCCGGCCGTGTTCTGGCTTCGGATCGGGGTTGCAGGGGGTCTGGCTGCCTACCTGCCCGGGCTGCCCGCCCGGCTGGTTGCCTACCTGCCTGGGGGGTGCCTTCGGCGTTGAACGCACCGAAGGCCGCCTTGGGGCGCTGGAGAGCCCCTGTCATCGGCGCTTGAACCGCTCGGCGGGCGCGCCTTTGCGGCGGTGAGCTGGTCGGGAGGCCGGGTCCACCCCGACGGACCCGACCTCCCGGGGAGAGCGACCGGATGCGTGCACATCCGGGCGCGTGGTCTGCGCCGGTGCCGGTGGAAGCCGCTAGACGAATGTGGCGTGATGCACGTCATAAGTCAACGCGGCCGAACGGGTGTCGGCGAAGGGTTGCTACCCCCGTTTCGTGGGGGCAAAACCTCTTTTTCGTGGAAAATTTTCCAGTCTGGCGCCGTGAAACCCGGACCTGCTGGTCATCGACACGCAAAAGGGGCGGGCACCTGTAGGTGCCCGCCCCTTTGAGCAGGGTCGATCAGCTGGCGTACGCGCGGAGCCGGTCTGCGCGCTCGCCCTGGCGGAGCTTGGACATGACCTCGCGCTCGATCTGGCGGACGCGCTCGCGGGAGAGCCCGAAGTGCTTGCCGATCTGGTCGAGCGTGCGGGGCTGGCCGTCGTCGAGGCCGTAGCGCAGGCGGATCACGTGCTGCTCGCGGTCGTCCAGGGTCGCCAGGACCCGGCGCAGGTCGTCCTGCAGCAGGCCCGAGATCACCGCACTCTCGGCGTCGGTCGCCTCGGAGTCCTCGATGAAGTCGCCGAGGGGGGCGTCCTCCTCCGTGCCGACCGGCATGTCCAGGCTTACCGGGTCACGCGAGTGGTCGAGCAGGTCGGAGATCTTGTGCGCCGGGATGCCGGACTCGGCCGCCAGCTCGTCGTTCGTCGCGTCGCGGCCGAGCTGCTGGTGCAGGTCGCGCTTGATGCGGGCCAGCTTGTTCACCTGTTCCACCAGGTGGACCGGGAGCCGGATGGTGCGGCCCTGGTCGGCCATGCCCCTGGTGATGGCCTGCCGGATCCACCACGTGGCGTAGGTCGAGAACTTGAACCCCTTGGAGTAGTCGAACTTCTCCACCGCGCGGATCAGGCCCAGGTTCCCCTCCTGGATCAGGTCCAGCAGCGGCATCCCCCGGCCGGTGTACCGCTTGGCCAGCGACACGACGAGGCGCAGGTTGGCCTCGAGCAGGTGGTTCTTCGCCACGTGCCCGTCGCGCACCAGGGCGGCGAGCTCGGTGCGGCGCTTGGTGGTGAGGTTCTCGCCGGTGTCCAGCATGTGCTGGGCGAACACGCCGGCTTCGATGCGCTTCGCGAGCTCGACCTCGTCGGCCGCGGACAGGAGGGCCGTCTTGCCGATGCCGTTGAGGTAGACGCGCACGAGGTCGGCGGCGGGGCTCTGGGCGTCGAGGTCGGCGTCGGTGAGCGCCCCCACGCTCAGCGACGACGGTTCCTCGGACGCCTGAGCCGGGATGCGCTCGCGAATCCCGCGCGACTCGCGTTCGAGAGTCTGGACTGACATTCTGCCTCCCCGGTCACGGGCTGAACGTGCTGCTGCGGTGGTCCGCCGGTGCGCACCCGCGGCCCGGGGCCTGTGGAGCCCGGTACGCCGGTCCGGCCGGCTTGGCTGGACATCTGGCACAACGCTCCGGGTTCCCGAAACGTTCCCGGCTCGCTGAAAAGGAGACGACTCCGGGCGCCCTCCGGTTGCTCCACCATTGCTGAGCTTTTGCTGAGAACGCGCGACCGACGGGAAACCTGAGAATCCCGTGTGAATCGGGCCGGGAACTGAACCCTCCCGAGGTGGTCTAGACCTCTACGAGAACGGTGAACGGGCCGTCGTTGACGCTCGACACCGCCATCATCGCCCCGAACCGTCCCGTTGCCACGGTGGCACCGCGTCCGCGCAGCTCGGCCACCACGGCGTCCACCAACGGTTCGGCGACCTCCGGCCGCGCGGCCTGCGTCCACGACGGCCGCCGGCCTTTCTTCGTGTCGCCGTAGAGCGTGAACTGGCTCACCACGAGCAGTGGCGCATTCGCCGTGGCGCATGATTCTTCGTCGCGGAGCACGCGCAGTTCGTGCAGTTTCCGCGCCATCGTGACGGCCTTCGGCGGGTCGTCGTCGGCGTGGATTCCCAGCAGCACCAGCAAACCCGGCTCGTCGATGGCGCCGACGACCTCACCCGCGACGGTGACGTCCGCCCGGGTGACGCGGGCGGCGACGGCCCTCACTTGCCCGCCGGGACGAGCATCCCGTGGCGGACGAGCTCACGCACGACCGGCAGCGCGGCGGCCGCCAGCTCCGAAGCTTCCAGGCCCTGCGCGGCCGCGAGAAGCTCGATCAGGTCTTCCAGGGGCAACGCGCCGCGGCAGCCCGCGAGCAGCCGCGCGGCCAGCTCGTCGACCTCGTGCTGCCAGCCGGGCCCGTCGGTGCGATGCAACCGCCGGATGGTCGTTTCCCAGCCCTCGTCCCCGGGTTCCTCGACGCTTTCCAGCAAAACCGTGTCGGGCACCACAAAACGGACATTGAGGAGCGAATCACCCGATTCGCGCAGCCATTCCACCCGGTCGAGCCAGCCCGCCGCTTCCGGGCCGAGCGGGTCGTCGTAGGCCTGCCGCAGGTCTTCGCAGACGACCGTCGGGGTCCGCCCCGCCGCGCGCCGCAGGGTGACGAACCCGAAGCCGATGCCGCGGACGTCGTTCGCCGCGAACCAGTCGAGCCACGCCGCCGCCTTCACCCGCCCCTCGGGCGAGCGCGGCTCGATGCCCGCGTCCCGCAGCCACGTGCCGACGTACAGCGCCGGGTCGGCGACGTCCCGCTGGACGAACCAGGCGTCGGTCTCGGCGGGCAGCCAGCGGCTCACCCGGTCGGCCCAGTCCTCGCGGCCGGTGTGCAGCCAGGACGCCAGCAGCTGCCCGACCCCGCCGTCGTTCAGGAAACCCGGGAGCTGCCGGACGACCAGCGCGCTCGCGTCGTCGCCGGCCAGCCCGGAGTCGCGGTAGGTGTAGTCGACCCGTGCCGGGCCGACCACGAACGGCGGGTTGCAGACGACCTGGTCGAACTTCCGCCGCGCGACCGGCGCGAACCACTCGCCGCGCGCGAGCTCGACGTCCAGCTCGTTGAGCCGGAACGTCGCCGCGGCCAGCGCCAGTGCCCGCTCCGAGACGTCGGTGGCGGTCACGCGCTGTGCGTGCCGGGTCGCGTGCAGCGCCTGCACGCCGTTGCCGGTGCCCAGGTCGAGCAGGGTGCCGACCGGGCGGCGGCCGGTCGCGCGGATCAGCGACAGCGACGCGTGGCCGACGCCGAGCACGTGGTCCTCGGGCACCGCGGCGCCGAGCACGTCGGCGTCGAGGTCGGAGACCACCCACCAGGAGCCTTCTTCGTCGCCGTGCGGGCGGACGTCGAGCGCGGCGCGGTAGCCGTCGGCGGCCAGGGTGAGCAGGCCCGCCGAGACCGCGTCCTCCGGCGTCAGCGGCGCGAACGCGGCCTTGACCTGCGTCTCCGGCTCGGTGCCGCCCAGCAGGAACAGTCGGATCAGCGTGCCGAGCTCACCCGCGTCGCGGCTCGCGCGCTCGGCCGGCACCGGCTCGCCGCGGCCCAGCGCCGCGTGGGCGGCGCCGCCGAGGGCGCCCACCACGCCGTCGGCGTCGTAGCCGGTGCGGCGGAAGGCTTCGCGCAGCCTCGCGCAGACGTCGTCGGACAGGTCGGGCAGTACGCTTCGCGTGCTCACGGTGGGTAATGCTGCCACGATGGCCCCTGTGACCCTCGAAGACGTCCTCACCCCGCTCGCCGCGGCGCTGCCCGAGCTCGAAGCGCTGTACATCGACCTCCACCGCCACCCCGAGCTCTCGTTCGCCGAGACCCGGACCGCGGCCGAGCTGGCCCGGCGGCTGGAGCGCGACGGCTACGAGGTGCACACCGGCATCGCCGGCACCGGGATACTGGGCGTCCTGCGCAACGGCGAGGGCCCGACGGTCCTGCTGCGCGCCGACATCGACGCGCTGCCGGTCGAGGAGAAGACCGGGCTGTCGTACGCGAGCACCGAGCGCGGCACGGACGAGCACGGCAAGGACGTCCCGGTCATGCACGCCTGCGGGCACGACATGCACGCGACCTGGCTCTCCGGCGCCGCCGCGCTGCTCGCGAAGGGCCGTGACACGTGGTCAGGCACGCTGCTGGTGGTGTTCCAGCCCGGCGAGGAGAGCGCGGGCGGGGCGTCGGCGATGGTCCGCGACGGCCTCTTCGAGATCGCCGGGAAACCGGACGTCGTCTTCGGCCAGCACCTGGTGCCCGGCCCGGCCGGCTGGGTGCTCACCCGGCCCGGCGTGATCATGGCCGCGACCGACACCCTGCGCATCACGCTGCACGGCCGCGGCGGGCACGGCTCGCGCCCCGAGACGACCGTCGACCCGGCCGTGCTGGCCGCGTCCGTGGTGCTCAAGCTGCAGACGATCGTGTCGCGGGAGATCGCGGCCACCGAGTCGGCCGTGGTCACCGTCGGCTCGCTGCACGTCGGCACCGCGAGCAACGTGATCGCCGACGAGGCCGTGCTCGAGGTCAACGTCCGGTCGTTCGACCAGGCGGTCCGGGAGCGGGTGCTGGCCGCGGTCGAGCGGATCGCGAACGGCGAGTCCGCGACGGCCGGCGCGCCGAGGCCGCCCGAGATCGTCCGGTCCGGCTCCTACCCGATCACGGAGAACGACGAAGCCGCCAACAACGCGCTCACCGAGGTCTTCCGCGCCCGCTTCGGCGCCGACGTCGTGCTGCCGGCGCCGCTGGTCACCGGCAGCGAGGACTTCAGCGAGTTCGGCCGCGCTGCCGGCGCGCCGTCGGTGTTCTGGCTGGTCGGCGGCTTCGACCCGGAGACCGTCATCACGGCGATGACCGAAGGCCGCTTCGAACGCGACATCCCGTCGAACCACTCGCCACGGTTCGCCCCGGTGCTGCACCCGACCCTGCGCACCGGCATCGAGACGCTCGTCGCCGCCGCGTTGAGCCGGTTGAGCCACCCCGGTGTCGGATGAGCCGCGCGGGTGGGACGATGGAGAGCGGAGGTGGTGCAGTGACCATGCCCGCCAACGACTCGGACCCGGTGCTGATCACCGCGGCGGCCCCGTCGTACGAAGAGCAGTTCAAGGCTCGCAAGCGCAAGTACGTGATCATGATGGGCTGCCGCATCCCGTGCCTGATCCTGGCCGGGCTGACCTACCACACCTGGTGGCTGGCGCTGGGGTTCCTCGCGATCTCGGTCCCGCTGCCGTGGATCGCGGTGCTGATCGCCAACGACCGCCCGCCGCGCAAGTCCGAGAAGGTCAACACCTACCGGGCCGAGGCGACGGCGATCGAAGGCACCAGCCACCGCGTCATCGACGGCTAGCGGTCACCCCGGCTGCGGGCCCACCTTCCCGACGGCCAGCGCGCCCAGGCGCGTCCCGTGCCGCAGGACGTCCACAGTGGACTCACCGGCCAGCCAGCCGGTGAGCACGCCCGCGTCGAACGCGTCCCCGGCGCCCGTCGAGTCGAGGCATTCGGCCTCGACCGCGGGCACGCTCGTGACGCCACCCGCGTCGACCCAGCTGGCGCCGTCCAGCCCAGCGGTCACCACCACCGCGCCGACCGTGCCGAGCAGCTCCTTCGCCGACGCCGGGTCCGCCGAACCGGTCAGCGCGACCAGCTCTTCGGTGTTCGGCATCAGCAGGTCGGCCCCGCGCACGTCGTCGAGGAAGGCCGCCGGGTCGGTGATGTGCGCGGCCGCCTGCGGGTCGACCGACGTCGTCAACCCCGCTTCCTTCGCCGCGGCCAGCGCCGCGAGCCCGGCCGCGCGCGAGGGCGGGTCCAGCAGCACGTACCCGGACAGGTGCAGGTGGCTCGCGCCCGCCAGCACCTCCGGCGTGACGTCCTCGGGGGAGAAGCGCTGGTTCGCGCCGCGGTCGGCGAGCATGCTGCGCTGCCCGGAGCCGTCGACCATCACCACGACGCAGCACGTCGGCGCCTCGTCGTCGACCGCGAACGCGCACCGCACCCCCGCGGCCTCCAGCTCCGCGCGGATCAGCCGGCCGCCCGGGTCGTTGCCGATCCGGGCGAGCAGCGTCGTCTCCGCGCCGAGGGAACGCAGCCACAGCGCCGTGTTGGCGCCCGAGCCGCCGCCGGTGAACCGGATCCTCGCGCGGGCGTCACCCCCGTGCGGCAACGGCTTCTCGTGCCGGGCGATCACGTCCAGGGCGGCGTCGCCGACCACCACGATCCCGCTCATGCCAGCGCCACCGCCACTTCGGTCGCCAGCTTCGCGTTGTTGAGCACCAAGGCTTCGTTCGCGTCGATGCTCACGCCGCCGCTCGCGGTGTGGAAGTGCTCCAGCAGCACCGGCGTGACTTCCGCGCCGTGCACGCCCCGCTCGGCGACCAGCGCCAGGCCCTCGGCGAGCAGCCGATCGTGCAGCTCTTTGTCCATTTCGGACGCTTCGGGGATCGGGTTCGCCAGCAGGACACCGGAATGCGCGTACGCACGGTGCGCGGCGACCACGGCGGCGGTCTGCTTCGGGTCGTCGACCCGCCAGCCGACCGCGTGGCCCGACGAGCGGAGGTAGAACGCCGGGAAGTCGTCGGTGCGGTAGCCCAGCACCGGCACCGAGTTCGTCTCCAGCACTTCGAGGGTCGCCGGGATGTCGAGGACCGACTTCACGCCGGAGCAGACGACCACGGTCGGCACCTTCGCGAGCACGCCGAGGTCCGCCGAGACGTCCCACGACTGCGCGGCGCCGACGTGCACCCCGCCGAGCCCGCCGGTGGCGAACATCCCGATGCCGGCCGCGGCGGCCAGCGCCGACGTGCTCGCCACGGTCGTCGCGCCCGAGCGGCCGAGGCCGACGGCCGGGCCGAGGTCGCGCAGCGACAGCTTGTCCAGCCCGGCGTCCGGCGCGCAGACGCGCTCGAGCTCGGCGGGGGAGAGGCCGACGACAACCTTGCCGTCGAGCACGGCGATGGTGGCCGGGACGGCGCCGCCGTCGCGCACGACCCGCTCGAGGCGGCGGGCGACGTCGAGGTTGCGGCCCGGCGGCAGGCCGTGGGACAGGATGGTGCTCTCCAGCGCGACGACGGGGTGCCCGTCACGCAGCGCGGAAGCGACCTCTTCGTGCAGGTTGAGTGGGGTGGTCACGAGGAACCATCATCGGTGATCGGCTCGCTCGCCGCGCCAGTGGGTCAGCTCGGCCGTCAGGTTCTTCACCGCGGTGGTCGCCCAGCGTGTCCGCGCGGCTTCGCTGCGGTAGAGCGTCCGGGAAAGCATGCTTTCGAGGACGGCGATGCGGCCTTCGCGCCAGACGTCGTCGGAGTACTTCGCGTACTCCTCGCGCACCGCCTTGGCGTACGCGGCGTAGTTCGCTTCCGGCGCGCCGAGGATGGCGAGATCGGCGTCGAGGAGGGCGGTGGCGAGGGCGTCGTCGGCCGGGGCGTCGTGCTTGATCGTGGCGAGGATCAGGCCTTCGACACGGCTGATGTGCTCTTCTCGGACGCCTTCCAGGGCTTCGCGGGCCCATGCGGCACTGGCGCGTTCGTCTTCGCCGGGCTTCGCGTCGTAGACGACGTCGTGCGTCCAGGCCGCGACGGCGACGATTGCGCGCTCGGTGGCGTCGAGGTCTGCGGCCAGCCAGGCGGAGTCCCGCGCGACGGCGGCCGCGTGGTCGAGCGTGTGATAGCGGCGGTGAGGTTCGCCGTAGCGCGCTTCGAGGAGTGGCCATGCATCGGGCCGGCCGCCCAGCACCCCGGTCGCGGCGCGCCACTCCATCAGTCGAAGATGCCCCGCGGCCGCGCCACCTGGTCGAGCCAGTCTTCGAGCTGCTTCTCCCAGTTGACGTCCGGCTTCATGGTGAACATCCCGAGGAAGTCCTGCCCGCGGCCGCCGAAGCCGCCGCTCTTGCTCACCCGGACGTTCTTGGTGACCTCCAGGACGACGTCCGTCCGGCTCGACGACGCCAGGAACGTCACCGCGAGCTGGGAGAACACGCTCGCGAAGCGCGGCGAAGGCGTGAAGCGGACCTCCTGGAAGAACGGCAGCTGCTGCTGAGCGCCGTTGATCCGGCCCTGCTCGAGGATCGCCTCGCGGAAGACGAAGCCGATCCGGCTCAGCGCGTCGAGGACCCGCTTCTGCGCCGGGAGCGGCTCGATCGCGACGGCGTCGGCGTCGAACGGGTCCGACACCGCGGCCGCCAGGTCGAGCTCGGCCCGCACCCCGACCGCCATGCCGGTGAGCGGCTTGCCGAAGACGCTGGTGATCGGCGTCTCCCAGGGCAGCGGCAGCTCGAACGGCAGCCGGACCTGCTGGCCGGCGCGGATGGTCTCGGCGCCCACCAGGTGCTGCGAGCCGAAGGGGAGGTCTTCGGTCTTGTCCGCGCCGGGCACCTGGACGCGGGCCAGCAGCGTCACGTCGAGGCCCTTGATCTCCTGGTCGACCTCGCCGCCGGCCAGCAGGACCTCGCCGTGCAGGGGACGGCCGGGGGAAGCGGTCCGGTCGAGCAGCCGGGCGTCGATCTTCGCCCCGCCCGAGCCGAACGTCGCGAGCACCTTCTGGAACATGCCGCAGATCCTGCCAGGCCGGGGGGCTTTCGTACGAGGTTCGGCGGGACTCGGGCACAATGGCCGGGTGAGCACCGAGACGCTGACGAAGCCGGAGACCACGCCCGAGGGCACGGACACCACCGACGACGACACCCCGAAGATGTTCCACTACGTGAAGAAGAACAAGATCGCCGAAAGCGCGGTCATGGGCAATCACGTGGTGGCGCTCTGCGGCGAGGTCTTCCCGGTGACGAAGTCGCCGAAGCCCGGTTCGCCGGTCTGCCCGGCCTGCAAGGAGATCTTCGACGGGCTGCGCCCCGGCGAGTGACGTCCTGAGCCCACCCCGGCGGGTGACCCCGCCGGGTCTTCGGCGTGTCCGGAAGCGCACGGATCCCCGAACAAACGTGAAAACCATTCATTAGTCGGGTGCGCCCGGTACGGGACGCCTGGTAGTCCTTCGACGCCAGGTTCCCTCACCCACCGGAGTCGCACATGCGCAAAACCGGGATCGTCCTCACCCTCGTCGCCCTGCTCGCGGTCGTCTCGCCCGGGCTGGCGCAGGCCGTCACCGGCTGGACCGAGGTCGGCCGCGACCAGGCCCGTGCCCTCGACGAGAGCCAGGGGCTCGCCACGATCGTGCGGCCGTCGGGCACCACCATCCGCTACACCGGGATCGCCACCATCCCGGCGGACCTGAACTCCCAGGGCTGGAACCACGTCGGCGACCCGGGTTCGGCCCAGGGCTGGTACGTCGAGCCCTACCAGCGTGACGACCGGGGCGCGAAGCTCTTCCGCGTCCAGGCCCCGGACGGCTCGTGGCAGAACTTCAAGCACACCCTCGAGTCGTGGGAAGCCAACAACAACTCCTTCGCCGCGGTGTCGCCGGACGCCCGGTGGATGGTGGCGGGGGAGTGGGGCACGATGGACCGCCTCCTGGTCCACCCGATGCCCGGCGTCGCGGCCACCGACCCGGCGCAGAACCTGCCCCTCGCCGGCACCGTCCGCCTCGACCACCCGGTCCGCGACGTCCAGGGCTGCGACTTCCAGACCGCGACCCGCCTGCTCTGCGCGTCCGACGACCCGGACGGCAGCCTCTTCGGCGCCACGAAGCCGTTGCTGCAGGTCGACCTCGCGGTCCCGCTCAACGGTTCGGACGTCGCGGGGCACGTGACTTCGCTGGGCCAGCTGCCTTTGCGCAGCGGCTGCAGCGGCAACTTCGAGGTCGAGGGCATCGACTTCGACGAGCGGGACAACACCCTGCGCGTGATCGTGATGTCGCCGAGCATCTGCATCCTCTTCGACAGCATGACCTACCGCTTCAAGCAGTGAACACGTCGAAGGCCCGTAGCTTTCACGTGAAAGCTACGGGCCTTCGTTCTGCGGTCAGGCAGCGGGCGTCGGGTCCAGGGACTCCGACTCCGGCGCCTTCGCCGGGTGACGGCGAGCCTCGCGACGCGCGCGGCGACGCTCCTTCCGGGTCTCGACCATCGTGTACAGCGTCGGGACCAGCACCAGCGTCAGCAGCGTCGAGCTGACCAGGCCGCCGATCACCACGATCGCCAGCGGCTGGCCGATGAACCCGCCCTGGCCGGTGATGCCCAGCGCCATCGGGACCAGCGCGAAGATCGTCGCCGCCGCGGTCATCAGGATCGGGCGCAGCCGCCGCCGGCCGCCCTCGGTGACCGCGTCCGAGACGCTCATGCCCTCCGCTCGGTACTGGTTGATCAGGTCGATCAGGACGATCGCGTTCGTCACCACGATGCCCACCAGCATCAGCATGCCGATCAGCGCCGGCAGCCCGAGCGCGGTGCCCGTCGCCAGCAGCAGCCCGATCGCGCCGGTCGCCGCGAACGGGATCGACACCAGCAGGATCAGCGGCTGGATCAGGCTGCGGAACGTCGCCACCATGATCAGGAACACGATCGCGATCGCCGCCAGCAGCGCCAGGAACAGGTTGGAGAACGCCTCCTGCTGGTCCTGGCTCACGCCGCCGAGGGAGTACGACGCGCCGCCGGTGAACGTCAGTCCGTCCAGCTTGGACTGGATGTCCGCCGTGGTCTTGCTCAGGTTGTCACCGGTGTTCTTGGCGGTGACCGTGGTCGAGAGGTCGCCGCCGGTGCGGTGCACCGACGCCGGTCCGTCCACAGTGGACACCTTCGCGACCTCGTCGAGCCGGACGACACCGGCCGGGCCCGGGATCGGCAGGCCCTTGACCTGGTCGACCGTCACCGGCGCGGCGCCCGCGCGCAGCACGACGTCCGTGCGCTGGCCGCCGACCGGCAGCTGCGTCACCGTGCGGCCGGCGATCGCCTGGTTGGCGACCTGGCCGATGGTGCTCGCCGACAGCCCGTGCGCGGCGGCCGCGGCGTCGTCCACCTCGACCTGCACCCGCGGCGAGCCGACGGCCAGGTCGCTGGTCACCTCGGTCAGCCCGGACACCCCGCCCAGCGCCTGCACGACCTGGTCGGACGCGGGCTTCAGCGCGGCCTCCGACGGCGCGGTCACCGTCACCGACACCTGGTCGGAGTTGAAGCCGGAGGCGTCCGCGCCGATCTTGATCTCACCCAGCTCGGGCCGCGACGTCAGCTTCGCGCGCAGCCGGTCCGACAGCGCGTCGAGGTCGGTGTCCTTCGCGACGGTGACCGAGATGCTCGTCGACGTGCCGCCGCCCCCGAACCCGCCGAACGCGCCACCTCCGCCGACGCTCACCTGGTACGTCTGCACCGCGCTCTCGGCGGCCAGGGCCTGCTCGACCGCCGTCGCGGCCTTCTCCTTCGCCTCGACGCTCGTGCCGGCGGGCAGCTTCTGCGTCATGTTCAGCGTGGTGCCGCCGGACTGGTCGAGGAAGTTCGTGTTCAGCCGCGTCGCGAGGCCGACCGTGCCGGCGAAGATCAGCAGCGCCAGCAGGACGACGGTGAGCCGCCGCTTGGTCGCGAACCGGATCACCGGCAGGTAGGCCCGCTGCAGGAGGCCGCGGCGCTCCTTCTCGACGGCGGCTTCGCGCGCCCGCTCGGCCTCGATGGCGTCCGTGGGCACCTTCGGCTGCTTCAGGAACCAGTACGCCAGTACGGGAACCACGGTCAGCGAGACGAGCAGCGACGCCAGCAGCGCCACCGTCACGGTGATCGCGAACGGCGAGAACAGCTGGCCGACGAACCCGCCGACGAACGCGATCGGCAGGAACACCGCGACGGTCGTCAGCGTGGACGACGTCACCGCGCCGGCCACCTCGCGGACGCCGTCGAGCACCGCCCGTTCCTTCGCCTCGCCGTAAGCCAGATGTCGCTTGATGTTCTCCAGCACGACAATGGAGTCGTCCACCACCCGGCCGATCGCGATCGTCAGCGCGCCGAGGGTGAGCAGGTTGAGCGACAGGTCGCCGGTCCACAGCGCCAGCAGCGCGACCACCACCGACAGCGGGATCGACACCGCCGTCACCAGGGTCGAGCGCACCGACAGCAGGAACAGCAGGATGACGACGACCGCGAACGCCAGGCCCAGCAGGCCTTCGGTGGTCAGGCCGCTGATCGCGTCCTTCACCGGCGTGCCCTGGTCGAACACGATGTTCATCTCGGCGCCGGTCTTCTTCGACAGCTCCGGCAGCTTGTCGCGCACGGCGTCGGAGATCGCGACGGCGTTCCCGTTGTCCACCATGGTGATCGAGAGGCCGAGGCTCGGCTTGCCGTTGGTGCGCGTGATCGACGTCGGCGGCGCGAACCCGGTCTGCACGTCGGCGACGTCACCGAGCTTCACCGGCCCGCGCGGCGGCGTGCCCCGAGTGGCGCCGGAAGCGGCGCCCGGGGTCAGGTAGAGGTTGCGGATCGTGTCCACAGTGGTCTGGCCGCCGCCGACCTGGACCGACAGCGTCTTGTCACCCTCGGTCAGGGTGCCTGCCGGCACCGCGGCGCCGGCGGTCTGCAGCGTGGTGGCGACCGACGTCGGGTCGACGCCCGCCGCGGCCAGCTTCGCGTAGTCGAGGGTGATCGTGACGCGCGGCTGCTGCACGCCGGTGACGGTGACCGTGCGGACGCCGTCGATCTTCCGCAGCTCGGGCGCGACCTGGTCGGTCAGCGCGGGCGCGAGCTGCTGCGGGTCCCCGGCCGTGCCCGCGGCGACCAGCACGACCGGCAGGTCGTCGGTGCTGCCCGCGGACACCGACGGCTCGGAGTTCTGCGGCAGCCGCGGCTGGACCTGGTTCACGATCTGCTGGATCTGCTGCACGGCCGCGTCGAGGTCGGTGCCGAACGCGAACTGCGTCACCACGCGCGAAACGCCGTCCGAGGACGTCGAGTTGATGTCCTCCAGGCCCTTCAGCCCCTGCAGGGCGCCTTCCAGCGGCTCGGTGACCTGCTTGTCGACCGCGTCCGGCGACGCGCCCGTGTACGCGGTGACGATCTGGGCCTGCGGGAACTGCAGGGACGGGAACAGCTGCTGCTTGATCTGCGGCAGCGCGAAAGCCCCGAAACCGACGACGACGAGCGCGAGCAGGCCGATCAGGCTTCGGTTGCGCAGGCTCAATCCGGCCAGCACGGACATGACTTGGGAACCCCCTCGGGAACGACGCGGCGACCGACGCCTGCGTCAGTGACCGGGGCAGCTTTTCACGGCGATGCTGAGGAGCGACTCAGTCTGCGGGTTGATTTTGTGTCGTCCGCGGGGATGAATCGCGACCCTGAGCCGCGCTGGGTGCCGGTTCCGGTGCGCTGGGTGACGGTTCGTCCTCTTCGGACGCTTCACCGTCGCCGTTTGCGGAGACGTCTTCGGCGCGCGGGCGCCGCAGCGGCGTGGTCGTGCGCTCCCACAGCTTGCGCCCTTCCTCCGTGCGCAGCCGCTCGGAGGCGCGTTCCATCTCCAGCCGCCGCCACTTCCGGCGCTGGCGCCGGGTCGCCTTCGCCGGCCACAGCTCCTGGATCGCGCTGTTGAAGTACGCCCCGCCGACCACGGCGAGCCCGACGAAGAACGTCAGCAGCAGGAACGCGATCGGCGCGGCCAGCGCGCCGTAGGTGTACCCCGTCTTGGTGATCCAGTTCAGGTAGATGCGCAGGCCGACCGAGGAGAGCAGGAACACGACCATGGCGAGCACCGCGCCCGGCAGCCCGCGGTGCCACGGCAGCTTCCGCGGCAGGGCGAGCTTGTACAGCGTGGTCAGCGCGAGGGTGATCATCACCGCGAGGGTCGGGAAGTAGAGCGCGTTCACCCACGACGCCACCGTCGGACGCCAGTCCGTGGGGAAGAACTCGGGCAGCAGGTCGGGGCCGATCGCCAGCAGCGGCAGGCCGACCACCAGGATCACCAGGCCGCCCAGGTACAGCAGCAGCGCGAAGATCCGCTGCCAGACGTCGTTGCGGACGCCGTACTGGTCGTGCGCGACCGTGATCGCGTCGACGAACGACGACATCGCCGACGAACCCGCCCACAGCGAGATCAGGAAGCCGACCGAGACGATTTCGCCCTTGCCGACGGTGAGGATGCTGTTGACCGTGGGTTCGATGATGTCGTGGACGGCGTTCTGGCTGAACACGGTCCGGCAGAAGCCGATGATCTTGTCGTGCACGGCCGAGACGACGTTCTGGCCGAACCATTCGCCGATGAAGCCCAGGCTGCCGAGCAGGCCGAGCAGCAGCGGGGGCAGCGAGAGCGTCTGCCAGAAGGCGGCCTCGGCGGCCTCGGAGAAGATGTTGCCTTCCCAGGCCTTGGCGAGCGTGCGCGTGAGCAGCCGCCACGGCCCCCTTCGGGCCACCTTCGTCGCTGCGGACGGCTGCACCTCACCCATGACGTGTCCAGCATGGTCCATCCGTGCGGATTTGGCTCGTCACACCCCCTGCGGCCGGGCGTGTCGGGTGACATCACCCGTGCCGGTGCCCGGAACTGTCGGACCCGGCCGGTAGACTCGCTCCAGTGCCCTCACCGCAGCCATCGACGCCGAAGTCGGTGCCACAGTGAGGGTTTTTGCACGTCACAGCGCACGTCAAGGCACTTGAGCGAGGGGGGACCGGCATGACGGAGACGCAGCTCGGGGCGCCTCCCGCGGAGAAGGACTCGACCGCGCGCCCGCTGCGGGCGTGGCAGCGGCGGGCACTGACCAAGTACCTGACGACGCGGCCCAAGGACTTCCTCGCGGTGGCGACGCCCGGGGCCGGCAAGACGGTGTTCGGCCTGCGGATCGCGGCGGAGCTGCTGAGCGACCGCACGATCGAGGCGGTCACCATCGTGACGCCGACCGAGCACCTGAAGCACCAGTGGGCCGCGTCGGCGGCGCTGGCCGGCATCCAGATCGACTCGAACTTCCGCAACACCACGGGCGTGACGTCGTCGGACTACAACGGCGTCGCGCTGACGTACGCGCAGGTCGCGGCCCACCCGACGCTGCACCGCGTGCGCACCGAGAACCGCAAGACGCTGGTCATCCTCGACGAGATCCACCACGGCGGCGACGCGAAGTCCTGGGGTGACGCGATCCGCGAGGCCTTCACCCCGGCCGTCCGGCGGCTGTCGCTGACCGGGACGCCGTTCCGGTCCGACGACTCGGCCATCCCGTTCGTCACCTACGAGCCGGACGCGGGCGGCTTCCAGCGCAGCAAGGCCGACCACTCGTACGGCTACGCGGACGCGCTGGCCGACGGCGTGGTCCGGCCGGTCGTCTTCCTCGCGTACTCGGGCGAGGCCTCCTGGCGCACGAGCGCGGGCGAGGAGTTCACCGCCCGGCTCGGCGAGCCGCTGACCGCGGAGCAGAACGCCCGCGCGTGGCGCACCGCCCTCGACCCGGCGGGCGAGTGGATCCCGGCGGTGCTGCAGGCGGCCGACACGCGGTTGTCGCAGGTCCGCCAGCACGTCCCGGACGCCGGTGGCCTGGTCATCGCGACCGACCAGGAGACGGCGCGCGCGTACGCGAAGATCCTGGAGCGCCTCTCGGGGGAGGCGCCGACGCTGGTGCTCTCGGACGACCCGAAGGCGTCCGGGCGGATCAAGGAGTTCTCCGAGACGAAGGAACGCTGGATAGTGGCGGTCCGGATGGTCTCGGAAGGCGTCGACGTCCCGCGGCTGGCGGTGGGGGTGTACGCCACGAGCGCGTCGACCCCGCTGTTCTTCGCCCAGGCGATCGGCCGCTACGTGCGAGCCCGCAAGAAGGGCGAGACGGCGAGCGTGTTCCTGCCGTCGGTGCCGGTGCTGCTGGAGCTGGCCAGCGAGCTGGAGGCGCAGCGCGACCACGTGCTGGGCAAGCCGCACCGCGAGCAGGAGGGCTGGGAGGACGAGCTCCTCGCCCAGGCCAACCGCACCGAGGACGAGCCGGGCGAGGAGGAGAAGGCGTTCACGTCGCTGGGCGCCTCGGCCGAGCTCGACCAGGTCATCTACGACGGCAACTCGTTCGGCACGGCGGTGTTCTCGGGCTCGGACGAAGAGCAGGAGTACCTGGGGCTGCCGGGCCTGCTGGAGCCGGACCAGGTCCGCGCGCTGCTGCGCAAGCGGCAGGAAGAGCAGATCGCGGACGAGAAGCGCCGCAAGCCCGCGAAGGAGGAGGCGCCCCCACCGGCGGCCCGCCCGGCGTCGGTGAGCGAGCGGCTGGGAACGTTGCGCAAGGAGCTGAACGCGCTGGTGGGCATGTACCACCACCGCACGAAGAAGCCCCACGGCGCGATCCACAACGAGCTGCGGCGGGTGTGTGGTGGGCCGCCTACCGCGATGGCGACCGTGGAGCAGCTGGAGGAGCGGATCGTCACCCTGCGGTCCTGGTGACCTGCGCCCGGTGGTCCGGCTTTGGCCCAGCGCCGGGCCGAAGCGCCATGAATGACTCATTCATGGCGTCTGGTGACATGAATGAGTCACTCACTTCATCGGGCCTGGCTGTCGAGCCGGCGGGGGCGGTCCGAGGACGGTGGTCGCGCGCCGGTCAGGTCGGCCGCCCTTGACCTCGGTACCGCTGTCCGATCTCGGCACTGCCGACCTGGACTGTGGCACCGTTGCCGTTGCCGTTGCCGTTGCCGTTGCCGTTGCCGTTGCCGTTGCCGTTGCCGTTGCCGTTGCCGTTGCCGTTGCCGTTGCCGTTGACCTTGACCTTGACCTTGACCTGGGCGTGCGGCTCGGCGCGGGATCGCGGTCCGGCGCCGACCGCTCACCTGGGGCCTACGAGTTCCGGTGAGTCCGCTCCACCGGCGCTGCCCGGTCCGCGCGGTTTGCTCGCCGATCCGTCCAACCCGGCTAGCCGCCAACTCCAGCCGAGCCCACCTCCCCGGCCTGTCCCAGCCACCGGTGTCGCCCAGGAGGCTGAACCCGCCGGTCACCGTCCGTTCCACCACCACCTCCACGGACCTTCCACAACTCCGTGACGTTGCGTGCCCGATCGGTCTTCTCCCGGCTGCCCGTGCGTCCCCCAGCCGGTGGCGGTTCGGGCATCCCGGGTCCGAAGTTCGCAAGTGGGCGACCAGTCCCGCGTGTTTGCCGTGGGTTCACCACCACTTCGCGGTGGATCGCACTCGGTGTACACCGGCGGAGTACCTTCAAGGCGTCAAGAAACCTGGATGTAACACAGGGTGAGTGCTGGCGATCACATCGTCAGCGGATCTACTCTTTCCGGGCGAGGTTCAGCTCGTGTTGCCGAACCGTGTCCAATTGGTGTCATTTAATCGATCCAGCTATCTTCCCCGCAGCCGCTCAGCGGCATATGTTGTCGCCCACAACATATGCGCGTCGGTGCGCCGGGACCCTCCGGATCGCCGCCCCGCTAGGCCCGAAGCGAAGCCGAGGGCCGCTCGTCACCAATGCTTGGATCCGGAAGGAACGAGGATGCGCAGCAGAACCCTTACCCTCCTCGCCGCGACGGTGAGCACCGGCCTGGTGCTGTCCGCTTGTGGTGCCAACAGTTCAGACAGCGGGGGCACGGGGAGCAGCTCCGCGTCCTCGTCCGCGCCCGCCGCCGCCGGCGGCGCCAGCGGCAAGGTCGGCGTCATCCTCCCGGAGACCGCCACCTCGGCGCGCTGGGAAGCGTTCGACAAGCCGATGCTGCAGGCCGCGCTGTCGGCCCAGGGCTTCGAGGTCGACGTCCAGAACGCCCAGGGTGACAACCAGAAGTTCGCCACCCTCGCCGACGGCTTCATCAGCTCCGGTGTCAAGGTCCTGATCATCGCCCCCGGTGACCCGGCCGTCGGTTCCGCGGTCGAGACCAAGGCGAAGGCCGCGGGCATCCCGGTCATCGACTACGACCGCCCGAGCCTCGGCGGCTCCGCCGACTACTACGTCTCGTTCGACAACGAGAAGGTCGGCCAGCTGCAGGGCCAGGCCATGGCCGACGCGCTGAAGAGCAAGGCCGGCGCGGGTGTCGTCCAGATCGAGGGCGCCCCGACCGACAACAACGCCACGCTGTTCACCAAGGGCCAGGACTCCGTGCTCGAGCCGCTGTTCTCGGCGGGCACGCTCAAGCGGATCCAGAAGCAGCCGATCAACGACTGGGACAACCAGCTCGGCGGCACGACGTTCGAGCAGATCTTCACCGCCAACGGCGGCAAGGTCGACGGCGTCGTCGCGGCGAACGACGGTCTGGCCGGCGCGGTCATCACCATCCTCAAGAAGAACGGCCTCGCCGGGAAGGTCCCGGTCACCGGCCAGGACGCCACCGCCGACGGCCTGATGGCGGTCATGCGCGGCGAGCAGTACATGACGGTCTTCAAGCCGATCAAGGAAGAGGCCGAGTCGACCGCCAAGCTGGCCGCCGCCCTGGCCAAGGGTGACACCGCGGGCGCCGACGCGATCGCGACGGGCAAGCTCCACGACCCGAAGAACAACCGCGACATCAAGTCGGTGCTGCTCACGCCGACCACGATCCTGGAGAAGGACGTCAAGACCGTCGTCACCCAGGGCTACGTGAAGGCCGCCGAGATCTGTGGTGGCGACCTCGCCGCCAAGTGCAGCTCGCTCGGCATCTCCTGAGCACTCCGCAGTACCCATGAACAGCCGGGCCGGGACGCGCACCCCGACGGCGCGTCCCGGCCCGGTCCCCACCCAGGAGAAATGCCATCCATGAGTGAGCCCATTCTCGAGATCAAGGGCCTGAACAAGAGCTTCGGCCCCGTCCACGTCCTCCACGACGTGGACTTCGACGTGCGTGCGGGCGAAGTGACCGCACTCGTCGGCGACAACGGCGCCGGCAAGTCGACCCTCGTCAAGTGCATCGCCGGCATCCACCCGTACGACTCGGGGGCCGTGCGGTTCAACGGTCAGGACGCCCACATCCGCGGTCCCAAGGACGCGGCCGACCTCGGCATCGAGGTCGTGTACCAGGACCTGGCGCTCGCCGACAACCTCGACATCGTCCAGAACATGTTCCTCGGCCGTGAACGCGGCAACTCGTGGAAGCTGGACGAAGCCAGCATGGAGAAGGCCGCCCGCGAGACGCTGGCTTCCCTCTCGGTCCGGACGGTCAAGTCCGTCCGCACCCCGGTCTCTTCGCTGTCCGGTGGTCAGCGCCAGACCGTGGCCATCGCCAAGTCGGTGCTGTGGAACAGCAAGGTCGTCGTCCTCGACGAGCCGACCGCCGCCCTCGGTGTGGCGCAGACCCGGCAGGTGCTCGACCTGGTCCGCCGGCTCGCCGAGCAGGGCCTGGGGGTCGTGCTGATCAGCCACAACATGGCCGACGTGTTCGAGGTCGCCGACCGCATCTCGGTGCTCTACCTCGGCCGCCTCGTCGCCGAGGTGCACACGAAGGACGTCTCCCACGGCCAGATCGTGGAGCTGATCACCGCCGGTCGCTCCGGTGACCTCGGCCTGGCCCGGCCCGAAGCCGTGGTCCTGTGAGCGGGAAGAAAGAACCGGAAATGACTGAAACCCCTGCCAAGCCCGAGGTCGGCACGCCGGCCGCGGAAGCGCTCGCGCAGACCCAGAACCCCACCGCGGCCATCACCGACTTCGGCATCGACACGACATCGATGTCACCCGGTGAAGCCATCCGCGACTACGTAGCCCGCCTTCGGGCCGGCGAGCTCGGCTCGCTGCCGTCGCTGTTCGGCCTGCTCGTGCTGGTCATCCTGTTCAGCGCGCTGTCGGACAACTTCTTCACGCTGGCCAACATCGCCAACGTCTTCCCGCAGGGCGCGGGCGTGATCATCATCGCGATGGGCATCGTCTTCGTGCTGCTGCTCGGCGAGATCGACCTCGCCGCCGGTGTCGCCTCCGGCACCGCCGCGTCGGTGATGGCCCTGCACTACGTCCACGCAGGCAACCTGCTGGGCTCAATGGGTTCCGGCGTGTTCATCACGTTCATCGCGGTCCTCGCCGCGGCCATGCTGCTGTCGGCCTATCAGCGGATCTGGGCCGGCGCCGCGCTGTCGCTGGTCGGCCTGCTGCTCGTCGCGATCGGCGTTCCCGCCAACGCCTGGCTGGAGATCCTGCTGGCCATCTGCGTCGGCACCGCGATCGGCTGCATCACCGGCTTCCTGGTCTCGAAGATCGGCATGCCGTCCTTCGTCGTGACGCTGGCGCTGTTCATCGTGTGGCAGGGCGTCCTGCTGCAGTTCATCGGTGAGGGCGGCACGATCGGCATCACCAACTCCGACGTCCTGTACAAGATCGCCAACGGCAACCTGAACGTCGTCGGCAGCTGGATCTTCTTCCTCGTCGCCGCCGGCGGGTTCGCGGTGATCACGCTGCTCAGCCACTTCCGGCGGCTGCAGCGCGGCCTGGTCGTCCAGCCGACGGCGCTGGTCGTCGCCAAGGTCACCGCGCTCGTGGTGCTCTCGGCGCTGGGCACCTGGCTGCTGACGATCAACCGCTCGCCGAACAAGGCGGTCGTCACGATCGAGGGCATCCCGTACGTCATCCCGATCATGCTGGTGCTGCTGGTGGCCGGGACCTACGTGCTCAACCGGACCAGGTACGGCCGGTACGTCTACGCGGTCGGCGGCAACAAGGAAGCCGCCCGCCGCGCCGGTATCGACGTGCCGAAGATCCGGGCGAGCGTGTTCGTCATCGGCTCGGCGGTCGCGGCCATCGGCGGCATCGTCGCCGCGTCGAAGGTCGGCTCGGTCAGCCCGCAGTCCGGTGGCCTCAACACGCTGCTGTACTCGGTCGGCGCGGCCGTCATCGGTGGCACGTCGCTGTTCGGCGGCAAGGGCCGCGTGGCCGACGCCGTGGTCGGTGGCCTGGTGATCGCCGTGGTCATCAACGGCCTGGGCCTGCTCAAGCAGCCGGCCGCGGTGGTCAACATCGTCACCGGCCTGGTCCTGTTGCTCGCGGCCACGGTGGACGCGCTGTCGCGGCGCCGCGCGGCTGCGTCGACGCGCTGAACCAGCATGGGATGATCAAGCCCGTGTCCAGCTCACCCGTCGCACGACCGGACGAGGTGCGTCGGCACAACCGCACGACCCTGCTCCGCCTGCTGCACGTCGGCGGGCCGAGCACCCGGGCGACCCTGGCTTCCGAGCTGGGGCTCAACCGGAGCACGATCAAGACCCTCGTCGACGGGCTCGCCGAAGCTGGTGTCGTCGAGGAGAAGGTGCCGAGGCCGGGACGAGGGGCGGGCCGCCCCTCGCTCCTGGTCCTGCCCCAGCCGCACGCGGCGGTCGTGCTCGCGGTCGACCTGCAGGTCGAGCACGTCGCGATCGCGCTCGTCGGGCTGGGCGGCCAGATCCTGGGCCGCAACAGCTGGAACCTGCGGGGCCGGATGGGCCAGCCCGACGAGGTCATCACCCACGTCATCGAGTCGACGACCGTGCTGGCCGGCGACCTCGACGTGACGCCGGTGGCGGCCGGGGTGTCGGTGCCCGGCGTCGTCCGGCGCGCGGACGGGCACGTGCACGAGGCCCCGAACCTGCGCTGGACCGACGTCGCGCTCGGCGAGCGGCTCGGCGCGGTGCTGCAGATCCCGATCCTGGTCGGCAACGACGCCGAGTTCGGCGCGGTCGCCGAGCACCTGCGCGGCGCGGCCCGCGGGGCGTCCGACGTGGTGTACATCTCGGCGGACGTCGGGGTCGGCGGCGGGGTCATCGCCGAGGGCTCGGCGCTGCGCGGCGGCGCCGGGTACGTCGGCGAGATCGGGCACATGGTCATCCGCCCGGACGGCAGGCCCTGCTACTGCGGCAGCAGCGGCTGCTGGGAGACCGAGGTCGGCGAAGCGGCGCTGTGCCGGGCCCTCGGGCTGCCCGAGGACACCCCGCGCGGGGCGATCCTGTTCGAGCTGCGTGAGCTCGGCCGGGACCCGGACGCGGCGCTGTCGAGGCTGGCGGAGTTCGCGGAGTGGCTGACGCTGGGGCTGATCAACGTCGTCAACCTGCTGGGGCCGCAGCTGGTGATCCTCGGCGACCTGCTGACGGTGCTGCCCGAGGCGGTGCTGCGGCACGTCGGCGCCGAAGTGCGGCGGCGCAGCCTGGTGAGCCGGGCGGTCGGCGGCACCCGGATCGTCAGCTCGGCGCTGGGGGCCGACGTGAAGCTGCTGGGCGCCGCGGAAGTCGCGTTCGAAGTCGTGCTGGATTCTGTCTGATTTTCTGTCTTGTCCCGTGTCCGGAATCACGGCATTCCGCGGCCGGGCCGTGATTTAACCCCGCACTTTGCAAGTTGCAGACTGTGCAAGGTTCGGAAATACGAAGGCGGCCGGTGCCTGTGCGCACCGGCCGCCTTCGGGCGTTTCGGGGTTCGTTACCGCTGGATGTCGGCGGACAGTTCCTTGAGCTTGGCCTCGTGCTCGCGGGCGTGGTGCCCGCAGAAGAGAAGCTCGCCGCCCTTGAGGACGGCGCGTACCTGAGCTGCGGCCCCGCACCGGTCACAGCGGTCGGCGGCGGTCAGTTCGGGGCGGGTGAGCGTCGGCGTTGTCATGGGGGTCTCCCTCCGTCCCGGCACCGGTTGCCCAGTGCCATCGATCCAGCTACGCCCACTTCGGGACTGACGCCGGGGGCGGCGATCGCCTCCGGCTCCGCGGTGTTCGTGCTTCCACTCTTCCAGACGTTTCGCGGCCCGCAAGTGTTCCCGCGCCGGTGGGACCTGAGTCACGTCGATTTACCCCGGATGTCGTAGCCGAGTCCCGCAATGCAGGAGACGAATACCCGGAGAGTTACGTTTTCCGTGGTCAGGCACCATGGAGAGGTGAGCACGATGACTGCGTCGCGGCGGCTTTCCGCGGTACCCGCTCCGCTCTTGTTCGTTCTCAGCGGAATTTCGATGTACGCCGGAGCGGCGGTCGCGATCGGCCTTTTCGGCCACGCGACACCGGCGGGGGTGGCCTGGCTGCGCTGCCTCGGCGCGGCGCTGGTCCTGCTGGCCTGGCGCCGCCCCGGAAAGGCGGCCTGGCGTGGCCGCCGGCTGGTGCTGGCGATCATCTTCGGCGTGGTGACGGCGGGCATGAACGTGCTCTTCTACGAGGCGATCGCGCGGCTCCCGCTGGGCACGGTGGTGGCGCTGGAGTTCGCCGGCCCGGTGGTGGTGGCGGCGTTCGGCTCACGGTCGGTGCGCCACGTGCTGGCGGTGCTGCTGGTGGCCTGCGGCGTGGTGGCGATCGCGGATGTGCAGCTGTCGGGGTCCGCTTTGGGTGTTTTGTTCGCTTTGGCCGCGGCGGCGGCTTGGGCGGGTTACATCTTGCTGGGTAAGCGCGTGGCGTCGGCCTCGGGATCGGGACTGGACAGCCTGGCCATCGGCTTCGCTGCGGCGACGGTGGTGCTGTCCCCGTTGGCTCTCGGGGCGGGGGAGGCTTGGTCTTCGCCGCGGATGCTGCTGTTGGGGGTGGGTGTCGGGGTGCTGTCGACGGTGGTGCCTTATGCGCTGGACCAGGTTGTGCTGCGGCGGGTGGGGCAGGGGCGGTTTGCGGTGTTGCTGGCGTTGCTGCCGGTGACGGCTGGGGTGATGGGGTTCGTGGTGCTGGGGCAGGTGCCGTCGGTGGTTGAGGCTTTGGGGACGTTGGCTGTTGTGGGTGGGGTGGCGTTGCGGGGGCGGGATGATGCGGTGGCTCCGGTGGCCGAGCCGCCCGGCTGAGGTTTTCGACGAGTCGTTGCCGGTCTCGGTTGCCAGGCTGGCTTGAGTGTCGCGAATGGCCCATTGGGGACGCCAGATGTCCCGAATGGGTTCATTCGGGACATGTCCTGCGTGGTTCCGCCCTCCGCGACGGGCTCAAAGCCGGATGAGCGCTGAGCCGGGCGCGCTGGGGCCCACCCCAGGGCGGGTCCGACCCTCCGGGCACGAACCGGTCGCGGAAGGCCCCTGACCTGCAGCCGCGCCGGTGGCGCACCCAAGGCGGGCTCAGGCGCCGGGCGCGGCCAACGCCGCGGTATGGCTCCGATCCTCTGGGCGCGGCAACGTACAGCGCGCGCTCCGGCCTCAGTGATGCGGCGAGGCCCCGGCCCTGGTGGTTCCGACCCTCCGGGCGCACCGGCCCGCTGCGGGCGGCCAGGCCCCTCCGGCTGCCCCAGGCCGGAGTCCAGTCCTCCTGGCGAGGCGAGGCGAGGTGCGGCGAGGCGAGGTGCGGCGCCGGCTTCGGAGCGGCAAGGCACCGAGCAGGCCAGCTCCAGTCCTCCTGGTGAAGCCAGGCGTGTGCGGCACGCCACCCGGGGAGCGGCGAGGCACCGAGCAGGGCGGTTCCGCCTCTTCCCTGAACACAGCGGCCTCCCCGGACCAGCTCCAGCCCACCAGGACCGAGTTACCCACAGCCTCACCGTGATGTGGACAATCCGGCTCGACGGCCGCTCTTCCCGGCCTGTTCGTCGGACCCGCCCGATACGCTGGAGCGGGGCTCGTCCCCCGGGATGGGTGGGGTCTGTTGCGGGGCGGAGGAGGTGGTGGGCATGACCAAAGCGGCGTCGGCTGCGGCGAAGGATCTCGCTGCCGGTGGGGTGAGTGGGGTTCACCTTGCCTGGGCCGACAACAACGGCATTCCGCGCTCGCGCATCGTTCCCGTCGGCGGGCTTGCCGATGCCGCCACCCGGGGCGTCGGGGCCACCTCGCTCTTCGCCGTCTTCGACAGCCATGACGCCATCACCTACGGCCACGCCGGGCTCGCCACGCCGTCCGGGGACATTCGGCTCGTGCCCGTCCTCGATCGGCTGCGGCGGCTTGCCGGGCAGCCCGCCCTCGCCTGGGCGCCCGTGCGGCAGCTCACCCAAAACGGTGACCCCTGGCCCTACTGCCAGCGCGCCGTCCTCGAGGCGCAGGTTGCCGAAGGCGCCCGGCGCGGGCTGGAGTTCCGGGCCGGTTATGAGCTCGAGTTCGCCGTCGCGCCCGCGGGCAGCGCCGACATCGTCAGCGAACCCGGGCATCCCGGGCCCGCCTACAGCCCGCACGCGCTGGTCGGGCTCGACGGCTTCGTCGCTGCCCTCCTGCACGACTTTGCCGCCAACGGTCTCCGGATCGGGCAGCTGCACGCCGAGTACGGCCTGGCGCAGCTCGAGCTTTCGCTGGCCGCCACCGATCCCGTCTCCGCTGCCGACGACCAGCTGCTGGCCCGGCAGACCATCCACGCCGCCGCGCACGCGCATGGCCTCGTTGTCAGCTTCGCGCCGCTGATCGGGCTCGGCTCGGCCGGGAACGGCTGGCACCTGCACACCTCCGTCCGCCGCAAGGGCCGCAACCTGCTCGACGGCGACGGCCGGCCCGGGGGCGACGGCGCCGGGTACCTGGCCGGGCTGTTGCGCGACCTGCCGGCGCTGACCGCCGTCACCGCGCCGAGCGTCCCGTCGACCCTGCGGCTGCGTCCCGGCTACTTCGCCGGCGCGTACGCCTTCTGGGGCGTCGAGAACCGGGAAGCGCCGCTGCGGTACGTCCCCGGCTCGCCGCTGCTGGGCGCCGACCACGCGAACGTCGAGCTCAAGACCTCCGACGCCTCGGCCAACCCGTACCTCGCGCTGGGCGTCGTGCTCGCCGCCGGGATGGCCGGCATCGAGGACTCGCCCGCGCTGCCCGAGCCGATCGGCGAGGACCCGGGCGGCTGGACGGCGGGGGAGCGGGAGACGCGCGGTGTGCGCCGGTTGCCCGCGGACACCGCCGAGCAGGACGCCGCGCTGCTGGCCTCGCCCCGGATCGCCGGCGCGCTCGGGGACGAGCTGCTCGGCGCCTTCCGCGCCGTCCGGGCGTCCGACGCGGCGTGGGCGGCCGAACGGAGTGTCGAGGAAATCGTCACCGCACACCTGTGGCGCTACTGAGGGGACCGATGTCTTCGGGGATCGACGGCGGGCAGCTCGACCTGTCCGGGGTGCGGTGGCTGCCGGGCGGGGCCCGGCTGGCCGCCACCGCCCAGGCGGAGCTGCCGCAGAAAGACGGTCTGGCCGCCGCGTTCTGCGGGCTCGCGGCGCTGCGGGCGGCCGGGCTCGACGTGCCCGACCAGGACGCCGTCGCGGTGGCCGCCGGCACCGTTCGCGGGCCGGTCGTGCGCCCGGCGGGGGAGGTGGGCCGGGCCGGCTTCCGGCTGCCCGTCCCGGTGGTCGACGACCCCGCCGCTGCAGGCACGCGGGTTTCCGGGCTCGCGGTGGCCCTCTCGTCGCTCTCGCGCGGCGCCCTCACGGCGGTGCCGGCGACCGGGGAGTGGACCACCGAAGCGCTCTTCGACCTCCTGGCCGGGCTCTGGGACGTGCCGCGCGTCGCGGTGATCGCCCGGATCGACGGCGCCGAGCTGGGCGCCACCGACACCCCGGAGCGCGCGCTGCTCGACTACCTCGACACCGGCGTCCCGCCACTGTGGACGTCCCGCTGGCGCCCGCCCGGCGGCCACTTCGTGCTCCTGGCGGGTGTCCGCATCGGCGCCGAAGGCACCCTGCTGTCCGTTGTGGACACCTATGCGTCCTTGGGGGACAACGGGATCCACGACCAGCCGGTCGAATGGGTGACGGCGGCGCTCGCCGGGCTCGGGGTGCTGGTGGTCGTCGACGCGGACCACGCCGCCGTGACGCGCGAAGCGGTCCGCGTCGCCGGGTTCACTCCGTCTTTTTGGGACTGACTTCGGCGTTTTCCGGCGCGAAGCGGGAGTGGCGGCGGCCGTAGGCGAAGTAGATCACCAGGCCGATCACCAGCCACGCGGCGAACCGGATCCAGGTCAGCACGTTCAGGTTGAGCATCAGGTACAGGCACGCCAGCGCGGCGAGGACCGGGACGACCGGCGAGAACGGCACCTTGAACGGCCGGTCCAGGTCGGGACGGCGGCGGCGCAGCACCGGGACCGCCACCGCCACGATGATCATGGCCGACAGCGCGCCGATGCTCACCATGTCGGCCAGCTCGGCGATCGGGATGAACGCGGCCAGCACGGCGATCAGCGCGGCGCCGCCGATGGTCATCCGGTGCGGGGTGCCCCACTTCGGGTGGGTGCGGCCGAGCGCCTTCGGCAGCAGGCCGTCGCGGCCCATCGCGAAGCCGATCCGCCCGATCGTCACCAGCTCGACCATCATCACCGACGTCAGCCCGGTCACCGCGCCGAGCGAGATCAGCGCGCCCACCCAGTGTTGGCCGACCCGGTCGAACGCGTCCGCCAGCGGCGCGCCCGTGTCGATGTCGGTGAACGGGATCATGCCGGTCAGCACGATCGACACGCCGATGTAGAGCAGCGCGCAGACGCCCAGCGCGCCGAGGATGCCGACGCGGAGGTCCTTGCGCGGGTTGAGCGTCTCCTCGCCGAGGTTCGCGAGCGCTTCGAAACCGGTGTAGGCGAAGAAGACCACGGCCGCGGCGGTGATCATCCCGGCGATGCCGTAGACCGACTGCTCGAGACCGAGCGCGGCCTGCACGATCGGCTGCTCCAGCACGGTCGAGCCGCCGTCGGGCGCCTTCGCGGGCGGGATGAACGGCGTGAGGTTCGCGCCCTTGACGAAGAACAGGCCGACGGCGAGCACGAGCACGCAGACGGCGACCTTCACGCACACGAGCAGGTTGGTCAGCCAGGCCGACTCCTTGATCCCCAGCACGGCGACCACGGTCAGCACGGCGATGATCAGCACGGCGCCGACGTTGACCTTCGCGTCTTCGCCGAACCACTCCGGCGACAGGCCGAGCAGGTTCGCCAGGTAGCCGGACCAGCCGCGCGACACCACGGCGGCGCCGAGCGCGAACTCCAGCAGCAGGTCCCAGCCGATGATCCAGGCGAAGATCTCGCCGAGGGTCGCGAAGGCGTAGGTGTAAGCGCTTCCCGCTGTCGGCACGCTGGAGGCCAGCTCCGCGTAACAGAGCGCCGCTAGGCCGGCGACCACCGCGCCGAGCACGAACGACAGCGTCACGGCGGGCCCGGCGTGTGTCTTCGCCTCGACACCCGCGAGGGTGAAGATGCCGGTGCCGATGATGATCCCGACGCCGAACCCGACCAGGTCGCGCCCGCGCAGCCGCCGCTTGAGCTCGCCGGAGTCCTGGCGCTTCAGGACCTCGTCCACGTTCAACGTTCTCCGCACACCCATGAGGAGAAGTTAGAAGGTCACGAGCGTTTTCGCAGAACGGCCCGGCTCAGTTTTCCTCGGCCAGGCCGGTCTCCTGGGCGAGGATCGCCGCCTGGACCCGGGAGCGCAGGTCCAGCTTGGTCAGCACCCGCGAGACGTGCGTCTTCACCGTGGTCTCGCCGATGTGCAGGCGGGTGCCGATCTGGGCGTTCGACAGGCCCGCGCCCAGGCATCCCAGGACCTCGCGCTCGCGCTCGGTCAGGTCGTCGAGGCCGCTCGGGGCCGGCGCCGGGTCGCGGGTGCTCGCCGCGAACGCCGTGATCAGGCGGCGCGTGACCTGCGGGGCCAGCACGCCCTCGCCGGCCGCGACGAGCTTCACCGCTTCGATCAGCCGGGGCGCCGCGACGGACTTGAGCAGGAAGCCCGCGGCGCCCGCGCGCAGGGCGGCGTGGACGTACTCGTCGAGGTCGAAGGTCGTCAGCACCAGCACCTCGGTCAGCCCTTCGGCGACCAGCTCGCGGGTGGCGGCGATGCCGTCGGTGCCCGGCATCCGGACGTCCATCAGCGTGACGTCCGGCCGCAGCACGCGGGCCTGGCGCACGGCCGCGGCGCCGTCGGCGGCCTCGCCGACCACCTGGATGCCGTCGGCGTTGTTCAGGATCATGATCAGGCCGGACCGGATGGCGCTGTGGTCGTCGGCGACCAGGACTTTGACGGTCATGGGGTCTCCCTCGCCGGAGACGGCGTCGTCTCCCTCACGTCGTGCCTCCTACCGGCAGCTCCGCGCGGACCAGCCAGCCACTGTCGGCCGGGCCCGCGGTCAGCGTGCCGCCGACCGCGTCCGCGCGTTCGCGCATGTTCAGCAGCCCCGTGCCGGAGCCTTCGGCCGGGGGCGCGTGGCGGTGGTGGACGTCGTTGCGGACCTCCACCGCCAGGACGCCGTCGAGGTAGCGGACGTCGACGTCGACCCGGCCGCCCGGCGCGTGTTTCACCGCGTTGGTCAGCGCCTCCTGCGCGATCCGGTACGCCGTCAGGTCGACCGCCGTCGGCAGCGGCACCTCGTCCACTGTGGACCCGACGCGCACCTCCAGCCCGCTCGCCCGCGCCGACTCCACCAGCTTGGACAGGTCCGCCAGCCGCGCCGGCGCGGTCGTCTCCGCGTCGCCGCCCTCGGCCTTGAGCAGGCCGATCATCGCCCGCATCTCCTCCAGCGCGCTGACGCTGTTTTCCCGCACCGACTCCAGCACCGTCTTCGCCAGCTTCGAATCCGGCATCGACAGCGCCGCCTCCGACTGGATCGCGATCGCCGACAGGTGCCCGGCGATGACGTCGTGCAGGTCGCGCGCCATCCGCCCGCGCTCGGCGGCCACCGCGGCCCGCCTGTCCAGCTGCGCGATCTTGGCCAGCTGCCCGGCGTTCGCGCGCTCGGTCTCGGCGATGTCGCGCTGCTGCCGGACGTTCGCCGCCCACCACACCGGCGTCAGCACGAACGGCAGCACACCCAGGGCGGCCAGCACCGCCGTGCGCCACTGCTGCGCGAGCACCAGCACCGCGGCCAGCACGACGAGCACCGACACCGCGGCGACGCCGATCATCACCCGGCTGGTGCGCTGGGAGCCGTACAGCGTGGCCGCGTAGAGGAAGTCGGTGAAGACGATCATCACCGGCAGCGACGGGCTCAGCGCGATGTCCACCGCCAGCACCACCGTCGCCAGCAGCAGCGCGCCGGGCACCCACCGGCGGAGCAGCTCGAGGCCGCACAGCGCCGTCAGCTCCAGCAGCCGCACCCACAACGGGGCGTGGTCGAACCCGGCGAGCAGCCGGTGGATCCCGGCCGCGTAGACCAGGAACCCGATCAGCCACGTCGTCAGCGCGATCAGGCCGTCCTGCTGCCACACCGGGAGCGAGCGCAGGCGTGGGAAGTGCACAGGAGCATCTGATCACATCGCGTGGCCGGTCCGCGTCCTACGAAGTGATGACGGCCCGTCGTGCTCTCCGACGACGCGCCCGGGCGCCCGCCCGGGCGAAGCTGGCACGGTGAACGAGATCGGGAAGTTCCTCTCCGAGAACCCCATGGCCGCCATCATCGCGGCCGGGGAGATCGGGTTCTGGGTGTTCATCGTGGCCGGGCTGGCGGTGCGCTACGCGCTGCACGCCCGGCGGGCGTCGGTGGTGCTGCTCGCCATGGTGCCGCTGGTCGACGTCGTGGTGCTGGTGGCGACTGTGATCGACCTGGCGAGCGGGGCGAAGGCCAACTTCACGCACGGTCTCGCCGCCGTCTACCTCGGCTTCAGCGTCGTGTTCGGGCCGAGCATGGTGCGCTGGGCCGACGCGCGGTTCGCGCACCGGTTCGCCGGCGGGCCGCCCCCGCCGCCCAAGCGGTACGGGCGCGAGAAGCTGCGCCACGAGTGGCGCGAGTTCGGCAAGTGCGTGCTGGCCTGCGCGCTGGCCGCGGCGGCGCTGCTGGCGGCGATCTACGCGATCGGCACGCCGGAGCAGGTCGCGCCGCTGTGGGACTGGTTCCCGCGGCTGGGGGTGCTGTCGGCGATCTGGCTGGCGACCGGGCCGATCTGGGAAGAGCTGTTCGGCAAGCGCGAGCCCGCCCGCGAGGTGCGCCGATGACCGAGCTGCTCGGCATCCTGCTGGTCGTCCAGGGCGGCGGCGGGCTGCTCAACCGGCTGCTCGGCGCGAACTCGCCGAGCTGGTTCGTCCAGCTGCACGTGCTGCCGCCGTCGTTGCACATCGCGGCGAGCGTGGTGATGGTGCTCGCCGGGGCGGCGGTGCTGTTCGCGGGACGGGCGCGCAAGAGCACGAGGTGATGCTGCGCTGGATGGCGGGCGGGCTGGGCCGGTTGGTTGGGGTTGGTTCGGTCTGGTGCCGCGGTGGTTGCGCAGGGTGCTCGGGGTCGGCGCGGTGAGCCGAGGCTGGGTCGGTGCCGGAGGTTGGCTCGGCTTGCGGTTGGCCGCGCTGGTGCTCGGTGTGAGGCGAGGGCCGGTCCGGGGTGGTCGGGCCCGGCCCGGCTGCTGCATCGGACGCCCGCTGGTCGGCTCGATGTGAGGCGTGGTTGGCGGTGGGCGGGGTGGTTGCGCCCGGGTGCCCGCTGGTCGGCCGGGCCTGAGCCGAAGCCGGGCCGGGCCGGTCGGGTGGTCGGGTTGGTCTGGCCGGGTGGCCGCGCCGGGTGCCCGCTGGTCGGCCGGGCGTGAGCCGAGGCCGGGCCGGGTGGTCGGAGGTCGGCTCGGTCCGGCCCGGGGAGGCTGCGCCAGTGTGCTCGCGGTCGGTACGGCACGAACCGCGGCCGGGCGGGGTGGTCGGTGGTTGGCTCGGTCCGGCCCGGGGGCGGCTGTGCCAGCGTGCTCGCCGGTCGGCCCGGCACGAACCGCGGCCAGGCTGGGAGCACCCCGGCTCGCCGCCACACTGTTCACCCCGCCGCCCGGAGAAGCTCCGGGTGACGTCACCCCGCGCGGATGGCGCGAACGGCCGGGCACCGGAATGCTGGTGCCCGTGCCCGACGAGATCCCCGCCCGCAGCCCCCTGCACCAGCTCGCCGACCGCTACGGCGTGGCCACCCGGTACGAGAACTCCGACCAGGTCTGGGTCGACGTCGAAGACGACGTGGTCGTCGCCGTCCTGGGGCAGTTCGGCGTCGACGCCACCAGCGATGACGCCATCGCCGCCGCGCTCGCCGAACGGGCCGCCCCGGCCGCCCTGCCGCCGACCATCGTCGTCAAGGAAGGCGCCACCCGCGCGCTCCCCGGGGCCGCCGACGTCCTCCTCGAGGACGGGACCCGGCGGCACGTCGAGGGGGAGCTGCCCGCGGACCTGCCGCTCGGCTGGCACCGCTTGATCACCGCGGACCAGGACGTCACCCTCGCCGTCGTCCCGGCGAAGCTGCCGGACGTGCCGCCCGCCTGGGGCTGGATGCTCCAGCTCTACGCCCTGCACTCACCCGGCTCCTGGGGCATCGGCGACTACGCCGACCTGGCGACCTTCGCCGCCCGCTCGGCCTCGGAGCTCGACGCAGGGGTGCTGCTGGTCAACCCCGTCCAGGCCTTCAGCCCGGCCCACCCCGTCGAACGCTCGCCCTACTCACCGGCCAGCCGCCGGTTCGCCAACCCGATCTACCTGCGTGTCACCGCGACCGAGACCTTCGCGAGCGCCGACGCCGCCACGCAGGAGGCCGTCACCTCGCTGGCCCCGGACCGCGACGGTGAGCTGATCGACTACGACGCCGTCTGGACCGCGAAACGCGCCGCGCTCGAACTGCTCTGGCCGCACCGCGTCGAGGAGCTCCCCGGAGACGACACCGACCTCGACGGCTTCGCCCTCTTCTGCGCCGTCGCCGAGCAGCACGGCGCGGACTGGCGAGAGTGGCCGGAAGCCCTTCGCGACCCCGCCGGACCCGAGGTCGAGAAGGCGCGCGAAGAGCTGAAGGAGCGCGTCGGCTTCCATGCGTGGCTGCAGCACCTCTGCCGGACGCAGCTGGAAGCGGCCCGGAAAGACGCCCGCGACGCCGGGATGACCGTCGGGATCGTGCACGACCTGCCGGTCGGCGTGCACCCCGGCGGGGCCGACACCTGGGCCGTCCGGGACGTCTTCGCCGCCGATGTGCGGGTCGGCGCGCCGCCGGACGCCTTCAACCAGCAGGGGCAGGACTGGAACCTGCCGCCGTGGCGGCCGGACAAGCTCGCCGAGGCCGGGTACGCGCCGTTCCGGGACGTCATCCGGGGTGTCCTCCGCTACGCCGACGGCATTCGCGTCGACCACATCGCCGGGCTCTGGCGGCTCTGGTGGATCCCGCCGGGCGAGCCCGCGCACCGCGGCACGTACGTCCACTACGACGCCGAAGCGATGGTCGGCGTGCTCGCGCTCGAAGCGCACCGGGCCGGCGCGGTCGTCGTGGGGGAGGACCTCGGCACCGTCGAGGACGTCGTCACCGAGACCATGCACGAGCGCGGCATGCTCAGCTCGGCCGTGCTGTGGTTCGAGCGGGACTGGGACACCGAGGGCCACCCGTTCACCCGCCCGGCCGACTGGGACCCCGAGGCCATGGCCAGCATCTCGACGCACGACCTGCCGACCGTCTCCGGCTGGCTCGAGGGTGAGCACGTCCGGGTCCGCGCCGAGCTGGGCCTGCTCGACCGCGGCGTCGAAGCCGAAGAAGAAGCGGCCGCCGCGGAACGTGAAGCTTTGTTCGAACTCGTTGCGCGCGAAGGGATCCCGGCCGGCGACCCGGTCGTCGCGCTGCACACCCTGCTCGCGAAAGCCGCGTCACGCCTGGTGCTGACCTCGCCGGCCGACGTCGCGGGCCAGGTGCGGCAGCCGAATCTGCCCGGGACGGTCGACCAGTACCCTAACTGGCGGATTCCCCTTCCCGTCAGCGTCGACGGCTTCTTCACCGCGAAGGGAGTGCGCGCCGCGGTCGCGCCGCTCGCAGCGGCGCGTCCCCTGCCCGGATAACGGGTACCCGGTCGCGCACGACCCCCCAGCGAAGCGTGTCCGCGAGCGCGGACGCGCCCGGCACAACCTGTGAAAGCTCGAGGAGACCCCAGTGCGGCCCTGGCCCGGAACGCCCTACCCGCTCGGCGCCACCTACGACGGAGTCGGGACGAACTTCGCCCTGTTCTCCGAGGTGGCGGAGCGGGTCGAACTGTGCCTGTTCGACGTCGACGGCAACGAGACCCGCTACGCGCTCGAAGAGGTGGACGGCTTCGTCCACCACGGTTACCTGCTCAACGTCGGGCCGGGCCAGCGGTACGGCTTCCGGGTGCACGGCCCGTACGACCCGGCCCGCGGCCTGCGCTGCAACCCGAACAAGCTGCTCATCGACCCGTACGCGAAGGCTGTTTCGCACGGCGTGAAGTGGGACGAGTCGCTCTTCGGGTACAAGTTCGACAGCCCGGAGGAGCGCAACGACGACGACTCCGCCGGGCGCGTGCCGTACTCGCTGGTGGCGAACCCGTTCTTCGACTGGGGCAACGACCGCCAGCCGAAGCGGCCGTACAACGAGACGGTCATCTACGAGGCTCACGTCAAGGGCATGACGGTGAACCACCCGTTCGTGCCCGAGCCGCTGCGGGGCACCTACGCCGGGATGGCGCACCCCGCCGTCGTCGAGCACCTCCAGAAGCTCGGTGTGACGGCGGTGGAGCTGCTGCCGGTGCACCAGTTCGTCTCCGACCACGGCCTGGAAGAGAAGGGGCTGACGAACTACTGGGGTTACAACACCATCGGCTACTTCGCGCCGCACGACGCGTACGCCGCGATGCCGGGCGAGGGTGGCCAGGTCCAGGAGTTCAAGGGCATGGTCAAGGCCTTCCACGAGGCCGGCATCGAAGTGATCCTCGACGTGGTTTACAACCACACCGCGGAGGGCAACCACCTCGGGCCGACCCTGTCGATGCGCGGCATCGACAACGAGGCCTACTACCGCCTGGTCGAGGGGGAGCCGGAGTACTACATGGACTACACCGGCACCGGGAACTCCCTCAACGTGCGCAACCCGCACACGCTGCAGCTGATCATGGACTCGCTGCGGTACTGGGTGACCGAAATGCACGTCGACGGCTTCCGCTTCGACCTCGCTTCGGCGCTGGCCCGGGAGTTCTACGACGTCGACCGGCTGTCCACGTTCTTCGACCTGGTGCAGCAGGACCCGATCGTCAGCCAGGTGAAGCTGATCGCCGAGCCGTGGGACGTCGGCCCCGGCGGGTACCAGGTCGGCAACTTCCCGCCGTTGTGGACGGAGTGGAACGGGCAGTACCGCGACACCGTCCGCGACTTCTGGCGCGGCGAGCCCTCGACGCTGGGGGAGTTCGCCTCGCGGGTCACCGGCTCCTCCGACCTCTACCAGGACGACGGCCGCCGCCCGTTCGCGTCGATCAACTTCGTCACCGCGCACGACGGCTTCACGCTGCGGGACCTGGTGTCCTACAACGAAAAGCACAACGAGGCCAACGGCGAGGACGGCCGCGACGGCGCCGACGACAACCGCTCGTGGAACTGCGGGGTCGAAGGAGACACCGACGACCCCGAGGTGAACGAGCTGCGCATCCGCCAGCAGCGCAACATGCTGGCGACGATGCTGCTGTCGCAGGGTGTGCCGATGATCGCGCACGGCGACGAGTTCGGCCGGACCCAGCAGGGCAACAACAACGTCTACTGCCAGGACTCCGAACTGTCCTGGATGGACTGGGAGCTGGCCAAGGCGCACGCGGACCTGGTCAAGTTCACCGGTGGGCTGGGCGCGTTCCGGCACCAGCACCCGGTGTTCCGCCGTCGCCGGTTCTTCCAGGGCGGCCCGGTCGGCAAGGGCGACAAGCTCGGTGACATCGCCTGGTTCACCCCGGCCGGCGAGGAGATGACCGAGCAGAACTGGGACGACGGCTTCGGCAAGGCGGTCGTCGTCTTCCTCAACGGGCAGGCGATCCCGGACCTCGACGCGCGCGGCATGCCGGTCGAGGACGACTCGTTCCTGCTCGCCTTCAACGCCCACTACGAAGACATCGACGCCAAGCTGCCGGGCAACGGCTACGGGCAGGCCTGGACCGTCGTCGTCGACACCGCGACCGGCGAGGTCCAGCTCGAACCGGACGGCGCGGCGGCGATCGAGGGCGGCGGCCAGTTCACCCTGCCCGCCCGGTCCCTGGTCGTGCTGCAGCGAACGGAAACGGAGTCCGAATGACGGTGCCGGGGTCGACCTACCGGGTGCAGCTGCGCCCGGAGTTCACCTTCAGCGACGCGGCGGAGATCGCCGGTTACCTGCGGGAGCTGGGCATCGGCGCGCTCTACGCGTCGCCGGTGCTCGACGCGACGCCGGGCTCGACCCACGGTTACGACGTGGTCGACCCGACCCGCGCGCGTCCCGAGCTGGGGGGCGAGGCCGCCCGTCAGGAGCTGGTGAAGAAGCTGAAGGAGGCCGGGCTCGGCCTGGTCGTCGACATCGTGCCGAACCACATGTCGGTCGAGGTGCCGAAGGCGAACCGCTGGTGGTGGGACGTCCTCAAGCACGGCCGCGACGCGGAGTCGGCGGCGTTCTTCGACGTCGACTGGGCCCGCGGCCCGATCCTGCTGCCGGTCCTCGGTGACGACGATGACGCCGTCGCCGAGCTGACCGTCGAGGGTGACGAGCTCGTCTACTACGACCACCGCTTCCCGCTCGCCCCCGGCACGGAAGACGGGACGCCGCAGGAGGTCCACGAGCGCCAGCACTACCGCCTGGTCGGCTGGCGCCGCGGCAACGCGGAGCTGACCTACCGCCGGTTCTTCGACATCACGAACCTCGCCGCGGTCCGCGTCGAAGACCCGGTCGTGTTCGCCGAGACGCACGGGGAGGTCCTGCGCTGGGTCGCCGACGGTGACGTCACGGGCCTGCGCGTCGACCACCCGGACGGCCTGGCCGACCCGGGCGGCTACTTCCGGCGGCTGCGGGAGAACGCGCCCGGCGCGTGGATCGTCGCGGAGAAGATCCTGCACCCGGGGGAGCCGCTGCCGCAGAGCTGGCCGGTCGACGGCACCACCGGTTACGACGCCCTGCGCGAGATCGCCGGTGTCTTCGTCGACCCGGCGGGCGAGCCCGGCTTCACGGAGCTGGCGACCGAGCTGGGCGTGAAGACCGGCTACCACCGCGTCGAGGCCGAAGCCCGGCGCCTGGTCACCGACCGCATCCTGGTCGCCGAGGTCCGCCGGATCGCGGCGCTCCTGCCCGACGTCGACCCGGAGCAGGCCCGGCAGGCGGTGGCCGAGACGATGGTCGCCTTCCCGGTCTACCGCTCCTACCTGCCCGAAGGCGCGGCGCACTGGGCCGCCGCGATCGCCGGGGCGAAGCAGTCTCGGCCGGATTTGGCCGCCGCGCTGGACACCCTCGACGCGCAGGTCCGCGCCGAGCCGGACGGTGAGCTGGCCACCCGGCTCCAGCAGACGTCCGGCATGGTCGTGGCCAAGGGCACCGAGGACACGACCTTCTACCGCTACACCCGCTTCGCCGCGCTGAACGAGGTCGGCGGCAACCCGGACCGCTTCGGCCTGGACGTCGAGGAGTTCCACCGGCTGGCCGCCGGGCGCGAAGCCGGGCACCCGGCCGCGATGACCACGCTGACCACGCACGACACGAAACGCTCGGAGGACACCCGCGCCCGGATGGCGGTGCTCGCGGAGCTGCCCGGCGAGTTCGCCGACGCCGTTCGCCGGTGGTCCGCGAAGCACGGGATCGACGAGCCGTCGCTGAACCTCCTGGCCTGGCAGACGCTGGTGTCGACCTGGCCGATCGAGCCACCCCGGCTGCGGGACTACCTCGACAAGGCAGCGAAGGAAGCCAAGCTCCGCACCAGCTGGACCGAGCACGACGAGGCATTCGAGGCCGCCGTCGCCGCCTGGCCCGACGCGGTCGTGAACGACGCCGACGTCGCGGAGTTCGTCACGCGGATCGAGCGGCCGGGCTGGAGCAACTCGCTCGGCCAGAAGCTGGTGCAGCTGACCGCGCCCGGCGTCCCGGACGTCTACCAGGGCACCGAGCTGTGGGACTTCTCCCTGGTCGACCCGGACAACCGCCGTCCGGTCGACTACGCGGCCCGGCGCGAGATCCTGGCGCGCGTCACCGACGGCGAGCTGCCGGACCTCGACGCTTCGGGCGCGGCGAAGCTTCTCGTGGTGCACAAGGCGTTGAAGCTGCGTCAGGAGCACCCCAGGCTCTTCCACGGCTACCGGCCGCTGCGGGCCGAAGGGGCCGCGGCCGAGCACGCTCTCGCATACACGCGCAGCGCGGACCTCGCCGTCGTGGTGACCCGGCTGCCGGTCGGCCTGGAAGCCGCCGGCGGCTGGCGCGACACCGTGCTCCCGCTGGCCGAGGGCGTCTGGACCGACGTCCTGACCGGCCGGGAGGTCGGCTCGGCTCCGGAGCTGGCCGCCCTGTTCGACCGTTACCCCGTCGCGTTGCTGGTGCGAGGAGACGCATGAGGTTCAGCGTGTGGGCCCCGTCGGCCGAGCGGGTCCGCGTCGAGGTCGACGCCGGTGTGCACGAGATGACCGCGGGGGCGGGCGGCTGGTGGCACGCCGAGGCCGAGGGCATCAACTACGGCTTCCTGCTCGACGACGCCACCGCGGCCCTGCCCGACCCGAGGTCGCGGTGGCAGCCGCACGGCGTTCACCAGCTGTCGCGGGTTTACGACCACGCGGAGTTCGAATGGACCGACGACGCCTGGCACGGGCGTCAGCTGCCCGGCGGTGTCGTCTACGAGCTGCACGTCGGCACGTTCACCGAAGGCGGCACGTTCGACGCGGCCATCGACCGGCTCGACCACCTCGTCGAGCTCGGCATCACGCACGTCGAGCTGCTGCCGGTCAACTCCTTCGACGGCACCGCCGGCTGGGGCTACGACGGGGTCCTCTGGGGCGCGGTCCACGAGCCCTACGGCGGGCCGGACGGCTTCAAGCGGTTCGTCGACGCGGCCCACGCGCGCGGCCTGGCCGTCGTGCTCGACGTCGTCTACAACCACCTCGGGCCCTCCGGCGCCTACCTCGACCGGTTCGGGCCGTACTTCGCCGGGCAGAACGACTGGGGGCCGGGCCTCAACCTCGACGGCGCCGGCTCGGACGAGGTCCGCCGGTACGTCGTGGACAACGCGCTCGGCTGGTTCCGCGACTTCCACGTCGACGCGCTGCGCCTGGACGCGGTGCACGCGCTGCTCGACCGGCGGGCCGTCCACCTGCTCGAACAGCTCGCCGTCGAGGTCGGGACGCTTTCGACCGCGCTGAACCGGCCGCTGACGCTGATCGCCGAGTCCGACCTCAACGACCCCCGGCTGGTGACTCCGCGCGAGCGCGGCGGTTACGGCCTGCACGCGCAGTGGTCGGACGACTTCCACCACGCGCTGCACGTCAAGCTCACCGGCGAGGACACGGGCTACTACACCGACTTCGCCGCGCAGGACGCCGTCGAACGGGTGCTGCGCGGCGTGTTCTTCCACGCCGGGACCTGGTCGTCGTTCCGGGAGCGGACCCACGGCCGCCCGGTCGACACGCGGACCGTGCCGGGGCACCGGTTCCTCGCCTACCTGCAGGACCACGACCAGATCGGCAACCGCGCGACGGGCGACCGGCTGTCGGCGACCGTCTCGCCGGGCCGGCTGGCCTGCGGCGCGGCGATCCTGTTCTGCTCGCCGTTCACGCCGATGGTGTTCATGGGGGAGGAGTGGGCGGCGAGCACGCCGTGGCAGTTCTTCGCGTCCTTCCCGGACCCGGAGCTGGCCGAGGCCGTGCGCACGGGCCGCCGTCGCGAGTTCGCCCGGCACGGCTGGGGCGAGGCCGACGTCCCCGACCCGATGGACCCGGCCACTGTGGAGCGTTCGCGGCTCGACTGGGCGGAGGCCGAGCGGCCCGGTCACCGGGAGACGCTGGAGCTGTACCGCGCGTTGATCCGGCTGCGCCGCGAGCACCCCGAGCTGGCCGACCCGTGGCTCCCGGACCTGCGGGTCGACTCCGCCCCGGACGCCTCCTGGCTCGTGCTGCACCGCGGCGGCCTGCGGCTGGCGTGCAACTTCGGCCCCGGCGAGGTGACGCTCCCGCTCGGCGCCACGAAGCCGCTCCTGTCCTGGGGCGAGGCCACCGCGCACGGCGGCGCCGCGCACCTGCCGCCGGAGACCTTCGTGCTGGTCGAAACGGAGACAGCCGGGTAACACGCAAGGCACAGCGCGCGCGGACCGCGTCCGATCTGGGACGATTCAGGAATGGCCACACGACCCTCCGCCGACCACGTCCTCGCCGGCCGCCCCTTTCCGCTCGGCGCCCACCCGGAGGCCGGCGGCGTGCGGTTCGCGATCACGTCCGCCGTCGCGGACGCCGTCGAGCTGTGCCTGATCGACGCCGACGGGTCCGAACGCCGGATCGCGCTCACCGAGCGCACCTTCGGCGTCTGGCACGGCCTGGTGCCCGGGGTGACGCCGGGGCAGCGGTACGGCTACCGGGTGCACGGCCCGTACGACCCGGCCCGCGGCCTGCGCTGCAACCCGAACAAGCTGCTGCTGGACCCCTACGCCCGGCAGATCACCGGCGGGCTCACCGACCTGCGCGCGGCGCAGGGCTTCACCGGCGACCCGGACCGCGGCCCGATGTCCACAGTGGACTCCCTGGGCAGCGTGCCGCTCTCGGTCGTCACCTCGCCCGGCGGCCCGGACACCGGGACCAAGCCCGAGGTGCCGTTCGAAGAGGCGGTCGTCTACGAGCTGCACGTCAAGGGCTTCACGAAGCAGCACCCGTTCATCCCCGAGGCGCTGCGCGGCACCTACCTCGGCCTGGCCCACCCGGTGGCCATCGAGTACCTGACCCGGCTCGGCGTCACGTCGGTGGAGCTGCTGCCGGTGCACTCCTTCCTCGACGAGCCGTCGCTGGTCCGGGAGGGGCGGCACAACTACTGGGGGTACTCGCCGCTCGGCTTCTTCGCGCCGCACGCCGCCTACGCCAGCGAGCCCGGCCACGAGGTCGAGGAGTTCCGGCTGATGGTGGCGGCGCTGCACGCGGCCGGCATCGAAGTGATCGTCGACGTCGTGTTCAACCACACCTGCGAGGGCGGGCCGGACGGGCCGACGCTGAGCTTCCGCGGGCTGAACGCGCCGGTGTACTACCTGCACACCGAGCGCGGCCACATGGCCGACATCACCGGCTGCGGCAACACCCTCGAGGCCGGCTCGCCGACCGTGGTGCGGCTGGTCACCGACTCGCTGCGCTACTGGACGCAGGAGCTGGGCGTCGACGGCTTCCGGTTCGACCTGGCCAGCACGCTCGGCCGGCCGCGCGGCGGCGCGTTCGACGACGCCTCGACGTTGCTCACCGCGATCACCACCGACCCGGTGCTCTCGCGCTGCAAGCTGATCGCCGAGCCGTGGGACGCGACCGGCGAGGGGTACCGCGTCGGCGGCTTCGGCGCCCAGTGGGCGGAGTGGAACGGCCGCTACCGCGACACGATCCGCGACTTCTGGCGCGGCGCGACCGGCGTGCGTGACCTCGCCTACCGGCTGTCCGGTTCGTCGGACCTCTACGACCACAACCTGCGCCGGCCGTGGCAGTCGATCAACTTCGTCACCGCCCACGACGGCTTCACGCTGCGGGACCTGGTGTCCTACAACGAAAAGCACAACGAGGGCAACGGCGAGGACAACCGCGACGGCACCAACGACAACCGCTCGTGGAACCACGGCGCCGAGGGCGACACCACCGACCCGGCGATCCGGGCGCTGCGGACGCGGCAGGCGCGCAACCTCTTCGCCACCCTGCTGCTCTCGACCGGCACCCCGATGCTCACCGCGGGTGACGAGTTCTGGCGGACCCAGCGCGGCAACAACAACGCGTACTGCCTCGACGACGAGACGTCGTGGTTCGACTGGACCCCGGACGACCCCGAGGCCGAGGCCATGCTCGCCTTCGCCCGCCGGGTCGTGCGGCTGCGCGCGAACAGCCCCGCGCTGCGGCAGCCGGAGTTCTTCGAAGGCCGGACGACGCCGACCGGCCAGCCGGACCTGGTCTGGTTCCGTCCGGACGGCGAGGAGTTCGGCGAGAACGACTGGTTCGAGGACCGCCGTACGCTCGGCATGTGGATCGACGGGTCGAACAGCCAGGCCCGCAACCGCGAGGGCGCGCTGGTGCCCGACCACTCGTGGCTGCTGTGGCTGCACGCCGGCGACGCGCCGGCCGAGGTGGTGCTGCCGGGCCGCGAGTACGGCGAGACGTTCAAGCCGACGCTCGACACCAGCACCGCCGACGGCAGCCCGGCCACCCCGGGCGCGCTGGAGCCCAAGAGCCGGGTCACCCTCCAGTCCCGCTCCCTCCTCCTGCTCCGCGCCCCCCGCCTGGCCGCCGACCACCCGACGGAAGGCCCCTGACCCCCGCACCCAGCCGGACGACTCGCGTACCCAGCGGGACGACACGGCGGCCGGGCGGGCGTCCTCGCCGTGTCGTCCATCGGCGTACGCGTGTCGTCCGCCGGGGTACGCGTGTCGTCCATTCGGGTACGGGTGTTGGCCGTTCGGGTGCGCGTGTCGGTCGTCGCGGTGCGTCGCCGGGGCGCGGCACGGACGTAACCTCCCGGACATGCGCCGGAAATTCGTTGCGGCGGAAGCGTTTCGGCCGCACCGGCCTGGGTACTCGACTAAAGAACCCTGCCTCCTGGGCGCTTGATCGAGTCGGGCAGACTGGCGTCGCCTGCGTCCAACCGACACACCGAGGGGCGTTGCCCATGACCGGCCGGCTCGGCATCGACGACGTCTCCCCCAGCGTGAGCTGCGGCCGGTATCCGGCCAAAGCCGTTGTGGGGGAACACATCCCGGTCACCGCGACCGTCTGGCGAGAGGGCCACGACGCCGTCGCGGCGACCGTCGCCTGGCGCGGTCCGGGCGACCGGCTGACCCGCCAGACCCGGATGGCGCCCCGCGGCGCCGACCATCCGGACGAGTTCGCCGCGGTGATCGTCCCGGACACCACGGGGATGTGGACCTACCGCATCGACGCGTGGGGCGACCCCTGGGCGACGTGGGAGCACGCCGTCGAGGTGAAGGTCGCCGCCGGGCAGGGTCCCGAAGATCTCGCCAACGACCTCGAGAACGGCGCCCGGCTGCTGGAGCGCGTCTCCCGCCGCCCGGACCGCCGCGCGGAGAAAGCGCTCCTCGTCGGCGCGCTGACCGCGTTGCGCGACGAAGAACGCGGCCTCGCCGAGCGGGTCGGGCCCGCGCTCTCGCCCGAGATCCGCCAGCTCATGCGCGAGTTCCCGGTGCGCGAGCTGATCACCAAGGGCAAGCCGCACAAGGTGTGGGTCGACCGCACGCGCGCCGCCTACGGTTCCTGGTACGAGCTGTTCCCCCGGTCCACCGGCGGGCTCGACGCCGAGGGCAAGGCGGTGCACGGCACGTTCACCACTGCCGCGGCCGCGCTCGACCGCGTCGCCAAGATGGGCTTCGACGTCGTCTACCTGCCGCCGGTCCACCCGATCGGCCGGGTCAACCGCAAGGGCCCCAACAACACGCTCGACGCGTCCCCGGACGACGTCGGCTCGCCGTGGGCCATCGGCTCCGACGAGGGCGGCCACGACGCCATCCACCCGGACCTCGGCACCTTCGACGACTTCGACGCGTTCGTCGCGCGGTCCGCCGAGCTGGGCATGGAGGTGGCGCTCGACTTCGCGCTGCAGGCCGCGCCCGACCACCCGTGGGTGCTGAAGAACCAGGAGTTCTTCACGACCCGCCCGGACGGCTCGATCGCCTACGCGGAGAACCCGCCGAAGAAGTACCAGGACATCTACCCGATCAACTTCGACAACGACCCCAAGGGCGTCTACGAAGAGATGCTGCGGGTCATCACGGTCTGGGTCGACCACGGGGTCAAGATCTTCCGGGTCGACAACCCGCACACGAAGCCGCCGGACTTCTGGGCCTGGCTGATCCAGTCGGTGAAGGACGCCCACCCGGACGTCGTCTTCCTCGCCGAGGCGTTCACCCGCCCGGCGCGGCTGTGGGGGCTCGCGCGGCTCGGCTTCACGCAGAGCTACACCTACTTCACCTGGCGCACCGGCAAGCAGGAGCTGATCGACTTCGCGATCGACCTGCGGGAGCACTGGCACGAGGGCCGGCCGAACCTGTTCGTCAACACCCCGGACATCCTCCACGAGTCGCTGCAGCGCGGCGGGCCCGGCATGTTCGCGCTGCGGGCCGCGCTGGCCGCGACGATCTCGCCGACGTGGGGCGTCTACTCCGGCTACGAGCTGTTCGAGCACGTCCCGGTCCGCGAGGGCAGCGAGGAGTACCTCGACTCCGAGAAGTACCAGCTGCGACCGCGCGACTTCGAGCGCGCGCTCGCCGAGGGCCGCTCGCTCGAGCCGTGGCTGACGAAGCTGAACGCCGTCCGCCGCGCGCACCCCGCGCTGCAGCAGATGCGCACCCTGCACTTCCACCACGTCGACAACGACGCGCTGCTGGCCTACTCCAAACAGGACCCGGCCACCGGGGACACGGTGGTCACCGTCGTCACCCTCGACCCGTACGCGCCGCAGGAGGGCACGTTGTGGCTCGACACGGCCGCGCTCGGGTTCGAGGCGCACGAGCGGCTGATCGCGCACGACGAGGTCACCGGTGACACGTGGGACTGGGGCCCGGCGAACTTCGTGCGGCTCGAGCCCTGGCGGGCCGTGGCGCACGTGGTGTCGCTCCGCCGGCGGCTGGCCGGTTAGCAGGGAAGGAACGGATCGAAGGACTGAGGTGGAGCACATGGCGGAGGAGGCCCGCCCCGACGCGGCGCTCGGGCTCGACGGTGTCCCGCACACCGGTGAGGCGATGACCGCCGATGGCATGCTGGTGGAACCCCAGGCCGGGGACTTCCGCTCGGCGCAACAGGCGCCCAGCAACCCGGAGTGGTTCAAGGGCGCGGTGTTCTACGAAGTGCTGGTGCGCGCGTTCGCCGACTCGAACGGCGACGGCACCGGCGACCTGCGCGGCCTGGCCGGCCGGCTGGACTACCTGGCGTGGCTCGGCATCGACTGCCTGTGGCTGCCGCCGTTCTACGCGTCGCCGTTGCGCGACGGCGGGTACGACATCAGCGACTTCCGGGCGGTGCTGCCGGAGTTCGGCAGTGTCGAGGACTTCGTGTTCCTGCTGAACGAGGCGCACCGGCGCGGCATCCGCGTCATCACGGACCTGGTGCTGAACCACACCTCCGACGCGCACCCGTGGTTCCAGCAGTCCCGCCAGGACCCGGACGGCCCGTACGGCGACTACTACGTGTGGAGCGACGACGACTCCCGCTACGCCGACGCGCGGATCATCTTCGTCGACACCGAGACGTCGAACTGGACCTACGACCCGGTGCGCGGCCAGTTCTACTGGCACCGGTTCTTCTCCCACCAGCCCGACCTGAACTTCGAGAACGTCGACGTCCAGAACGCGATGATCGACACCCTGCGGTTCTGGCTCGACCTGGGCATCGACGGGTTCCGCCTCGACGCCGTGCCATACCTGTTCGAGCAGGAGGGCACCAACTGCGAGAACCTGCCGCGCACGCACGAGTTCCTCAAGCGCTGCCGCAAGGTCGTCGACGACGAGTACCCGGGACGCATTCTCCTCGCCGAGGCGAACCAGTGGCCCTCGGACGTCGTCGAGTACTTCGGCGACCCGGCGGTCGGCGGCGACGAGTGCCACATGGCGTTCCACTTCCCGCTGATGCCGCGGATCTTCATGGCGGTGCGCCGGGAGTCGCGGTTCCCGATCTCGGAGATCCTCACCCAGACCCCGGAGATCCCCAGCGGCAGCCAGTGGGGCATCTTCCTGCGCAACCACGACGAGCTGACCCTCGAGATGGTCACCGACGAAGAGCGCGACTACATGTACGCGGAGTACGCCAAGGACCCGCGCATGAAGGCCAACATCGGCATCCGCCGTCGCCTCGCCCCGCTGCTGGACAACGACCGCAACCAGCAGGAGCTCTTCACCGCGATGCTGTTGTCCCTGCCGGGCTCGCCCGTTCTGTACTACGGTGACGAGATCGGCATGGGAGACAACATCTGGCTCGGCGACCGCGACGCGGTGCGCACCCCCATGCAGTGGACCCCGGACCGCAACGCCGGGTTCTCGGCGTGCGACCCGGGCCGGATCTACCTGCCCGTGATCATGGACCCGGTCTACGGCTACCAGGGCCTGAACGTCGAGGCGCAGTCGAACAACGCGTCCTCGCTGCTGAACTGGACCCGGCGGATGATCGAGGTGCGCAAGGAGCACCACGCGTTCGCCGAAGGCGAGTTCGTCGACCTCGGCGGGTCGAACCCGAGCGTGCTGGCCTACAAACGGCAGTGGCGGCGCCCGGACGGCGGCGAAGACGTCGTGCTCTGCGTGAACAACCTCTCCCGGTTCCCGCAGCCGGTGGAGCTGGACCTGTCCGCGCACCGCGGGTGCACGCCGGTGGAGCTCACCGGTGGCGTGCGGTTCCCCAGCATCGGGGACCTGTCGTACCTGCTGACGCTGCCGGGGCACGGCTTCTACTGGTTCCAGCTGACGAGCCCGGGAGACGAAGGCGAAACGAGGTGAGTCCCTTGTCCGACCCGCGCGAGCTGGTCGACGAACTGACCGGTGACCTGAAGCGCTGGCTGCCCGAGCAGCGCTGGTTCGCCGGGAAGGACCGGCCGGTGACCGCCGTCCGGCCGCTCGGCGTGACCGAGCTGGTCGCCGGCGACCCCCAGCTGCTGCACGTGGTGATCGAGGTCGCCCAGGACGACCGGCGGGAGCCCTACCAGCTGCTCCTGGGCCGGCGGACGCACCCGCCGGAGATCTCCTCGGGCAGCTGGATCGGCGCCGGCGGCGACCTCAACGCCTACGAGGCGTCCGGCGACCTCGACGTCACCGGTGTCCTGCTGGACCTGATGGCGCGGGAGGGCCGCGTGGGCTCGCTCGTGTTCGAGCACGAGCCGGGCGTCGAGCTGGAGACCGGCCTGCGGGCGCGGCCGATCACGTCGGAGCAGAGCAACACGTCGCTGGTCTACGGCGGCCAGTACATCCTCAAGCTGTTCCGCAAGCTCACCCCGGGCAAGAACAAGGACCTGCTGCTGCACCGGGCGCTGCAGGGCGTCGGCAGCAAGCACATCGCGCAGGTGCTCGGCTCGGTCACCGGCGACCTCGGCGGCGAGCCGACCACGGTCGGCATGCTGCAGCAGTTCGTCCCGGACGCCGTCGACGGCTGGGCGATGGCCACCACCAGCGTCCGCGACCTGATGGCCGCGCCGGAGCTGCACGCCGAAGAGGTCGGCGGCGACTTCGCCGGCGAGGCCGAGCGGCTCGGGCGCGCGGTCGCCGAGGTGCACGCGGACCTGGCCGAGGCGCTCGGCACCGAGGCGGTCGACGCCGACGAGCTGGAACGCACGATGAAGGCGATGGTCGCCCGGCTGGACACCCTCGCCGCGCGCGTGCCGGAGCTGGCGGAGCACGCCCCGGGGCTGCGGGCGGCGTTCGAGACGCTGCGCACCCTGCCCGCGGACTCGGTGACCATGCAGTACATCCACGGCGACCTGCACCTCGGCCAGGTGCTGCGGACGGTCGGCGGCTGGCTGCTGATCGACTTCGAGGGCGAGCCGGCGGCGCCGGTGGAGGAGCGGCACGCGCTGCGGTCGCCGTTGCGCGACGTGGCGGGCATGCTGAGGTCGTTCGACTACGCGGCCCAGCAGCTGCTGGTCGGGCAGCCGGACGAGCCGGCGCTGGCCGCACGGGCCCAGGAGTGGTCCGACCGCAACCGGGCCGCGTTCTGCGAGGGCTACGCCGCGGTCGCGGCCGACCCGCGCGACCAGGGCGAGCTGCTGCGCGCCTTCGAACTGGACAAGGCGGTCTACGAAGTGGGTTACGAGCACGCCAACCGGCCGGACTGGCTGGGTGTGCCGCTCGCTTCGATCGCCCGGATCACTAGCGGAGAGGGATGACACCGTGAACGCGGTTCCGGAAGGCTTCCCGGCCGCGGCCCCGCCGGCCGCGGACATCGACCGGCTGCTTGCCGGGTCCCACCACGACCCGCACTCGGTGCTGGGCGTGCACGCCGTCGGCACGGGCTTCTCGGCTCGCGCGCTGCTGCCCGGCGCCAAGGCCGTGACGCTGCGCGCGGGGGAGCGCCGGTACCCGATGGAGCCGGTGATCGACGCGCTGTTCGCCGCCGCCGTGCCCGAGCACCCCGGTGACTACCGGCTGGAGGTCGAGTACGACGGGCACACCGTCACCGCCGACGACCCGTACCGCTGGCTGCCCACGGTCGGCGAGCTGGACCTGCACCTGATCGGCGAGGGCCGGCACGAGCGGCTCTGGGAGGCGCTCGGCGCGCACGTCCGGTCGTACGAGACGCCGAACGGCGACGTCGAGGGCACGTCGTTCGCGGTGTGGGCGCCGAACGCCCGCGGCATCCGCGTGATCGGCGACTTCAACGGCTGGGACGGGCGCGGGCACGCGATGCGCTCGCTCGGCTCGTCCGGGATCTGGGAGCTGTTCGTCCCCGGCGTCGGTGCCGGGACCTGTTACAAGTTCCGCATCCTCGGCGCCGACGGCAACTGGCGCGAGAAGGCCGACCCGATGGCGTTCGGCACCGAGCAGCCGCCGGCGACGGCGTCGGTCGTCACCACTTCCGGGCACGCGTGGGAAGACGACGAGTGGGTGGCCCAGCGCGAGGCGACCCAGTGGGCCGCGGCGCCGATGAGCGTCTACGAGGTCCACCTCGGCTCGTGGCGGCCCGGCCTGGACTACCGCGAGCTGGCCGACCAGCTCGGCGACTACGTGCTCGAGACCGGCTTCACCCACGTCGAGCTGCTGCCGGTGTCGGAGCACCCGTTCGGCGGCTCGTGGGGCTACCAGGTGACGTCGTACTACGCGCCGACGTCCCGCTTCGGCTCCCCGGACGACTTCCGGTACTTCGTGGACCGCCTGCACCAGCGGGGGATCGGCGTGCTCGTCGACTGGGTGCCCGCGCACTTCCCGAAGGACAGCTGGGCGCTGGCCAAGTTCGACGGCACCGCGCTGTACGAGCACGCGGACCCGCGCCGCGGCGAGCAGCCCGACTGGGGCACGCTCGTGTTCGACTTCGGCCGCAACGAGGTCCGCAACTTCCTGGTCGCCAACGCGCTGTACTGGATCGAGGAGTTCCACCTCGACGGCCTGCGCGTGGACGCCGTCGCGTCGATGTTGTATTTGGATTACTCCCGCAACGAGGGGGAGTGGCTGCCGAACCAGTACGGCGGCCGCGAAAACCTGGACGCGGTGAAGTTCCTGCAGGAGCTGAACGCGACCGTCTACAAGCGACACCCGGGCATCGTGATGGTGGCCGAGGAGTCGACGGCGTGGCCGGGTGTCACGCGCCCGACGCACCTGGGCGGGCTCGGGTTCGGCTTCAAGTGGAACATGGGCTGGATGCACGACACGCTCCGGTACCTGTCGCACGAGCCGATCCACCGGGCCTACCACCACAACGAGATGACGTTCTCACTCGTGTACGCGTGGAGCGAGAACTTCGTGCTGCCGCTGTCGCACGACGAAGTGGTGCACGGCAAGGGATCCCTGTGGGGCCGCATGCCGGGCGACGCGTGGAACAAGGCGGCCGGGCTGCGCTCGCTGCTGGCGTTCATGTGGGCGCACCCGGGCAAGCAGCTGCTGTTCATGGGCGGCGAGTTCGGGCAGCCGGCCGAGTGGTCGGAGCAGCGGTCGCTGGACTGGCACCTGCTGGAGGAGCCGCTGCACCGCGGCGTCCAGGACCTGCTGCGGTCGCTGAACTCGGTGTACAAGTCGACACCGGCGTTGTTCAGCCAGGACACCTCCCCGGACGGCTTCCGCTGGATCGACGCGAACGACTCCAGCGGCAACGTGCTGAGCTTCCTGCGCATCGGCGTCGACGGCTCGAAGCTGGCCTGCGTGGCCAACTTCGCCGGGGTCCCGCACCACGACTACCGCGTCGGCCTGCCGTCCGCGGGCCGCTGGCGCGAGGTCGTCAACACCGACGCCGAGGCCTACGGCGGCTCCGGCGTCGGCAACCTGGGCGAGGTCGAGGCGGTGGAGTCCCCGTGGCACGGCCAGCCGGCCTCGGCCGTCCTCCAGCTCCCCCCGGCCGGAGTCCTCTGGCTCACCGAAGAACCCCCGGAGACCCCCGAACTCGCGTGATCGGAGGGCCGACACGCGTGATCAGAAGGTCGACACGCGTGATCAGAAGGTCGACACGGCGGCTGACATCGTGTCGACCCTTCAATCACGCGAGTCGGCGCTCTGATCACGGGCTTCGCGGGCTCGGCGGGCCGCGCGGCGGCGTCGGCGGCGGGCCGGGGCGTCGAGGAACCAGGCGAAGAGCAGGAGGCCTGGCTGGGTCACCCGGGATCCACAGCACCACCGGGTCGCCTTCGCCGAGGCGGAGGGTCAGCTCGGCGGGCTGGTCGGTCCACCGGCCGCTCGTGCCGCCGAGGGCGACCTTGGCCTCGGTGATCTCGGCGAGCCGGGCCCGCCAGCGTGGCTCGAGCCCGCCGCGCGCCCAGGCCAGCAGCTCGAGCGAGCGGGTGCGCGGCTCGTGCACCAGGAACACGAGGTGCTTCGCCCGGGTCCGGCCCCGGTCGTGCCCGGCGTAGACGTGCTCCGGGTGACGTCCGGCCGCGTGGAGCCGGCGGCGCACCCGCGCCAGCCGCACCCGCGGTAGCACTCCGCGGGCCCGGGCCGTGGGCCGTCCCCGCCACAAGCGCCACCGCGGCGGCGACACCCAACAGCCAGGCGCCGTCACCCAGGACGGAGATGGCCCAGGCCAGGGCCGCCGCGCCCAGGCCGAGGGCGAGCGCCACCGCGCACGGCAAAGCCGGTCCCTCCCCGCGGTCGTGGTGGAACGGTTCTACCGTCGACCGCCCGGGAGGGGTCCCGAACCGGGCCTCGCGGCCTTACCATGAGGTCATGGCCGGCGCCGGCGGCGTCCTCGCGAACCTGATCCTGTTCGCCGTGGTCTGCATCGCTCCCACGGTGCTCTTCTGGTGCGCGCTGCGGTTCCCCGCGATCCTGCGGTGGATCCGCGAGAAGCGCGTGAAGCCCCAGACCCAGGGCCCGCCGATCGAACGGGTCGCCGCGGACCTGCGCCGCGTGCACCGCCTCCTCGCCGGCTACCCCTCCGGCACCCCGGCCGCGCGCCGCTTCGGCACGCGGCAGGCGTACGACGAGCTCCTCACCCAGGCCTGCCGCCAGGTCGGCGTCCCGCACCGGCTCGAGGAGCTGCCCGAGGGGATGGACCGCGAGATCGAACGGCTGCGCGTCGAGCAGTCGCTGCGGGAGCGCGGCCTGGCCGTCCCTTGAGTTGTACGGGACGTGTACGCGGCTCGGTCACGCTGCGGGCATGCGATTCGTGCTCGGTTTTGTGGTGCTGATGCTGCTCGCGCTGCCGTCGACGGCCCAGGCGGCCGCGAACTTCCCCCGCCTCGACGCGGCGGCCGTCGACAGCTATCGGCTCACCGCGGGGGACACTTTCGCCACCTACGGCAGCCGGATCACCGCGCTGGACAAGAAGCTGCCGCCGCGTGCGCTCCCGGCGCTGCTCGGTGACACCAACCGCAAGGCCCGCCCGCTGTGCCACGGCACGTACCTCGCCGCCGCGCTGAAGCCCGCCGGGTTCTGCTGGGAGGACGCGAACGACGACAAGACCAACGACTGGGTCCCGCAGGGCCTCACCGGCTCCGGCGACGCCGCCCAGTCGACGGGGACGGCCGGCGGCAAGCGCGTCGTCGTGACGTCGTGGCACAACCCGGGCGACACGATGGTCCGGCTGTCCTTTGTGGACGCCAACGGGCTCGGCTACCGGCACGTCCTGCTCGTGGAACCCACTTCCGACACCGATTTCGCGGTGGTGGCCGGCCACGGGCACGGCATCACGTGGTCCGGGAACCTGCTCTACGTCGCCACCACCGGCGGCCTGATCCGCGTCTTCGACACGACGCACTTCTGGAAGGTCGACGCGAGCGCGGCGACCGTCGGCCTCGGCACCGACGGCAAGTACCACGCCGCGTACTACGACTACGCGATGCCGCAGGTGGGCGCCTACTGGTACCCCGGCGGCGGCGCGTGTACCACGGCGACCGGTGCGCGGCCCTGCCTGTCGACCCTTTCCTTCGACCACACCGATTCCACGTTCGTGACGGCCGAGCACGTCCCGGCCGCGGCTGGTGGCCGGATCCTGCACTGGCCGTTCGACGCCGCTTCGGGCCGGCTCGTGACGTCGTCCGACGGGCTGGTGCACGCGATGGAAGGGTTTTCGTCACCGGTCTGGGGGATGCAGGGCGCGGTGGCGCGCAACGGCTACTTCGTGCTGACCGGCGTCTGCCCGGAGTACGCCGGAGTGGCGGGCGACCACCCGTCATGCCTGCACGGCGGAGTCGGCGGCGTGTCGACGTCGCGGCTGACCGGGCAGGCGCCGGTGAACAGCCAGAACCTCTCGTACTGGCCGGCGACGGGTGAGCTGTGGCTGCTGAACGAGCAGCTGCGCGAACGCGTCACGGTGCACGTCCCGTGGACGACGCTCACCGGCCGGGCCTGAACGCGGAAGAACCCCGCCACCCGAGGTGGCGGGGTTCTCCGTTGTCCCGTAAGGAAAAAATCAGTCCAGGTAGTCCCGCAGCACCTGCGACCGCGACGGGTGACGCAGCTTCGACATCGTCTTCGACTCGATCTGCCGGATGCGCTCACGGGTCACCCCGTACACCTGGCCGATCTCGTCGAGCGTGCGCGGCTGGCCGTCGGTGAGGCCGAAGCGCAGCCGGACCACGCCCGCCTCGCGCTCGGACAGCGTCTGCAGCACCGACTGGAGCTGGTCCTGCAGCAGCGTGAACGACACCGCGTCGACCGCGACGACCGCTTCGGAGTCCTCGATGAAGTCACCGAGCTGCGAGTCGCCCTCGTCGCCGATCGTCTGGTCGAGCGAGATCGGCTCACGCGCGTACTGCTGGATCTCGAGGACCTTCTCCGGGGAGATGTCCATCTCCTTGGCGAGCTCCTCGGGCGTCGGCTCGCGGCCGAGGTCCTGCAGGAGTTCGCGCTGTATACGGCCGAGCTTGTTGATGACCTCGACCATGTGCACCGGGATGCGGATGGTGCGGGCCTGGTCGGCCATCGCGCGGGTGATCGCCTGGCGGATCCACCACGTGGCGTACGTCGAGAACTTGTAGCCCTTGGTGTAGTCGAACTTCTCCACCGCGCGGATCAGGCCGAGGTTGCCCTCCTGGATGAGGTCCAGGAACGCCATGCCGCGGCCGGTGTAGCGCTTGGCCAGCGAAACGACGAGCCGGAGGTTCGCCTCGAGCAGGTGGTTCTTGGCGCGCTCGCCGTCGCGCACGATCCACTTGAGATCGCGGCGCATCTGGGTGACGAGCTTCTCGCCCTCCTCCTCGGCGGTGCGCACGCGCTCGGCGGCGTAGAGCCCGGCCTCGATCCGCTTGGCCAGCTCCACCTCCTCCTCCGCGTTCAGCAGCGCGACCTTGCCGATCTGCTTGAGGTAGGCCCGCACGGAGTCGGCCGACGCGGTGAGCTCGGCGTCCTTGCGCGCCTGGCGCAGGGCCTCCGACTCCTCCTCGTCCCAGACGAAGTCCGGGTTGTCGGAGCTCTTGGCGGCGGCCGCCTTGTCCGCGGCCGCGCCGCGACGGCGCTGCGCCGGGGTCTCCTCGTCCGACTCGTCGTCGTCATCGTCGTCGTCATCCGCCGAGCCGGCGTCCGGCTCGTCGTTGACGGTCTCGTCGACGACGTCGACCTCGACCTCTTCCAGGTCCGACAGGTCGGGCGAGTCGAGCTCGGCCTCGTCGATCTCGGCCGGACCGTCGGGCTCGCCGTCTTCGGTCTTGGCGCCCTTGGTCGCAGGCTTCTTCGCCGGAGCCTTCTTGGCCGGAGCCTTCTTCGCGGTGGTGGTCTTGCGCGCCGCTGGCTTCGCCGTCCCGGTGGCTGCCTCTTCGGCCGGCTCGCCGGCTGCGGTCGCTGTCTTCGTCCCGCCTCGGGTTGCGGTTCTTGCGGCTGCCACTTACGCCCTTTCGCAGCGGTCGATCATGACGAGCAACGGCACGGGGCCACTGCTGCCTCACATTCGGGGATCACGCCTCGGCCTGCGGTTTTGGCCTCCGCAGCCGTGGGCCGTGTTCCATTGTAACGACGGTACGCGCATGCGTCGCGAAGCGATCACCTTCCGGCCCGCCGGGGCGGGCCGGCGGCGGCCGTTCTAGTGCTCGATGCCCTCGGCCGCGGCGGCCGCCGCGCCGACGATCCCGGCGTTGTTCTGCAGCGTCGCGACCAGCACCGGAGTGCGGATGTCCAGCAGCGGCACCCATTTCTCGGCCTTCTTGCTGACCCCGCCGCCGACGATGAACAGATCGGGCCAGATGAGGTTTTCGAGCACGGTCAGATAACGGTGCACCCGCTTGGCCCAATCGGGGTAGGACAGGCCCTCGTTGTCCTTCACCGAGGCGGCCGCGCGCTTCTCCGCGTCGTGCCCGTCGATCTCCAGGTGGCCGAACTCGGTGTTCGGGACGAGCTTGCCGTCCTGGAACACCGCGCTGCCGATCCCGGTGCCGAAGGTCAGCAGCGCGGTGACGCCCTTGCGCGCGACCGGGTCGCCGAAGCGGATCTCGGCCATGCCGGCCGCGTCGGCGTCGTTCAGCATCGCGATCTGGTCGACGCCCCGGCCGATCCGCTTGGCGAACAGCGCGTCGGCGTCGGTGCCGATCCACTGCTTGTCGATGTTGGCCGCGGTGTGCGCGACGCCCTTCTTCACGACGGCCGGCAGCGTCACGCCGACCGGGCCGTCCCACGCCGCCTGCGTGACTATGTCGTGCACGACGTCGGCCACCGCCGACGGGGTGGACGGCTTCGGCGTCTCGATCCGGATCCGGTCGCCGATGAGCCGGCCCTTTTCCAGGTCGACCAAGGCGCCCTTGATCCCGCTGCCGCCGATGTCGATGCCGAAACCTCGGCGGGTCGCCTCCACCACGGACGTGGTCCCTTCTCGCACGATTCAGAAGCCTGCCTCGGAGACTTTAACCGGATGTGGTGACATGGCGGACGTGGGAGTTGACGAGTCGTTGCTGAAAAGCGTCGCGGAGCAGGTCGCGACGGAAGCCGCCGAGCTGGTCCGCGAGGCCTGGGAGGGGATGGCGGGCGGTCGCGCGGTCGCCGTGGACACCAAGTCCGCGGCCACCGACGTGGTGACCGCGGTGGACCACGAGTCGGAACGGCTCGTGCGGGCGAGGCTGGCCGAGCTGCGGCCGGGGGAGCCGGTGCTGGGCGAGGAGGGCGGCGGCGCGGCCGGCGACGGCGTCACCTGGGTCGTCGACCCGATCGACGGCACGGTGAACTTCCTCTACGGCCTGCCCTGGTTCGCGGTGTCGGTGGCGGCCCAGGTCGCCGGCGAGTCCGTGGCCGGCGCGGTGGTCGAGCCGGCGAGCGGCCGGGTGTGGTCGGCGGCGCGCGGCCACGGCGCGTTCCTGGACGGCCGCCGGCTGGCGGTGTCGGCGCCTTCGCGGCTCGAGCTGACGCTGGTCGGGACGGGGTTCGCGTACTCGGCCGAGCGGCGGAGGCGGCAGTCACGGTTCGCGGCGGAGCTGCTCGGGCGCGTCCGGGACATCCGCCGCAACGGGGCGGCGTCGCTCGACCTGTGCGCGGTGGCGGCGGGCTGGCTGGACGCGTACGTCGAGCACGGGCTGCACCGCTGGGACTGGGCCGCGGGAGCGCTGATCGCGGCGGAGGCGGGCGCGCGGGTGTGGCTGCCGGGCTCGGCGCCGGAGCTCGGTGCGGATGCGACGTATGCGGCGTCTCCGGCGATCGCGGACCCGCTGCGGAAGGTGCTGGCCGACTGCGGGGCTGCGGAGGTTTGAGCGGCTCGGCTGGGCGGTCGCGAATGGGTCATTCGCGACGCTCGGCGGCCGGGACTGTCGGTGCCCGCCGGTAGCGTGGAAAACGGGGGCGCCCCCGCGGCCGGGTGGGTCAGCAGGGGATGCGGGGGCGGCGAGTGGCGCGGGTCTGCGAGCGACTGGGTTGGCAGAAAGCGCGGGTCTGCGAGTGACCGCTGGTCGGCGGACAGCGCCGGGTTGGCGAGCGGCGCGGATCGGTAAGCGACTGAGGGCTGGCAGAAGGCGCCGGGGCGGCGAGCAGACCAGGTCAACGGGCGACTGCAGGTCGGCGCGGGCTGGCGAGCGACCGCGGGTTGGCAGAAAGCACGGGGTCAGCGAGCGACGGCGGGTCGGCGAGCCGCGCGGGCCATGTGAGCGACCGCAGTTCAGAAGAACGCGCCAGGTCGGCGAGCAGCGCGGGTCAGTGAGGCGACCGCGGGTCACCGAAGGCGCAGCGAGCGACCTAGGGTCAGCAGGCGACGTCGCGGGCCGAGGCCAGCAGGGTCTGGTCGATCACCGGGGCCTGCCCGCCGGCCGACTGCTCGTTGCTGCCGCCGCCCTGGTGGGCCTTCGACCAGTCGGCGAGCTGGGTGAGGATCTGGCGGGCTTCCGCACGGGGCCGCAGGTCGCCGAAGAGCGTGCCCGTCACCAGGTCGACGCTCGCGTCCTTGCGGTTGTCCTGGACCAGCTCGGCGCACGGCACCACCAGGCTGATCGTCCGGGCCGCCGTGACGCCGTTCTCGCCGAAACGGATCTGGCCGCGGCACTTGGCCTCGCGGCCCTCGTACGCCGGGTCGTTGGCCGGTTCGCCCGCGCCCGTGAAGCCGAGCTCCTTGAGCGCCGTCGTGGCGATGCCGCCCTGGCCGCGGCTGCCGGACGCGTTGAGGACCTTCACCGCGACCTTGTCCGGCGGCACCGGGGCACGGTCGTCGAGCGCGGTGTGGGGGAGGGTGTTCAGCGTGACGCCCGGCGGCGGGCTGGCCGGCGGGTCGCAGCGGACGGCCTCGTCGACGTCGCCCTTGCCGACCGCCGCGTTGATCCACACGACGATCGCGCCGAGGGCCAGCACGCCGATCACGATCAGCGCCGGCAGCGGCTTGTGCTTGCGATACGGCCGCGCCCCACGGTCCCCGATGCCGTTCCCCGACGCCACCTGCCCGTCCCTTCCCGAACCCGAAACCGACCGGTGCGCACGGCACCGTCGTGGCCGATGAGCCTAGGCGCTGCGACCGCCGCGCGGCCTTCCGGGTCACCCCCGTGCCCGCCCGTGGCCCCGTGCGGCGATCGCACCACGGCGGGGACCGCCGGAGCAAGCGGACACGGGCCGCGCGTGAAGTTCTCCACCCGGGGGCAACCCGAATGGACGACAACGCGTCTTACCTGCGGGTTCCCCCTGTCGGGTGACGATTGCCGGGCAATGTCTGACTCGTTGCAGAACCGTCGCGGGCGTGAGCTACCCTTCCCGGGCTCCGGCCGCAGGACGAGGCCCAAAACGAGAGAGACCTCGGTCACTCCGGCCGTCGGGCACAAACAGCGGCCCTGGAACGTTGACCAGCGGCACGGCGGACTCACGGGCGCACCCGGGGGTCCGGGAAAACGACTACACAAGCTGATCGCAGGGGTGAGGGACACATGGCTACCGACTACGACGCTCCGCGCCGCAGCGAAGCCGACGAGCTGGCCGAAGACTCGTTGGAGGAGCTCAAGGCCCGGCGGAACGAGAACCAGTCCGGCGTCGTCGACGTCGACGAGGACGCGACCGCCGAGAACTTCGAGCTGCCGGGTGCCGACCTCTCCGGGCTTTCCGGTGAGGACATGACCGTGAAGGTGGTGCCGAAGCAGGCTGACGAGTTCACCTGCTCCGTGTGCTTCCTGGTGCACCACCGCAGCCGGCTGGCCGAGGAGAGCGGCGGACGCCTGATCTGCCGCGACTGCGCCTGACCGCGCGGGATCTCGGACCGGGGTTCAGGGGACGAACAGACGCGACGGAGAGCCCTGAGGGACAGGGGAGGGCTCGAAGCGCGCTGGGGACAAGGGGGCCGGCCGGCAGGCCGGCCCCCTTCCACATGTCCTGAGGTGTTCAGGCGCCCTTGAGCAGCTCGGCGATCCGCTCGGGGTGGCGGGTGCTGAACAGCCAGTACGGCGTCGGGTCGGCCGCGTCGGCCACGCGGACCCGCACGACCGGGCCGACCCAGCCGCGGTGCAGCACGTAGGCGGCGGGGTCGCCGTCCCGGCCGAGCGCCTTGCGCTTGGCGTCCTTGTCGAAGATCTCCACCTCGCCTGCGTAACGCAGCGGCAGGTGCGCGTCGCCGACCCACAGCTCCGGCTCGTCACCGCCGGTGACGCGGACCTTCGCCCGGCCGAGTGACAGCAGCAGCGCCACCACGACCGGCAACGCGATCACGTACGGCAGCCACGCCCGGATCCCCGGGTACCCGAGGTCGATCTCGGCCGCCAGCAGGATCGCGCCCAGCACCGGCAGCGGCCAGCCCCACCAGGGGACGTAGAGCCGCTCGGAGTGCCGGACCGCGGCACTCGCGGCCGTCTTCGCTGATTCACCCACGGGTAGAGAGTAATCTCGCCGCCCGTGTCCAGCGTTCAGGTACTCCTCTCCCGGCTCGACCCGGATGTCCCGCTGCCCGCCTACGCCCGACCGGGCGACGCGGGCGCCGATCTCGTCACGACCTCGGATATCGTCCTCGAACCCGGGAAACGCGCGGTGGTCGGCACCGGTGTCGCGATCGCGCTCCCCCCGGGCTACGCGGGGTTCGTCCACCCGCGGTCGGGCCTCGCGGCCCGGGCCGGCCTCTCGGTGGTGAACACGCCGGGCACGATCGACGCGGGGTACCGCGGGGAGATCAAGGTCTGCCTGATCAACCACGATCCGGTGCACCCGGTGAAGCTCGTGCGCGGCGACCGCATCGCCCAGCTGGTCGTGCAGCGGGTCGAGCACGCCGAGTTCGTCGAGGTCGCCGAGCTCGACGCCACCGAACGGGGCGCCGGCGGCTACGGCTCCACGGGCGGACACGCCACACTGGGAGCAGACGCGCTCGCCGCGAGCGCCGGGGCTGGGGAAGGAACGGAGAAGTAGTGGGGATTTTCGGACGCAAGCGGCGGACCGAGGGCGGGCCCGCCGGACGGCACACCGCGCCCGAGACCGACGACACGATCGAGGGCGAGGCGTACGAGGACGAGGACGGCGAGCTGTCGGACGTCTCCGACGGCCCGTTCGACGTCGCGGACTTCGAGGACGACGGCGTCCCGCGGATCGACCTCGGCTCGGTGAAGGTGCCGGTGCCGGACGGTTCCCAGGTGCAGGTCGAGATGGACCCGGAGACCGGGGGCGTGCGCGCCGTGCACGTCGTCACCGAGCAGGGTCAGATCACGGTCAGCGCCTACGCCGCGCCGCGCACGGGCGGGCTGTGGCGGGAGGTCAGCACCGAGCTGGCCGACCAGCTGCGGGCCGACGGCGCGAAGGTGAACATCGGCCGCGGTGTGTGGGGCCTGGAGATCTCGGCCATCGTCGGGGACGTCTCGCTGCGCTTCGTCGGCATCGACCGGCCGCGCTGGATGCTGCGCGGGGTCATCGCCGGGCCGCAGTCGGAGGCCGCGGCCGCGGTGGAGGTGCTGCGGGAGATCGTCCGCCGCACGATCGTCGACCGCGGGGACGCGCCGATGCCGGTCCGCACGCCGCTGACCATCACGCTGCCCGACGCCGTCGCCGAGCACATCGCCCAGCAGCAGCAGGGCTGACGCCCGGGTTCGTGAAGGCCATCTCGAGTCCCTCGAGGCGGCCTTCACGGCTTTGCGGGGGCCCTGCCGGGTCGCGCGGCGGCCGAGGATGTGCCGCGAATGACCCATTGCGGACGCCGGACGTCCCCAATGGGTCATTCGCGACACCGGTGGCGGGCCCTCAGGAAGGCGAGCACGGTCGCCCGGCCGAGGGACTCGCGATCGGCGCCGAGCGCCGTGAGCGTCGTCTCCCCGAGGGCCGCGCGGGGGAGTGCCGTGGCCCACTCCGATGCGACTTTCGTCGGGTGGATCGGGTCGTCGGTGCACGTGCCGACCCCCGCCGGGACGGCCAGCGCCGCGAGCTCGGCGAGCGTCGGCGCCGGACGGCCGGCCGCGACGCGCAGGCCGTCGGCCAGCCCGGTGCCGTGGCGGCGCCAGGCCCGGGCCAGCTCGGCCCGCAGCCAGTCCGGCGACCCGGCCGTCTGCGCCAGCGCCCCCTCGACCCCGGAACCGGCCACCAGATCCGCGGACAGCGTCGCGGCCAGCGACGCGGGTGCTGAGCCGGGATCGCCGTTCCAGGCCGGGAGCGCGGCCAGCAGGCCCCCGCAACGGCCCCGGTTGCGCACGGCCCACTCCGCGGCCAGGTGCGCCCCGAACGAAATGCCGCCGACGAGCAGTTCGCCGTGTTCGTCCGCCAGCGCGTCCAGGGTCGCCAGGTAGCCCTCGGCGAGCGCGGCGCCCGGGGGTGGCGCCGGCGCGATGAGCGGGACGCCGAGGGCGCGCAGCGGGCCGCCGAAGACCGCGCGGACGAACACCTCGTCGGAGCCGGTGCCGGGCAGCAGCACCGCGGCGGGAACTCGGATTGCGGACGTCACGTTGCGATCTTTGCGCAAAGGCGTTCTCCTGGCGGGGACCGCAGCTACGCTGGAAACGTTCGGGCCGCAAACACCACGTCGGGGGCCCCGGAGCACAGGAGCACCTATGTCCGCCAAAGACGGCGGCTACTTCAGCCGGTTGGTTCGCAAGCTGACCAGCGACGTCGAGGATCTCGACGCCGACGAGATGTCGATGAGGTCCGGCGCCGAGGGCGCGCAGCGGGCCTGTGACTGCCGGTCCGGCGAAGAGGTCACCGTGATGGGGAGACTCCGCAGCGTGGAGCTGTGCCCGACCGACGAGGCCGCCACCCTGGAGGCGGAGCTGTTCGACGGGACGCAGGGCGTGACGCTAATCTGGCTCGGCCGCCGCCGGATCCCGGGCATCGAGCCTGGCCGGACGATCAAGGTGCGCGGCCGGATGGCCGAGCGTGACGGCCAGAAGGTGCTGTACAACCCCTATTACGAGCTCCAGAGCCCAGTGAGTTGATCACCTATCGTGACTGATCCCGCCCCGAGCGAGAAGAAGACCGACGACGAAGAAGGGCCGCAGCCGACCCTGCTGGAGCAGATGGGCGGCGTGTCCGGCCTGGTCTACTCGTCGCTGCCGGTGATCGTGTTCGTGCTGGCCAACTCGTTCTTCGGGCTGACCGCGGCCATCTGGACCTCGATCGGCAGCGCGGTGGCGATCACCGTGCTGCGCGTGGTCCGCAAGGAGCCGCTGCAGCCGGCGATCTCCGGGTTCTTCGGCGTCGCGATCGCGGCGTTCATCGCCTACCGCACGGGGTCGGCGAAGGGGTTCTTCCTCTTCGGGATCTACGCCAGCCTGGTCTACTGCGGCGTCTTCGTGCTGTCGGTGGTGGTCCGCTGGCCGATCGCGGGTGTCGTCTGGAACATGCTCAACGGCACCGGCCAGGCGTGGCGCAAGGACAAGCCGTCCCGCTACGGCTACGACATCGCCACGCTGGCGATGGCGCTGATCTTCGCCGCCCGGTTCGTCGTGCAGCGGTGGCTCTACCAGGAGGACTACACCGGCTGGCTGGCCTTCGCGAAGATCGCGATGGGCTACCCGCTCTACGCGCTGGGCCTGCTGGTGGTCGTCTGGGCGGTGCGCCGGTCGGACAAGCGCCTCAAGGCGATGGCCGAGGACGAGCCGGAACCGGAGACCGACGCCGAGGTCGAAGCCCGGCTGCGCCAGAAGTACGCCGCGCCCGAAGCCTGAGGCCCCGCGCGGGGGCGCCCCCCGTTTTCCACGCTACCGGACGGCACCGACAGTTCCGCTCGCCGAGCGTCGCCCGAACGTAGTCAATGACTCATTCATGTCGTCTGGCGACATGAATGAGTCATTCACTACACGATAAAGCGAGAAAGCCGGGCGACCTCAGTAACCCAGGGCCGTCCGGATCTCCGGCTCGACGTCCGCGGTGGCCACGAACAGCAACTCGTCGCCCGGCTCCAGGGGGTCCTCCGGCTGCGGCACGATCACGCGGTCGCCGCGCAGGATGGTCACCAGTGCGGCGTCGCGCGGCAGGGACACCGCGCTCACCGGCTTGCCGGCCAGCGGGGTCTCGGCCGGCAGCGTCAGCTCGACGAGGTTGGCGTTGCTCTGCCGGAACGTCATCAGCCGCACCAGGTCGCCGACGCTGACCGCCTCCTCGACCATCGCCGCGAGCATCCGCGGTGTCGAGACGGCGACGTCGACGCCCCAGGCGTCGGTGAACAGCCACTCGTTGGCCGGGTTGTTCACCCGTGCCACCACGCGCCGGACCGCGAACTCCGTCTTGGCCAGCAGCGAGACCACCAGGTTCGCCTTGTCATCGCCGGTGGCGGCGATGACGACGTCGCACTGCTCGATCCCGGACTCCTCCAGGATCGACACCTCGCAGGCGTCGCCCAGCACCCAGTCGGCCTGCTCGACGGTGTGCGGCTCGAACTGGTCGGCCTCCCGCTCGATGAGCATCACCTGGTGCCGCCCGTCGATCAGCTCGTTGGCGATGGAACGGCCGACGGCGCCCGCCCCGGCAATCGCGACCCGCATCAGTCCTCGTCCTCCGGTTCGCGCTGCGCCACGCTCGTGACGTCGCTGACGGTGCCCGAGCGCGCGGCGACCCACACGCCGTCGTCGGCCTGGAGCACGGTCTTGGTGTCGGGCAGCACTGCCGTGCCGAAGCGCATGATGAACGCCACCCGCGCGCCGCTGGCCTCCTGCAGGGACCGCACGGAGTGCCCGACCCAGCCCTCGTGCAGCGGCAGCTGCAGCAGCGCGACGTTGCCCGACGGGTCGCGCCACGCCGACGCCACGCCGTCCGGCAGGAGCGTCCGCAGGAACCGGTCGGTCGTCCACGGCACGGTCGCCACCGTCGGGATGCCCAGCCGCTCGTACACGGCCGCCCGCTTGTGGTCGTAGATGCGCGCGACGACGTGCTCGATCCCGAAGTTCTCGCGGGCGACCCGCGCCGAGATGATGTTCGAGTTGTCCCCGCTGGACACCGCCGCGAACGCGCCCGCCCGCTCGATGCCCGCTTCGATGAGCACCTGGCGGTCGAACCCGACCCCGACGACCTGCTGGCCGTGGAAGTCGCTGCCGAGCCGGCGGAACGCCTGCTGGCTCTTGTCGATGACGGCCACCTCGTGGCCGAGCCGCTCCAGCGCAGCGGCCAGGGACGCGCCTACCCGGCCGCACCCCATGATCACCACGTGCACGCCCTGCCTCCTCGTTCGGCGGTTACCCGTCCGTTGCTACCCCGACATGCCAGCGCCGAACCTACCGTGCACCCCGGCGGTTACCTCCACCGTCCTCCCCGCCACCGCCCTCAACGGAGAAGCTTCGCTCCGCAGTACCCTCCGGAGGTGTCGAAGTTCCCGACCGTGCTGAAACGCCTGGTCCTCGGACGTCCGTTCCGCAGTGACAGGCTCGCTCACACGCTCCTGCCGAAGCGCATCGCGCTGCCCATCTTCGCGTCCGACGCGCTCTCGAGCGTGGCGTACGCGCCGGAAGAGATCTTCCTGACGCTGAGCGTGGCGGGACTGTCGGCGTACGCACTGGCGCCGTGGATCGGCGTCGCCGTCGCCCTCGTGATGCTGGTCGTCGTCGCTTCCTACCGGCAGAACGTGCACGCGTACCCGAGCGGCGGCGGTGACTACGAAGTCGCCAACACGAACCTGGGCGGCAAGTTCGGCCTGACCGTGGCCAGCGCGCTGCTCGTGGACTACGTGCTGACCGTCGCGGTGTCCACTTCGTCCGGTGTGGCCAACATCGGCTCCGCGGTCCCGTGGGTGGCCCAGCACAAGGTGCTGGCGGCGATCGTGATCGTCGCGGTGCTGACCGCGTTGAACCTGCGGGGCATCCGGGAGTCGGGGAAGGCCTTCGCGATCCCGACATACGGGTTCATCATCGGCATTCTGGTCATGGTCGTCTGGGGGCTGTTCGAAGCCGCGACCGGCACCGAGCTGCGCGCCGAAAGCGCCGGGTTCACGCTCAACGCCGAGGGCAGCTTCGCCGGCGTCGCGTTCGTGTTCCTCATCCTCCGCGCGTTCTCCTCCGGCGCCGCGGCGCTGACCGGGGTCGAGGCGATCAGCAACGGCGTCCCGGCGTTCCGCAAGCCGAAGTCGAAGAACGCGGCGACCACGCTGCTGATGATGGGCCTGCTCGCGGTGGTCATGCTCGTCGGCATCATCACCCTCGCCACGATCACCGACGTGAAGTTCGCCGAGGACCCGGCGAAGCAGCTCGTCGGCGCGCCGGCCGGCTACGAGCAGAAGACGATCGTCGCGCAGATCGCGCACGCGGTGTTCGCCGACTTCCCGCCGGCGTTCTACTACATCTCCTTCTCCACCGGCATCATCCTGCTGCTGGCCGCGAACACCGCGTTCAACGGCTTCCCGGTGCTGGGCTCGATCCTGGCGCAGGACCGCTACCTCCCGCGGCAGCTGCACACCCGCGGCGACCGGCTCGCGTTCTCCAACGGGATCCTGTTCCTCTCGGCGTTCGCGCTGGTGCTGATCTTCGCGTTCGACGCCGAGGTGACGCGGCTGATCCAGCTGTACATCGTGGGTGTGTTCGTGTCGTTCACGGTGAGCCAGGCCGGCATGATCCGGCACTGGAACCGGTTGCTGGCCAAGGAAACCGACCCCGGTGTGCGGCGCCGGATGCGGCGCTCCCAGACGGTGAACGCGATCGGCCTGACGATGACCGGCACCGTGCTGGTGATCGTGCTGATCACCAAGTTCCTGCTCGGCGCGTGGATCGCGATCGCGGCGATGGTGGCGATCTTCGTGCTGATGACGGCGATCCGGCGGCACTACGACCGCGTCGCCGACGAGCTGAAGGACCTGGGCGACACCCCGACCGTGCTGCCGTCGCGCAACCACGCGATCGTGCTGGTGTCCAAACTGCACCGGCCGACCCTGCGCGCGCTGGCCTACGCCAAGGCGATGCGCCCGGACGTCCTCGAGGCCGTGACGGTCAATGTGGACGACGCGGACACCCGCCGGCTCACCGCCGAGTGGGAGGCGCACAAGTTCAAGGTGCCGCTGAAGGTCGTCGAGTCGCCCTACCGCGAAATCACGAAGCCGGTCCTGGACTACGTGAAGCGCGTGCGTGGTGACAACCCGCGCAACGTCGTGACGGTGTTCATCCCGGAGTACGTGGTCGGGCACTGGTGGGAGCAGGTGCTGCACAACCAGAGCGCGCTGCGGCTCAAGGGCCGCCTGCTGTTCCAGCCGGGTGTCATCGTGGCGAGCGTGCCGTGGCAGCTGGAGTCCTCGGCCAAGGCGGCCGCGCGCGTGCGCAACGAACGGCCCGCGGCGGGCGACGTCCGCCGGGGCTTCTCGCCCAACGGGAAGTCCGTGGCCGCCCCCAAGCCCAAGGAGCCGGCCGAATGACCAGCTGGCTGGGACGCGTCCTCGAGGTGGAGGTCGGCGCGGTGGCACACGGCGGCCACTGCGTGGCCCGCGCCGAGGGCCGGGTCGTGTTCGTCCGGCACGCGCTGCCGGGGGAGCAGGTCCGCGTCGAGGTGACCGAGGACAACGGTGGTTCGTTCTGCCGCGGCGACGCGATCGAGGTGCTGTCGGCCTCGGAGTTCCGGGTGGAGCCGCCGTGCCCGCTCGCCGTGCCGGGCGGCTGCGGCGGCTGCGACTGGCAGCACGCGGCCCCGGCGCACCAGCGTTCGCTGAAGGCGTCGGTGGTGGCGGAGCAGCTCCAGCGGCTGGCCGGCATCGAGCGTGACGTCGTCGTGGAGGAGCTGGACGGCGGCCCGCTGGACTGGCGCAGCCGCGTCCGCCTGGTCGCCGACGGCGACGGGCGCGCGGGACTGCGCGCGCACCACAGCCACCGCGTGGTGGCGCTGGAGGACTGCCCGATCGCGGTGCCGGGCGAGCTCGACGACGTCCTCGCGCGGCGCTGGCGACCGGGCAGCGAGCTGGAGGTCACCAGCGACGGTGACGGCGGGGTCCACGTGCGGGAGCTGTCGACGGTGCGCGGCAAGGTCCGCGCCCGCCAGCTGGCCGGCGGCGTGGCCGTGCAGCACGCGGCGGGCCGCGACTGGCGCCTCGACGCACACGGCTTCTGGCAGGTCCACCCGGCGGCGGCGTCGACGCTGGCCTCCGTCGTGGCGAAGTGGGCGGAGGCGCCTTCCGGCGGCTCGGCCTGGGACCTCTACGCCGGGGTCGGGCTGTTCGCGTCGGTGCTGGCCGGGCAGGTCGGCCCGTCGGGCCGGGTCCTGGCGGTGGAGTCCGGCCGCCGCGCGGTCGCCGACGGCGAGCGGAACCTGGCGGATCTGCCGCAGGTGTCGTGGCAGGCCGGGCGCGTCGAGCACGTGCTGGCGTCGGCGGCGAAGCCGGTGGACGTCGTGGTGCTGGACCCGCCGCGCAAGGGCGCGGGCAAGGCGGTGGTGGAGTCCATCGTGGCCGGCCAGCCGGACCGGATCGTGTACGTGGCCTGCGACCCGGCGGCTTTGGCTCGCGACGTGGCGTTCTTCGGCGCGCACGGGTACGCGCTGACCGACCTCCGCGCGTTCGACGCCTTCCCGATGACCCATCACGTGGAGTGCGTGGCGCTGCTGTCCTGAGTTTTGTTGTTGGTGGTGCGTCGGACTGCTGCGCACCTCGGCAGAGCATGCCTTGCTGGCGTGCTCGCGCAGGCCTGACCGCCGCGCACTGCCGCAACCCGCCCCGCGTCAGGTGGCCCGTTTCGCCGCGAAGGCGGCCGCCAGGCCCGTGGCCGTCATCGCCACCCCCGACACCAGCAGCACCCACGCGCCCGCGCCCGGGACGATGCGGGCCGCCGGCTGGAGGCGGGTCACCCCTGGGAGCGTCACCACCAGGTGGCGCAGCACCACGCCCGTCACCACCAGGCCCGGCAGACACGCCAGCGCCAGCGGCTCGTCCTGATGGCGGGCGAACGTCAGGTAAGCCAGCGTTGCCGCGATCAGGACCGCCGCCGCGCAGACCAGGCGCAGGCCCAGCGCCAGCTCCGGGTCCGGGGTGCCCGGGGGCAGCACGCCCGGGTACTCGGCCGTGCGCAGCGTGAGGCCCGCGATCACCCCGAGCGCGGCCGCACCCACCACCACCGCCCGCGGCCCCCGAAACTGCGTCACGCCAGGCAGCATAGGACGCCGGAAACGGCTTTCCGATCACCTTTTCCGCGTTGGGCCGTTCGGTCGATCCCGATCGGGGGACACGCTCAGCCGGCGAACCAGTGCTGCGGCCCCGGGCGCAGGTTCTGGTAGACGTGCTTCGTCTCGGTGTACTCGGCCAGCCCCGACGGCCCCAGCTCGCGGCCGAACCCGGACTGCTTGTACCCGCCCCACTCAGCCTGCGGCAGGTACGGGTGGAAGTCGTTGATCCACACCGTGCCGTGGCGCAGCCGGCCGGCCACCCGCTGCGCACGAGAAGCGTCGTTCGTGAACACCGCTCCGGCCAGGCCGTAGTGGGTGTCGTTGGCGATGCGGACGGCGTCGTCCTCGTCGGTGAACGTCTCGACCGTCAGGACCGGCCCGAACGACTCCTCGCGCACCGCCGACGACCCCTGTTCCACCTGGTCCAGGATGGTCGGCAGGTAGTAGAAACCGTCGGCCAGCGCCGGGTCGTCCGGGCGGCGGCCGCCCGTCCGGAGCACCGCGCCCTCGGCCAGGGCCGTGGCCACGTAGTCCTCGACCTTCGCCCGGTGCGCCGCCGAGATCAGCGGCCCGGTCTCGGCGCGCTCGTCGAACGGCCCGCCCAGCCGGATCCGCTCGGCCCGGCGCACCAGCTCGGCGACGAACTCGTCGTGCCACTCGCGCTGCACGATCAGCCGCGTGCCCGCCGAGCACACCTGGCCCGAGTGCAGGAACACCGCCGTCAGCGCGTAGTCGACCGCCGTCTCGAAGTCGGCGTCGGCGAAGACCACGTTCGGGTTCTTCCCGCCCAGCTCCAGGGCCACTTTTTTGACCGTCGCGGCCGCCGAGGCGGCGATCACCTTCCCGGTCGCCAGCCCGCCGGTGAACGACACGAGGTCGACGTCCGGGTGCGCGGCCAGCGGCGCCCCGGCCTCGGCGCCCGCGCCGAGCACCAGGTTCGCGACGCCCGGCGGCAGGCCCGCCTCGGTGAGCAGTTTCAGGAACAGGATCGCCGTGTGCGGGGTCAGCTCGCTCGGCTTGAGCACGAACGTGTTGCCCGCGGCCAGCGCCGGTGCGATCTTCCACACGGTCTGCAACAGCGGGTAGTTCCACGGCGTGATCAGCCCGCAGACGCCGACCGGCTCGTGCACGATCCGGCTGAAGGCGTCCGCGTTGCCGGTGTCGACGACGCGGCCGGCGTCCTGCGCCGCGAGCTTGCCGAAGTAGCGCAGGCAGGCCGCGATGTCGGCCATGTCGTAGCGGCTCTCGACCAGGCGCTTGCCGGTGTCGAGCGACTCGGCGCGGGCGAACGCCTCCGCGTCGCGGTCGAGCAGGTCCGCGGTGCGCAGCAGCAGGTCACCGCGCAGGTGCGCGGGTGTGCCGGGCCACGGGCCGGTGTCGAACGCCCGCCGCGCGGCCGCGATGGCGGCCTCGGTGTCCTTCGCGGTGCCCTCGGCGACCGTCGCGACCAGGGAGCCGTCGGCCGGGCAGCGGATCTCGCGGCGCCCGCCGCCGAGTGCGTCCACCCATTCGCCACCGATGCAGAAGTCGGCCATGCGCCCCATTCTCGTGGCCACGCCGCGTGACCGCCACACCACGGCGGGGAGACGGAGTTCACCCCGCGTGATGACGGGTGGTCGCGCTCCGCCTGTGACGCCGGACGCGGCGGGCGGAACCACCCTGGCGGGTCTCCGTAGACTGGCCGGAACGTGGGCGGGCCCGAACGAGTGAGGTGGAGACGAGTGACGATGCTGAAGTCCGTCGCCGGACCGGCGGATCTGAAGCGCATGAGTGTCGAGGACCTCGGCGAACTGGCCGCCGAGATCCGGGACTTCCTCGTCGACAAGGTCCGCCGCGCCGGCGGGCACCTGGGGCCGAACCTCGGTGTGGTCGAGCTGACGCTGGCCCTGCACCGCGTGTTCGACTCGCCACGCGACGCGATCGTCTGGGACGTCGGGCACCAGGCCTACGTGCACAAGATCGTCACCGGCCGCGCCGACGGCTTCACCCTGCTGCGCCAGACCGGCGGGGTCACCGGGTACCCGTCGCGCGCCGAAAGCGAGCACGACTGGGTCGAGAGCAGCCACGCCTCGTCCGCGCTGTCCTATGTGGACGGTCTGGCGAAGGCGTTCGCGCTGGACGGTGGCGAGCGGCACGCGGTCGCCGTCGTCGGGGACGGCGCGCTCACCGGCGGCATGTGCTGGGAGGCGCTCAACAACATCGCCGCGCACCGTGACCGCCCGGTCGTCATCGTCATCAACGACAACGGCCGCTCCTACTCGCCGACCATCGGCGGCCTGGCCGACCACCTCGCGGCGCTGCGCCTGCAGCCCGGGTACGAGCGGCTGCTCGACGGCGGCCGCGAGATCCTCCGGCACACCCCGGTCGTCGGCCGGCCGATCTACGCCGCGCTGCACGCCGCGAAGGCCGGGCTGAAGGACGCCCTGAGCCCGCAGGCGATGTTCTCCGACCTCGGCCTGAAGTACCTCGGCCCGGTCGACGGCCACGACCAGGTCGCGCTGGAGAAGGCCCTGCTGAGCGCGAAGACGTTCGGCGGCGCGGTGATCGTGCACGTCGTCACCGAGAAGGGCCACGGGTACGCGCCCGCGGTCAACAACGAGCACGACCAGATGCACCAGACCGACCCGATCGACCCGGAGACCGGGCTGCCGCCGGTGAAGGGGCCGAGCTGGACCGGGGTGTTCGGTGACGAGCTGGCGAAGATCGGTTCCGAGCGGGAGGACGTCGTCGCGATCACCGCGGCGATGTTGCGGTCCACCGGGTTGGACAAGTTCGCCGAGGCTTTTCCTGAGCGGTGGTATGACGTCGGTATTGCCGAGCAGCATGCGGTGACTTCGGCTGCCGGGTTGGCCATGGGTGGGTTGCATCCGGTTGTGGCGATCTATTCGACCTTTCTCAACCGGGCTTTTGATCAGGTGCTGATGGATGTCGCGTTGCATCGTTTGCCCGTGACGTTGGTGCTGGACCGGGCTGGGATTACCGGGCCGGACGGGCCGAGCCACCACGGAATGTGGGACCTGTCGCTGCTGGGCATGGTGCCGGGGATGCGGGTTGCTGCTCCGCGAGATCCTGCTTCGTTGCGGGAGGAGCTGCGGGAGGCTGTGGCCATCTCGGATGGGCCTTCTGCGCTGCGGTTCTCCAAGGGGAAGGTCGGGACGGACGTCGCCGCTGTCGAGCGGCTGGGCACGGTCGATGTGCTGCGCCGCCCGGTCGACGGCGCCGATGTGCTGCTGGTGACGGTGGGCCCGTTCGCGACGCTCGGGCTGGCTGCCGCCGATCGGCTCGCCGACCAGGGGATCGGGGTTACCGTCGTCGACCCGCGGTGGGTGCTGCCGGTGCCGGCCGAACTGGTTGCGCTCGCTTCGCAGCACAAGCTTGTCGTGACTGTGGAGGACAGTGGCCGGCACGGGGGGTTCGGTTCCGCTCTGGCCGCGATGTTCCGGGATGCCGAATGTGATGTGCCTTTGCGGGATTTGGCTGTGCCGCAGGCTTTTCATGATCTGGGGAGCCGGGACGAGGTCTTGGGGCGTATTGGGCTGACGGCTCAGGATGTTGCTCGGCGGGTTACGGAGTGGGCTTCTCGGTTGGGATCTGTCTCGGAGAATGCTTCGGTGGAAAAGGATTCCAATCGTAGCTGAGTTGCTTCTGCCGTGGTTTTAAAGACTGTCCTCGCCGGACGGGCAGGCTCTGGGATGACCTTCTCTTCTCGCTGGTGGTCATCCCGTCGCCTGATTGAGGCCTATCACTTTGAGCCAGGCCCGCAAGCTTGGGTTGTTCTCTCGCCTTTTGTTGTGGGTTGCGGGCCTGGCTCAAAGTGATTCTTGGGCCTCAGGCGACGGGATGACCATCAGCTCAGGCCTTGGTGGGTAGGGCCTCTGCTTCCGTGGCTGTTCGTGGTGTCTCGGCGAAGACCTCTGGTGGTTCTGGGAACAGCTTTACCAGTGCTGGGTAGGCCACTGCTGCTGTTATCAACGTGACCAGCAGGCTGATGTCCACTCCTCCGGCTATGTCTCGTAGTGGTCCTGCGATCATCGGGGTGTTTGCGCACAACAATCCCAGTGTTGTTGCTGGGATCCAGGCTGCCATTGCTCGCCAGTTCACTCCTCGGGTGAACCAGTAGCGGCCGCCTTGGCGGCCCTCGTTGAACACCTGCAAGTCCGCTACGTCGTAGAATCCCCGGCGCTGGACGAAGCCGATCATCATGATCACCATCCACGGCGACGTGCACAGCACGATCAGTGTTGCGAACGTGTTGATGCTCGACACCATGTCCAGGGCGAAGTTGCCGACGAAGATGAATACCACGCTCAGCGTGCCGATCACCAGCGTCGCCTGTACCCGTGATAGCCGGGGGAAGATCGAGCTGAAGTCGAGGCCCGTTCCGTACAACGATGTTGTTCCCGTGGACAGGCCGCCGATCAGGGCTACCACTATCAAGGGGATTGCGTACCAGAGCGGGGAAATCGCCGTCAGGCCCGTGATGTAGTCCGCCGGGTCGGCTACCAGGGTTGCCGTTGCGATGCCGAAGCCGAACGGGAGGAGCGTTGCCACCTGGGCCAGGAATGGCGCCGTCAGCAGGGCGCGCTTTCGGTAGCTGTTCGGGATGTAGCGGGACCAGTCGCCGAGGAAGGCTCCGAACGAGATCGGGTTGGCCAACGCCGTCAGGGCCGCCAATGTGAACGTTGGCCAGAACGTGCCCAGTGCGTACGTGCCCGTGCCCGCGTAGCCCGGGTCGAACGAGCCGCCGTATGCGAGGATTCCCAGCACCATTATCGCCGTGCCGAGGACCACCGCTATTCGGTTCACCAGCAGCATGAAACGGTAGCCGTAGATGCAGACCACCAATGTCGCCAGCGCGATCAGGCCGTACGCGACCGCTCGCAGTGCCGCGCCGCCGTCGAAGCCGAACAGGCGCTGGGCTGCTCCTGCCACCGCGTCGCCGCTTACCCAGACCGAGATCGCGAAGAACGTTATTGCCGTCAGGAGCGAGAGGAACGAGCCGACGCAGCGGCCGACCACCCCGAAGTGCGCGCCGGACGAGACCGCGTTGTTCGTCCTTGTGCGGGGGCCGAACAGGGCCATCGGGGCCAGGACCAGGCCGCCTACGACCACGCCCAGGGCCGTTGCCAGGAGCGCGTCGCGGAAGCTCAGGCCGTAGGCGATCGGGAGTGTTCCCAGGATGATCGTGGCGAACGTGTTCGCTCCGCCGAATGCGAGCCGGAACAGGTCGCGGGGGCGGGAGGTCTGGTCGGCTGGGGGAATCGGTGCTATTCCGTGGTGCTCGACCTTCGTCACACGATCGGTCATGCGAACCTCGTCATCACGTGCTTGACACGCGTGTACTCGGCGAAGGCGTACGCCGAAAGGTCCTTTCCGTGGCCGGAGTGGCCGAAGCCGCCGTGGGGCATCTCGGCGGCCAGGGGCCCGTGTGTGTTGATCCACACGCAGCCGAAGTCCAGCTCCGCCGACACGCGGGCGGCGATCGCGAGGTCCCGGGTCCAGATCGACGACGCCAGTCCGTACGGGACGCCGTTGGCCAGCTCGACACCTTCGTCTTCGTCCGAAAAGGACTGGACCGTGATCACCGGGCCGAAGATCTCCTCCTGGACGATCTCGTCGTCCTGGCGCAGGCCCGAAACCACGGTGGGGGCGAAGTAGAACCCGGCGTCGCCGTGCCGGGTTCCGCCCGTCTCGATGCGCGCGTGGGCCGGGAGGCGCTCGATCAGGCCCTGGACACGCGAAAACTGCGCCGCGCTGTTGAGCGAGCCGAAGTCGACGGCCGGTGTCCGGGCCGCCGCCACCTTGGTCAGCTCGCGGACGAAGTCGTCGTGGATCGACCGGTGGACCAGGACCCGGCTGCCCGCCGTGCAGTCCTGGCCGGCGTTGTAGAACGCCGCGCCCACGATGCCCTCCGCCGTCGACGCCAGGTCGACGTCGGGGAAGACCAGCAGTGGTGCGTTGCCGCCCAGTTCCAGGTGGGTGCGCTTGAGGTCGGCCGCCGCGACCGTTGCGACGTCGATGCCCGCGCGGGTCGACCCCGTGATCGAGACGAGCTCGGTGATCGGGTGGCGGACCAGGGCGCGGCCGGTGTCGCGGTCGCCGCACAGGACCGTGAACGCGCCCGCCGGCAGGAACTCCGCGGCGACCTCGGCCAGCAGCACGGCCGTCGACGGGGTGGTCTCGGCGGGCTTGAGCACCACCGTGTTCCCCGCGGCCAGGGCCGGCGCGATCTTCCAGACCGCCATCATCAGCGGGTAGTTCCACGGCGCGATCTGCGCGCAGACGCCGACCGGCTCGCGGCGGATCACCGACGTGTGGCCGGGCAGGTACTCCCCGGCCGCGGTGCCCTCCAGCTGCCGCGCCGCCCCCGCGAAGAACCGCAGCGCGCTGACGCACTCCGGGATCTCCTCGTCCAGGACCACGGACCGGATCTTGCCGGTCTCGCGGACTTCCAGGTCGGCGAACTCCCCGGCGCGCGCCTCGAGCGCGTCGGCGATCTTCAGCAGCGCGAGCTGCCGCTGGGCCGGAGTGCTGCGACGCCATGCGCGGAACGCCTTCTCGGCTGCCTGCATCGCCGCGTCCACATCGGACTGCGAGGCGATCGCGCGGGTGCCGAACACCTCGCCGGTCGCCGGGTTGGTCAGGTCGAGCGTCATGCCTTCTCCAGGTGGGTCGGCGCGAACATCTTCAGCAGGGCGGGCAGGACCACGACGGACGGCCCCGGCGTGCGCAGCGCGGCGGCGACGTCGGCGCCGACCGTGTCCAAAGTGGACAGCGTGGCCGGAACCCCGAACGAACCGGCCAGCGCGACGAAGTCGGGGCGCGCCAGCTCGGTCGCCGTCGACTGGCCGAACGTGTCGGTGAGGTACTCGCGCAGGATGCCGTAACCGCCGTCGTCGACGATCAGCCACGTGACGTCCAGGTTGTGCTGCACCGCGGTGGCCAGCTCGGCGACGCCGTACATCGCGCCGCCGTCGCCGGACACGGCGAGTGTCGGGCCGCCGGCCGCCGCGCCGCCGAGCGCGCCGGGCAGGCCGTACCCGAGGCCGCCCGCGCCCTGCGCGGTGTGGATCGGCGCGCCCTCGGGGTTCCAGGCCGACCAGGCCCAGTACGCGGCGATCGTCATGTCCCAGTACGTGTGCGTGCCCGGCGGGACCGCCGCGCGGACGTCGTCGACGAACTTCCGCTCCACGGCCAGGTCCTGGCCGTCCAACCGCGACTCGACCCGGTCCAGAAGCCCGGCGACGGCGGCTTCCGCGCGGCCGTCGGACGGGCGCATCGGCACCCATTCCAGCAGCGCCTGCAGCGTGAGCCGGACGTCGGCGTGGACGCCCAGGCCGGGGTAGTTCGACTCCAGCTTGCCGAGGTCGGCCTCGACCTGGATCACGCGACCGCGCGGGGCGAACTCGCGGTAGTTGCTGGAGAGCTCACCGAGCCCGGACCCCAGCACCAGCAGGACGTCGGCGTTCGCCAGGAACTCCGTGGTGTGCCAGTCCTCCAGCCACGACCGCCCGGACAGCTCGTGGTCCCAGCCGAAGACACCCTTGCCGCCGAAGGTCGAGACCACCGGCGCGCGCAGGGCCTCGGCCAGCGCCTTCAGCTCGGCGTGCGCGCCGGACCGCAGCGCGCCACCGCCGGCCAGGATGACCGGGTTCGCCGCCGCGCCCAGCAGCTGAGCCGCCTCGGTGACCAGCTCCGGCAGCGGCTCCAAGACCGGGGGAGCGGCCGACACCGACGTGATCGGCGGGAGCCCGGCCGGGCCGAGCAGGACGTCCTGGGGGATCTCGACCCACACCGGGCCGTACGGCGCGGTCGCGGCCGACGTCCACGCTTCGCGCAGCGCGGAAGGGATCTGGCTCGCGCGGCGCACAACGTGCACGGACTTCACGATGTCGCGGAAGCTCGCCTGCTGGTCGGGCAGCTCGTGCAGGTACCCGTGCCGGCCGCCGCCGAGCCCGGCGACCGGGATCTGGCTCGAGATCCCGAGCACCGGCACCGACGCCGCGCGGGACTCCTGCAGGGAAGCCAGCGTCAGCAGCGCGCCCGGGCCGGTGGAGACGATCAGCGGCGTCACCGGCACCGGTCCGTCCGGGTTGGCCGCGAGCCGCGCCCGGGTGTGCCCGTCGGCGGCGAAAGCCAGGTTGTTCTCGACGCGCGAGCTGACCACGCGCACGTCGTCGGCGCGCCGCAGCGCCTCGAACAGACCCAGCGCGTGCTGGCCCGGCAGGCCGAAGACCGTGTCGGCGCCCAGGGCGCGCAGGGTTTCGACGACGACGTCGCCGCCGATGCGTTCGGTGTCCGTCATGCGCTCTTCCCCAAGGTCAGCAGGCTCACCAGGTCGTAGGCGACGTGGGAGGCCGCGATGGCGGTGATCTCGGCGTGGTCGTAAGCGGGCGCCAGCTCGACGACGTCGGCCCCGACGAGGTTCAGGTCGCGCAGGCCGCGCAGGATCTCCAGCAGCTCGCGGCTGGTCATCCCGCCGGCTTCCGGGGTGCCGGTGCCCGGCGCGTGGGCCGGGTCGAGGACGTCGATGTCGACCGAGACGTACAGCGGCCGGTCGCCGATCCGCTGCCGCAGCGCGTCGACGGTCTCGGTGACGCCGCGGCGCATGACGTCGCCGGAGGTGACGATGCCGAAGCCGAGTCGGCGGTCCTCTTCGAGGTCCCGCTTGCCGTACAGCGGCCCGCGCGTCCCGACGTGCGAAAGCGCGCTCGTGTCGAGGATCCCTTCCTCCGACGCGCGCCGGAACGGGGTGCCGTGGGTGTACGGCTCGCCGAAGTAGGTGTCCCAGGTGTCGAGGTGCGCGTCGAAGTGCAGCAGGGCAACGGGTCCGTGCCGCTTCGCCACGGCCCGCAGCAGCGGCAGCGCGATCGTGTGGTCCCCGCCGACGGTCACCAGCCGCGTCCCGTTCGCCTGCAGCGCTTCGGCTTCCTGCTGGAGCGTCTCGATCGCCTCGCCGATGTTGAACGGGTTGACCGCGACGTCGCCGGCGTCGACCACCTGGCGTTCGGCGAACGGCGAGACGTCCAGCTCGGGGTGGTACGGCCGCAGCAGCCGGCTCGCCTCGCGGACCGCGGCCGGGCCGAACCGCGCGCCGGGCCGGTAGGAGACCCCGGAGTCGAAGGGCACCCCGACCACGGCGACGTCGGCGTGCTCGACCTGGTCGAGGCGAGGCAGCCGCGCGAAGGTCGCGAAGCCGGCGAAGCGGGGAACCCGCGACGAATCGAGGGGTCCGATGTTAGGCACTGGTGGGCTCCTGTTCCCGGGTCGGGGTCGGGGTGTCTTCGCCGGCCAGGCGGCGGGTCCAGACACCGAGGATCGAGTCGGCCGTGCGGGGCGTGGCGAAGCTGACGGCCAGGTAGACCACCAGGCTCGCGCCCAGGCCCCAGTAGATCGGCGTGTTGGCGTCGACGCCGTCGATGATCATGAAGGCGACCACGAACACGGTGCCGGCGACCATCGACGCGTACGCGCCCTGCCGGGTGCCGCGCTTCCAGAACAGCGCGCCGACGATCGCCACCAGCAGGCCGCCGACCAGGATGTCGTAGGCGATGGTGAGCGCGTTGACGACGTCGTCGACGATCATCGCGATGCCGATCGCGAGCAGCCCGAGGACCAGCGTGGCAATGCGGTTCCGGCTGACTTCGCCGCCCTTCTTGAGGCCCACCTTCGTCAGCAGGTCCGACGTCGTGGTCGTCGAGCACGCGATCAGCGCGCCGCTCGCCGTCGACATCATCGCCGACAGCGCGGCGGCCAGCACCAGGCCGCGGACACCGGTCGGCAGCAGGCGTTCGACGATCGTCGCGAACGCGTCCTGCGCGCTGGCGAGGTCCGGGTACAGCGTGTGCGCCGCGGTGCCGATCAGCGCGCCGGCCAGGCCGTAGACCAGGCAGTAGACGCCGGAGGTGATGCCGCCGGACGTCGCGATCGCGGGGGTGCGGGCGGTGAACACGCGCTGCCAGATGTCCTGGCCGATCAGCAGGCCGAAGGTGTAGATGACGAAGTAGGTGATGATCGTGTCGGTGCCGATCGAGGTGAAGCTGAAGAAGCTCGCGTCGAGCTTTTCGCTCATGCCCTCGAAGCCGCCCGCGGAGCTGATCGCGACCGGCAGCAGGATCGCCAGGATGCCGATGGTCTTGATGACGAACTGGGCGATGTCGGTCAGCGTGATCGACCACATGCCGCCGAGCACCGAGTAGAGCACCACGATCGAGCCGCCGATCGCGATCCCGGCCCAGTTAGGCAGGTTGAAGAGCACCTTGAAGATCGACGCGAACGCCAATGTCGAGGTCACCGTCAGCATCAGGGTGTAGCCCCACATGACCACGCCGGACACCGCGCTGGTGCGGCCGCCGTAGCGCAGGTCGAGCATCTCGCCGACGGTGTAGACCTTCAGCTTCACCAGCCGGCGCGCGAACAGCGCGTGCAGCACCAGGATGCCGACGCCGATGCTGACGACCAGCCACATCCCGGAGAGGCCGTAGGTGTAGCCGAGCTTCACGCCGCCGACCGTGGACGCGCCGCCGAGGACGACGGCCGACATGGTGCCGGAGTACATGAACCAGCCCAGCCGCCGCCCGGCGACGAGGTAGTCGGACTTCGTCTTGGCGAGCCGGAGGCCGTACCAGCCGACCCCGAGCATGCCCGCGATGTAGAGCGCGATCACGGTGTAGTCCCCGGTCACGGCTTACCTCCTCTTGCTGTGTGCTGGTGGTGTTCGGGCCACCGTAGGTTCGCGCGCGGGCCGGTGTGGATGGGACAATGCATCCCATTGTCAAGGCTCGTGAGGATGAAATGACCCAGACCTTGGATCCACCGGCCAGTGAGGTGACTGTCCCGTTACGGGCCGTCGTCGGCAACCGGGAGCTGGCGCTGGACGTCGTCCGCGAAACCCTGCGGCCGGGCGCGCTGGACACGCCGGTGCGCTGGGCGCACGTCAGCGAGCTGCGCGACCCCGCGCCGTACCTGGTCGGCGCCGAGCTGATCCTCACCGCCGGGGTGAACCTGCCGGCCGAGGTCGACACCTACGTCCGCGGGCTGCGGGACGCCGGGGTGACGGCGCTGGGGTTCGGCCTCACCCCGACGGTGTTCGAGACGCTGCCGGACGGCCTGCGCGAGGCGTGTGTGCGGCACGGGCTGCCGCTGCTGGTGGTGCCGTCGCGGACGCCGTTCCTCGCCGTCAACCGGGCGGTGTCGGTCGCGCTGACCGAGGCGGGCCAGCGGGAGCAGCGGCGGATCACCGCGGCGCGCGAGGCGCTGACCCGCGCGGCCGGTGGCGGGCTGGGTTCGCTGACCTCGTCACTGGCGGACCAGCTGCGGTCGTGGGTCGCGCTCGTCGGCGCCGGGGACGTGCTGGCGTCGGCGCACGACGCGCCGTCGCCGTTGCCGCCCGAAGTGCGTGAGCTGGTGGCGACCGTCCGCGCGGGCAGCGGGATCCGGAGCGCGACCACCGAGGTCGACGGCGGGTTCGTCGTCGTGCAGCCGGTGTATCCGCAGGCGACGGCGTCGCACCTGGTGGTGGTCGGCCGCGCCCGGCGGTTCGACGGCGCCGACCGGTCGATCCTCGCGGTCGGCGCGGCGCTGCTCGGCCTGGTCGGCCGTGCGGGCTCCGACACGGCCGAGCTCGGCGCGGCGGCGACCGGCCTGCTGCTCGGCCGGACGTCGGCGCGCGGGGTGGCCCGGGCCCTGCTCGGCTCGGGGGTCGGCCGGCTGGTCGCCGGGACGCCGCACCGCCGCGGTCCCGGCGAGGTCGCGCAACGCCCGGACTGGCTGCGCGCCCGCCTGGACACGCCGCTGGTGGACGTCCGTCCGGGGCCGTCGTTCGTCGCGATCGCGGGGGCGCCGCCGTCCCCCGAGCTGCTGGAGGACCTGCGCGCGGCCGGCTGGCTGACGGCGGTGGGCTCGCCGGTCGAGGCCGAGCGGCTGGCCGACGGCCTGGCCGAGGTGGAGCTGCTGCTTTCGCGGGCCCGGGTGCTGGGCCGCCCGGTGGTCGCCGGCGGCGGGGCCCTGGACTTCGACGCGGTGGTGCCCCCGGACGCCTCCCGCGAGTTCGCGGCGAAGGCGCTGGAACCGCTGGTGGCGCTGGACCGCGCGGGCGACCGCGAGCTGGTCCGCACGCTGCGGACGTGGCTGGCCCACCACGGCGGCTGGGAACCGGCGGCGGCCGAGCTGGGCGTGCACCGCAACAGCGTCCGGCACCGGATCGCGCAGGTGGAACGGGCGCTGGCGGTGGATCTGGCGGATCCGGAGGTCCGGATGCGGCTGTGGTTCGCCCTGCGGTGGACCACACCTGACGCACACAGTCCTTAAAGGGCACTCTCAGGAAAATATGGGATTGTGGTGCGGTGCGAGTTTTGGTAGTCGAGGACGAAGAACCCCTGGCCGACGCGATCGCCCGTGGCCTGCGCCGCGAAGGGATGGCGGTGGACGTCGCGCTCACCGGGGACGACGGCCACGAGAAGGCGGCCGTCACGCGGTACGACGTCGTGTTGCTGGACCGAGACCTGCCCGGGATGTCCGGGGACGAGCTGTGCCGGGAGATCGTCGCGTCCGGGGAGCTGACCCGGGTGCTGATGCTGACCGCCAGCAGCTCGGTCTCGGACCGGGTCGAGGGGCTGTCGCTCGGCGCCGACGACTACCTCGCGAAGCCGTTCGCCTTTCCCGAGCTGGTCGCGCGGGTGCGGGCGCTGGGCCGGCGGGCCACGCCGGCCGCGCCGCCGCTGCTGACGGCCGGGGACGTCGAGCTCGACCCGGCGAAGCGCACCGTGCGCCGCGCCAGCGGGCCGGTCGAGCTGACGCGCAAGGAGTTCGGCGTGCTCGAGGTGCTGCTCTCGGCCGCCGGTTCGGTGGTCAGCAGCGAGGAGCTGCTCGAGCGGGTGTGGGACGAAAACGCCGACCCGTTCACCACGACCGTCCGGGTCACCGTCATGACACTGCGCAAGAAGCTCGGCGAGCCGGGGATCATCGAGACCGTGGTCGGCTCCGGGTACCGGGTGCCGGAGCCCGGCGCGCCGCAGCGCGCGTGAACCTGCCGGGCACCCGCAGCCTCCGCGCCCGGATCACCCTGCTGGCGACCGTGCTGGTTGCCGCCGTCAGCCTGCTGCTGCTCTGGCTGGCCTGGACGCTGGTGCGGGACTCGCTCGACGCCGTCCCGCAGATGCCGCCGGGCAGCACGGTGGTCGTCGACGGCGTCCAGGTCGACGCGTCCACGCTCGCCGAACACCTGCGTGTGCACGCCCGCAACCGGATGCTGCTGTTCGGCTCGATCGCGTTCCTGCTGGTGGTCGCGGCCGCGGCGATCCTCGCCTGGACGTTCACCTCGCGCGTGCTGCTGCCGCTGCGCGAGATCACCGGCACGGCCCGGCGGCTCTCGGTCGAGTCGATGGGGGAGCGGATCGGCGGGGTCCGCTCCCGCGACGAGCTCGCCGAGCTGGCCGGCACGTTCGACGACATGCTCGACCGGCTCCAGGCCGCGTTCGACGCGCAACGCCACTTCGTCGCGAACGCGAGCCACGAGCTGCGGACGCCGTTGTCGGTGATCCGCACCGAGCTCGACGTCACCCTCGCCGACGACGAGGCCGACGAGGCCGAGCTGCGGCGGATGGGCGGTGTGGTCCGCGACGCCACCGAGCGCGCCGGGCAGCTGGTCAACTCGCTGCTGCTGCTGGCCCGCACCGACGGCGCCGGGCTCGGCGTGCGCGAGCCGGTCGATCTCGCGGCGGTGGTCGACCGCGCCTGGCGGGCCGTCCGCGCCGAGGCCGAGCACCGCGGCATCCAGGCGAAGTTCGCCGTGGCGCCCGCTCCGGCGTTCGGTGATCCCGCGCTGCTGGAACGGATCGCGGGCAACCTGCTCGAGAACGCGGTGCGCCACAACGTCGAAGGCGGCTGGCTGGACGTCACGACCCAGGCCGGCCCGCAGTGGTCGATGCTGCGGGTCCGGTCCTCGGGCGGCCTGGTCGACCCGGCGGGCGTGGCGGAGCTGTTCGAGCCGTTCCGCCGCGCGGGCACGGCCCGCACGGCCCGCCACGGCGCCGGGCTGGGGCTGTCGATCGTCCGCGCGGCGGTCCAGGCCCACGGCGGCACCGTGACGGCGGAGCCGATCGTGGGCGGCGGTCTCGGGGTGACCGTCCACCTGCCGGTGCGCTGACCCGGTCGTGAGTGGTTAGTCGGGTTAGAACCCTACTTACCACTCACGACCACTGCGGCAGGCTCCCTACTGGACGTCCACGAAGATCGGGTTCGCGTACAGCCACAGGTCTTCGAACGGGTTGGCCTGCCCGATGACGTCCGGCGTCGGCTCGAACGCGCCCTCGCGGCCGTCCGTGCCGCGGATCCGCGTGTAGAACGGCTCGCGCACGTTCCGGAACGTGTAGTGGAAGACCACCTGCCGTCCCGGCGCCCAGCGCGGTTCGAACGACTCCACCACCTGCGTGCCGGGCGCGGTCATCGTCTCGGGGTCGGTGACGCGGCCGGTCACCGGGCCCGCGATGACGTCCAGCCGGGCCAGCCGCGGCACCGAGCCGCCGCCGTTGGGCCGGGCCGCGAGCCGCGCCGAAACCACCAGCGTGACGTCGGAACCGCGCCGCACCCGCACCCGTCCACCCAGCGTCGCCGAGTCACCGCCGCCGGACACGCCGACCGCCAGATCCTGCACCAGACCGCCGTGGGACAGCCAGATCCGGCCGGCCCGCAGGCCTTCCAGCACCCCTTCGAGGCTGCGCCGCGTCACGCCGACGTGGTTGCGGCTGAACTCGCCCGGGTAGAAGTCGGCGTACGGCGCCAGCAGCTGCGGGACGCCGGTGTCGACCGGGTCGGGGAACTTGCCCGTCGTGTCGTACCAGTTGTCCGGGACCGACGGCCGGACCAGCGTGTCGCCGCGGTTGTAGTGCGAGTCCGAGTTCGTGGTGATCCACCACGGCTTGCCCTCGGCGAGCATCGAATCCCACAGGCCGCCGACCTTCGCCGCCGCCCAGTCCCAGCCGCCGTGCGTCCGGTACGCCTCGGCGGGGTAGCCCGGCCACGAGTTCGGGCCCGGGTTGTTGACGTAACCGCCGCGCGCGCCGCCGTTGCCGTCCGGCTTCGGGAAGCCGTCGGCCTGCGCGCCGGGCGCGCCTTCCATGCCGATCACGATGTCCGGCGCCGCGTCGCGGTAGGCACGCAGCTCGTGCGGGGCGATCCGGCCGTTGCGCAGCGGGTGGTTGACCAGCACGACCGGCGCGTGGATCCGCTTCGCGCGTTCTTCGCCGGCGAGCCACCGCAGCGCGCGCAGGGCGAGGGCCTCGTTCGCCGGGCTCGACGCCTCGGATTTCGTCAGCCGCCAGTCGAAGGTGCGCTCGAACTCGCGCAGCTTCGCCGCTTGCCGCGCGCCGGCCTGGAAGAACACCGTCGCGTGCTCGGCGCCCGGGACGTTCCACTCCATGCCGTGCCACAGCAGCAGGTCCGGGTACTTCCGCCGGGCGGCGAGGAAGTCGGCTTCGGTGGGCTCGACCGACACCTTCGCGTGCTCGGCGTGACCGTGGTCGGTGAAGACGATCCAGTCGGCGCCGTGCGCCCGGCCGCCGCGCGCGATCTGGTCGATCCGGTACATCGCGTCGTAGGAGTACTGGCTGTGCGTGTGGTGGTCGCCGACCAGCCACTGGTAGCGGTCGCACAGCCGGTCCGGGTCGAAGTTTCCGGGCGCGGGGAGGGGGAGGCCCGCGGCGGCGGCCGCGAGGCCGGCGCCCTTGAGGAACCGGCGTCTGTCGGTGGTCACGGCGGGACGCTAAGCCGCCGGGGTGAACGGGCGGTGTCCCGGTGACCAACGTGTGCTGTGATCTTCGACGTGACGGAAAAACCGCTGGTCCGAGTCGTCGTCCCGGTCTTCGCGCTGGCGCTGGCGGCCGGGGTGGGGCTGGCTTTCGGCGTCGCGGCCCTGAAGCGCCCGCCGGACCTGCCGGTGGACACGAACCCGGCTCCGCTGGCGGGGCACACGCTGTGCGCGGCGGTCGTCGTGGTCTTTTCCACGGACGCCGGGATGGCGGCGGCCGTGCCCGCCTTCCACGACGACACCAAGGCGCGGCGGATGTTCGTCGACCCGCCGTCGGTCTCCCTGCTCGCCGTCCCGGGCACGGACCTGAAGGCCTGGGCGCAGGAGCTGCACGCCCGCTTCCGGACCGCCGAGCGCGTCACGGTCATCGACACGGACGCGGCGGCGGCGCAGCTGAAAGTCACTGCGCCGCCGCCGAAGTGCCCGCGTGAGGGCGAATACTAGGAAGCCGGGACCGAAGCCACGCCCGGGGCGAGGAACGGCTTGCCGTTCACCCGCTCGGACACGCCCGAGCGGTCCAGGTACGGCGTGATGCCGCCGTTCCAGAACGGCCAGCCCGCACCCAGGATCAGGCACAGGTCGATGTCCTGCGCCTCCGCGACCACACCCTCGTCGAGCATGATCCGGATCTCCTCGGCGATGGCCGCGAGCGCGCGCTCGCGGACCTGCTCCGAAGTGGACGGCTGGTCACCCTGGGTCCAGAGCTCGACGACTTCGGGGTCGGCGGACTGGGTGCCCTGGGCGTCCCAGACCCAGACGCCCTTTTTGCCCGCCTTGACGAACTTCGCGAGGTTGTCGGACACGGTGAACCGGTCCGGGAACGCCTCGTGCAGCGTCTCGCCGACGTGCAGCGCGATGGCCGGGCCGACGAGCTGCATCAGCGTCAGCGGGGTCATCGGCAGGCCGAGCGGCTCGAGCGCGGAGTCGGCGACGTCGAACGGCGTGCCCTCGTCGACGGTGACCAGCACCTCGCCGAGGAAGCGCAGCAGGAGCCGGTTGACGACGAACGCCGACGCGTCCTTCACCAGCACACTGGACTTCTTCAGCTGCTTGCCGACCGAGAACGCCGTCGCGAGCGAAGCGTCGTCGGTCTTCTCGCCGCGCACGATCTCCAGCAGCGGCAGCACGGCCACCGGGTTGAAGAAGTGGAAACCGACGACCCGCTCGGGGTGCTGCAGCTTCGACGCCATCGCGGTGATCGACAGCGACGACGTGTTGGTCGCCAGGATCGCCTCGGGGGAGACGTGCTGCTCCAGCTCGGCGAACACCTGCTGCTTGACGCCCAGCTCCTCGAACACGGCCTCGATGACGAAGTCGGCGTCGGAGAACGCGGCCTTGTCGAGCGAGCCGGAGACGAGCGCCTTGAGCCGGTTGGCGCCGTCCGGGGAGACGCGCTTCTTGGCCAGGAGCTTGTCGATCTCGTCGTGGACGTACCCGACACCCTTGTCGACGCGCGCCTGGTCGACGTCGGTCAGCACGACCGGCACCTTGAGACGGCGCACGAACAGCAGCGCGAGCTGGCTGGCCATCAGGCCGGCGCCGACGATGCCGACCTTGTTCACCTTGCGCGCCAGGTTCTTGTCCGGCGCGCCGGCCGGGCGCTTGGCGCGCTTGTTGACCAGGTTGAACGAGTACAGCCCGGCGCGCAGGACGTCGGACATGAGCAGCTCGGCGAGGCCGTCGGTCTCGGCCGCGTATCCGCGGTCCAGGTCGTTCTCGCGGGCCAGATCGAGCAGCTCGACGGCCTTGGTGGCACCCGGCGAGGCGCCGTGCGTGCGTCCGTCCACAAGGGACTTGGCGCGCGCGATCGCGGCGTCCCACTCGGAGTCGCGGTTGATCTCGCGGCGCTCCGGGGTGATCTCGCCGTTCACCACGCGAGCCAGCCACAGCAGCGACTGCTCGAGGTAGTCGGCGGAGCCGAAGACGGCGTCGACGATGCCCAGCTCGGCCGTCTTCTTGACGTTCAGCATCTTGTTCTGCGCCAACGCGTTCTCGATGATCACCGTGACGGCGGCGTCCGGCCCGATGAGGTTCGGCAGCAGCTGCGTGCCGCCCCAGCCCGGGAACAGGCCGAGGAAGACCTCGGGGAACGCGATCGCGGCGGTGTTCTCCGAGAGCGTCCGGTAGTGGCAGGACAGCGCGAGTTCGAGCCCGCCGCCCATGACCGCGCCGTTGATGAACCCGAACGTCGGGATCTTCGTCTCGGTGAGGCGGCGGAAGACGTCGTGCCCGGTCTGGGCGATCTCGCGCGCCAGCTTCGGGTCGCTGACCGACTCGACGCCGGACAGGTCCGCGCCGACGGCGAAGATGAACGGCTTGCCGGTGACGGCGATCGCGGCCGGCTCGGCCTCGAAGGCCTTGTCCAGCGCGGTGTTCAGCGACACGAGACCCTGCGGGCCGAAGGTGTTCGGCCGGGTGTGGTCGTGGCCGTTGTCGAGCGTGATCAGCGCGACGGGCTTCTCGAGCCCGGGCACCTTGACCAGCCGCGTGACGGCGTTCGTGACGACCTCGTCCGGGAACGCGGCCTTCGCTTCTTCAGCGGTGAACGTCATTACTTCGCCCCCTCGAACGCCGGGTTCTCCCAGATCACGGTGCCGCCCATGCCGATGCCGATGCACATCGTCGTCATGCCGTACCGGACGTCGGGCCGCTCGGCGAACTGGCGCGCCAGCTGCGTCATCAGCCGGACGCCGGAGGAGGCCAGCGGGTGGCCGCACGCGATCGCACCGCCCCACTGGTTGACGCGCGGGTCCTCGTCGTCGATGCCGAAGTGGTCGAGGAAGGCCAGCACCTGCACGGCGAAGGCCTCGTTGATCTCGAACAGGCCGATGTCGTCGATCGACAGACCGGTGCGCTTGAACAGCTTCTCGGTGGCCGGCACCGGGCCGATGCCCATGACCTCCGGCTCGACACCGGCGAAGGAGTAGCCGACCAGCCGCATCGCGACGGGCAGGCCCAGCTCGCGGGCGGTGTCCTCGTCGGCCAGCAGCGACGCGGTCGCGCCGTCGTTGAGGCCGGCCGCGTTGCCCGCGGTGATCCGGCCGTGCGGGCGGAACGGCGTCTTCAGCCCGGCCAGCGTCTCCAGCGTGGTGCCGGGCCGCGGCGGCTCGTCCTCGGTGGCCAGGCCCCAGCCCAGCTCCTTCGAGCGCGTGGCGACCGGGACCAGCTCGGGGCCGATCTTGCCGGTCTTGACGGCTTCGGCGTAGCGCTCCTGGCTGCGCGCGGCGTAGGCGTCGGTGCGCTGCTTGGTGATCGCGGGGAAGCGGTCGTGCAGGTTCTCGGCGGTCTGGCCCATGACGAGCGCGGTCGGGTCGACCAGCTTGTCGGCGATGATCCGCGGGTTCGGGTCGACCCCTTCGCCCATCGGGTGGCGGCCCATGTGCTCGACGCCACCGGCGATCGCGACGTCGTAGGCGCCGAAACCGATGCCGGACGCGGCGGTCGTGACGGCGGTCATCGCGCCGGCGCACATCCGGTCGATGGCGAAGCCCGGCACGGACTTCGGCAGCCCGGCGAGCAGCGCGGCGGTGCGGCCGATGGTCAGGCCCTGGTCGCCGATCTGCGTGGTGGCGGCGATGGCCACCTCGTCGACGCGCTCGGGCGGCAGCTCCGGGTGCCGCCGCAGCAGCTCACGGATGGCGTTGACGACGAGGTCGTCGGCGCGGGTCCCGGCGTAGATGCCCTTGTCGCCGGCCTTGCCGAAGGGGGTCCGTACCCCCTCGACGAAGGCGACGGTGCGCACGCCCCGCGCGTTCGGCGCGAGCGGCGTTGCTGGTGCGGCCACGAATGCTCCATCAAGTAGACAGGTTCTTGACCGCAGGGTAGCCCTTGTTACCCGCCGGTAACCAGTGCTGTAGCCCCGTCGAGTGGGCTACGGCACACTCACGGGTTCCTTCGGGGCTTGAGCGTCTGCCCCTTCACCAGCCAGGCGGTGCCGAACGCCCACACCGCGACGCACTCCAGCCACAGCGCGGGGTGCAGTCCGGGGACCAGGCCGAGGAAGTTCGTCAGCGCGATCAGCACCAGGCAGGCGAGGATCACCACCCCGCACACGCGGTAGACCACCCCGGTGCCCGGGGGCTGCTCGCCGTCGTGCGGGAACAGGCGCAGGCAGAAGTAGGCCAGGCTCAGGAAGAACACCGCGGCGAACACGTAGTGCAGGACACCGGAGGTGTGCTGCCACGGCGTCGCGTCGTGGTCCGGGGTGGTCGGGAACAGCGCGAGCCCGATCGCGCCGAGCCCGGCGACGGTGCTGGCGACGTTGTCGACGTAGTCGTGGCCGTAGTAGGCGAGGAGGAAGACACCGGTGGCGCACATCGTGCCGACGAAGACGTCGCGCAGGTCGGTGTAGTAGTAGCCGCTGAGCGAGCCGATCAGGTCGCCGCCCTGCACGACCTGCTTGCCGACGACGATCACGACCGGCAGCGCCAGCCCGATCAGCCCGATCGCGCGCCGCAGGTAGAGGTAGGAGTGGACGAGCGGGGCTCGGGTCGCCGTGGTCATGGCCGCCTCCGGGGGAGAGTCCTCACCAAGGTCATCGGCGGGTTACTGCCCCGGTTGGAGGCCGGTCACCCAAATCCTCAGCTGATCGTTACGCAGCTCGGCGAACGTGCCGTCGTGGTGTGCGAGGGGGGGCGAACCCGGGCAGCAGCCCGATCCGCGCGCCTGCGGCCGGGTCCCAGACCTCAAGCCCGGCCTCGGCCCGGACGTAGAGGTGCCCGCCGTGTGCCCACATCGGGCCCTTCGGCCCGGCGAACTGCCCGATCCGCCGGCCGGACGCCGCCTCGCGCAGTTCGACGCCGGCGATCGGTGGCCGGTCTTCGCCGAGGCCCTGCACCGCGACGGTTCCCTCGTCCAGCCAGGCCATCGGCTCGTCCCAGAGGTTGCCGCGGTCGGCCAGCCGGGCCGGGTCCCGATCGCCCGCGAGCCACGCCGCGCGGTCGATGACGAGCGGGATCCCCACCGGGTGCCAGGCCCAGCCGTCGACGAGCAGCGACCGGCCGGACGGGCTCGGCAGCACCGCGCCGAAGAAATAGCCGGAATCATTCGTCGCGTGGGTGGTGAGCAGGCGCCCGGTGGCCGCTTCGAAGATATCGAGCCGGTCGACGTCGGTGGCCGCGACGAACTCGCCGCCGTCGAGGAAGGCGAACGGGTAGCGCGTCCACTCGTTGTCGCTCCAGTCCCGGTCGAGGTCGAGCACGGTGACCCACTCGGCCAGGTCCACGACGGTCCCGTACTGCCCGTAGTCCGAGACGACGGCCGCGAACCGGCCGTCGGCCGAGGCGTGCAGCGCGGGACCCCGGGGCCGGTCCGGGCGGTCGCACCGTTCGACGTCGCGTTCCTCCCGCTGTTCGACCGGCCCGAGGAGCCACTGGTCCTCGTCGTCGATCCGGACGAAACCCGCGTCGGTGAGCGCGAGCCAGCCCTCGGGCACGGGGACCAGGCAACGGTCGTTCAGCGGCCGCACCGGGCACGGCCGGGTCGTCCAGCGACCGGGCAGGTCCCGGTCCCGCAGGCGGACCTCGGGAGTGCCGCGCAAGCCGAGGTGGGCCCTTGCGTCGGCGCGGTCGAAGCAGCCGACGCAGGCATCGAGCAGCTCGGGTGCGTCGACGCAGGCTTTGCAGATCAGGTCGAAGTGGATCCCGACGCCGGTGAGCACGCGGAAGCAGAGCGGGCCGTCGTCGGTGGTGAGATGGACGCAGACGCGCGCCCCGGCGGCCGGAGCGAGATGGCCGCACTGGAGAACTTTCACGCCCTCAGTATCCGCGGGCGCGCATCCGAATTACCGCGAACCGAGATAACCCAGCCAGCCGCCGAAGCCGGAGATGTCCTTCGCCCGCTCGGTCGCCGCCGGTTCGCAGAGGAAGCCGGGCACCTGCCTGCCGTCGGCCAGCTCCACCTTGCCGATCGCCAGCGGCGCCGGGATCCGCGCGACGAACTCGCCGAACCCCTTGGCCGGCAGCTCCCACACCTCGGCCGTCACCGACACGCCGCCGTCCGTGACGCGCACCAAACCCGGCTTCGGTGGCACAGTGTCCAATGCGTACAGCCGATAGGCCGCCGCCGTGTCCACTTCGGACACGAACCGGCCGCCGCGTGAAGTCAGCTCGTGGTTGAGCGGCTGGCCACGCAGGTGCGCGCCGACCGCCACGATCGGGATCCGCTCGGCGCGCAGGGTCGCGAGCGCGGCCAGCTTGAGGTCGTCGTGGGGCGCGCCGACGAGCATCACGCCGAACGGGCGCCCGGCCACCGTCCCCGCCGGGACCGCCAGGGCCGACAGGCCGAACAGGTTGGTGGAGTTGGTGAACCGGCCCAGCCGCGCGTTCACCGCGACCGGGTCCGCCGCCACCGCGGCGATCGTGGGGTGCTCGGTGGTGGTCGGCATCAGGAGCGCGTCGACGCCGGCCAGCACCGCAAGCGCTTGCGTCCGCAGGGCGGCCAGGGTCTCCTGGTCGGCGAACAGCCGGTGGGCGGGGATGTCGCGGGCCGCGGTGATGATGCCGTGCACCACCGGGTCGACGTCGCCGGGATGCGCGTCGAGGAACTCGCCGACCGCGGTGTACCGCTCGGCGACGAACGCGCCGCCGTAGAGCAGCCGGGCCGCGTCGAGAAAAGGCGACATGTCCACAGTGGTCACTTCGGCGCCCGCGGCCGCGTAGTCCGCGACGGCCGCCTCGAACGCCTCCGCCCAGCCGTCGGCCAAGGGGCCGAGGTCCGCCGGGACGCCGAGCCGGAACTGTCCCGTGTGGACCTGCGCGGGCTCGGCCAGGCAGGTCAGCGCGAACGCCGCTTCCTCGACCGTCCGCGCGAACAGCGTCACGCAGTCGATGCTCCGGCAGGCCGGGACCACGCCGTCGGTCGGCAGCAGGCCCGGGGTCGGCTTGAGGCCGACGATCCCGTTGAAGGCCGCCGGCACCCGTCCCGAGCCCGCCGTGTCGGTGCCCAGCGCCAGGTCCGCGATGCCCAGCGCGACCGCCACGGCCGAGCCGGAGCTGGACCCGCCCGAGACGTACGCCGGGTCGACGGCGTTGCGCACCGCGCCGTACGGGCTGCGCGTGCCGACCAGCCCAGTCGCGAACTGGTCGAGGTTGGTCGTGCCGAGCACGAGCGCCCCGGCCGCCCGCAGCCGCGCGACCACCGGCGCGTCGGCTTCCGGCCGGTAGGCGTACGCCGGGCACCCGGCCGTGGTCGGCAGGCCGGCGACGTCGATGTTGCCCTTGACCGCCACGAGCTTGCCGTAGAGCGGCAGCCCCCGCTCTTCCAGCGCGGCGGCTTCGGCCAGGACGTCGGCTTCCGGCCGCAGGTCGATCCAGATCTCCGGCCGGCCGACCTGCTCGATCCGCCGGTAGGCGGCCTTCACGCGTTCGAGCACGCTCATGCCAGCACCACCAGCGGGGTGCCGGGCGCGACCTGGTCACCGGGGGACACGAGCACCTCGACCACCTCACCGCTCGCCGGCGCGGGAATCCGCGCCTCCGTTTTCATCGCCTCCAGCGTGACCAGCGACTGCGCGTCCTCGACCCGCTCGCCCGCCGTGACGTCGACCCGCCACACCGTCGCCGCGAACGGCGCCTCGACGACGTGCCCGCCCGGCGGCGCCTCGACCCGCTTCGGCGGCCGCGTGACCGGCTCCGGTTTCGGGTCGAACTCACCCGCCGCGGCCCAGGCCCGCCGCTCGGCCTCGAACGCCGCGGACTGCGTCGCCCGGAACCCGGCGATGCTGTCCGCGTTGTCCGCCAGGAACTTCTGGTAGTCCGCCAGCACGAAGGTGCCCTCGCTGACGTCCAGGTCGAGCTGCCCGGACGAGCTCCGCGCCCGCAGGTCGAGGAGCTCGTCGGCCGAGACCGGATACCAGGAGATCCGGTCGAAGAACCGCAGCAGCCACGGCCGGCTCCCACCGCGCCAGCTGTTCCACACCTGCACGGTCCGCCCGACGAACTGGTACCCGCCCGGGCCTTCCATGCCGTAGACGCAGAGGTAGGCGCCGCCGATGCCGACGGAGTTCTCGGCGGTCCAGGTCCGGGCCGGGTTGTACTTCGTCGTCACCAGCCGGTGCCGCGGGTCCAGCGGGGTCGCGACCGGCGCTCCCAGGTAGACGTCGCCGAGGCCCAGTACCAGGTACTCGGCGTCGAACACCGTCCGGTAGACGTCGTCCACAGTGGACAGTCCGTTGACCCGGCGGATGAACTCGATGTTCCACGGGCACCACGGCGCGTCGTCGCGCACGCCGGTCATGTACCGCTCGATCGCCTCGCGGGTCGCCGGGTCGTCCCACGACAGCGGCAGCCGCACACTGCGGCTCGGCACCACGAGGTCGTGCGTCGGCGGCAGGTCCCGCTCCAGCTCCCGCACCAGGCCCAGCGCCTTCCCGACCGGCAGCGCGTCCGGGTCGACGTGCACCTGCAGCGAGCGGATGCCCGGGGTCAGGTCGACGATCCCGGGCACACCCTCGGCCGCCAGCCGCTCGGCGAGCGCGTGGACGCGCATCCGCAGCGCCAGGTCGAGCTTCATCTCGCCGTACTCGACGAGCAGGTTGTCGTCCCCGCTGCGGCGGTAGGTCACCGACGGCTCGGCGTCCGAAGCGGACAGTCGCGAAAGGACACCGTCGTCGGCGCGGGCGGGCCGGCTCGGCTCGACTGCCGACGCGGGCCGCGTCCGCAGCGCCGCCGCGTGGTCGGTGCCGATCGGCACGAACCGCACGGTGTCCCCCGGCCGCAGCTGCCCGAGCTTCCAGCGCTCGCCGGTGGCGACCGTCGCCGGGCAGACGAACCCGCCGAGGCTGGGCCCGTCCGGGCCGAGCAGGATCGGCAGGTCGCCGGTGTAGTCGACGGCGCCGATCGCGTACGGCGTGTCGTGGATGTTCGACGGGTGCAGGCCCGCCTCGCCGCCGTCCGGGCGGGCCCACTTCGGCCGCGGCCCGACCAGCCGGACGCCGGTGCGCGCGGAGTTGAAGTGCACCTGCCAGTCGGTGGCGTAGAACGTCTCGACGTCCTCGGGGGTGAAGAACTCCGGGGCCGCGTGCGGTCCTTCGAGCGCGCCGACCGTCCACTGTGTCGCGAACTCCGGACGGTCGGTCACCGGGCCCACGACGGGGTCCGCGGGCACCGGGCCCGGGTGCAGGACGTCACCCGCCGCCAGCGCGCGGCCACCGTGCCCGCCGAAGCGGCCCAGGGTGAACGTCGCCCTGCTGCCGAGGAACTCCGGCACGGTGACGCCGCCGCGCACCAGCACGTAGCTGCGCAACCCGGCCGTGCAGGCCCGGACGTCGAGCGTGGCGCCCGCGGGCACCTCGAGCGGGGTCCACAGGGGACGCTCGGCGCCGTCGACGAGCACCGTGGCGGGCGCACCGGTGACACACACCTCGGTGGGGTGCGAGAACCGCAGCGTCACGCCGTCCACAGTGCACTCCAGGCCGGACGCGCCCTCGGGGTTGCCCAGCGCGAGGTTGCCCAGGCGCAGCGACCGGTCGTCCATCGGCCCGCTCGGCGGCACCCCGACGTGCCAGAACCCGGTGCGGCCCGGCCAGTCCTGCACGGTGGTCATCGTCCCGCCGCGCACGACGTCGATCCGCGGCTCGCCGTCCTCGACGGTGTCCAAAGTGGACGTGTTGTGGGTCGCGGCGGTGAACGCCGGGTCCGCGGCCGCGGACCGCAGCTGCCCGAGGTTGGTCCGCACGCCGTCGACCCGGGTCCCGGCCAGCGCTTCCTGGAGGTTCGCCACGGCGTCGGCGCGGTCGGCGGCGGTGCAGATCACCTTGGCCAGCAACGGGTCGTAGTGCGTGGTGACGGTGGTGCCGGGCTCGACCCAGGTGTCCACCCGGACGCCTTCGGGGAGCGTGACGCGGGTGACGAGGCCCGCGCTCGGCCGGTGCCCGGCGCTCGGGTCCTCGGCGTACACCCGCGCCTCGATCGCGTGCCCGCGCGCGACCGGCACCGCGCGGAACATCGCGCGGTCACCCTGCGCCAGCCGCAGCATCCAGGCGACCAGGTCGACGCCGTACACCGCCTCGGTCACCGGATGCTCGACCTGCAGCCGGGTGTTGACCTCGAGGAACGCCGCTTCGCCGCGTTCGGCGTCGTAGACGTACTCGACCGTGCCCGCCGAGCGGTAGCGCACCGACGAGCACAGCGCGACGGCAGAGGCGACGAGCTGCCGCCGGACGGGGTCGGGCAGGTCGGGCGCCGGGCACTCCTCGACGACTTTCTGGTTGCGCCGCTGCAGTGAGCAGTCGCGCGTGCCCAGCTCCAGGACCTCACCGAAGCCGTCGCCGAACACCTGGACCTCGACGTGCCGCGCGTGCCGCACGAGCCGTTCCAGGAACACCCCGGAGTTCGCGAAGCTCTTGGCGGCGATGCTCTGCACGGTCTCCCAGGCGGCGCGCAGCTCCTCGGGCGTGTCACACGCGCGCATGCCGATCCCGCCGCCGCCCCCGGTGGCCTTGAGCATCACCGGGTAACCGATTTCCGCCGCGCGGGTGAGTGCTTCGTCCACATCGGACAGCAGGCCGGTGCCGGCGAGCAGCGGGACACCCGCCGCGATCGCCGCTTCGCGCGCGGTGTGCTTGCTGCCGAACACCTCCAGGTGCTCGGGCGACGGCCCGGCGAACGCGAGCCCGGCGTCTTCGCAGGCCCGCGCGAACGCAGCGTCTTCCGACAGGAAGCCGTAACCGGGGTGGACGGCGTCACAGCTGGTGTCGAGCGCGGCCCGGACGATCGTGCCGGCGCGCAGGTAGCTCTCGGCCGCGGGCGCCGGGCCGAGCCGGACGGCCCGGTCGGCGAGCCGCACGTGCGGGGCGAGGCGGTCGGCGTCGGAGTACACCGCGACGGTTTCCCAGCCCAGCTCCCGGGCGGTGCGCAGGATCCGGACGGCGATCTCCCCGCGGTTGGCGACGAGCAGTCTCACTCGCCGCCTCCGGGGGAGGTCACGACCATCCGCACCGGCGTCGGGTCGAAGCCGTTGCAGGGGTTGTTGATCTGCGGGCAGTTCGACACGAGCACGAGCACGTCGGTCTCGGCGCGCAGCCGGACTTCGAGGCCCGGCGCGGAGATCCCGTCGACGATGCCGAGCGTGCCGTCCGCCTCGACCGGCACGTTCATGTACCAGTTGACGTTGCTGACCAGGTCACGCTTGCCCAGCCCCCACTTCGCGCCCTCGAGGAGGAAGTTCTCGACGCAGGCGTGCTGGAACCGGGTGTGCTGGCCGTAGCGCAGGCTGTTGGACTCCTTGCTGCACGCGCCGCCGAGCGTGTCGTGGCGCCCGCAGGTGTCGGCGACGACGGTCAGCAGCGGCGCGCCCGCCTGGGTGCGCAGGACACTGCCGGTGGTGAGGAAGATGTTGCGCTGCGCGGCGATCGTCGCGGCCGCGCTGTAGCGCTGGGCCGTGTCGTTCGCGTCGTAGCAGAGGAAGTCGACGGCCTGGTTGCCGCCGAGGTCCACGATGGTCAGCTCCTGGCCCCGGCGCAGCACCGTCGAGAACGGCGCCCGCGCCGGGACGTCGAAGGTCAGCTCCAGTTCGGACTGGTACGCCGCGCTCATGCGATCCCCCGGGCGGTCAGGTAGTCGGCGGTGTTCTCGAAGGCGCGCTGGGTCTCCGGGATGTATGTCCACTCCAGACTGTCCGGAGTGGTCGGTGCGTCCCGCCAGGCGAGCACTTCGAGGTTCGTGACGGTGTAGTCCGGCCGCGGGTCGACCGGGTGCGGCACGTTGGCGACCAGCACGATCGAGGGCAGCTCGATCCGCAGGTCGACCGCGCTGCCCGCCCCGGCGTTCCCGGTGAAGTCCAGGCCGCCGTCCGGCTCGACCCGCACACCCTGGAAGAAGGAGAGGCTCGGGGGCAGGTCCCGCGGGCCGAGGCCGTGCTTCGCCGCGGCCAGCGTGAACAGCGGCAGCCCGGCGGGGGAGGGGCCCTGCGGGGCGCCGTCGCCGTACCGCTCGGTGTTGCCGTCCACAGTGGACGTCCCGCACAGCGCGTCGTGGTGGCCGCTCTCGTCTTCGACGATCGTGGCGAGCACCCGGCCCTGGTCCGACAGCAGCGCCACCTGCGAACCCAGGTAGGCGTTCCACTGGACCTTCACCGTGTCGGCGACGTTCAGCCGCTCCCACGGCTGGTCGGCGTTGAACAGCAGCAGGTGCGCGCAGGCGTCGCCGTCGACGTCGACCAGCCGCAGCCGGGTGCCGCGGGCCAGCACCTTGTGCGTGTACCCGCCGCCGGCCACGGTCTCGGCCCAGGTCAGCGTCTCGGGCGCCACCCCGCCCGGCGGTGACGACCACGTGCTCGCGGGGATCGACGGCATCGTGTCGACCACGGTGCCGGCCTGGGCACGGGCGTGGTCGCGCGCACCGTGGGTCGTCGCGGTGGTGCTCATGGTCGTCCTCTCTGGGGTCGGGGGTTCGAGGGCGGGAACGAGCGCGCCGCCGCCGGACTCTATCGGGAAGAACGGGGCCCGGCGGTAGCGCTGACCGGGTGGAATGTGGATCACGGGGGTGCGTCCCGTTCCGCGGACCACGTTTCTGTCACCTGATAGAAATTAGCGGATCGAGCGGGCTCGTGCGTTCCGGCCGGGTTTCGGGCGCGTGAACGCGGGTGCCGGCAGCGCCATCCGGATGTAACGGACCTCGGTGCGGGTGTCCGGGCCGTGGACCTGGCAAGATCACCGGCGTGGTCAAAGGGGCGGGGGTCGGGAGACCCCGAGCGAGCGGAGCGGCGGCGAACCGGCCGGACGCGCGCCAAGCCGTGCTCGACGCGGCGGGCGAGCTGTTCACTGGAGCCGGATACGCGGCGACCACCACCCGGGCGATCGCCGAACGCGCGGGCCTGCGCCAGGCGTCGCTCTACTACCACTTCCCGGCCAAGGAAGACATCCTCGCGGCGCTGCTGGCCGAGACGGTCCGCCCGTCGCTGGCCCTGGCGGCCCGGCTCGTCGCCGGTTCCGCCGCCGTCGAGGTCCGGCTCTGGGCGCTGGCCTACGCGGACATCCGCCTGCTCGGCGGGGCCCGCCACAACCTGGGCGCGTTGTACCTGCTGCCCGAGGTGTCCTCGCCCAACCTCGCTCGCTTCCGCGCCGAGCGCGCGGAGCTGAAGGGGGCGTACGGCAGGCTGGTCGCGGCGGCGGGGGTCGCGCCCGACGCGGTGGCGATCCGGACCGACCTGGTGTTCGGGCTGGTGGAGAGCATCGCGGTGATCCGCCGCGACGACCCGGCGCTGGACGTCGAGGCCCACGTGCGCGAGGGCGCGGACGGCGTGGTGCGGCTGATCGGGATCGCGGAGCCGTCGGACGCGCTGCGGGCCGAAGCGCACACCCTGCTGGCGACGCTCACCGACTGATGGTCGAGCCGGACCGGCTGCGCGGCGAAATCGCCCGGCTGACCGGAAAGCTGGAGCGACGCCGCCGGCACGAGGCCCTGACGGTGTTCGCGTCGGTGCGGGCGGCGTACGCGTACGTCAAGGGCGCCTCCCACGACGCGGTGCTCCACTGCGGCGCTCGACGCCTACCGCGCGCTCGGCCCGGAGTTCCTCATCGAGGCGGCGGACGTGCTGGTCCAGCTGGGCCGTTTCGACGAGGCCGAGCAGACGGTCCGCGGGTCCGCCGACCCGCGGGCGCCGCTCGTCCGCTGGGCGATCCGGGCCGAGCTGGGCGCGCCCGGCCCGATGATCACGGCGATGCGGGACTGCTGGATGAGCCCGAGGTCGAGCCGGGCGCGGTGCGGGCCCGGCTGGCGTACAGGTTGCTGCTGGCGGGCTCGTTCGCCGAAGCGGCGTCGACGGCCGAGGAGCTGCTGGCGGCGCGTCTGGTGTTTCCCGGGCCGGACGACCGGCTGACCTGGGAGGCGCGGCTGCTGCTGGCCCGGGCGCTGGCCGAGACGGACCGTCTCGCGGACGCGGACCACTACGCGCGGGCGGTGCTGGCGTCGGCGCCGTGGCCGCCGGGACACCCGGAGCTGCTGTCCGCCCAGGCGACGGTGGCCCGCGTGCACGCGCGCCGGGAGGAGTGGGCCGAGGCGGTGGTCGCGTACGGCTACGCCGTGGAGGGTTGCGAGATCGTCCTGGGGGAGTCCCACCCGGACACGCTGAAAGCCGCAGAGTCGTTGGCCGCGGCGAAGGAAGCCGCCGGCTGACGCGTGATCGAAGAGTCGACACGCGTGATTGAAGGGTCAACTCGCGTGATTGAAGGGTCGACACGGCGCCGCCGGCCCCTCACCGCCGTGTCGACCTCCCCATCACGCGTGTTGACCTTCTGATCACGGGTGTCGACCCTCTGGTCACGGGGTGTCTGTCGGATTTGTGGGGGCACGTCCGGAGTGCCGCGCGGCACCGCACGCATGGAGGTGACCCCCGGCCCGCCCCGCTGGGAAGGTCGAGGGCAAGGAATGCTCGGCGGAGGGGGTGGCGTGGACACCGACACGGCGGAACAGCAGGTCAGCACGCGAAAACCGCGCCGTCCGCCCTGGACCACCGCCGACTGGTGGCGGGGCCCGGTCAGTCCCATCTACCTCGCCGGGCTCGTGCTCTCCCTCGGGCGGGGCGCGTGGTTCACCTGCTGGGCCATGTTCTTCATCCGCTCGGTCGGCCTCACCCCCGCGCAGTTCGGGCTCGGGGTCACCGCCGCGGGCATCGTCGGCATGGTCGTCGGCGGGCCGCTCGGCTACCTCTCGGACCGCGTCGGGGCGCGGGAGGTCCTCGTCGGGATCGGGGTCGTGCAGGGTGCCGCCATCTTCTCCTACACCTTCCTCCACGACTTCTGGCTGATCCTGCTCGCCACCTGCCTGGTCACCGCGGGCGAACGGTCGGCGCCGGGCATCCGGATCGCCGCCATCTCCGGGCTGACCACCGGTGAGGACCGGCTCGCCAGCATCTCCACGGCCCGCGTCGTGATGCAGGTCGGGACCGTCGTCGGCGCGCTCGTCGGTGGTTTTGTGCTGTCGCTGGACACCCGGTCCGGGTACGTCACGCTGCTCGGGGTCTACGGCGCGCTGCACGTCTGCTGTGCGCTGCTGCTGGCCTTCCGGCTGCCGCACGTGACGTCGCTGGCCGACCGCAAGGTCAAGCGCCGCACGCTCGTGCTGCGCGACCGGCCGTTCCTCGTCATCACCGGGCTCAACGGCGTGCTCGCCCTCAACTGGGGCATGGTCGACCCGGGCATCCCGTTGTGGATCTCGGCCCACACCCACGCTCCCCTGTGGATCTGGGCGGTGGTGGTCGGCATCTCCGCGGGCGGCACCGTGCTGTTCCAGAACCGCTTCAGCCGTTGGGGCGCAACGGTTTCCGCCGCGACGCGCCTCGGGATGTGGTCCGGGGTCGCCCTCGCCGCGTCCTGCCTGGTCTTCGCCCTCAGCCACAACGGCACCGGCCTGCTGGTCGTCGGCGTCCTGATCGTGGCCACCATGGTCTACCTCGTCGGCGAGCTCCTCTTCGTGGGCAGCGGGTTCGGCCTCTCGGTCGGGCTGACGCCGGAGGGCGCGCACGGCGAGTACCAGGGTGTGTTCGGCACCGGGCAGGCCGCGGCCATGATGCTCGCGCCCGGGATCATGACCCTGCTGCTGGTCGAGTGGAGCGTGGCCGGCTGGTTCGTGCTGGCCGGTGTCTACCTCCTCGGCGGGTTCGGCACCCTCTTCGCCGGCCGCTGGGCCCTGCGTGACCGCGAGCGAGAACGGGAGAAGACCTCATGACGGCTCAGTCCTGGTTCGGCGACCGCACGGCCCCGCCGGAGATCGGCCTGGCCCCCGAGCAGATCGTCGACACGCTCAACCACGAGTTCCGCGGCATGCCGCGCTGCGGCTTCCCGCTCGCGCTGCACCCGGTGGTCGTGCCGCAGCAGTCGTACCGGGAGCTGCTTTCGGCGACCGCCGAGCTGCTTTCCCTGCTGCGCCGGACGGTCGTCGGGCTGGCCGGCGACCGCTCCGGGCGGATCGACGCGCTCGGGATCGACCCCGCCGACTGCCCGCTGTTCACCCCCGACGAGGACTTCGAGCTGCGGCACAGCGCCGACATGACCCGCGCCGATGTCGTCATCGGCCCGGACGGCCCGAAGTTCGTCGAGTTCAACGTCAGCGGCGCCTTCGGCGGCATGGTGCACTTCATGCTCTACCAGAAGGCCTGGGCGCGGATGTGCGAGCAGGCCGGCCGGCCTGCCTTCGTCGCGGCCGACCCCTACTCGCGGCAGGCCCGGCTGATCGAGGCCACCAGCGCGGAGCTGGGGCAGCCGCCGTCGGCGGTCATCGTCGGCACGCCCCGCGACTGGGGTCCCGACGTCGGCACGCGGATGTTCGACGTGCAGGTCGACGCGCTGCGCGGGCACGGCGTCCCGGCCATCCACCTCGACTTCGACGACCTGGTCGCCGGCGTCGGCCTCCCCGAGAAGCTCCGCTGGCCGCTGGGGATCGCGGCGTTCACCCCGCAGGACGCGGCCGAGATCGGCTACTCCCTCGAGCCCGCCCGCGTGGCGCAGGAGGCGGGCCTGGTCCTGATCCCGTCGCAGAGCGCGTGGTTCCTGCACTCGAAGAAGACCCTCGCGCTGCTGTCCGAGGGCCAGCCGTGGATGACGCCCCGCGAAACCGAGCTGGTGCAGCGGTACGTGCCGTGGAGCCGCGTGGTGGGCGACCGCAAGGTCCGCTGGCGCGAGCAGCGGCACGACCTACCCCGGCTGCTGCTCGAGCACCAGGAGTCGTTCGTGCTCAAGGGCGCCACCGGCTGGAGCTGCCAGGAGGTGTTCTTCGGCTGGACGACCTCCCCGCAGCGGTGGGCGGAGCTGGTCGACGAGGCCGTCCGCACCGGCTACTACATCGTGCAGGAACGGGTCCACGCCGACACGTTCCCGATGGACCTGGTGACCGAGGACGGCGAAGTCAAGCGGATCACGGCCGAGTCGGTCGTCAGCCCGTTCTGCCTCGGCGGGCAGTCGGCCGGCGTCTACGTCCGGTTCGCCGAGGCCGGCGACCAGGCGCTGGCGATCGGCGGGCCCGGCGCCGGGCGGGCCTGCCTGCTGGCCGAGGCGTGAGATGACCGTCCGGCTCGGCACCCTGGTGCTGCCGGAACACCCGGGCCGGTCGGCGGACGACGTCTGGCGCCGGGTGGCGGACCTCGGGTTCCGGCACGCCTGGACCCTCGACCACCTCTCGTGGCGGTCGCTGGCCGACCGGCCGTGGTTCGACGCGATGACCACGCTGGCCGGCGCGGCGTGCTGCACGAGCGAACTCACGCTCGGCGTGCTCGTGACGACGCCGAACTTCCGCCACCCCGTGCTCACCGCGAAGCAGGCGATGGCGCTGGACCACCTGAGCGAGGGCCGGTTCGTGCTCGGCGTCGGCGCGGGCGCCGCGGGCCCCGACGACACCGCCCTCGGCGGCGAAGCGCCGACACGGGCGGACCGGACCGCGCGGTTCGAGGAGTTCGTCACCCTGCTCGACCGGTTGCTGCGGCAGCCGAAGACGTCCTTCGCCGGCCGGCACTTCACCGCGACCGACGTCCGGATGGTGCCGGGCTGCGTGCAGCGGCCGCGGGTGCCGCTGGCCGTCGCGGCGAGCGGGCCGCGGGGGATGCGCCTGGCCGCCGAGCTGGGCGACTACTGGGTGACCATCGGCGAGCCCGCCGCGCCCGGCGCCGAGGACGAGGAACGCGCGTTCGGCACGCTGCGGCGGCAGTCCGCGCTGCTGGACCGCGCCTGCCGGGAAACCGGCCGCCCGGCCGGACAGCTGCGCCGGCTGGTCAACCTGAGCCGGGTCGTCACCGACCCGTACAGCTCACCGGGACGGCTCGCCGACCTGGTGGGCCGGTGCGGCGAACTGGGCTTCACCGACGTCGTCGTGGCTCATCCGCGGGCCGACGGGGTCTTCGCGGGGGACGTCCGCGGGTTCGAAAAGGCCGTTCCCCAGGTCGCTGGGGCACCTTGACCAGGAAGGGGACCACCTGATGTGTGGCATTGTCGGCTGGCTGGACTTCACCCGGGACCTCCGCGGTGAGCAGGACGTGCTCGACACGATGACCGACACCATGGCCCTGCGCGGGCCGGACGACCGCGGCACGTGGCTGGGCCCGCACACCGGGCTCGGGCACCGGCGGCTGGCCGTGATCGACGTGGCGGGCGGCGCCCAGCCGATGACCGCCGAGTCCGGTCGCCGGGACGCGCCGGTGGTGCTGGTCTACTCGGGCGAGGTCTACAACTTCCGCGAGCTGCGCGGTCAGCTCACCGGGCTGGGCCACCACTTCGCGACGCGCTCGGACACCGAAGTCGTGCTGCGCGCCTACCAGGAGTGGGGCGCCGGGTGCGTCGAGCGGTTCAACGGGATGTTCGCCTTCGCCGTCTGGGACGCCGACCGCGAGGAGCTGCTGCTCGCCCGCGACCGGCTCGGCATCAAGCCGCTCTACTACGCGCCCACACCCGGCGGGGTGCTGTTCGCGTCCGAGCCCAAGGGCATCCTGGCGAACCCGGCGTTCAGCGCGGGCGTTTCGCTGGCCGCGTTGCCGATCCTGTTCAACCCGCGGTTCGCGCTGCCGGGTGAGACGGCGATCGACGGCATGCGCGAGGTCAAGCCCGGTCACGTCGTCCGGATCGACCGGCGCGGCTGCCACGAGTCCCCGTACTGGCGGCTGGTCAGCCACGAGCACCCCGACGACCTCGGCACGACCGTGAGCACCGTGCGGGAGCTGCTGGAGGACATCGTCGAGCGCCAGCTGATCGCCGACGTGCCGCGCGCGTCGATGCTCTCCGGCGGGCTGGACTCCAGTGCGATCGCGGCGCTGGCGGCCCGCAGCCTCAAGCGGTCCGGCGAGGGCCCGTTGCTCACCTACTCGGTCCGGTTCGACGGCGAGGAGGAGCACTTCCGCTCCACGCAGCTGCGCCCCGAACGGGACGCGCCCTACGCGGCGATGGTCGCCGAGCACATCGGCTCCGAGCATGTGGAGGTCGTGCTGAAGGCGCGCGACGTCGCCGAGGCGATCCCGGCCGCCCGCCGCGCCCGCGACCTGCCGAGCATCGGCCAGTTCGACACGTCGATGTACCTGATGTTCGCCGCGCTGCGCGAGCGGTCCACCGTCGCGCTGTCCGGTGAGGCGGCCGACGAGGTCTTCGGCGGCTACCCGTGGTTCCACGACTCGGACACGGTCTGGCGCGAGAAGTTCCCGTGGCTCGGCGACGCGCCCCAGCTCACGGAGTACCTCACCGCGGACGCCCGCGCGGCCCTCCGCCCGGACGCGCAGACCGCGGACCGCTACGCGACCCTGCGCGCCCAGGTGCCCCGCCTGCCCGGCGAGGACGGCCTGAACGCCCGCATGCGCGAGGTGCTGTTCTACAGCCTGCACGGGCCGTTGCTGATGCTGCTGGACCGCAAGGACCGGATGAGCATGGCGGTCAGCCTGGAGGTGCGCGTGCCGTTCTGCGACCACCGGCTCCTCGAGTACGTCTGGAACGTGCCGTGGGAGATGAAGGTCGCCGACGGCCGCGAGAAGAGCCTGCTGCGCATGGCGGTCCAGGACCTGCTGCCGGACCCGGTGCTCTACCGGCCGAAGAGCGCGTACCCGGCGATGCACGACCCCGAGCACGACGTCGCCGTCCGGGACGCCGCGCGGGCGTTGCTGGACGACTCGGCGTCCCCGCTGCGGGACCTGCTCGACCCGGCGGCGCTGCGCGAGCTGGCCGGGAGCGACTCGCGGACGATGACCCACGCCGGCACCGCCCACATGCTGATCCCGGTGGTGGAGCTGGACGTCTGGCTGCGCGACCAGGGCCTGACGATCCGCTGATCCACGGCGAAACCGCCGTCCGGAAGGAAATCTCCGGACGGCGGTTTCGTCGTGGGCTCAGGCGACCGACAGCGTGATGTCCTCGTCCTTGAGCGAATAGACCTCACGGCCCAGCAGGCTGTTGAGGATCGTCGCGCTGCGCCAGGACGCCAGGCTCAGGTTGGGATCCCCGACGCCGTGGGTGCGCCGGGCGCCGTTCTGGACGTAGATGCGGTTCGTGTCGGGGCCGTCCCAGCGCACCCGGTAGTCCCGCTCCACCTCGTACGCGCCGTCGAGGATCGGAAGACGGCCGCCCAAGGGCTCCATGAATCTCGGCAGCTCCGCGCGGAACCCCGTCGCGAGGACCACGAGGTCGGCGGTCACCTCCTGCTCGGCGCCGGTCACCGTGTCCCGCAGCGAACCGTGGAAACCGCCGGGCCTCTCGGCCAGGTCCGCCAGCTCCACGCCCGCCAGCAGCCGGTGGTCGAACGGCTCGGGCAGCAGGTAGTCGATCTCGTACAGCCGTTTGTAGACCTGTGCCAGCAGGTCCTGCGTGATGCCCCGGATCGCGCCCAGCTGCTTGCGCGACAGGCGCGAGCGCTGGTCCGCGGACAGGCCGTGGAAGTACTCGACGTAGCTCGGGTTGAACCACTCGTTGGCGAACGGCGAGTCGTCCAGCGGCGAGAGGCCCTCACGGCCGGCCACCCAGGTCAGCCGGCGGGGCAGGCCGGTGCGGCCGGAGATCAGGTCGAGCGCGACCTCCGCGCCGCTCTGCCCGCCGCCGACCAGCAGGACGTCCTTGCCCTCGACCGGGAGGCCGCGGTCGAGGTGGCGCGAAGCGTGCCACAGCGCCGGGTTCTCGATCTTCCGCGTGAACGGCGGGAAGCACGGCACCTGGCCCACGCCGAGCACGAGGTGGTCGGCCGACCACCGGCCCCGGCTCGTCTGCACGACGAACCGGGCGCCGTCGTGCTCGACCGCCTCGACGGTCTCGTCGAGGTAGGTGCCGAGCAGCTGCGCCGCCCACGTGAAGTACTGGTCGAACTCCTTGCGGCTGACGAACTGGGGGTTCGCGATGAGGTGCCGGTACAGCCGCCCCTGCTCGTGCAGGAAGTTGAGGAAGCTGAACCGGCTGCGCGGGTCGACCAGGCTGACGAGGTCCTTGACGCTGCTGACCTGCAGCCGCGAGTTGTCCCACAGCAGGCCCGGGTGCCACGCCACCGACGTCCGGGACTCCAGCACGGAGACGGCGCAGTCGCCGATCGGCTCGGCCAGCGCGGCCAGGCTGAGGTTGGCGGGGCCGCCCCCGACCGCGAGCACGCCGGTCGAGCGGTGCCTGGCCGAGCTCACGACGCGCTCCTGCCCCGCTGCCACGTCGGGGCTCGGTAGACCGGCGGCTGCAGCGTCACGCCCACGGTCTGGCGGTCGCAGATGAGGCTTCGCACCTCCGAGCGGACGACGGCCTCGTGGGCGAGCTCCCGCAGGGCCGGGTCGAGGATCCCCGGGGCCGTGATGGCGCACTGCACTTCCTGCATGTGCACGATCGCCTCGGGGTCGGAGTTGAGCAGCCCGCGGATGTCGACCTTGCCGTCGGTGACGACGTGCCATTCGAGCTGCTCGCCGAGCCGTTCGCGCGACAGCTGCCCGAGGTGCGCCGCGATGTCCGCGGCCAGGCCCATCAGCAGGTGCTCCTGCGGGTTGGGGCCCCAGTCGACGCCGGTGAGCTGCTTCGGCGAGTCGATCCGCACGGTGACGCCGTCCCCGTCGGCGGGGTAGGACTCCAGCTGCACCCCGCTGATCCAGCGCACGCGCCGGGCCGCCACCGGGCGGCGGATCCGGGCGGTGGCCTCGGCGCCGGCGATCGTCTCCGTCTCGGCACCACCCTTGGGGTCCACATACGACACTTCGAGCGGGACGACCGCGGTCAGCGTCTTGTGGTTCGGGCTGAAGTTCTCGACCTTGCGCAGCAGCTGGTCGATCAGCGCGTCCTGGTCCTGGACGCCGACCTCGAACCGGCAGTCGATCCCGTTGCCGCTCTCGATGTGCAGCTCGAGGGTGTCGAACACAACCCCCTGCGCGCTCCCGCCGCCGACCATCGTCTTCAGCGAGCACGAGCCGACCCCGGTCAGCGCCAGGTCGATCGGCGTCGGCGCCCCGGTGGGCGGCAGGCCGTCCGCGTCGCGCCATTCGTCGTCGCTGAGCTCGAACGCGAACTTCCGGGTGGACTTGACGCTGCCGAGCACGGCCGCGCCGTTCGACGCCGAGAGGCCCCGGCGGGGGGAGTAGCGCGCCTTGCCGCGGTAGCAGTACCAGGCTTCCGAGACGTCTTCCCGGGTTTCGTGGACGACCTCGCTGAATCCCGCGGTGTTGAAGCTGTTCCTCATCGCACACCTTCCTCGGGCAGCGCGTCGAGCGCGTGGGCGAGATCCTCGATCAGGTCGCGGATGTTCTCGATGCCCGCGGACAGCCGGACGAGTCCCGGGTTGATCCCGATCAGCGCCATCTGCCGCGAGGTCAGCGAACTGTGCGAGGTGTTGCTCGGCATGCTCACGAGCGATTCGACCCCGCCGAGGCTCGTGGCGACGTAGGGGATCTTCAGGTTCCGCATGAACGCCAGCGCGGCCTGGTCGCCGCCCTTGACCTCGAAGCTGACCATGCCGCCGTAGCCCGCGTAGTCCGCGCGCCGCAGGTTCGCGTAGCGGTCGCCGCCGAGGTCCGGGTGGTGGACGTCGGCGATCCGGTCGTGGCCGGCCAGGAACTTCGCGATCTCACGCGCGTTTTCGTTCTGGGTCCGGATGCGCAGCGGCAACGTCTTGAGCCCGCGCTCCAGCAGGAAGCAGCAGAGCGGTTCGAGCGTGCCGCCGAACCGCAGCGCCTGCGCCCAGATCCGGTCGAGGAACTTGCGCCGCCCGACCACCGCGCCCGCGGTCAGGTCGCTGTGCCCGGCGAGGTACTTCGTCGCGCTGTGCACGACGATGTCCGCACCCTGTGCCAGCGGCTGCGACATCACCGGGGTCAGGAAGGTGTTGTCCACCACCAGCAACGCGTTGGCCTCTCGGGCGACCTGGGCGATCTCGCGGATCGCGGGCGCCTTGAGCAGCGGGTTGGTCAGCGTCTCGAAGAACAGCAGCTGGGTCTCTTCGCGGACCGCGGCGCGGACGGCGTCGACGTCGGTCGGGTCGACGAACGTCACCTCGCGCCCGGCCGAGGGCATGTCCTCGCGCAGCAGGTTGTAGGTGCCGCCGTAGACGTCGTAGGCGGAGATGATGTGGCTGCCCGAGTTCGTCAGCGCGTAGATGGTGCTGGCGATCGCGCTCATCCCGGACGAGGTCACCAGCGCGCTCTCGGCGTTTTCGAGCGCGGCGATCTTCTCCTGCACCGACCACTGCGACGGGTTTCCGTAGCGGGTGTAGATCGGGACGTCGCGCAGCGCGCCGTCGGAGAACGCGCCGTAGCTGGCGTCGTCGAGCAGGAACGTGCTCGTCTGGAAGATCGGCGTGCCGACGCTCCCGGTGACCGGGTCCTCGTAGGTCCCGGCGTGCACGGCGAGGGTCTCCGGCGAGATCTCCCGGGGCAGGACCCGGTGCTGGGGCGAGACCGGACCCGCGCTGCGCCGCCGGGTCAGCTCGCCGAACCAGCCCGCCTCGGCTGTGCGGCCCTCCTCGAATCCCTTGGCTGTCCGCTCTGTTTGAGCCACTCTGTCCCCTGGTGTCGGATCGCGGTGACGACTGAACCCGGCTCGAACATCAGTCGAAACCATCTTCCGATCCGCGGTGATCCACGGGCGTCTTCTGCCCTGCTCGCCGTTCTTCCGGACTGCGCTGCGACCTTGCCACGACGGGAGATGCGCCGCGGGCGGGAGGCGGCGAACAATTCCGGGGCATGTACACCGAATCCGCGTCCTGGTACGACCGTCTGCACCGCAACAAGGACTACGCCGCGGAGTCGCGGCAGATCGTCGAGCACGTGCGCCGGAACCACCCGGGAGCGCGGACCCTGCTCGACGTCGCCTGCGGCACCGGTGGCCACCTGCGGCACCTGGGCGAGCAGTACTCCTGCGAAGGCGTCGACGTCGAGCCCGGCCTGCTCGAGGTCGCGCGCGACCGGCTGCCCGGGATCCCGTTCAGCGAAGGGGACATGACCGACTTCGACCTCGGCCGCCGCTTCGACGTCGTCACCTGCCTGTACAGCGCGATCGCGTACGTGCAGACCGTCGAACGCATGCAGGCCGCGATGCGGTGCCTCGCCCGGCACCTCGCACCCGGCGGTGTCCTCGTGGTCGAGCCGTGGATCCAGCCGGACATGATCGTCGACCAGGAGGAGAACTGGGTCGACGGCAGCAGCGCGGTCGTGGTCATCGAGGACCCCGACATGAAGCTGGTGCGGGTGCGGATCTTCCGGGTGCACGGTCAGCTGACCGAGCTGATCATGCACTACGTCGCCGCGCAGGACGGCGAGATCACCGCGCGCACCGAACGCCACAAGGTCGCGATGTTCACCCGGGAGGAGCTCATCGAGGCGGCCGCGCTGGCCGGCGTCGAAGCGACCTGGGACACCGGCGGCCTGACCGGACGCGGGCTGCTGGTCGGCGTCCGCACCGGCGCCGCAGCCGAAGAGACGCGGTCGCGGTCGGTCGCCTGAAACCATCGGTGCCCGGGAAGCTCCGCGTACCCCCGGTGGGAAGAAGGCGACTCGTGACTGGCGACCAGGGACGGCCATGACTGCGGACATCATCGAAGGCGTGAACACCCTGACGGCGTTCGAAGACCGGCTCCGGCTGGCCCTGGACCGCTGCCAAGCCGAAAGCGCCCCCTCCGGGGCGTTCAACCCGGGCTTCGAGCTCCCCGTGGTGGACTCGAAGCTCCGGGACTTCTTTTCGGTGGCGGAAATCGGCTTCACCGAGCTGGGCGCGCACCACGGTTCGCGGCTGGTGCTGCTCGACATGATGCGCAACCCCGGGACGCGCACGACGAAGACGTTCGGCTCGCTCGTCATGGTCGCCCGCGCGGTCCGCTACATCCGCGAGACCGGCGAGCGCGTGATGATCCTGACGCCGTCGTCGGCCAACAAGGCGACCGCGTTGCGCGACGCGGTCCTGCGGGCGCACCGGGCCGGGCTGGTCACCCCGGAGGAGCTGCAGATCGTCACGCTGGTGCCCGACGTCGCGCGCGGCAAGCTCTGGTCCTCGGCGCTCACCGCCGACCCGGACCTCGCGGCCCGCAACCCGATGTGCGTGCGGCACTGCGACGTCCCGGCCGACGTCAAGCTGACCGCGACCGAGGCCTTCCCCGAGGCGGCGGCCGAGCTGAAGTCCGGGTTCGGCGTCAACCTCTGGTACACCCTCGACCTGGCCAACTACCGCGGCGCCGACGCCGCCCGCGCGTTCGCGGAACGGGAGTTCCTGCCCCAGGCGCCGGGGACCACCCGGGCGCACGCGCACTCGGTGTCCAGCGCGTTCGGGCTGCTGGGCCACCACTTCGGCACGACGATGCTGCCGCCGGCGGAGTTCCCGTCGCAGTACTTCCTCGTCCAGCACCTGGCGACCCCGGACATGGTGACGAGCCTGTACGGCACGGAAGTGCCCGAGTACCACCACGATCCGGAGACCGGGCTGTTCCGCCAGGACGCGGACCCGTGGTTCCCGGCGACGACGTTCGACCCGGCGGAGAACCTCGAGCCGACGTTCTACACCCGCTCGCCCGCGACGTCCCCGGTGATGAACGAGATCATCCGGCGCCAGGGCGGCGGCGGCATCGTCGTCTCCCGGCAGGAGTGCCTCGCGCGCTACCCGCGGATCCGGACGCTGCTGGCCGGCTCCGGCGTCCGGCTCCCCGCCGACCCGTGGAAACTGCGGGAGTGGTCGCTGGTCATGGCCCTGACCGGGGTGCTGAACGCGATCGACCGCGGCCTGCTGACCGCCGACGAAGTCGTCGTGCACGGTTCGGGGTGCTACTCCGAAGACGACTTCACGCCGATCCCCGAGCACCGGCTCCACCCGGTCGACACCGGCGCGGACCTGAAGAAGGTCATCCTCGCCGCCGCTTCGGGCGAGGCGATCTGATGGCCGCCTTTTCGCCGCGGAACATGGTGTCGCAGCTGCGTTACCGGTGGGACCACGGCACCGGCGCCTGGGCGGCCGCCCGCCAGCTGGTGGACACCTCGCCGTTCGCCGAGCGGCTGGACGGCCTGCTGGTCCGCGAAGAGCCGCGGCTCGCCGTCGGGTACCGGGGCTTCCCCGCGGGCGGGCGGCACGTGCTGCCGTTCCTGCGCGAGCAGCTGGAGCGCACCTGCGAGGACATCACCCAGACCGAGCGGCGCGGCCGCCGTTTGTCCACAGTGGACGCCGACATCGTGTTCACCGGCTGCGGCAGCCGTCAGGCCGCCGCGCTGCCGCAGGCCAACTCGCTCGTGCTGCCGTTCCGGATCCAGCAGATCCTCGAGGTGCTGCCGGACATGGAGGCCATGTCGAAGAAGGTCTCCCGCAACGAGCGCAAGCAGTTCGCCAACCTGCGCGCCAAGAACGACTGGGCGTGGGAACGCGGCCACACGATGGCGGACCTCGAGTTCTTCTACGAGCGGATGCACCTGCCCACCATGGGTTTCCGGCACGGCAAGGCGACCCGCAGCGCTGACTGGGACACCGCGGTGAACTGCCTGTTCCAGCGCGGCGCGCTGTTCTTCGTCACCGAAGGCGGCAAGCGCGTCGCCGGGGTGCTGGTCCGGCTCGACGACGACCGCCGCATCCTGCGCGCGCGGCTGCTCGGCGTGCTCGACGGCGACGAGACGCACTACCGCAGTGGCGCGGTCAAGGCGCTCTGGTACCTGGGCATGGAGTGCTCGGTCGGCCACGAGAAGATCCAGCAGATGGACATGTCGGGCGGCGAGCCGTTTCCCGGCAAGGGTGTCTTCCAGTTCAAGCGGCGCCTGCACCCGCTCACCGAGCTGCCCACCGACCACTTCCGCGACAAGCGGCTGCACCTGCGGGTGCTGCGCGACACGGACGCGGTCCGGGACTTCCTGGTCTTCACGCCGGTGATCGCGGTCGACGAGGCCGGGAAGCTGACCGCCGTCCACTTCGCCGACGCCGACCGGCCCCCGCACACCCGGATCGTCGGCACCGGCCCGGGCATCGAAGAGTCCCGGGTGATCGACCTCGACGAGTTCCTCGCCGGCCTCGAGCGGGTCACCACCCCCGTCGGTTTCGACCTCGACGAAGCCGAGGCCGCGTGATGACCGCCTACTTCCAGGACGTCGACGTCGCCACGGACCTGTGCGGCGAGCTGGTCACCGCCGGCTTCGGGCCGTTCCTCGGCACGCCGTGCGGGATCCTCTCGCCGATGTTCACCGCGCTGGACGAGCTCGCGGGCCTGCTCACGGTCGCCCGCGAGGACAACGCGGTGGGGATCGCCGCGGGAGCGTCGCTCGCCGGGCGGCTGCCGGTGGTCCTCATGCAGAACTCCGGGTTCGGGCAGTCGATCAACGCGATCGCCTCGCTCGTCGAGCCGTACCGGATCCCGATGCTGTTCGTGATCAGCATGCGCGGCACCGACCCGGACCCCACGCAGGAGAACCTGGTGATGGGCCGGCTCACCGAGCCGCTGCTGGCCCAGCTGGGCATCGAGGCGCTGACCCTGGACGGCGACCGGCCGCGAGGGCCCCAGGTGGAGCGGGTGCACCGGATCGTGGCGGCGGACCGCCGTCCCGCGGCCCTGCTGGTGCCCCCGGCGGTGTTCGGCTGGCGAGCATGAACAAGACGGCGGCGATCAGCGCCGTGATCGCGGCGACCACCCACGAGCCGGTGGTCTTCACCACGGGCTATTCGTGCCGCATCGCGCGCGGCATAGCGGACCGGCCGAGCCACTTCTACATGACGGGCTCGATGGGCCTGGCGTCCTCGATCGGCATCGGAGTGGCCCGCGAGACGGGCCGAACGACGGTGGTGGTGGACGGCGACGGAGCCCTCCTGATGAACCCGGTCGGCCTGGTGACGGCGGGAGCGTTGAGCGACCTCCCGCTGGTCCACGTCCTGCTCGACGACGGCAGGTACGCGTCGACCGGCGGCCAGCTGGTGCCGTCGACGCGCACGGATCTGTGCGGCTGGGCGTCGGCGTCGGGGTATGCGCGGGTCCGGAGCACGACGTCGGCGGGGGAGTTCGAGGCGATCCTGCGGGAGGAGATCGCGGGGTGTGCGGGACCGGTGTTCATCCATGGGGTGGTGACCACGGCCGATCCTCCGGTGGCGGCGCGGATCGACGCGGCGCTGGATGAGCACGCGGCGAGGTTCCGCAGGCATCTGGCTGCGACCCGCTGAGAGCGGTCGCGAGCCACACGATCCGGAGGCAGCGGTCAGGCCAAGCTGTCACCGCCAGATCGCTCTTGGCCGAGTAACGCGGGCGCAGCCGCCGACTGGCGGGTCTTGACCGATCGCTGTGGGCGCGCAGTGAGTGACTCATTCATGGCGCTGGACGCAGTGAATGAGTCATTCACTGCGTTTCAGCCATCGCCCGGCACGCCGTGGCCGCCCGGCACAAGCCGCGCAGCCGTCCGCCTGACCGCGGCCGACCGGCGCTTGCCCCGCCCGGCCCGCTCAGACGGCGGTCCGGTGCACCCGCCGCGGGCTCACCTTCGCGGGCCTGGCTGTCGCCGCCAGATCGCTCTTGGCCGATCGGCGCAGGCCCCGCCGGACCAGCTCAGGCGGCCGCCGTCGCCTGCAAAGCCTTGCTCAGGGCCGTGACGGTCAGCTCGACCTGCCACGGCCGGGCCCCTCCCGCCCTCAGGACCTCCGCGACCGTGTCCTCGTCGGTCTCGGCCGGGGGGCGCCAGCACGTGCGGCGGACCAGGTCCGGCAGCAGCAGGTTCTCCACCGGCAGCCGGCGGTCCTCCGCGATCGCCGTCAGGGCCGCGCGGGCCGCCGACAGCCTCGCCGCCGCGTCCGGGTCCTTGTCCGCCCAGCGGTTCACCGGGGGCGGGCCGTCCGTCGGCTGGGACGGCGACGGCAGCTCCGAAGCCGGCAGCGCCTTCGCGGCCTGCAGGTGCCGCAGCCAGCTCGCCGTGTACTTCCGCTGGACCCGGCCGCTGAACACCGGCAGCGCCTGCAGGTCCTCGACCGTCTTCGGGTCCGCCGTCACGGCGTTGATGATCGCGCTGTCGGGCAGGATGCGGCTCGGCGCTCGGTCGCGCTTGCGGGCCAGCTCGTCGCGGGCCTGCCACAGCTCGCGGACCGCCGCGAGGCCGCGCGGGTTGCGGATCTTGTGCACCCCGGACGTCCGGCGCCACGGCTCGGCCCGCGGCGCGGGCGGCGGGGCCGTCCGGACCGCTTCGAACTCCTGCCGGGCCCACTCCAGCTTGCCCTGGGCGCCCAGCTCCGCTTCCAGCTTTTCCCGCAGCTGGATGAGCAGCTCGACGTCGAGAGCGGCGTAGTTGAGCCAGTCGACCGGCAACGGCCGCTTGGACCAGTCGGCCGCGCTGTGGCCCTTCTCGAGGGTGTAGCCGAGCAGCAGCTCGACGAGCGTCCCGAGGGCCACGCGCTCGTAGCCCGCCAGGCGGCCGGCCAGCTCGGTGTCGAACAGGGCCGCCGGGTGCAGGTCCAGCTCGGCGAGGCAGGGGAGGTCCTGGGAGGCGGCGTGCAGCACCCACTCCAGGGAGTTGAGGACGTTCTTCAACGGCGTGAGGTCGTCCAGCTCGGTCGGGTCGACCAGGACCGTGCCGGAACCTTCGCGCCGCAGCTGGACGAGGTAGGCCTTGGGCCAGTAGCGGTAGCCGGACGCGCGTTCGGTGTCGACGGCGACCGCGCCGGTGCCCGCGGCCAGCCGCGCGCAGGCTTCGACCAGCGCGGACTGACTGGCGACCACCGAGGGTGTGCCCTCCGCGGGCTCGCGTAGCAGCACCGGGCCGCCCGTGGACTCGATCTCCATCCCGGTGTCCTCGGCCTCTGTGCTTCCCATGGTGTGCGACCCTACGGGACGGGCGTACCGCGCCTGGTGCGCCCGCCCCGCGGGGATGTCGCTCGTGTCAGCGGATGACGCCGGCCCGCATGGCCAGCGCCACCATCTGAGCCCGGTCGCCCGTGCCGAGCTTGCGCCCGATCCGGGACAGGTGGGACTTGACGGTGAGCGCGGAGAGGGAAAGTTCCTCGCCGATCTCCTTGTTGGACTGTCCGTCGGCGACCAGCTGGAGCACCTCCACCTCACGAGCGGAAAGCTCGCGCGGGGTGTTGTCGGTGCCCGCGACGCGGGTTCCGGTGGCGAGCACCGGAGCCACGCTCGGGTCGGCGTAGACGCCGCCCTCGAGCACACGCCGCACGCCGTCGGTCACGACGACCGGCGACGCGGACTTCAGCAGGTACGCCTGGGCCCCGGCCTGGAAGGCCGAGCGCACCGCGTACGGGTCGTCCGAAGATGCGAGTACGACCACGCGCGGCCAGCCGTGGCTACGGAGTTCCGTAACCAGCTCGATACCGCTGCCGTCCGGCAGTCCGAGGTCGAGGATCGCCAGGTCACAAGGCCCAGTGGCCTGTGCTCGCGCCCTCGCTTCGGCCACCGTGGCGGCTTCGTGGACGGTACCCGCACCCATCTGTGCGAGTCTTGCTGCGATTGCCTCCCTCAACAGCGGGTGGTCATCGACCACCAACACGGAAAAAAGCTCTTCCCGCGGGTGCGGAACCATGCTCGCCGGCAATGCACCGGCTGGCGTGGATCGGACGGCCTGAGAAATGCCGACGGTAGCCACGTCACTACCTCCCTGGAGTCGGTCGTGCCCCCCGACCGGCACCGGGACCTTCGGCCGTTCAGCCGCGCCAGCTTTAGACCGAAAGTGGTGTCGTCGAAGGCACTGTAGCCGCCCGGAGCCCTTCGCGGGGGGATCGAATGGGTATCTATCTCAAACGAACAGTCACTCAGTGGGTTCGTAGTAACACGATCGGGCTAGTACACGGCCGGTTGCTAACGGATAGCCCAGCGAACACGATGCAAAGAAGTTACCGGCGACCAAATGGCCGTGCAGATGAAGTGTGCAGCTGCCGGTGCGCGTAGTGACGAGGGTCCGGATGGCCGTCCCGGAGGCCCGGAATGTGGCCCCGGCCGGGGCATGATCAACTTTTCCGAAGGGCCCCGGCGGCGATTTTCGGACCGGAAACGGTGACTGTCCGTATCGCTCGCGGGCCGGTGCCGGGCCGCGCGGCGCAAGTTGATCTTGTAGCGGTGCGTGACGGCCTCTCGTTCACGAACGGGGGCACGCGCCGAGGACGTGAAACGCCCTCAGGAACAGCGCGGGTGGTCCTCAGGGGTCCGTAGTTGTCCGGACCACTTCGCGTGCGCAGCGAGGCACTCGGCCGCCGCCGGAGTGGCGCGGCCGATGTTGGACGTCGTTCAGCGGATGTGAAATTTGCTCACATCCGTACAAGAGGTGACCCGGGAGGCGACTCGCAGGCGCTCGCTGTTGCAGATCCGTGACCGATGATCGCCCGGACGCCGCGGCTCAGGAGCTCTGGCGCTGCCCGAAGAGCGTCACGCCGACCGGCGGCAGGCCCACGACGCTGGCCATCACCTGGCAGAAGGCCTGCCCGTGCGGCAGCAGCCCGGCGTCGGTCGGGGTCCACGACGCCCGCAGCTCGAGGTCGTCGGTGCGGGCCGGGCCGGAGATGTCGCCGAAGCGGGCCGACGACGTTTCGGTGACCGTGCCGCCCAGCGCCTTCCAGCTCGCGCCGGACACCTCGAGCGCGTCGGTCAGCCACGACCAGCCGACCGCCGGCAGGAAGGGATCGGTCGCGAGCTCGCGGTCCAGCTCCGCGCGCACGTACATGACGAGGCGAAGCACGCCGTCCCAGCCGTCCTGGCCGTCCGGGTCGTGCAGCAGGACCAGCCGGCCCGAGGCCAGCACGTCCGCGGGCCCGGAGACCTCGCAGCTGACCGCGTACGACCACGGCGCGAGCCGCTGCGGCGCCCGCATCGGCTCCAGCAGCACCTCCCGGCGGGGCCGGACGGACTGCAGCGCCACAACTGCTTCACGGAAGAGTTCGGGCACTGGCGTCATCGCGGTCACGCACCGACTTTAGGGCGGGCACGCCCTGTTGCGGGCGCAGGCGCGCCGATGGAACCGCGGCCCCCGGCTCGTGGCACGATTGACGGCGATGTCTCCGACCACGCCCCTGCCGCAGCGAGCCGCCCCGTCCGGCCGCCGCGAGCTGCCCGAAGCCCCCTTCCTGGTCGCCGCGCGCGGCGACCGCCCGGCCCGCACGCCCGTCTGGTTCATGCGCCAGGCCGGCCGCTCGCTGCCCGAGTACCGCGCGCTGCGCGAGGGCGTGCCGATGCTCGACGCCTGTTTCGACCCCGAGATGCTCGCCGAGATCACGCTGCAGCCGGTCCGCCGGCACGGCGTCGACGCGGCCATCCTCTTCAGCGACATCGTCGTGCCGCTGAAAGCCGCCGGGGTCGACATCGACATCGTGCCCGGCACCGGCCCGGTGGCCGCGGCGCCGATCCGCGACCTCGCCGCCGTCAAGGCCCTGCCGGAGCTGGCTCCCGACCAGGTCGCGTCGGTCGCCGACGGCGTCCGCCTGCTGGTCGAGCGGCTCGGCGGCACCCCGCTGATCGGCTTCGCCGGCGCGCCGTTCACCCTCGCCAGCTACCTCATCGAGGGCGGCCCGAGCCGCAACCACGAGCACACCAAGGCGCTGATGCACTCGGCGCCGGAGGTCTGGCACGAGCTGGCCGGCCGCCTGGCCGACATCGCGCTGACCTTCCTGCGCGCGCAGCTCGACGCCGGCGTCGACGCGGTCCAGCTGTTCGACTCCTGGGCCGGCGCGCTGTCCGAGCGGGACTACCGCGAGTTCGTGCTGCCGCACTCGGCGAAGGTCCTCGCCGGCGTGGCGGAGTACGGCGTGCCACGGATCCACTTCGGCGTCGGCACCGGCGAGCTGCTCGCCGCGATGCGCGACGCGGGCGCGGACGTCGTCGGCGTCGACTGGCGGATCCCCCTCGACGAAGCGGTGCGCCGCCTCGGCGGCCAGGCTGTTGTGCAGGGCAACCTCGACCCGGCGCTGCTGCACGCGTCCTGGCCGGTCCTCGAAGCCGAGGTCCGCCGGATCGTCGAAGAGGGCCGCGCGGCCGACGGGCACATCTTCAACCTGGGCCACGGCGTGCTGCCCGGCGTCGACCCCGAGGTGCTGACCCGCGTGGTCGGGCTGGTGCACGAGCTGTGAAGCGCGTCGCCGTCGTCGGGGGCGGTGTTTCCGGGCTGACCGCGGCGTACCGGCTGCGGCGGCTGCTCGGCGACGGCGTCGAGATCGTCGTGTTCGAGAAGACGAAGACGCCGGGCGGGAAGCTGCGCACGGCCGAGCTGGCCGGCGTGCCCTACGACGTCGGCGCGGAGGCCTTCCTGGTCCGCCGGCCCGAGATGCTCGGGCTGGTCCGCGAGCTGGGGCTCGACGTCGTCCACCCGACGGCGGCCCGCGCGAAGATCCACGCCGGCGGCGGGGTCACCGGCCTGCCGCCGGGCACGGTGATGGGCGTCCCGGCGTCGGCGGAGTCGGTGGCCGGCGTGCTGTCGGAGGCGGGGCGGCGCGCGGTCGAAGCCGAGGTGACACTGCCGGAGCTGCGGCTGCCGGGCGGCGACCTGCCGCTGGGACCGCTGCTGCGCGAACGCTTCGGCGACGAGCTGGTCGACCGGCTCGTCGACCCCCTGCTCGGCGGTGTCTACGCGGGTGGCGCGGACGGCTTGGGCCTGCGCGCGACCATGCCGGGCCTGGCCGCGGCGGTGGCCGCGGGCGCGGGGTCGCTGACCGCGGCCGCCAAAGCGCAGCTGCCCGCGAACCCGTCTTCGGCGCCGGTGTTCGGCACCGTCCCCGGCGGTCTGGGCACGGTGATCGACCGGCTCACCGAGCTGTCCGGCGCCGAGCTGCGCACCGGGCTGCCGGTCTGCGACGTCGAACGGCGCGGCGCCGGCTGGCGGCTGCGCATCGGCGCGGCGCCCACCGCGCACGCGCCCGCGGACAACACCGTCGAAGCGGACGCGGTGGTGCTCGCGGTGCCGGCCCCGTCGGCCCGGCGGCTGCTCGCCGAGCTGGTGCCGGCGGCGTCGGCGGCGTTCGGCGAGGTCGAGCTGGCCTCGATGGCCGTCGTCGCGCTGGCGCTCCCGCCGGGCACGGCGCTGCCCGAGGCGTCCGGGATCCTCATCGGCCAGGGCGAGCGAGACTCCGCCGGAGTGCCGTACGCGGCGAAGGCGTTCACCTTCTCTTCGCGCAAGTGGGCGCACTTCGGCTCGGGGCCGGTGCTGGTCCGCGGCTCGGTCGGGCGCTTCGGCGAGCTGGGCGCGCTGCAGGCCGACGACGTCGAGCTGGTCCGCGTGGTCCGCGCCGACCTCGCGCGCCTGACCAGCATCAGGGCCGACCCGGTCGAGACCCTGGTGACCCGCTGGGGCGGCGGGCTGCCGCAGTACGGCGCCGGGCACCTGGAGCGCGTGGAACGGATCGAGAAGGCGGTCGAAGGCGTGCCGGGCCTGGCGGTCGCCGGCGCGACGCTGCACGGTGTGGGGCTGCCGGCGTGCGTGGCGACGGCGGAAGCGGCGGCGCACCGGATCGCGGCGCACCTGACGGCTTGAGCCGCTCCTTCGCGTGAGTGCTCTCACCCGACCCTGGCGGCCGTGGCGGCCGTCGCGGTGACAGGATGGAGGCATGGCGCGGGTCAACTACAACGAGCTCAACGACACCATCCGGTACACCACCTGGTCGGTCTTCAAGATCGAGCCGGGGCGGCTGGGCGAGGACCGGGGAACGGCCGGGCGCGAGACCACCGAGTACCTCGACGGCCTGGAGGCCAAGGGCGTCACGGTCCGCGGTGTGTACGACCTGTCTGCCCTGCGCGCCGACGCCGACTTCATGATCTGGTGGCACGCCGAGGAGATCGAGCAGGTCCAGGCCGCCTACGCCGGGTTCCGCCGCACTCCGCTCGGCCGCGCGTCGACGCCGGTCTGGAGCCAGACCGCGCTGCACCGGCCCGCCGAGTTCAACAAGAGCCACATCCCGGCGTTCCTGGCCGGCGAAGAGGCCCGCAAGTTCATCTGCGTGTACCCGTTCGTCCGGTCCTACGAGTGGTACCTGCTGCCGGACGCCGAGCGCCGCAAGATGCTCGCCGACCACGGCAAGGAGGCCCGCGACTACCCGGACGTGCGCGCCAACACCGTCGCGTCGTTCGCGCTGGGCGACTACGAGTGGATCCTCGCCTTCGAGGCGGACGAGCTGCACCGGATCGTCGACCTGATGCGCCACCTGCGCGGCACCGAGGCCCGCCTGCACGTGCGCGAAGAGATCCCGTTCTACACCGGCACCCGCGTGCCGCCCGCCGAGCTCGTCGCGGCCCTGCCCTAGTGGACGCGATCCTGGACGGCGTCTGGCGCACCCTCACCGGGGAAGAGCCGGGACCGGTCGAGCTGACCGGCGCCGAAGACGTCCTGCCCGGCCCGTACCGGGTGGCGGCGGCCGCAACGGCCTCCGTCGCGGCGGCGACCCTGGCCGCCGGGGAGCTGCTGAAGCTGCGCGAGATCGAGCCCGGCGTCGTCACGGCGGACACGCGCCACGCGGCGGCGGCGTTCGCGAGCGAGGGCTTGGGGCACGTCGAGGGCGTTTCACCGGAGCCGGTGTGGGCGCCACTGTCGGGCAACTACCGCACGGCCGACGGCTGGGTGCGCCTGCACTGCAACTACCCGCGCCACGAAGCGGCGGTGTGCTGGGGCCTCGGAGTGCCCGGCACCCGCGAAGCCGTCGAGAAGGCGGTCGCCGGGCGGGGCGCGCGGGAGGTCGAGCACGCGGTGGTGTCGGCCGGGGGAGCGGCGGCCCAGCTGCGGTCCCCCGAGGACTGGGCGGCGCACCCGCAGGGGTCAGCGGTGGCTTCGCTGCCGTTGGTTTCGCTGGAACCGGTGGGGGCGGCGCCGAAGCGGACGTTGTTCTACTCGGACCGTCCGATGGGCGGCGTCCGGGTCCTGGAGCTGACGCACGTGCTCGCGGGGCCGGTGGCGGGCCGGGTCCTGGCCGCACACGGCGCCGACGTCCTGCACGTGGGCGCGGCGCACCTCCCGCGCGTCGAAGCGTTGGCGCGCGACACGGGGCAGGGCAAGCGGTCGACGTTCGTCGCGCTCGACACCGAGGGCGGTCGCGCGCGGCTGAAGAAGCTGATCAGCCGCGCGGACGTGCTGCTGCAGTCGTTCCGCCCGGGCGCGCTGGCCCGGATCGGCTTCGGGCCTTCGGAGTTGGCGTCACTGCGCCCGGGTTTGGTAATCGCCGATTTGAGCGCGTATGGCTGGGAAGGGCCGTGGGCCCGCAGGCGCGGGTTCGACAGCCTGGTCCAGATGTCGAGCGGCATCGCGTGGGGCCCGGACCCGGCGCCGTTGCCGCTCCAGGCGTTGGACCACGCAACGGGTTGGCTCGCAGCGGCGGCGATCATGACGGCGGTCCGCCGGCAGGTCACCGACGGAGGCACCTGGCGGGTTCGGCTGTCCTTGGCGGGCACGGGCCATTGGCTGGATTCCTTGGGGCGTAAGGATCCTGGCGCTGCTGAGGTGAACTTCAGTGATCTGCTGGAGGAGACGGACAGCGGTTACGGCCGGCTGACGCGGGTCCGGATGGCGGGAGGGCTGCCGGGAGCGGAGCCCCACTGGGACTTCGGGACGCGGTTGCCGGGAGTCGACAAACCGACCTGGACTCCCTGACACGGCGCAGCCAAGCGCGGCCCGCCCTTCCCGGGGGATGCCCCCGCACCCAGTTTACCGGCACCCCCCCGACAGAAGGCCTGGTCCGAGCCCGGTTGTCCACACCCCAACGCCCCAGCACGGCTCACCGGCGCCTGAGCCGGGACACCAACCCCCGCCGAGGCTTCGGCAGATGCCCACCCGCGACCAACCACTCCACAAACGCGTCCGCATAAGCCCCCGACCGCTCGGTGTCCCGCTTCGGCCGCCCCGCGTTGAACTCCAGGAACAGCGGCCCGAACCGCTCCCCAAGCGACTCCGCCAGCTCGGGCCGCTGATGCGCCAGCACCCGCCCGTGCTTGCGCCGCAGCACCGAAGCCTCCACCCGCAGCCGGGCGGCGTCGAAACCTTCCGGGGCCGGGCCCGAAGCCAGCAACGCCCGCAGCAGCGAGGCCTGCTGCCGGGCCAGGTCCGAGCGGCTCACACCGTCACCGCCGCCCGCAAAGCCGCCAGCTCCGCCGCCAGCTCGTCGTCGCTCGGGTAGTCGTCGTCGCGTTCCAGCAGTACCCCCGGGGGGTCCGTGCGGCGCCGGAGCTCCGCCAGCAGCGCCAGGACCTCCGGCAGCACCGGGTGCGCGTGCGTGTCGTGGTAGACGCCGTCGCGCTCGACACCACCCGCCATGTGCACGTACGCCAGGCGCTCCCACGGGATGCCGTCGAGGAACGCCTCCGGGTCCGTGCCGATGTTGCGCGCGTTCGCGTACAGGTTCGCGACGTCGATGATCAGCCGGCAGTCCGTGCGCTCGGTCAGCTCGGTGAGGAACTGTTCTTCGGTGAGCTCAGAAGAAGGCCACTCCAGCACCGCCGCGATGTTCTCCAGCGCGAACGGCACGTCCACTATGGACTGAGCCAGCCGGACGTTCGCCACCAGCACGTCCAGTGCCTCGCGCGTGCGGGGGAGCGGCATCAGGTGCCCCGAGTCGAGCCCGCCCGCGCGCACGAAGCACACGTGGTCGCTGACCAGCGGCGCGTCCAGCGCCCGCGCGACCTCCGCGAGGTGCTGGACGCGCCCCGTGTCGAGTGGCTCGGCCCCGCCGAGGGACAGCGAGACGGCGTGCGGCAGCACCGGCATCCCGCGCCGCCGCAGCGCCACGAGCGTCTCCGGCAGGTGGTCGTGGTGCAGGTTCTCGGCGACGACCTCGACCCAGTCGACGCCCGGCAGGCGCGCGATGGACAGGTCGAGCTCGTGCCGCCAGCCGATCCCGATGCCGAGTTCACCCACCGCACCCACCTCCACCGCACGACGACCCGCCACCGCAGGAAGACCCGCTGCTGCACGACGAGCTCGAGCACGACGACCCGCTGCTGCACGAAGAGCCGCCCGACGAACCGCCGCCGCCGAAGGAGCCCGCGGGCGGCATCAGCGCCGCGCTCAGCTCCTCGTCCGGGTACATCGCCCAGCCGCCGAGCGCGACCGCCGCCGCGGCGCCGCCCAGCAGCACCCCGCCGGCCAGCGCGCCGCCCGGCATCGGCCCGGACGCCGCCGTGCGCGCCTGGCCGAGGACCCGCTGCCCGGCGGCGTTCGGCTGCCGAGGACCGGTCTTCGACCGCCGGACCGCGGCCACGATCGTCAGCACCGCCGCGACCAGCACCAGGAACACCAGCACGCCGACCGGCCGGCCGAGCGAGATGCCGTTGACCAGCCGGGCCACGCCGAGCACCAGCACGGCCAGCTGCAGGACCAGCCCGAACGTCCTGGACTGCCGCTTCGCCACGGCCGACACCAGCAGCCCGCGCTGCTCGAGCCCGTCCTCCAGCGCCCGCATCGCCGCCGACCGGCGGCCGTGGGCTCGCAGCGTCGCCGTCGTCTTCAGCTGCGCCGCGTCGAAGATGGCCTGCTCCAGCGGCTCGCCCGGCCGCGTCCCGGCCTGGCTGATCTGCTTGTAGCTGTTGACGCGCAACTGGCCGCGTTCGACCAGGGCGGCGATCGCGGTGTCGACCGCCCGGTCGGGCCCGCCGGCCAGGAAGGCCAGCTGGTAGACCGACGGCGGCGGCCCGGGTTGTGCCTGGTCGGACCGCAGCGCCCGGCCGGCGACGACGCCCGCGACGATGAGCCTGATCAGCAGGACCGCGCCCAGCAGCGCGATGTAGAGGACCACGAAATCCGGTCCGGAGATGCCCCACGGGTCGTCCATCGCCCGTCTCCCCTCAGTGAAGTGCGCTTACCGTAGCTGTGAGACGTCGCGGCCCGCGTCGGCGTTTCAACCGCCGCAACCCCCGCCGCCACCACCGCCGCAGCCGCCCCCTCCGCCACCGCAGGAGCTGCCGCCCCCGCCGCACGAGCTGCCGCCGACGTACCCGACCGCGCCGCCGCCCCCGGCGCTCGCCCAGCGCGTCCGGGTCGCGCGGCGGTGCTCTGCCACCGATCGCTGCGTCGCGCGGCTGACCGCCAGGCGGACGTCCTTGTCGGGGTGGCCCTCGAAGCCGCTCGACGCGACCGCCGCGACGGGCCCCGTGACGAAGGTGCCGACGCGGCGGGCCTCTTCGGCGGCCGCCCGGCCGGCCGCGGTGGCCTTGACCGGCGGCTGGTTCCGGGCCTTGACGGTCACGACGATCGCCACGACCAGCGCGACCGCGAGCAGGCCGAGCAGGTATCCCACCGGGTGCCCGGTGCTCGACCCGGCGATCAGCCGGACCACGCCGAGGACCACGAGCAGCCAGTACACCACCGCGGCGGCCACCCAGGCCGACCGTGCTTTCCGCGCGTCGGCGAGCAGGCCCCGGCCGATCAGCGCGGTCTCCAGCGCCCGCATCGCCGGGTGGTCGGCGACCGTCGCCCGCACCCGGTCGACCGAGCTGCCGTGCTTGCCGATCTTCAGCAGCGCGGCGCGGCCCAGTTCGTCGGACGCCGAGCCCTTGACGCGCGAAAGCCGGCCGGTGCCGTCGAGCCGGACGGCCTGCTGGTCCAGGAGCCGCGCGATGACGACCTCGCCACCCCGCGACCGGCCGCCGGTCAGGAGGGCCAGCTCTTCGGCCCGGTTCGGCGCGTCGCCCACGCGGCCGCGCCGCAGCTGGAGCGTGCGCAGCCCGGCGTAGATCGCCGGTACGAGCAGCAGGCCCAGGTAGAGGCCCGCGAAAACCGGTCCGGGAATCCCCCACGTGTCGGTCATGACTCCGCCCTCCCTCGTCCGTGTGCGGAGATTACGTCCGAGGAAGGGCGGTGGGTTGTCGGCTTAAGGAGGATTTAGGCTGGCGGTGCTACGGCTGCGGCACCAGCTTCAGCGAAATCGAGTTGATGCAGTAGCGCTGGTCGGTCGGGGTGGCGTACCCCTCGCCCTCGAAGACGTGCCCGAGGTGGCTGTGGCAGGAGCCGCAGAGGACCTCGATGCGCTTCATGCCCATGGTCCGGTCCTCGCGCAGCAGCACGGCGTCGGAGTCGGCGGGGTCGTAGAACGACGGCCAGCCGCAGTGGCTCTCGAACTTCGTGTCGCTGCGGAAGAGCTCGGCGCCGCACGCGCGGCACTCGTAGACGCCGGTGGTCTTGGTGTCGGTGTACTCACCGGTGAACGGCCGTTCGGTGCCGGCCTGGCGGAGCACCGCGTACTCCTCCGGGCCCAGCTCCGCCCGCCATTCCTGCTCGGACTTCACGACGCGCGGGGTGGCGCCGACAACGGGTTTCATACCTTTCACCCGTTCCACGTTACGCCGCGAGCCACGCCAGGGCGTGCACCACGATGTCCCATGCGGCGACTATCACGCCGAGCACGATGAGGACCACGATCAGCGCCGACACCCAGTACCGCAGCCCGCCGAGGCGGTTGCTGGAATCGGCGAAGTCGGACACGCCGTCGAGCGCGGCTTCGATCGTGTAGTTGGGACCGGATCGCTCGATCCGGTCGAGGTGCTCCGCGAACGCGCGCGCCTCCGGGTCGTACGGGTCGAGGCCGACCAGATCCTCGTGGAAGCGAGGATTCTGGCCCGGCAGCGAAGCTCCGTTGTCGGCCATGGCTCCACGGTAGGCCATCCGCGCCCGTCAGCCCACCAGCGGCGCGTTAAGTCTCTTACAGGCCGGTGCTGGGATTCGCGTCGAGCCGGGTGTTGCTGTCGATCAGCAGCTGGCCGTTCACCAACACGATGTGGTACGGACGGCGGATGCCGTTGATCTCCATCGTCAGGTTCAGCGAGCCGTCGTTCCCGCTGCCCCCATCCGCCTGGGCCTTGCGGTAGCCCTGGATGTTCTTCTTCTGGTCCGCCCAGTAGGCCTGGTACTCCGCCTCCGAGCCGTAGACCGCCTGCGCCGCGGGTGTCAGCAGGTTCCAGCCTGCGGCCGGGTTCGGGTAGTAGCTGTCGGTGAGCAGCCGTCCGGCCTGGCCGTAGTCGGTGATCTTGCCCTCCGACGGCGTCTTGCCCAGGTCGGCGGGCGCGGCGGGGGTGCTCGGGCTGCTGCTGTTCGGGGTGGTCTGGCCCGTGCTCGGCTGGGAGCCCGCCGACTGCCCGACCTGGTTGCCGCCGGTGCCGCCGTCACCCGAGTTGAGCGTCAGGAAGAGGATCACCGCGGCCACGACGACCGCGGCGCCCGCGCCGGCGAAGATCGCGTACTTGCGCTTGTTGTCCGGCTTCGCGGTGCTCGACGAGTACTGCGGAGCCCTGGCCGACGGCGTCGCCGCGGGCATCGGTCTGGGCGGGGTGTTCGGCGGCGCCGCCGGCGACCGCATCGGCATGAACGCCGCCGTCGGGCGCGGCGGGTTGGACGCCGCCTTGGCCGTGGGCACCGGGGTGCCGACCGGCGGTGACGACGGCGCGGGCTGGTCGGTCCGTTGCCACGGCGGCCGCTCGCCACCCTCGGCGGGCCCGGCCGGCTTGCGGCCCGCGCCGCCGGAGAGCAGCGGCGGGGACGCCGACATGCCGCCGGGCTCGGTGCGGGCCAGCGCGGCCAGCCGTTCCCGGGCTTCGGCCATGGACGGCCGCTCGCCCGGCTCGCTGCGCAGCAGGCTCATCAGCAGCGCGGTGGCGCCGCCGGCCTGCACCGGCGGGTTGATCTGGCCGTTCGCGGCCGCGTAGAGCAGCGCGAGCTGGTTGGTCGTGTTGCCGTACGGCGTGGTGCCCTCGATCGCCTGGTAGAGGGTCGCGCCGAGGGCGAAGACGTCGGAGCTGGGCACCGGGTCGGCGCCGCGCGCCAGCTCGGGCGCCAGGTAGGCGGGGGTGCCGCCGATCAGGCCGGTCGCCGTCAGCGTCATGTCGCCGGCCGCGCGCGAGATGCCGAAGTCGGTGATCTTCGCGGTGCCGGTCTCGTCGATGAGGATGTTGCCCGGCTTGACGTCGCGGTGCACGATCCCGGCGCGGTGCGCGGCCACCAGCGCGGAGGCGACCTGCTCGCCGAGGCGGGCGACCCGGCCGAGCGGGAGCGTGCCCTCCTGGGACAGGATCGTCGAGAGGCTCGGGCCGTTCAGGTACTCCATCACCAGGCACGGGTCGCCGTTGTGCTCGGCGATGTCGAACACCACGATCGCGTTCGGGTGCTGGAACCGGGCGGCGTTCTTCGCCTCGCGCATGGCGCGCTGGCGCATGTTGTCGCGCTCGGTCTCGGAGACGCCCGGCTGGGGGAGGATCTGCTTGATCGCGACGGTGCGTTCGAGGCGCACGTCGGTCGCGCGCCACACCACGCCCATGGCACCGCTACCAATGTGCTCGACGAGGCGGTAGTGCCCGGCGATCAGCTGACCGGTGTCGATGGCGACTGCTCCTGACGAAATTCCCGGTGGTGGTGGCCCTGCTCAGCGCGTTTCCGCTTCGCGCACCCGATCGAGTGTAGCGGTCGGCCCGGTGCAGTTCGCGTCAGCCAGCCGGTCCGGCGGGCTCCGGTTCGGGCGCCGGCGCCACCGGCGTCCGTTTCCGGAACACCCGGACCAGGCCGATCGCCCCGGCCAGCGCGAAGACGCCGTAACAGACGAGCAGCGCCGGCGGCGTGTCGCCGGTCAGCGCATCCCCGAGGACGACCACGGCGACGGTGCCGGGCACGCTGCCCAGCAGCGTACCGGCCAGGTACGGGACCAGCCGCACCGACGACACGCCGCAGAGGTAGCTGAACGGCGCGAACGGGACGACCGGGATCAGCCGCAGCGAGGTGATCGCGAGGACCCCGCCGCCGGAGAGCCGGTCGTTGACCGTCCGGACGGCCGAGCGGTGCAGGTGGCGCGTGACGAGGTCCCGGCCGAGCAGCCGGGCCAGCCCGAAGGAGAGGCCGGCCGCGATGGTGGTGGCGACCAGGCCGATGGTGATCCCGGCCGTGGTGCCGACCAGCAGGCCGGCGGCCAGGTTGAACACCGTGCGCGGGATCGGCGCCACGGTGAGCAGCGAGTACGCGACGAGCAGCACGAGCGGCGTGGCCGGGCCGGTGGCCGCGGCCCAGGCGCGCAGGTCGGCCGGACCGGGGATCGGCAGCAGCACCGCGGCCGCCGCGAAGAGGGCGAGCACGGCGAGCGCGACGATCAGTTTGGTGCGGCCGGACACCCGGTCCAGCGTACCGGCGGCGCGTTCTTCGCGGCCCGGGGGAGCGAACACCGCTAGCGTGGCCGCATGCCCAAGCACGGTGATCCGGTCGAGTACGAGGTGGGCGGGCGCACGGTCCGCGTCTCGAGCCCGGACAAGGTGTACTTCCCCCAGCGCGGCATCACCAAGCGCCAGGTCGTCGAGCACTACATCACGGTCGGCGCGCCCCTGCTGCGCGCGATCGGCGAGCGGCCGACGACGCTGAAGCGCTACGTCGACGGTGTCGAAGGCGAGTGGTTCTACGCCAAGCGCGTGCCGAAGGGCGCGCCGGACTGGCTCGAGACGGCCGAGATCACGTTCCCGTCCGGCCGGAAGGCGGCGGAGGTGTGCCCGACCGAGCCCGCCGTGTTCGCGTGGGCGGCCAACCTGGGCACGTTCGACTTCCACCCGTGGCCGGTCCGCAGCGCGGACGTCGACCACCCGGACGAGCTCCGCATCGACGTCGACCCGCCCGACCGGGCCGGCTTCGCCGACGCGGTCGAGGTGGCCCAGGTGGTCCGCGACGTCCTGGCCGACGCGGGCCTGACGGGCTACCCGAAGACCTCCGGCGGGCGTGGGGTGCACGTGCTGGTCCGGATCCGCCCGGAGTGGGACTTCATCCAGGTCCGCCACGCGGTGATCGCCCTGGGCCGAGAGGTGACCCGCAGGATCCCCGAGAAGGCGACGATCGCGTGGTGGAAGGAGGAACGCGGCGGCCGCGTGTTCCTCGACTACAACCAGGCGGCCCGCGACCGCACGGTGGCCTCGAGCTGGTCGGTCCGCGGCACCCCGCGGGCCACGGTGTCCACACCGTTGACGTGGGACCTGCTGACCGAGGTCGACGCGGACGACTTCGACGTCCTGACGATCCCGGAGTTCCTGGCTTCCCACGGCGACCTGCACGCGCCGATGGACGAGGAGCCGTTCGGGCTGGAGACGGCGCTGGAGTGGTACGAGCGTGATGAGCGGGACCACGGGCTGGGGGAGCTGCCGTATCCGCCGGACTATCCGAAGATGCCGGGGGAGCCGAAGCGGGTGCAGCCGAGCAAGGCCCGCCCGGAGAGCTGACCGCGCCGCTCGCGGTAGGAGGAGCCGCCCTGGGCGTAGGCGGTCTCGATCAGCTCGCCGGACTCGTCGCCCGAGACGCTGTAGGTGATGTCGCACTCCCAGAGCAGGGTGCTCGCGCCGAGCGCGGTGAGCTTGGGTTCGACGACGACGTTGCAGCCCGCGGAGCCGAAGCACTGCTTGGACAGGACGGCCAGGTCGACCGAGTAGTCCTTCGCGGTGGGTTCCGGCAGCACCGGTTCGGTGGTGGTCGGGACGGTCAGGGCGGGGATCGACGGACTGGTGGTGGCGGGCGCCGCGGCGTCGCGCGGCCGGGTGTCGCCGTCGGCGGACACCCAGGTGCCGCCCGGGCCGGCGCAGGGGGCGTGCAGGGCCTTGTTCAGGCACGGGCCGGACGCGGCCTTGCCCACCACCAGTGCCAGCACGACACCGGCCGCCAGCGCGGGGAGGACGACGAGCACGCCCACGACCCACGGCCACTTGCGGTGCTTCGGCGGGGAGCGGGCGCCGGGAAGCGTGCCCGCGCAGCGACTCCCGCGGTACCGATGAGCGGCAATCGAAATCCCCGCACCCCGCCCTGTGACCAACCGCATCGGGAGACGCGAATCTCCGGAATTCACCGGCTCCGGCCGGACAAACGGGAGGCTCGGAACGCGGAGTGATCGCGCGTCCACTTGCTGTCGCCTTTCGGGTCACAAATGTTGCACGGCCGAGTTCGGCGTCACGATCATGGTCTCGGACGGCGTAACGTGCGGTCCCGAATCGACGACTCCCCGGGACAACGACCGGGGGCGGTTCGACGAGAGGAAGGCCCTTCGTGGACGACCTGATCGCATTCCTCGCCGCGCGCGTCGGCGCCCGGCAGGCGTTGATCATGCAGGCCGTCAACAAGGCGCAAGCCGGCGACACGATGAACCGCGGGGAGACGAAGGTCGCCGTGGAGCAGCGGATCCGCGGGCTGACCGACCTCGACCTCGACGCGGTCAACCAGATGATCAACGAGATCGAGGCGACCCGGCGGATCCTGCTCGCCCACCGCACCACCGTCTCCGAGAAGGTCCCCGGGTTTCCGCTCTACGGCAGCGAATACTGGTGTGAGACCTGCCACGTGCCCGCCGACGAGGCCGGCTCCAACTGGTGCCTCACCCTGCGCCTGCTCGCGCTGCCCTACACCGACCACCCGGACTACAGCGAGCGCTGGCGTCCCTGACGGGAATCCCGGCGCGCGCCGGGCGTTGCACCCGGGGTGAAGCTCTCCGTGCTCGACCGTTCGCCGGTGCGGCGGGACGGCGGACCCGGGCGGACCGCGCGGGCGCTGCGGGACACCGTCACCTTCGCGGCCGCCGTCGAACGGCTGGGTTACCACCGGTTCTGGGTCTCGGAGCACCACGGCGTGCCCGGGGTCGCCGGGTCCGCGCCGACCGTGCTGGCCGCCGCCGTCGCCGGGGCGACCGCGCGCATCCGCGTCGGGACCGGCGGGGTGATGCTGCCGAACCACCGGCCGCTGGTCGTCGCCGAGCAGTTCGGCGTCCTGGAAGCGCTTCATCCGGGCCGGATCGACATGGGGCTGGGCCGCTCGGTCGGCTTCACCGGCGGTGTCCGCGAGGCGCTCGGGCACGGCAAGGAGGCCGCCGACGACTTCGGCGCGCAGGTGCGGGAGCTGCTCGGGTTCTTCACCGGCGAGCACGGTTATCCGGGCGTCCACGCCTACCCGGCCGAGGGCCTGCGCGTGCCGCCGTTCCTGCTGGCCACCGGCTCGGGCGCGGACCTCGCCGCCGAGCTCGGGCTGCCGCTGGTGATCGCGCCGGTCCGCGGCGAACGCGCGCTGGCCGAAGCCGTGACGCGCTACCGTGACGGCTTCCGGCCGAGCGGCTGGGCGCGGGAGCCCTACGTCGTGGTGTCGACGGCGATCGCGGTGGCCGACTCGGCCGCGGACGCGCGGCGGCTGCTCGTCTCGGAAGCCTGGGCGACGGTCTATTCACGCTCTCACGGCGTCTTCCCGCCGCTGGAGCCGCCCGCGGAAGTCCTGGCGCGGCCGATGACCGACCGCGAACGACGCCGGCTCGAGGACACCTTGGACGGCCAGATCTCCGGCACGCCCGCCGAGGTGGCCGACCGGCTGGGGAACCTCGTCGGGGCCGTCGAAGCCGACGAAGTCCTCGCGACGACCGCCGCCTTCGACCAATCCGCGCGGCTCGATTCTTTCGCGGCCCTCGCCGAACTCGCGGGGCTCCGCGTCCCCATTTCGTGAGGGATCGGCGAATTCTCCGTGCACTGGGTCGGTGATTCAATATCGGAGTGCCGCGACACCGTGTCGAATCATTACCGGTGGTGCCTTTTCCGGCCGCCGCGGTACGGTTTCCGCGTGACTGCCGGGTCGGCCTCGAGCCGTGAGCAGACGGGGTACCCGGCTGTGCCGTGACCTCCGGGTTGGCCCGTGGCCCGCCGCCTCCCGCACGTCTTCCGACATCGGACCGTGCGCGGGAAGGAGGTGAAATCGCATGTCCGAGTGGCAGGAGTTCGTCGCGGCCCACGCCGAGGGCGGGGTGCTCGACGGCGTGGTGTCCCGGGTCGTCCCGTTCGGCGCGTTTGTCGAGGTCGACGGGCAGCAGGGTCTCCTGGTGACCGACGCCGCCCCCGAGCCGGGGACGCGGCTGAGCGTCCGCATCGAGCGGATCGACGTGGAAAACCGCCGGTTCAGCCTGGTCCCGGCCCAGCCGTGACCCGCCGGTCGCCCGCCGCGCGGCGGGCGACCGGTCCCTTCAGCGCGCTTCGTACGACTCGACGGTGCGGTGTTCGAGGGCCGGCACGAGCTGCTCGAGGACGAGTTCCTTGAAGTGCGCGGTCTGCCGGTGCTCCTCGAAGGCTTCCGGCGAGGTGTACCGCTCGAGCAGGACGACGCTGCGCTCGTCGTCGAGGTCCCGGCAGATCTCGAAGGCGAGGTTGCTGGGCTCGGCGCGGCTGGCCTCGGCGAGCCGCCGGTACAGCGGCAGCAGGTCGGCGACCTTCCCCGCGGGGAGGGTGTGCCGGGCGATGACTTGCAGTTCGGGCATCGGTGACCTTCCTGGATCGGCGGGGCAGCGGGTTCACCGTAAGCCGCCGAAGCTTCGGCACGCGGCGAAGGGATCAGCGCACGGCGGCGCAGCTCGACCGGAGTCAGGCGATCATCCGAGCACGAACGGCAGCCGCCCGGCGAGGTCGCCCAGTGCCGTGGTCTCCGCGGCCGTCGGCGCGCGGCGGCCCGTCGCCACCAGGAGCACGTCCTCGTCCGAGAACGACGCCGGGAACGCCGTCACCGCGATCTTCTCCAGCGTCTCCCGCGTCCGCGCCAGGCCCTCCGCGGGCGGTCCCGGCACCGAAGCCACGTGCGCCACCAGGTCGAGGTGGTGCAACGTCCACTCCAGCACGTACGCCGACAGGTAGTCGCCCGCGGTGAGGACCATGTCCTGCGTTGACACGTGCAGGCCCGGGTCGGCCAGGTCCGCCGCCCGGCCCGCCGCCGCGCCGACGTCGTCGAGGTGGAACTTCAGCAGCGCCGGGTCCTCATACGCCGCCGCCAACCGGACGATCAGCGCGTCCAGCGGATCGTCGCCGGAAGGCAGCTCCGAGGCCACCGCCCAGTACGTCACGGCGTTGTGCGTCACCGCCGAGGAAGCCGGGGTGACCAGCGTGATCAGCACGTCCTGCGCGTCGATCACCAGGTGGCACACCAGGTCCCGGACCAGCCATCCCCGGCAGCCCGACGGCTCGGCGAACGCGGAGTCCGGAAGAGCGGCGACCGCGGCGCGCAACGCCGCCCACGTGCGCGAAAAGAGATCCACGCGGCGAAGCTAGCAGGGTCAGAGCCTCAGCTGCAGCTGAGTAAGAATGCGCTGCGCCGCGTCGTCGAAGTCCACTCCGGACACTTCGGCGGCGCGCCGGACGCGGTACCGGACCGTGTTGGGGTGGATGTTCAGCGCCCGGGCCGCCGCCCGGACGTCGCCGAACGCGTCCAGCCACGCCAGCACCGCCGGGACCAGGATGCCGCCGTGCTCGGCGTCGTGCGCCACCAGCGACTTCAGGCGCGGGTCGCGGATGCGGGGCTGCGAACCCAGGAACGCCAGCACCTCCGACAGCAGCACCTCCGCGCGGACGTCGGCCAGCGACGCGACGTCGGCGGCCCAGTGCCCACGCGCCATCGCCGCCAGGACGCGGTCGGCGTCCCCGCGCGACGCGGCCGCGTCGGACAGCCGCGGCACCACTCCACCGAGCGCCGCCCGCACCGGGACGTCGAGGTGCCGGCGGGCCGTGGCGGCGATCTCGCGGGCCAGCGCCAGCACCGCCGCGTCCGAGTGCTCGGGCAGGTCCGGCAGCAGCGCGTAAACACGGCCGCCGATCACGCTCACCAGCGCGCTGCGCCGGTAGGCCGCGGTGTGTACGGCGATCAGGTGCACCAGCTCGGCGCGCCGCAGCTGCCGGTTGTCCGAGCGCTCCAGCGAAAACGCGAGCACCTGCGCCGGCCGGGCCGGGTCCGCGCCGATGTCGTCCGCGACGGACTCCGCGTCGAGCCGGCCTTCGAGCAGGCTCGCGAGGAGGTCCTCCCGCAGCCGCAGTTCCGGGCTGGGCAGCGTGCGGGCGCGGATCAGCTGCGGCGCGAGGGTGCGGCTGGCGCCGAGCAGGGCCGTCTCGGCGCGTTCGGTGAGCGGCTGCGCGCCCTCCTGGACCCAGATCGTGCCGAGCGGCTGCTTGCCCGCGTGGATGCCCGCCGCGATCCGGCGGCGGATGCCCAGCTCGGGCCGCTCGTCGATCCGGACGATCCCCTCGCCGGCACGAAGCCGCTGGTAGACGCCCCATTCGCGCAACATCGCGAGGTAGCGTTCCGGGCCTTCGCGGCCGAGGATCGACAGCCGCCGCAGCTCGTCGACCTCGTCGCCCGCCCGCGAATACGCGAGCACGCGGTTCGCTGTGTCCTCGATGCTGACCAGGCCGCCGGTGAGCGTCGCGATGGTCTGGGCCAGAGCGAACAGGTCGCCGAGCACCTCACCGCTGGCCGCTTCGCCGCCCGCGCGGGCCGCGTCGACGACTTCGCGGGCCAGCGACTCGACCTGCTCCCAGCGGGCTTCGCTGCCGACGGTCAGCAGTGCGACACCCGCGTCGGCCGCGACGTCGGCGCCCGTCGCGCCCTTGACCGCCACCGCGGCCGCGCCACCCCGCCCGGCCGCCCGGATCGCGGGCGCCGCCGCCCGGCCGCGCGCGCCGATCACCAGCACCAGGTCGCCGGGCGACGCCTCCAAGGGGTCTTCGGGGTCGAGGATCACCACGTCGGTGACCGGGACGCCCAGGCCGTGCGGCGCCACGACGACCTCGACGAGCGGTTCGCCCAGGGTCGCCAGCACGTGCCGCAACGAAGTTATCGGATCGGCCAAAGTCACCCGATCGATTTTAGCCGGTTGGACAAGCCGCCGGAGCGTGTCCGGAGTTACCGTTCGGGGCATCCGGACGTAAAGCAGAGGAGCCGCCGTGGACGCCGTGACCCAGACCCCCGCCCCGAAGAACGAGCCGGTGCTGACGTATGCGCCGGGCAGCGCTGAGCGCGCCGAGCTCGAGGGTGCGCTCAAGCGGCTGGGCCAGGCGGAACCCGTCGACCTCACGGTCACCGTCGGGGGCGAGCAGCGCCCCGGCGGCGGCGAGAAGATCGACGTCGTCCAGCCGCACAACCACCGCCACGTGCTGGGCACCATCCACAGCGCCACCCAGCAGGACACCACTGACGCCATCGCCGCGGCGGCGAAGGCCGCGCCGGAGTGGCGCGCGCTGTCCTACGACGACCGCGCCGCGATCCTGCTGCGCGCCGCCGACCTGCTGACCGGCCCGTGGCGTGCCACGCTCAACGCCGCCACCATGCTCGGCCAGTCCAAGACCGCGACCCAGGCCGAGATCGACTCCGCCTGCGAGCTCGCCGACTTCTGGCGCTTCAACGTCGAGTTCGGCCGCCGCGTGCTCACCGAGCAGCCGATCAGCTCGCCGGGCGTGTGGAACCGCCTGGAGCACCGGCCGCTCGAAGGCTTCGTCTACGCGATCACGCCGTTCAACTTCACCGCGATCGCCGGCAACCTGCCGACCGCGCCCGCGCTGATGGGCAACACGGTGCTGTGGAAGCCGTCGCCGACGCAGTCGTTCGCCGCGCACCTCACCATGCGGCTCCTGGAAGAGGCGGGCATGCCGCCGGGTGTCATCAACCTGCTGCCGGGCGACGGCAAGGCCGTCTCCGAGGTCGCCCTGACCCACCGCGACCTGGCCGGCATCCACTTCACCGGCTCGACCGCGACGTTCCAGCACCTGTGGGGCACGGTCGGCGCGAACATCGCCGGCTACCGCTCCTACCCGCGGCTGGTCGGCGAGACCGGCGGCAAGGACTTCATCGTCGCGCACCCGTCGGCCGACGTCGACGTCCTGCGCACGGCGATGGTTCGCGGCGCGTTCGAGTACCAGGGCCAGAAGTGCTCCGCCGCTTCGCGCGCGTACGTCCCGCGCAGCGTCTGGAACCAGGTGAAGGACGGCCTGGTCGCGGAGACCGAGGCGCTGTCCTACGGCGACGTCACCGACCTGTCGCACTTCGGCGGCGCGGTGATCGACCGGCGTGCGTTCACCAAGCACGCGGAGCTGTTCGACCGCGTCAAGGGCGACGCTTCGGTGGAGGTCCTCACCGGCGGCACGGCCGACGACACCGACGGCTTTTTCGTCCAGCCGACGATCCTCGTCTCGGACAACCCGAAGCACGAGATCTTCTCGACCGAGTACTTCGGCCCGATCCTGTCGGTGCACGTCTACGAAGACGGCGACTTCGACGCCGTGCTCAAGCTCGTCGACGAGACGGCCGCGTACGCGCTGACCGGCGCGATCATCGCCAACGACCGCACGGCCGTGGCGAAGGCGGCCGAGGCGCTGCGGTTCGCCGCGGGCAACTTCTACGTCAACGACAAGCCGACCGGCGCCGTCGTCGGCCAGCAGCCGTTCGGCGGCGCGCGGGCCTCGGGCACCAACGACAAGGCCGGCTCGATCTTCAACCTGCAGCGGTGGACGAGCCCGCGCTCCATCAAGGAGACGTTCGTGCCGCCGACCAGCGTCCGTTACCCGCACCAGGGCTGAGAGGGAGACCGTCATGCTGCGTGCCCCGTTGCTCGCCGCCGCCCGGTCGAAGGGCATCCGGCGGCTCGTCGAAGCGGTGCCTGCCACGCGATCCGTGGTGCGCCGGTTCGTCGCCGGGTCCGAGACCGCCGAGGCCGTGCGCGTCGCGCACGAACTGGCCGCGGACGGCCGCCGGATCACCCTCGACCACCTGGGTGAGGACACCACCGACGCCGCGCAGGCGGCGGCGACCGTCGCGGCCTACGAAGCCGTGCTGACGGCGCTGGCCGCGGAAGGCCTGGCTTCGGGGGCGGACGTCTCGGTGAAGCTGTCGGCGGTGGGCCAGTTCCTGCCGTCGAACGGCGAGGACGTCGCGCTGGAGAACGCGCGGAAGATCTGCGCGGCGGCGGAGGCGGTCGGCGCCACCGTGACGCTCGACATGGAGGACCACACCACCACGGACTCGACGCTCGGCATCCTGCGCGAGCTGCGCGGCGAGTACCCGTGGGTGGGCGCGGTGCTGCAGGCCTACCTGCGACGCACCGAGCAGGACTGCCGCGAGCTGTCCGGGCCCGGGTCGCGCGTGCGGCTGTGCAAGGGCGCGTACGCCGAGCCGGAGTCGGCCGCGTTCCAGGAGAAGTCCGAAGTGGACAAGTCCTACGTCCGCTGCCTGCGGGTCCTGATGGCGGGGCAGGGTTATCCGATGGTCGCGTCGCACGACCCGCGGATGATCGAGATCGCCGCCGCGCTGGCGGAGGAGAACGGGCGCACGGACGACGACCACGAGTTCCAGATGCTCTACGGCATCCGGCCGGAGGAGCAGGCGCGGATCGCGGCTTCGGGCTCGCGCATGCGCGTCTACGTGCCCTACGGCGACGAGTGGTACGGCTACTTCATGCGCCGCCTGGCCGAGCGGCCGGCGAACCTGGCGTTCTTCCTGCGCGGGCTCGCGACGCGGTCCTGAACATGACTGAGGCCGCCCCGCGGGGCGGCCTCAGTCATGTGGTGGTGGTCAGGCCTGGTCGGCCTCGGCTTCGGCGGCCTTGCGCTTGACCTCGGCCATGTCGACCTCGCGAGCCTGCTTGATGAGCTCTTCGAGGGCGGGCTCGGGCAGTGCGCCGGGCTGGGCGTAGATCAGGGTCTTGTCGCGGATGATGGCCAGCGTCGGGATGGAGCGGACGTCGAAGGCGGCGGCCAGCTGCTGCTGCGCTTCGGTGTCGACGCTCGCGAACACGAGGTCTTCGTGCTTCTCGGAGGCCTTCTCGTAGACCGGTGCGAACTGGCGGCACGGTCCGCACCAGCTCGCCCAGAAGTCGATCAGGACGAACTCGTTGTCGTTTACCGTCTGGTCGAAGTTCTCGGCAGTCAGCTCAACGGTGCTCATGAGCAGGTCAACGACGTGGGTGCGACGGGAATTCCCGGGGCCGGGGTAGCGTCTTACGCGAGCAACCCGTAAGAGGAGGAACAGATGGCCGACGGCGAAATCCTGGGCCGGATCGACGAGCTGATCGCGGAGGAGCACGAGCTCCGGTCGCGCTCGGTCGGCGTGGGGCTGAGCGGCGGCGACAAGGATCGCCTCACCGCGGTCGAGCAGCAGCTCGACCAGTGCTGGGACCTGCTCCGGCAGCGCCGCGCGAAAACGGAGTTCCACGAGAACCCCGACGACGCCGCGGCCCGCCCCATCTCCGAGGTCGAGTCCTACCGCCAGTAACCCCGGTCGACGCGTGCGCCGAGGGGCATCACGCGTGATTCGGCGGGCATCACGTGTGTCTGGAGGGGCATCACCCGTGATTGAGGGGGCATCAGCGCGATGCCCCGCCAATCACGCGTGATGCCCCTCTGATCACGCGTGATTCCCCTTTACGCGGGGCAGAGGGTGCCGTTGGCGGGGACCTTGCCGTCGATGAGGAAAGCGCGGGCCGCGTCGGTGACGCAGGGGGACGCGCCGACCGCGCCGTGGCCGGCGCCCTGCCAGGTGATGGTCACCGCGGACGGCATCTGGTCGGCCGCGCGGGTGCTGCCCAGCTGGGGGGTCACCGGGTCGGCCGCGGTCGCCGTGACCAGGATCGGCGGCGCGCCCGACGCGCCCGCCGGCGGCAGCGGCTCTGTCCGCACCGGCCACGGCCCGCACCAGGCCAGCTGCTGGGCGACGACCGCGCCGAACTGCGGGTACTTCGTGCGCATCCCGCCGACGACCTGGTCGAGCTGGTCGGCCGAGAGCCGGGACTGGCTGTCGTTGCAGCGGGTGGCGATGGTCGCGTCGATCCGCGACGGCTGGGCGCGCGAGTCGTGCAGCACCGGTGTGACGAAGGCCGCCAGCGGGCGGATGTTCCCCGACCGCGCGGCCGCGATCGCGTCGGCCAGCTCCGGCCACCGCGACCGCTGCGCCAGGCCCGAGTAGACGGCGTACATCGCCACCCCCGGCCCGAACGCGACGCCGTCGTCGGTCAGCGGCGCGATGTTCTGCCGCAGCTGCCCGGTGAGCGCGGTCAGAGCGGCCTTCGGGTCGCCGAGCGCGCAGCCGCGGGCCGCGCAGTCCGTGGCGAAGGCGTCCAACGTGGACTGGGCGCCGGCGGCGACCGCGTCGAGCACCGCCGCGGTGTCCGGGCCCGGGTCGGGGACGCCATCGAGCACCATCCGCCCGACCTGGCCGGGGAACCGCACGGCGTACTGCGACAGCACCTTCGAGCCGTCCCCGCGGCCGAGCGCGTTCAGCCGCTCCAGGCCCAGCTGCTTGCGCAGCTCCTCGAGGTCGCCGGCGCCGCGCCAGCTGTCCAGCGCCGTCTGGGAGTCGTCGAGCTCGATCGCGCACTGCTGACCGGCCTTGCGGGCCGCGTCCAGCACGCCCTGCAGGTCACCCTCGGCCGGGTCGGCGTCGATCAGGTCGTGCCGGACGTCGGCGGGCACGCACTGGACGGCGCCCGAGAGCCCGGTGCCGCGCCGGTCCAGGCCGATCAGCGAGAACTTCTCCAGGAACGCCGGCGGCAGCGTCGCCGCCAGCCGCGCGGCGTACACCGAGCCCGGCTCGCCGTCGATGTCGTTGACCACGACCAGCGGGATCGGCCCGCTGCCGACCTTCACCGCGAGCAGCCGGACGACCGAGCGCCGCGCCTCGCCGGGCGCGTCGAGCGGCGCGGTGACGCGGGCGCACGTGAAGTGCAGCGTGTCCGGGACAGCCGGGGTGCCGATCCGCTGCCGGGTGTCGTCGTCGCAGTCGGCCCACCGCAGCGACGGCGACTGCGGCTCGGTCAGCGGCGGCAGCGGCACCGACGGGCTGCCCGCGGGGGTGCCGTCGGTCGGCTTCCCGTCGTTCTCGACCAGCGCCGGGCGGACCGACGGCCCGGCGGCGCACCCCGCGGCGGCGGCCAGGCCGAGCAGCGCGACCAGGAGACGGGTACGGCGGCGGCGCACGGGCGGAGTCCTCACGTCGATCAAGGGCGGGGCACCGAGCTTCGCACGGCCGGTGTGGGACGCGGGTTAGCGGGTCCGCACGACCTGGCCGCGGAACACGGCGTCGAGGTCGTAGCGGGCGGGCTCCTCGAGCTGGCTGTAGTCGCAGGACGCGGGTTCGCGGTCCGGGCGCCACCGGACGAACCGCGCGTTGTGCCGGAAGCGCGACGGCATGCCGCCCTCGGTGTTCTCGTAGGCGACCTCGACAACGCGCTCGGGGTTCAGCGGCACCCATTCGTGCTCGGTGGCGCGCCAGCGCGTGATGCCGCCGGGGATCCGCTGGGCCTCGCCGGTCGCCTTGCCGCCCCACGGGTGGTCTTCGCCGTCGGTGACGAGCGGCGCCAGCTCTTCGGCCAGCTCACGACGGCGGTCCTTCGGGAACGACCCGACGGTGCCGACGTGGTGCAGCACACCGGCGTCGTCGAACAGGCCCAGGAGAAAGCTGCCGACCAGGTCGCCCGGGCCGCCGTCGACGTGCCAGCGCAGCCCGGCGAGCACGCAGTCCGCGGTGCGCAGGTGCTTGTACTTGTGGAGGACGCGCTTGCCCGGCGTGTAGGGCTCGTCCAGGGGTTTGCCGATGACGCCGTCGAGCCCGGCGCCCTCGAACAGCTCGAACCAGTGCCGCGCGGTGGCGGCGTCGGTGGTGGCCGGGGTGAGCGGGAAGCGGTCGCCGGCCAGCTCGACGAGCCGTTCGCGGCGGGCCGACGTCGGCTCGTCCAGCAGGGACTCGTCCTCCAGCGCCAGGACGTCGAAGGCGACGAACTCGGCGGGCTGCTCGGCGGCCAGCAGCGTGACGCGGCTTTCGGCGGGGTGGATCCGCTCGGTGAGCGCGTCGAAGTTCAGCCGCCCGTCCCGCGCGACGACGAGCTCGCCGTCCAGCACCACCCGCGGCGGCAGGATCTCCAGCAGCCGCGCGACGGCCTCCGGGAAGTACCGGTTCAACGGCTTTTCCGCGCGCGACTGCAGGTACAGCTCGTCGCCGTCCTTGAAGACGATGCAGCGGAAGCCGTCCCACTTCGGTTCGAACAGCAGGCCCCCGGAGTCCGGGATGGCCTTGGCCGGCTTGGCGAGCATCGGCTTCAGCGGCGGCTGCAGCGGTAGGGGCATGCGGGCATTCTGCGGAAAGACGCCGCTCAGCGCACGCGTTTGGCGGTGCTCGTGTCGAGTTCGAGCCGGACGGCCGTCGGCAGCACGTCGAGCCCGAGCGACTCCCGCGCCCGGGTCAGCACGCGGGAGTCCAGCTCCGCCCAGACGCTCTTGAGGTCGGTGCCCTCGTGCAGCCACAGCGTGAGGCGCAGCGCCGGGGACGTCCGCGAGCCGACCGCGCGGACGCGGGCGCGGCTCACCCCCGTCAGCTGCTCCGCGTCGGCCTGGACCGCGTCGGAAATCGCCGACGCCGTGACGACCAGCTCCGCGCCTTCCGTGCGGTCCAGGTCCAGGTCCGGGCGGGGTTCCGGGCGCAGCGAGCGCAGGGCCCAGCGCAGCCCGAGCACGAACAGCAGGACACCGAGCACGATCGCGACGATCCGGGCCGGTGTCGCGTGCCCGCCGAGCCAGCCGACGGCGATCGGGTCGAGCAGCGGACGGCGGCCGCGGAACTCGCCGAGCACCCCGAAGCCCACCACCAGGGCGAGCGCGCCGCCGAGCAGGGCGAACAGCCCGACGAGGAACGTCAGGGTGCGTTCACCCGCGTACGAGCGGGAAAGCGCCTTCGCGGAGACGGACTTGGTCATCGGCGGTCCTTCGGCGAGTCGACGACGACCGACACCTTCGGCCGCCGCACGAGCGGGACTTCGTCGAGCAGCTCCGACACCGTCGCCAGCAGCCGCGGCCGCAGCTCGCCCTCGGTTTCGAGCGTGGACTTCGCGCGGACGCGGACCCGCCGGGCGCTCGCGGTGACCGTCGCGGCCGCGACGTTGTCCTGCGCGCGCACGGTGAGCCCGACCAGCCGGGCGAGCGACCGCGGTGATGTCGAGACGCTCACGGCGGCGGCCGGGTCGGTCAGCCGGACCGCGCGGCTGCGGGCGGCCAGCGCGCACAGCAGCAGCACCAGGCCCGCCGCGGCGAGCACCCCGGCGGCGACCCGCACGGTGTAGGCGTCCCAGCCCAGCGCCGTGAGCTCCGCCTGCCAGCGCGGCCACGGCACCACCAGCGGCCCGGCCCCCGGCCGCCACCAGTGCCAGCCGACCTCGAGCGCGAGCAGCGCCCCGGCGGCGGCGAAGGCCAGGCCGAGCAGGGTGGACAGGACGCGGACGAACGGGCGCACGGCTACCGCACCCTCGGCGGCACGTCCGGCAGCAGCGCCGACACCGTCACCGCCAGCGTCCGCACGTGGTAGCCGGTGAGCAGCTCCACCTCTTCGACGACCTTCGCGCGCACGTCACCGACGACCGCCTTCACCGCGGCCGGATAGTTCAGGGCGAGGTCCAGCGCGAGGTCGACGTCGTTGTCGAGGCCGCCGACCTTCGCCTTCGCGCCCTTCCTGCCGTCCCGGCTGGTGCCGGGCACCTGGTCGGCGGCGTGCTGGGCGACCTTGCGCACCACCGAATGCCCGATGGTGAGGGTGCCGCGCTCGGCCGGTTCGGCGAGCTCGCGCGGCACGTCGAGGGCGCGGCTCACTTGTCGCGGCCCTTGCCGAAGAGCTCGCCGAGGTCGAGCTCGCCGTCGAGGACCCGGCCGGCGACCAGGCCGATGATCCCGACGGCCAGGGTCACCAGGAACGCGGTGAACCCCTGGGTCGCGGCCAGGCCGAGGATGAGCCCGGCCAGCAGCCCGGTCTGCGTTGCGTTCACATGTCCTCCTAGGACGGCTTGGACGGAAGAGAGCTTGCCCCGGCGGCGCGGTCAGCGCACCCGGGGCGGCCGGCGGCGGCGCCGGAACCGGGCCACCAGCGCGGCGAACCCGCGGCGGCGGACGGAAAAGCTCACCGGCGCGTCGAAGCGGGAGTCCGCATCGGACCGCTTGGCGCGGAACCGCGCCAGCCCGGCCGCGAACTCCGCCGGGTCGCCGCCGGCGTCGGGGTGGTGGGCGCGCACAAAAGCCCGGAAGGCCGCTCGGCCTTCCGGGTCGTCGCGCCCGGTCACTCCACCCGCGTCGATTCGGGCTCCTCCTCGCCGGGCAGGTGGATGTCGTTGACGGCGATGTTCACCTCGATCACCTCGAGGCCGGTGATCTGCTCCACCGCGGTGATCACGTTGCGCCGCACCGCGCGGGCGACGTCGGTGATGCGCGCGCCGTACTCGACGACGACGTCGAGGTCGATCGCGGTCTGCTTCTCGCCGACCTCCACCGAGACACCGGTCGTGGTGACCGTGCCGGACCCGGGGATCCGCTCGCGCAGCGCGCCGATCGCCCGCGACACCCCGCCGCCGCCCAGTGTGTGCACGCCGGGGACCTCACGGGTGGCCAGGCCGGCGACCTTCTGCACGACCAGTGACGAGATCGTGGTGCGGCCGGCGGCGCCCTCCTCGTTGAGCGGGGTCACCGTGCCCGGGCTTTCGGTCCGTTCCGGATGCATGCCTGAAGGCTCCTCTCGCGGCGGTCTCTCGCCCTTACGATGCCCGGCGGCGCCGGACCCTCACGCAAGATCCCCCGATCGGGGGAACCTTAACCGGGGTGGACGTCGACGACGTGCACGTTCACCGTCGTGCCGACCCCGAGCTGGCGGGACAGCTCGGCGGTGATCGCGCGCCGGAGCGCTTCGGCCGCTTCCTCGGCCGCGACGCCGAAGCGGACCGACACCAGCACCTGCACGACGTCGTCTTCGACCGCGACGGCCGACACACGCACCCCGCCGGGCGCGCGCTTGGCGGCGATCGTGTGGGCCAGCCGCCCCACGACGGCTTCGGTGACGCGCAGGCTGCCCGCGTCGCCGGGCACCTCCACGGCCGTCCGGCGGCTGCGCGCGACCGCCCGCAGCACCCGCTCGACCAGGCCGGGCGGAGTCGGCACCCGGCGGGCCGCCACCCGGCGCACGGCGTCCCAGCGGGGGTCCCCCTCAGGGTCCTGCGGCTCGGTCATCACCGCTCCCTCAATTCGGCGAGCAGCGCCACCCTGGCCCGGTGCAGCCGTGAGCGCAAGGCGCCGACGTTCACGTCGAGCACTTCGGCGACCTCGTCGTAGCTCAGCCCCTCCAGCTCGCGCAGCACGAGCGGCACCCGCTGCGACAGCTCCAGCCGGCCGATCGCGCGCAGCACCGCGTCGACCTCCTCGGCCCGCACCACACGGCCTTCGGGGCCCGGGTCGGCTCCGGCGAGCAGCGCGCTGTCCACAGTGGACTGGCCGTCGGGTTCCGGCGAGTCGAGGGAGATCGTGGGCCGGCGCCGGCGCAGCAGGGCGAGCGCGCTGTTGGTGACGACGCGGTAGAGCCACGTCGACACCGCGGACTCGTTCCGGAAGCCGGCGAGGGCGCGCCACGCGGCCAGCCACGACTCCTGCACGACGTCCTCGGCTTCGCCCGCGCTGCCGGTGATCCGCAGCGCGACGCGGTACATCCGGGGCGTGTGCCGCCGCACGAGCGCGCCGAAGGCGGCCTCGTCGCCGTCCGCGGCCCGCGCGACGAGGTCGGCGTCGTCGCTCATCCGGCGGCTCTGCGGTAACGCAGGAGCGTGAAGCCGTCCTCGACCAGGATCGACGCCAGGGCGAGCCGGCGCGGCACGGCCTCGGGACCGGTGGCGATCCGGACCGCGGGCCCGGCCACGAGCAGCGGCGCGACGGTGAGGCAGAGCTGGTCGACGCGGTCGGCGGCGACGAGCTGCCCGAACAGCCCCGGCCCGCCTTCGCAGGCGATCCGGCGCAGGCCTCGGGCGGCGAGCAGGTCGAGGGCCCGCGGCACGTCGACGTCGTCGTCGCCGGCGCGCAGGATCTCCGCCCCGGCGGCTTCGAGGGGTCCGGTCGGCGCGGTCTCGGTGGTGACCACGATCGGGGGCACGGCGGTTTCGGTGAACAGCCGCGAAGCGGGGTCCAGGTCGGCGGTGCGCGTCACGACGGCGATCGGCGGGACCCCGCCGAACCCGAGGCGGTGACGGCGTTCCAGCCGCTTCGCGCTCGGCACGACCCCGCGGTAGTCCTCGGCGCGGACGGTCCCGGCGCCGACCAGGATCACGTCGGCGAGATCGCGCCCGAGCAGGAAGACCCGGCGGTCGGCGGCGTGCGAGAGCCCCGCCGACGTCGTGTCGACCTCGGCGGCCCCGTCGGCGGACGCGACGAAGTTGACCTGCACCCAGGGGCCGGTCAAGCCGTCCGGGTAGGCGTAGATCTCCTCGAGGTCCACCCCGGTCAGTTCGCCCGTCGAAAGGGGCCACACGCTCCGCACGGGACAATCCCAGCACGGGCGTGAACCACGTCTCCACCGGGGGACAGGGCCACCCGGCCGGGGCACGGGCGTGGCTAGGCTCTGCGACCATGCCCGCGCACCTGACCGACCGCCGCCCCGAGCTCGGCGCCGACGAGCTGATCGGCGCGCTGGTGCCGCCGCCGCGCTTCGACGCCGTCCGGTTCGGGACCTACATCCCGAACCCGGACGAGCCCAGCCAGGCCGCCGCGGTCGAGGCGTGTTCGGCGTTCGCCGAAAGGGTCGGCGCCCAGCCGAAGAAGAAGCGCTTCAAGCTCTTCGGGGGCTCACCCGAGCCGGCCGGGCCGATGGGGCTCTACCTCGACGGCGGGTTCGGGGTCGGCAAGACCCACCTGCTCGCCTCGACGTGGCACGCTTCGCCGTCGCCCAAGGCGTACGGGACGTTCGTCGAGCTGACCCACCTCGTCGGCGCGCTGGGCTTCGCCGAGGCCGTGCGGCGCCTCGCGGAGCATCGGATCCTGGCCATCGACGAGTTCGAGCTGGACGACCCGGGCGACACCACGCTGGTCACCCGGCTGCTGCAGGAGCTGATGGACGCCGGTGTGCACATCGCGGCGACGTCGAACACCCTGCCGGAGAAGCTCGGCGAAGGGCGCTTCGCCGCCGAGGACTTCCTGCGCGAGATCCAGTCGCTGTCGGCCCGGTTCGGCGTGGTGCGCGTCGACGGCCCGGACTACCGCCACCGCGGCCTGCCGGACGCGCCGCCACCGGTGTCCCCGGAAGTGCTGGAGGAGTCCGTCGCCGCGCACGAAGGGTCCACTGTGGACGACTTCGACGCGCTGTGCGAGCACCTGGCCTCCCTGCACCCGTCGCGGTACGGACGGCTGCTCGACGGCGTCACGCGCGTGCACCTGCGCGGGGTCCACCCGGCGCCGGACCAGAACGTGGCCCTGCGGCTGGTCGCCTTCGCCGACCGGCTCTACGACCGCGCCATCCCGGTGGTCGTCTCCGGCGAGCCGCTGCCGTCGCTGTTCACCGAGGAGATGGTGAACGGCGGCTACCGCAAGAAGTACCTGCGCGCGGTCAGCCGGCTGACCGCGCTGGCGCGGGACGCGGCGCCGGCCACGTGAGCAGCACCACGGCGACCGCGAACAGCGTCCCGCCGGCGACGTCGGTCAGGTAGTGGTAGCCGAGGCCGACCAGCCCGGCGGCCGCCGCGAGCAGCGTCAGCGCGGCGAGCACGACGACGACCACGCGCCGGGTCACCAGCACCAGCACCGTCAGGACCGCGACGAGGCTCACGGTGTGGCCGCTGGGGTAGACCAGCGTGTCGTTCTTCCACCGGTCGTAGAGCGGCTTCAGCAGCCAGCTCGTCAGCAGGATCGCCAGCAGCGGCGCGCCGAGCGCGAGCGCGGCCTCGACCCGTTTCCCGGCACGCAGGCACAGGACGACGGCCAGGACGCCCAGCGCGATCACGACGACGGGTTCGGTCGGGAAGACCAGCGCCCGCAGCACACCGGGGCTCAGGTGCGCCGTCCAGCCCGCGGCCGTCGTGTCCACGGCGCCGGGCGCGCGCTCGCCGGCGAACGGCAGCCCGAGCAGCAGCGCGAGCACGCCGCACACCGCGGCCGGCACCCACATCGTCCTCACCCGCGCGAGGGTAGCCGCGATCTCGTGACGGCTCCGTCTGCCACCATGCGGGGAGGGAGGAACGGATGCGAGTCACAGTGGCGGGGGCCGGGATCATCGGCCTGAGCTGCGCGTACCGGCTGGCGGGTGCGGGACACGACGTCACGGTCGTCGCGGCGGCCGGCCCGGGGGAGTCGACCTCGGCGGTGGCCGGCGGGGTGCTGTACCCGCCGGTGCGCCGCCCGGACAAGCGGATCGTGCGCTGGACCGCGGCGACGCTCGCGCAGCTGCGGGAGCAGGACGCTCCGGGCGTGCGGTTCCGCCGCGGCCGGGTCCTGCTGGCCCAGGGCGAGCCGGAACCACAATGGCTGCCGGCGATGATCGACCCCGTGCGCGCCGGCGACCGGCTGGAGTTCACGACGGCCCTGGTCGACACCCCGGTGTACCTGGCTTGGCTGCTCGCGCGCGTCGAAGCGCTCGGCGTGCGCTTCGAGTACCGGTCGCTGACGTCCCTTGCGGACGTCGAGGCCGACGTCGTGGTCAACGCAGCGGGTCTCGGCGCGGGCCGCCTGGCCGGCGACGGCTCGATGGTCCCGGTCGGCGGGCAGGTGGTGCACCTGGCCGACCCGGGCCTGCCGGAGTTCGTGGTCGACGAGACCGGCCCGGGCGTCACGTACGTCATCCCGCACGGCGGCCACGTCGTCTGCGGCGGCACCGAGGAGCCGGGCCGCGGCGACGTCGAGCCGAACCCGGGCGTGACGGCGGACATCGTGCGCCGCTGCCGCGAGCTGGTCCCGGCCCTGGCGGGCGCGGAGGTCCTGCGGTCCGTGGTCGGCCTGCGCCCGTTCCGGCCCATCGTGCGGCTGGAGCGGTCGGGCGAGATCGTGCACTGCTACGGCCACGGCGGCTCGGGGATCACCCTCGCCTGGGGCTGCGCGGCCGACGTCACCGAGCTGGTCGGGTCAGCCGGCTGAGAACTCGGCGTGGTCGGCTTCGGTCCGGTCGGCGTACCGCACGGCGTACGCGCCCATCGCCTCGTCCAGATCGGAGTCGTCGGCGAAGTAGCCGGCCAGCAGCTTCGGGTGCAGGGACCGCGTGTGGGCCCGGGCGAGCAGGGCGCCGGCCAGCCGGCCGTAGTCGTCGAGGTGGTCCTTCTCCAGCTCCGCCGGGTCGATGTCGCCCTTGAGGTTGCGGAACTGGCGGACGATGAACGGCACCCCGTCGATCGTGGTCCAGCCGAGCAGGATGTCCGTCTCGGCCTGCACGAGCCGGGCGCCGTCGACGATCCGCTGGCCTTCGTGCGCCATCCCGGGCAGGTCGAGGTACGGCGCGAGCGCCGGCGATTGCGCCTGTTTCACCTGCAGCACCAGGTCTTCCTCGTCGTTGCCGTGCAGCAGGACGACGTAGCTGCGCAGCCCGACGCTGCCGGTGCCGACCACGCGGAACGCGACATCGGCGATGCGGTAGCGCGAAATGAGCGTGCGCCGCGACTCGCGCAGGGTGTCCACATAGGACGCCAGCCCGGTGGCGACGGCTTCGGCGGTCCGCTCGTCGACGTGCGTGAGCACCGGCGGATCCTCGACGAACCGGTGGCGGGCCAGGCCGGTCCGGTGGTCGTCGACACGCTCGGTCCACTTCGCCGCGACCTTCGCGCTGTCGTTCTTGCGCGCCTTCTCGGCGGCGTCGGCGAAGTCGTCGATCAGCTCGTCCGCCCGCGCCTTCGAGAGCACCGACGAGTCCGGCAGCGCGTTCCACGACCGCAGGAACGGCAGCTCGGCCAGCGCCCGGATGGTCCGGCGGTACGACTTCACGGCGTCTTCGGCGGCTTCGCGGCAGCCGGACTCGCCGATGCCGCCTTCCCGGCCGGCCAGCACCAGGCTGGCCGCGAGGCGCTTGAGGTCCCACTCCCACGGCCCCGGCACGGTCTCGTCGAAGTCGTTGATGTCCATCACGATCTTGCCCTCGGGCGTGCCGTAGAGCCCGAAGTTGGCGGCGTGCGCGTCGCCGCAGAGCTGCGCGGTGAGCCCGGCGTCCGGCGTGCCCGCGAGGTCGGCGCCCATCAGCCCGGCGGCCCCGCGGAAGAAGGTGAACGGCGAGGCGAGCATGCGCTCCCGGCGCAGCTCGACCAGCTCCGGCAGCCGCCCGGTGTTGCTGGTGTCGAAGTACCGCTTCGGGCTCGGCCGGTCCTTCGCGGCGGCCTCGTGGTCGTGCGCGGCGGCGGGCGTCTTCTCCCGGAGCCGCTTCCCCTGGTCGTACAGCTCGGCCGGGGTGACACTGTCCGTGCCCGCCAGCGGCCGCTCCACCCATTCCCCTGATCCCATACCCGGCACAACGACCGAAGGGGACGTTCTGCTCCCGGACGTCACCCGGCCGGGGCGCGTTGTGCTCCGGATGCCGCCGGGGCGGGAGGCTCACCCGGCGGCATCCGGTGGTTCAGGGGCGGACGACGTCGGCGATCGCGTCGAGGCCGCGGTCCAGCTCCTCGCGGGTGATCACCAGCGGCGGCGCCACGCGCAGGGTGCGCTCGTGCGTCTCCTTGCACAGCACGCCGCGTTTCGCCAGCGCCTCGGACGCCTCGCGGCCCGACGGCCCGCCGGGGGCGATGTCGAGCCCGGCCCACAGGCCGCGGCCGCGGACCTCGGACAGGCCGTTCCCGATCAGCGCGGTCAGCCGTTCGTGCAGGTGGGCGCCCAGCTCCGTCGAGCGCTGCTGGAACTCGCCGGTGTTCAGCAGGCGGACGACCGCGCGCCCGACCGCGCACGCCACCGGGTTGCCGCCGAAGGTCGAGCCGTGCTCACCCGGCTTCAGCACGCCCAGCACGTCACGGCGGCCGGCGACCGCCGACACCGGCAGGATGCCGCCGCCGAGGGCCTTGCCGAGGGTGTAGACGTCGGCGCGGACGCCTTCGTGGTCCAGCGCCAGCACGGTGCCGGTGCGGGCCAGGCCGGACTGGATCTCGTCGGAGATCAGCAGCACGCCGTGCTCGTCGCACGCGGTGCGGACGTCGGCGAAGTAGCCCTCCGGCGGCACGATGACGCCGGCTTCCCCCTGCACCGGCTCCAGGAGCACGGCGGCGGTGCGCGGGGTGATCGCGTCGCGCAGCGCGGCGGCGTCGCCGTACTTCACGGTGACGAAGCCCGGGGTGAACGGGCCGAAGTCGGCGCGCGCGGTCTCGTCGGTCGAGAACGACACGATCGTGGTCGTCCGGCCGTGGAAGTTGGAGCCGGCGACGATGATCTCGGCGGTGCCGTCCGGCACGCCCTTGACCCGGTGCGCCCACTTGCGGGCGATCTTGACCGCCGACTCGACGGCTTCGGCGCCGGAGTTCATCGGCAGGACGAGCTCGGTGCCGGTCAGCTCGGCGAGCTCGCGGCAGAAGAGACCCAGCTGGTCGTGGTGGAACGCCCGCGATGTCAGCGTGACGCGCCCGAGCTGCGCCACCGCGGCGTCGACCAGGTCCGGGTGGCGGTGCCCGAAGTTCAGCGCCGAGTACCCGGAGAGGAAGTCGAGGTAGGACTTGCCCTCGACGTCGGTCACCGTGGCGCCTTCGGCCTCGGCGATCACGACGGGCAGCGGGTGGTAGTTGTGCGTGCTCCATTGCTCGTCGAGCTCGATGAAGCTCGCGGCGGAGGGGGCGGCGGTCTCCCGGCCGGCGAACGTCGTCATCTGTTCAGGTTAGAGGCAGAAGACGCAGAGTTCAGCCGGGAATCGTTGCTTTCACCCGTTGTTCGTTGCGCAATGTGCGGCTCCGACCCCCGAAACGCTGCGAGGCAGTTGACGCGGCGCGCGATCGTCGAAGCGCTGCGCGCCGGGCCGCGCGCCGTCGGAGAGCTGGCCGCGGACCTGCCGATCAGCCGCCCTGCCGTGTCGCAGCACCTCAAGGTGCTCAAGGCGGCCGGGCTGGTCGCCGACCGGGCCGAGGGCACGAAGCGGCTGTACCGCCTCGAGCCCGACGGCATCGCCGCGGTGCGCGCCTACCTCGACCGGATGTGGTCCGACGCGCTGAAGTCCTTCGCCGACCGGGCGGAGTCCACCGAAGAGGAGCGGGAATGACGCTGGAGCCGATCCGCCGGACGATCACCGTCGCGTGCTCGCGCGAGCACGCGTTCAAGACCTACACCGAGGCCTTCGACAGCTGGTGGCCGCGCGAGCACCACCTGGGCGAGGTGCTCGTCTGGGAGCCACCCGCCCGGGTGGTCCTGTCGTGGCGGATCGACGGCGACTGGAAGGTGGACCCGGATCCCGCGCACGCCAGCGAGATCGAGGTCCGGTTCGTCGAAGAAGGGCCGAGATCGACCCGCGTCGAGCTGGAACACCGGAACTTCGAGCGGCACGGCGAAACCGCGGCGAAGGTCCGCAACGGCGTCTCCACCGAAGGAGGACACGGCGGGCTGCTGGAACTGTTCGCCGGGAAAGCCGCCGCCTGAGTCGTTATCGTGCGCAGATGGCCAAGAAGGAAACAGCAGGGAACCGAGTCCGGAACGCGCTGCGCGTCGGCGCGGAGCTGCCGGACCCGGGCTCGACCCCGGTGGGCCCCGGCAAGAAGCCCAAGGCCGTCGCCAAGCTCGACGACGCCGCCGCGCGCCTCTCCGCGCTGCAGGAAGCCCTCTACGCCGAGGGAGTCGGCGGCGGCTCGCGCAGTGTCCTGCTGGTGCTGCAGGGCATGGACACCTCGGGCAAGGGCGGCACGGTCTCGCACGTGCTCGGCCTGGTCAACCCGATGGGCGTCCGCTACGCCGGGTTCAAGGCGCCGACGGCCGCCGAGCGGCGGCACCCCTACCTCTGGCGCATCCGCAAGCAGCTGCCCTCGGCCGGCCAGATCGGCGTCTTCGACCGCTCGCACTACGAGGACATCCTGGTCCCGCGCGTGACCGGCCTGCTGACGGCGGCCGAGCGCCGCCGCCGCTACAGCGAGATCAACGCCTTCGAGAAGGAGCTGGCCGACGCCGGCACGACCGTCGTGAAGGTGTTCCTGCACATCTCGCCGGAGGAGCAGCTCAAGCGGCTGAAGGCCCGGCTGGAGACCCCCGAGAAGCACTGGAAGTACAACCCGGGCGACCTTGAGGCCCGCTCGCACTGGCCGGCCTACGCCGAGGCCTACGCCGACATCTTCAAGAAGACCTCGACGGACCACGCGCCCTGGCACGTCGTGCCCGCCGACCACAAGTGGTACCGGAACTGGGCCGTCGCCGAGCTGTTGATCGAGACGCTCGCCGAGCTGGACCCCGTGTTCCCCGAACCGGGCTTCGACGTCGCCGAGGAGCTGGCGAAGCTGAAGGGTGTTGGCGTACCCGTGTGATCGTCTGAAAGAGTGCGGGCGTGACCGATGTCGACGACCTCCCGTTCCTCCGCAAGCAGGCCCGCACCCAGCGCTTCACCCTCGGCGCGCCGAAGGAGTTCCGGGTCGTGCCGGACGCCTCGCGCGTGCTGTTCCTGCGCGCGGAGTCGGGCACCGACCCCCGGCACAGCCTCTGGTCGGCCGACCTGGCGAGCGGCGCCGAGACGAAGCTCGTCGACGCCGTCGAGCTGCTGCCGGGCGAGGAGGAGCTGCCGGCCGAGGAACGGGCGCGGCGGGAACGCGCCCGCGAGACCGGCGGCGGCGTGGTGCACTACGGCGTCGACGCCGGCTTCACCGTCGCGGCGTTCTCCCTCTCGGGGAAGCTCTACACGCTGGACCTCGCGACCGGCGAGGTGACCCTGCGCGTCGACGGCTCGGTCATCGACCCGCGCCCGAACCCGACCGGCACGCACGTCGCGTACGTCCAGAACCGGCGGCTGCACGTGATGGAGCTGGCCACCGGCGATGACCGCGTGCTGGTCGAGGAGGACGGCGAAGACATCGCCTGGGGCCTCGCCGAGTTCATCGCCGCCGAGGAGATGGACCGCACCCGCGGCTACTGGTGGGCCCCCGACGGCCGCAGCATCCTCGCCGAGCGCTCCGACCGCGGCCCCGTCCCGCGCTGGACCATCGCCGACCCCGCCAACCCGCAGCACCCGGCCAACGTCGTCGCCTACCCGGCCGCGGGCACGACGAACGCGCTCGTGTCCCTGTCCGTGCTCGGCCTGGACGGCTCCCGCGTGGACGTCGCGGACGGCGACTGGGAGTACCTCGCCTCGGTGCACTGGTCGGCCGGTGGCGCGCCGCTGCTGGCCGTGGAGCCGCGCGACCAGACGCGGATGGACGTGCTCACGGTCGACGTCACCGACGGCTCGACGTCGGTCGTGCACACCGCCACCGACCAGCACTGGATCGACATCGTCGGCGGCGTCCCGGCCTGGACGCCCGACGGGCGCCTGGTCACCGAAGGCATGGTCGACGGTGACCACCGGCTCTTCGTCGGCGGCGAGGCTGTCACGCCGCCCGGGCTGCAGCTGCGGGCTGTGCTCGACGTCGGCGACGAGATCCTCTTCAGCGCGTCCGAGGACGACCCGACGCAGATCCACGTCTTCCGCACGGAGGGATCTTCCGTCCGTCGGCTGTCCACTGTGGACGGCGTGCACGTCGGCGCCGGGTCCGCGGCGGTCACCGTGCTTTCCTCGTGGAGCCTGGAGTACAGCGGGCCGCGCGTGTCGGTGCTGCGGGACGGCTCGGCGGTCGCGTCGATCGCGACGTCCACCGTGGACCCGGACATCGTGCCCAACCTGACCTGGCTGACGCTGGGGGAGCGCGGCCTGCGCGCGGCGCTGCTCCTGCCGCGCGGCTACGAGCCGAGCGAAGGCAAGTTGCCGGTGCTGCTCGACCCGTACGGCGGCCCGCACGCCCAGCGTGTGCTGCAGAGCCGCAACGCGTTCCTGACGTCGCAGTGGCTCGCCGACCAGGGGTTCGCGGTGCTCGTCGCGGACGGCCGCGGCACGCCCGGGCGCGGCGCGGTGTGGGAGCGCGAGATCCACGGCCGCCTCGCCGACGTCACCCTGCAGGACCAGGTGGACGCGCTCCAGGCGGCGGCTGTGTCCTACCCGGAGCTGGATCTGGAACGGGTCGCGATCCGCGGCTGGTCCTACGGCGGGTACCTCTCGGCGCTGGCGGTGCTGCGCCGCCCGGACGTCTTCCACGCGGCGGTCGCGGGCGCGCCGGTCACCGACTGGTCGCTGTACGACACGCACTACACCGAGCGGTACCTGGGCAAGCCGCAGGACGAACCGGAAAGCTACGCGCACAACTCGCTCATCGAGAGCGCTTCGGAGCTGAGCCGGGCGCTGCTGATCGTGCACGGGCTGGCCGACGACAACGTGTTCGTCGCGCACGCGCTGCGGCTGTCGTCGGCGCTGCTGGCGAAGGGCCGCTCGCACGTCTTCCTGCCGCTGGCGGGCGCCACCCACATGACGCCGCAGGCCGAAGAGGTCGCGGAGAACCTGATGCGCACGCAGGTGGACTGGCTGCTGCGCGAGCTTTCCGCCGTTGAGAAGGAGACCGCATGAGCCGCTGGGGCCTCACGATCCCGTTGACCGGGGTGCCGCTGACGGCGCACCGCGAGCTGGTCGAACAGCTGCCGGACCTGGGCTACACCGACGCGTGGACCGCCGAGACCGCCGGCACGGACGCGTTCACACCGCTGGTCCTGGCGTCGCAGTGGGCGCCGCAGCTGCGGCTGGGCACGGCGATCGTCCCGGTGTACACCCGCGGGCCGGGCCTGCTGGCGATGCAGGCGGCGACGGTCGCGGAGCTGGCGCCCGGCCGGTTCGTGCTCGGCATCGGCGCGTCGTCCCCGGTGATCGTCTCCGGCTGGAACGCGGCGCCCTTCGAGGAGCCGTTCGCGCGCTCGCGGGACACGCTGCGGTTCCTGCGGTCCGCGCTGGCGGGGGAGAAGGTCAGCGAGAAGTACGACACGTTCGCCGTCTCGAAGTTCCGGCTGGAGCGCCCGGCCGACCCGCCGCCGTCGATCATGCTGGCGGCCCTGCGGCCGGGCATGCTTCGCCTGGCCGCTCGCGAAGCCGACGGCGCGATCACCAACTGGCTGGCGGCCACGGACGTGCCCCAGGTGCGGTCGGTGGCCGGCCCGGACGTCGAGCTGGCGGCCCGGATCTTCGTCTGCCCCACCGAAGACGCCGAGGCGGCGCGCGGCCTGGGCCGGATGCTGATCTCGAGCTACCTGACGGTCCCGGTGTACGCGGCCTTCCACGACTGGCTCGGCCGCGGCGAGGCCCTGGCCCCGATGCACGAGGCGTGGGCCGCGGGTGACCGGCAGAAGGCCAACCAGGTGATCCCGGACTCGGTGGTGGACGAGCTGGTGATCCACGGCAGCGTGGAGTCGTGCCGGGAGCAGGTCCAGTCCTATGTGGACAACGGACTGACGACGCCGATCATCGCGCTGCTCCCGACCGGCGGGGATCCGTTCGAGCAGGTGCGGGGCCTGGCCCCGCGCTGATATTCCGTTGCCGCCGCCGGCGCCCGGGTGCTTCCTGGACGCCGGAGAAGAAGCGGCTCAGTTGTCCGAAGGACCGGCGCGGCGCGCGGAAGCCGCCGAGCAGCGGCCGGGCCGTCCGCCTGGACGAAGCGCTCGGCCGCATCCAACGGCGTCTGGGCCTACCGGACCGCGACTGAGTCGGGTCAGGACCAGATCGCCGTGGCGAGCAGTAACCCGAGCGCGCCCGAAGTCAGGCCCGCGACCACTGTCACCGCGACGTTCACCACCGCGTACAGCCGCGTCTTCTCCAGGAACAGCCGCACGGTCTCGTAGCCGAACGTCGAGAACGTCGTCAGGCCGCCGCAGAAACCCACCGCCACCAGCGCGCGCACCGACGACGGCTCGGCCCCGTGCAGCAGCCACCCGCTCAGAAACCCCAGGATGAACGAGCCCACGACGTTCACCGTCAGCGTCCCGAACGGGAACGGCGAATCGCGCCACGCCTGCACCCGGCGATCCGTGAGATAACGCAGCACGGACCCCAAAGCGCCGCCTAGAGCCACCAGGACCAGGGTCACTCCGTCCGCCCCACGTAGCGGACCACCTCGACCTGGTCGAGCGTCACCAGCCCCTCGCCGATCAGCTCGTCCAGCTGCGGCAGGAACGCGCGCAGCTTCTCCTCCGCGTCGATGATCACGATCACCACCGGCAGGTCCTCCGACAGCGACAGGATCCGCGTGGTGTGGATCAGCGACGACGCGCCGTAGCCCTCGACGCCGCGCAGGACCGACGCCCCGGCCAGGCCGGCGTCGCGGGCCCGGCGGACGATCTCGTGGTAGAGCGGCTTGTGGTGCCAGTGGTCGTCTTCGCCGATGTAGATCGTGAGACGGGTGGCGGGTCCCTCCATCAGCGTCCCCTCCGGATCGCGCGGGTCGCGGTCAGGCCGGCCGTGACCGCGGCCAGGCACAGGGCCAGCGACGCCGCCACGTACAGCAGCGAACCCAGTATCCGCCCTGTCGTGGCCGCGTCGAGGGTGTCGGTCACGAACGTGGAGAACGTCGTGAAGCCGCCCAGGATGCCCACGCCGAGGAACGGCCGCAGCAGGTGGTGCGGCCGCGCGGTGGTGGTCAGCAGCGCCATCAGGACGCCGATCAGCAGGCAGCCCAGGACGTTGGTGAGCAGCGTCGCGGCCGCGAACTCGCCGCGCGCGTGCGGGATCGCCACCGACAGCCCGTAGCGCGCGAGGCTGCCGAGCGCGCCGCCGGCGCCGATCGCGAGCAGGACGTCCCACCGGGTCGCGGGCAAGCTGATCACCTCCGCGACCGAACCTACCCCGGGAGCTCACCGTGGTAGGCGGCGAGTGCGGCACGCGGCGCAGCTGGAGCAGCTCGCGGTTGAGGTTGGTCAGGGTCTGCGCGTCGTTCGAGTCCGGCCGGAACACCCCGCGATCCGCCGTCGCGGCTCCGCCCACCCGGCGTGCCCAACCAGGTCGGCACGAGCGCGACCGACCGCGTCAGCACGGCGCCGAGACTTCCCCGCGCGCGGATCTTCACCGGCAGGGGGTTGCGCCGGGCCGTCCGGGTGCGCAGGCTCGACACGTGAGCGAGCACGAGTACGACCTCATCGTCATCGGATCGGGCCCGGGTGGGCAGAAGGCCGCCATCGCCGCGGCGAAGCTCGGCAAACGGGTGGCGGTCGTCGACAAGCACGACATGGTCGGCGGGGTGTGCGTCAACACCGGCACGATCCCGTCGAAGACGCTGCGCGAAGCCGTGCTCTACCTGACCGGGATGAACCAGCGGGAGCTGTACGGCGCGAGCTACCGCGTCAAGCAGGACATCACGATCGCCGACCTGCTGGCGCGCACCCAGCACGTGGTCGGGCGCGAGGTCCAGGTGGTGCGCGCGCAGCTGATGCGCAACCACGTCGACCTCATCGCCGGCACCGGCTCGTTCGCCGACCCGCACACCGTCCTCGTCGACGGGAAACACCCCGGCGACCGCCGGACGCTCACCGCGGACTACGTCGTCATCGCCACCGGCACCCGGCCGGCGCGGCCCGGGCACGTCGACTTCGACGCCGCCCGCGTGCTCGACTCCGACGAGATCCTGCGGCTCGAGCAGATCCCGTCGTCGCTCGTGGTGGTCGGGGCGGGCGTGATCGGCATCGAGTACGCGTCGATGTTCGCCGCGCTCGGCTCGCGGGTCACGGTGGTCGAGCAGCGCGACCAGATGCTCGACTTCTGCGACCCCGAGATCGTCGAGTCGCTCAAGTTCCAGCTGCGCGACCTCGGCGTGACGTTCCGCTTCGGCGAGAAGGTCGCCGACGTCGCGGTGTCCGACGACGCGACGATCACGACCCTGGTCAGCGGCAAGCGCATCCCGGCCGACGGCGTCATGTACTCGGCGGGCCGCCAGGGCATGACCGGCGACCTGACGCTCGAGGCCGCGGGCCTGATGGCCGACGAGCGCGGCCGGCTCGTGGTCGACGAGCACTACCGCACCGAGGTGCCGCACATCTACGCGGTCGGCGACGTGATCGGCTTCCCCGCCCTGGCGGCGACGTCGATGGACCAGGGCAGGCTGGCGGCGTACCACGCGTTCGGCGAACCGGCGAACGGCCTGGGGGCGCTGCAGCCGATCGGGATCTACACGATCCCGGAGATCTCGTACGTGGGTTCCACGGAGGCCCAGCTGACGTCGTCGTCGGTGCCGTACGAGGTCGGCATCGCGCGGTACCGCGAGCTGGCGCGCGGCCAGATCACCGGCGACAGCTACGGAATGCTGAAGCTGCTGGTGTCCACGACGGACCGCAAGCTGCTGGGCGTCCACGTGTTCGGCACGGGCGCGACGGACCTGGTCCACATCGGACAGGCGGTGATGGGCTGCGGCGGCACGGTCGACTACCTCGTCGACGCGGTGTTCAACTACCCGACGCTGTCGGAGGCGTACAAGGTGGCCGCGCTGGACGCGACGAACAAGATCCGGGCGCTGGACCGCTTCTCGTCCTGATCGCCCCACGAGCACCACCAGCACCACCCGATTCGCTTGGGGCGAACCGGTTTGACACCCGACTAGAACATATGTTCGACTGACGTCGTGCGATGGGATCGGCAGCGAGCGGGGGAGGGTGAGCCGGCACTGCCCGGGCTGGAAGGCCTGGTGCGGTCCGTGCGGTCACCGGAGTTCGACGGCGTCACCTTTCACGAGGTGCACGCCCGCTCGGTGCTGAACAAGGTGCCCGCCGGGTCGGGGGTGCCGTTCGGCTGGACGGTGAACCCCTACCGCGGGTGCTCGCACGCCTGCACCTACTGCCTCGAAGGCGGCACCCGGATCCTGATGGCCGACGGGCGCACGAAAGCCTTGTCGGACCTGAAGATCGGCGACGAGATCTACGGCACCCGCGGCCACGGCGCCACCCGGCGGCTGGTGCCGACCCGGGTCGAAGCGCACTGGACGACCTTGCGCGCGGCCTACCGCGTCACCCTCGACGACGGCACCCGCCTCGTCGCCGGCGGCGACCACCGGTTCCTCACCTCGAAGGGCTGGAAACACGTCACCGGCAGCAAGTTCGGCGCGGCGCAGCGGCCGCGCCTGACCCCCGGCAGCGAGCTGATCGGCGTCGGCCGCTTCGAGCCGACCCCGGACGAGACGCTCGGCTACCGCGCGGGGTACCTCTGCGGGATGCTGCGCTCCGGCGGGTTCGCGGCGGAGGCGGACGCGGCCGCGCGGGCGCTCGAGTACCTGCCCGACTTCGGCGCGTCCGTCGGGTTCCTGAAGGTGCCCGCCGATCCGGACGCCCACTGGCAGCGCGGGTTCCTCGCGGGCGTCTTCGACCTGGCGGGCGGGTACGGGCGGGGCATCCTCGCGATCGCGCACGACGAACCCGACATCGCGGACGCGGTCGCGGCGGCGCTCACCCGGTTCGGCTTCGCCCACCAGCTCGACGAAGTGCCGAAGTTCCCGACGCGCCAGGAGGTCCGGCTGCTCGGCGGCGCCGCCGAGGTCCTCCGGTTCTTCCACGTGAGCAACCCGGCGGTGACGTGGAAGCGGTCCCTGGACGGCGCGGTGATCGGCGCGAGCCGCCGCCGGGTCGAGGCGATCGAGCCACTGGGGCTGCAGCTGCCGCTGTTCGACATCACCACGGGCACGGGCGACTTCGTCGCCGACGGCATGGTGTCGCACAACTGTTTCGCCCGGAACACGCACACCTACCTGGATTTCGACGCGGGCCACGACTTCGACACCCAGGTGGTGGTGAAGGTCAACGCGCCGGAGGTGCTGACGGCGCAGCTGAAACGCCCGTCGTGGCAGCGCGAACACGTGGCGATGGGGACGAACACGGACCCGTACCAGCGCGCCGAGGGCCGGTACCGGCTGATGCCGGGGATCATCACGGCGCTGGCCCGCTCCGGGACACCGTTGTCGGTGCTGACGAAGGGCACGGTCCTGGCCCGCGACCTCCCGCTGCTGCAGGACGTCTCCCGGGACGTCCCGGTTTCGCTCGCGGTCTCCCTGGCACTGCTCGACGGCGAGCTGCAGCACCGCCTGGAACCGGGCACCCCGAGCCCGCGGGCCCGCTTGGAGCTGATCCGCAAGGCTCGTGACGCGGGTCTGCCGTGTTCGGTGCTGGTGGCGCCGGTGCTGCCGTGGCTGACGGACTCCGCGGAGGCCCTCGACGCGCTGTTCGCCCAGCTGGCGGAGGTCGGGGCGTCGAGCGTGACGGTGATCCCGCTGCACCTCCGGCCGGGCGCGCGGGAGTGGTTCGGGCGGTGGCTGGCGGGTTCGTACCCGGAGCTGGTGCCGCGGTACCGGGAGCTGTACGCGCGGGGGAGCTACGTTCAGAAGGCCTACCGCGAGCGTCTGGGTGAGCGGGTGGCGCCGTTGTTGCGGCGGCACGGGTTGGCGCCCAAGACGGGCTACGAGACACGCAGCCCGGAGCCGGTGCCCGAGGCGCGCGTGGAGGCGCCGGTGGTGGAGCAGCTGCGTTTGCTGTGAGGTGGCCCGCCGAAGTCGATGCGTTCGGTAGTGAATGACTCATTCATGTCGCCGGACGACATGAATGAGTCATTCACTACGTCTTCGCCGGTCACGCGACCACTGCCGCCACCGCGCAGCCGGTTGGTCCATTGTGGACAAAACGACCCCGAAGTCGGTGATCACCCGCCGCCTCGCCGTGTGGGTGAAGCCGTCACCCCGCACCTCCCGGGCTGCGCCGTTCGCCGTAGTCGCGGCGTCCTTGCGCCGCGCAGTCGGGGGGTTGCGGGAAAATGTCCGATCGTGTCGTTGTCGTCCCACACCGCCGACGCCTAACGTCGAAGGGATCGATCCTGAAGGGAGCCGGACGTTGACGACCTCGCAGACCGACCGTGTCGCGGCCGCCCGGCTCGCCTGGGCCGCGCTGAAGCTGACCCGGGCCGGGCGGCACCCGGTGAGCGTCGACCGGCTGGCCGCGACCGTCGGCGTCGCGACCGTCGAGGCCCGCCGGCTGGTCGAGCTGATCGGCTTCACCCTGCACCGCGACCTCGTGAGCACCGGCCCGGCGCCCCGCGGCGCCCACCACCGCCTCCAGCCGGCCGAAGGCACCCTCGGCGCCGGCCCCGACGGCTCGGTCGACATGTTCCTGCTGGCCATCGCCACCGGCGAACGCGTGCACGCCGCCGCCGTGTGCCCGGTCACCGGCACCCGCATCCGCATCGACCTCAACGACCACACGATCCTCCAGGCCGACCCGCCGACCGCCGTGGTCGCGGCCGTCGACCTCGGCTTCGGGCTGGCGAGCGCCGACGCCGTGGCCTGCGCGGGCCAGCCGTTCTTCGCGGCGGCGTCCGCGGCCGCGACCTGGCTGGTCGGGCACCCCGGCGGGCGCATCTACCCGGTCGCGGCCTACCTGGCCCAGGCCCACCGGCTGGTCGCCGCGCTGGAGGCCCGGCCGCGCTTCGTGCTCTGACCGGCGGCACCCCGTCCCCGTAACTGCCGCGCGAGCGAGCCTGCCGACGTCGTACGCTGGGCGCTTCGTTAGCCTTTCAGCGGCGAGAACCCCCACGTCGAAGGAGAGCAGTCGCAGTGCTCCGCACTCACCAAGCCGGCACCCTGCGTGCCGGACAGGCCGGACAGACCGTCACCCTCACCGGATGGGTGGCCCGGCGGCGCGATCACGGCGGCGTCATCTTCATCGACCTCCGCGATGCCAGTGGCGTCGCCCAGGTCGTCTTCCGCGAGGGCGAGATGGCCGAGCGCGCCCACGCGCTGCGGTCCGAGTTCTGCGTCAAGATCGTCGGCGAGGTCGCGAAGCGCCCCGAGGGCAACGCGAACGCCGAGATCCCCACCGGCGAGATCGAGGTCCTCGCGACCGAGCTCGAGGTCCTTTCCGAGGCCGCGCCGCTGCCGTTCCCGATCGACGACCGGGTCGACGTCGGTGAGGAGATCCGCCTCAAGCACCGCTACCTCGACCTGCGCCGCAGCGGCCCGGCCGCGGCCATGCGGCTGCGCAGCGAGGTCAGCCGCGCCGCGCGCGAGGTGCTGCACAACCAGGACTTCGTCGAGATCGAGACGCCGACGATGACCCGCTCCACCCCGGAAGGCGCCCGCGACTTCCTGGTCCCGGCCCGGCTCAAGCCCGGCTCCTGGTACGCCCTGCCGCAGTCGCCGCAGCTGTTCAAGCAGCTGCTCATGGTCGGCGGCATGGAGCGGTACTACCAGATCGCGCGCTGCTACCGGGACGAAGACTTCCGCGCCGACCGCCAGCCGGAGTTCACCCAGCTCGACATCGAGATGAGCTTCGTCGAGCAGGACGACGTCATCGCCATCGGCGAGCAGATCGTCTCCGCGCTGTGGAAGCTGGTCGGGCACGAGATCCCGCGGCCGATCCCGCGCATCACCTACCACGAGGCGATGGCCAAGTACGGCTCGGACAAGCCGGACCTGCGCTTCGACCTCGAGATCACCGACATGACGGAGTTCTTCGCCGACACGCCGTTCCGCGTGTTCCAGGCGCCCTACGTCGGCGCGGTCGTGATGGCCGGCGGCGCCGACCAGCCGCGCCGCCAGCTCGACGCGTGGCAGGAGTGGGCGAAGCAGCGCGGCGCGCGCGGCCTCGCGTACATCCTGGTGAACGAGGACGGCACGCTCGGTGGCCCGGTCGCGAAGAACCTGTCCGAGACCGAGCGCGAGAACGTCGCCGCGGCGGCGGGCGCCAAGCCGGGCGACTGCATCTTCTTCTCCGCGGGCAAGGCGTCGAGCACGCAGCCGCTGCTCGGCGCGGCGCGGGACGAGATCGGCAAGCGCCTCGGCCTGATCGACGAAGACGCCTGGTCGTTCGTCTGGGTCGTCGACGCGCCGCTGTTCGCGCCGGTCGAGGACATCGGCGACGACGTCGCGGTCGGCTCCGGCAAGTGGACCGCGGTGCACCACGCGTTCACCTCGCCCACCCCGGAGTGGATCGACAAGTTCGAGCAGGACCCGGGCAACGCGCTCGCCTACGCCTACGACATCGTCTGCAACGGCAACGAAATCGGCGGTGGCTCGATCCGTATCCACCGAGGTGACGTGCAGAAGCGCGTGTTCGCGCTGATGGGCCTCGGCGAAGAGGAAGCGCAGGAGAAGTTCGGCTTCCTGCTCGACGCGTTCCAGTTCGGCCCGCCGCCGCACGGCGGCATCGCGTTCGGCTGGGACCGGATCGTCATGCTGCTGGCGAAGGCCGACTCGCTGCGTGACGTCATCGCGTTCCCGAAGACCGGCGGCGGGTACGACCCGCTGACGGCGGCGCCGGCGCCGATCACGGCGCAGCAGCGCAAGGAGGCCGGCATCGACGCGAAGCCGGCGCCTCCCGTCTCGAACTAGTGCTGCACCTCAGGGCCGTGTGCCCGCAGGAGAAGACCGCCGAGGCGCTCGAGATCCTGCGGGCCCACGCCGGGACGGCGCACCTCGTGGTGCACCGCGGCGTCGCCGTGGCGCCCGAAGGCGACCTGGTCGAGGCCGACATCGCGCGTGAGGCGGCGGACGAGATCATCGAGGCGCTGTGCGTGCTGGAGCTCGACCACACCGGCGGGATCACGCTCGAAGCGCTCGACACGGCCCTCTCGGACGCCGCCGACAAGGCGGAAGAGGCCGCGCCCGGCGAAGGCGCGGACGCCGTCGTCTGGGAGGAGCTGGTCGCCCGCTCGGGCGAGGAGTCCCGGCTCAACGTGACGTTCCTGGCGTTCCTCACCATCGCCTGCCTGCTGGCCGCGGTCGGGGTGCTCACCGACTCGCCCGTGACGATCGTCGGCGCGATGGTCGTCGGCCCGGAGTTCGGGCCGCTGGCCGCGCTGGCGGTCGGGGTGGTGCTGCGCCGCTGGGACCTCGTCCGGCTGGCCGGCGCCGCGCTGGGCGTCGGGTTCCCGCTGGCCATGGTCGTCACCCTGGGCGGCGCGCTGCTGGTCCGCGCGACCGACGTCTTCGGCGAAAAGGCGTTCGAGCTGCAGCAGCACAACGAGGTCGACTTCGTCTTCTCCGTCGGGTTGCCGTCGCTGGTGGTCGCCATGCTCGCCGGTGCCGCCGGGATGCTGGCCATGACCTCGGCCAAGTCGGCCGCGCTGGTGGGCGTCTTCATCTCCGTCACCACGGTGCCGGCCGCGGGGTACGCGGTCGTCGCGGCGGTCGCGGGGGAGTGGAGCCGGTGTCTCCAGTCGCTCGGGCAGCTGCTCGTGAACCTTCTCGGAATCGTTGCAGCAGCGGCCATTGTGTTGATCGTGCGCCGGAATGGGCAACGTTCACCGGTGGGAACGCGTCCGCTTTCACGGGGATGAAACCCATCCGGACGATCCTTCTTGACCGGATGTCAGTAGTCATGGTTGCTCAGTCACGAGTAGGGTCGGTGACAATGACAGTCGACACCTCCTCCACCGGCGACGCTGGGGTCGGGGCAGGAGCCGAGCAGCTCGCCGTTGCCGCCGCGGTCGCGGCGGGCGAGTCAGTCCTCTCGCGCCGGTTCGGCAGTGCGATCACGCTGGTCGCCCCCGAGGACCTCGCGGGAAGTGGACCGGCCACGGTCGTCCGCGCGAGAGTGGTGTCGTCGTCGTTCGCGCTGCCGCGGACGCTGGTGATCAAGCACTACCCGGAGACGCCGGAGCCGGGCGCCGCCGACCCGTTCGCCCAGGAGGCGGTCAGCTACCAGCTGTTCACCGCGCTCTCGCCGGACGAGCGGATGTGCCCGGAGCTGCTGGCCCACGACGGCCGCGACCGCGTGCTCGTGCTGGAGGACCTCGGCCGCACGGCGACGCTGGAGGACAAGCTCTACGCGCGCGAATCCCGCGCGGCCGAGCGTGCGCTGCTGTCGTGGGCCCGGTCGCTGGGCCGCCTGCACGCGAGCACGGCGGGCCGCGAAGCGGACTTCAACGCGCTGCTGCGGCGCCTGGGCGGCCCGGCGAAGAACGATTCCTCCAGCCGCGACGACGAGCTCTTCGCCCGCGTGCCGGCGCTCATCCAGGAGCGGCTCGGCATCCCGGTGCCGGACGCGGTCCGCGAGCAAGTGGCGGAGGCGCTCGAGCAGTCCCGCTCAGCGGGCTTCCGCGCGTTCAGCCCGGTCGAGCTGAGCCCGGACAACAACCTCGTCACGGGCGAGGGCGTCCGGTTCCTCGACTTCGAGTACGGCTGTGTCCGCTCGGCCCTGGTCGACGCGGCCCACCTGCGGCTGCCGTTCGCGGCCTGGCCGGACGCGCTGGCCCTGCCGGCAGGCATGAGCGAGGCGATGGTCGCGGCGTGGCGCGCGGAGGTGGTGGGTGTCTGGCCCGGCTTCGCCGACGACGACGTCCTCGCCGGCCACCTGACGACCAGCGAGCTGCTGCGGGTCTGGCTGATCACGGGCGAGGAGCTCGGCGCACTGGACCTGTCCCACCACGCGGCCCCGGTGAGCCGCGAGTCGGCCCTGGTGACGTGGTGGCGCGACCTGGCCAAGCACGCGGGGTACGTCCGGATGACGGCGGTGTCGGAGTTCGCGGCCAAGGTGGCGGCTGGACTGGCGGCGCGGCTGGGTCCGCATGCGGACCTGGCGTTTTATCCGGCTTTCCGCTGAGCATGCCCGGCTGCGAAGCCGTGAATGACTCATTCATCTCGCCAGACGTCATGAATGAGTCATTGATGACGTCCCGGCGCCCTCCCACCCACCCGAACAGGACTTTTCGGACCTCCGTGAGGTGAGCGTCAAAAATTAGGCCCGGTGTCGTGGGCGCGTTACCTCCTCCTCACCGCAGGTGAGCTTCCGTGGCCGATGGTCTTGAGCGTGACCGTGATCAGCCTCGAAGTCACTCCCGCACCCGAACCCTCCCGCCCCGCGCTCACGGCGGTCCCGTCGCCCAAGCGAGCGCGGCGCCTCGTGGTGCTCGGCGACTCCACCGCCGTCGGCCTGGGGGATCCCCTGCCGCGGCGGGGTGGCTGGCGTGGGGTCGGCCCGCTCGTCGCCGCCGCGCTCGGGGTCGACGCCGACGGCTACCTGAACCCGTCCTTCACCGGGGCGCGGATGCGGTGCGTGCTCACCGAGCAGGTGCCCGCCGCCGTCGCGCACCGGGCCGACGTCGCCCTGCTCGTCGCCGGCATGAACGACACCCTGCGCCCGGACTTCGACGCCGCGCGCATCGCCGAAGACCTCACCGAGGTCATCCACCGGCTGCGCGCGACCGGCACCACCGTCGTGCCGGTGCGGTTCCACGACCACAGCAAGGTGTTCCGGCTCCCGCCGTCGCTCAAGCGCGCGCTCAGTGCCCGCGTCGCCGAGCTGAACGCGGCGATCGGCGAGGTCGTCGCCCGCGAAGGCGTGCCCTGCCTCGACCTCGACCGGCTTCCCGGCGCCTACGACCTGACGTCGTGGAGCGTCGACCGGCTGCACCCCTCCGAGCTCGGCCACCGCATGCTCGCGGACGGCTTCACCGGCCTGCTCGCCGAAGCCGGGTTCGACGTGCCGGAGCCGGTCAGCCTCACCTGCGGCGGCGGGCTCGAGCCGAGCGCGGCGGGGCACCTGGGCTGGCTGGTGGTCAAGGGAATCCCGTGGCTCTGCCGCCGCGGCCGCGAATTCCTTCCTTACGCCGCCGTCATCATGTGGAATTCGGTTCGCTCCCGCTGAACACGCGAAGCGCCTCCGCGTCCGAAGCCGGGTTGCGGACGAAGAAGTCCGCCCACTCCTCGATGTCCGGGTACGCGCACTCCTCGGCGAGAAACCGGCACGCCGCTTCGACGTCGTACTCCGTGCGCCGCAGCTCGACGCCGTCGCCGAACAGGGCCCAGTGCGCGCCCGAAGCGCCGTAAGGCATTCCGACGCTGCCGGGGTTCACGATCAGCTTGCGGTCCGCCAGCCGGACGAACGGCATGTGCGTGTGCCCGCACACGATCGTCGACGCCTCGACCCCCTCGAGCACCTCCGCCCAGCGCGCCAACGGGCTGTCGACGAGCACGATCTCGGTGTCGTCGCGCGGGGTCGCGTGGCAGAACAGCACATCGCCCACCGTCACCGTCAACGGGAGCGCGTCCAGGACGGGCAGGTCGGCCGGACGCAGCTGCTTCGCCGCCCACGGGAAGATCGGGTCCGGGACGAACATCCCGGCGCCGCGCGCGGACGCCGCCAGCTCGCGGTCCGCGTTGCCGCGCACCCAGACCGCCCGCGAGCCCAGCGAAACCAGCCGTTCCAGGGTCTCCACCGGCATCGGCCCGGCGAGCATGTCCCCGAGCAGCACGATCCGGTCGGCCGCGACGACGTCCGGCTCGGCCAGCACCGCCTCGAGGGCCGGGAGCACGCCGTGGATGTCCGAGAGCACCGCGATGCGCATCGGCCCACTCTGCGGCACGGCTCGCGCCCCGGGCGAGGGGTTTCGCCCAGGGCGCAACCGGTTCACGCCGTGGTGAGCGGCAGCTCCCGCACGCCGGTCATGTTCGGGTTGACCTGGAACTTCGGCGGCTCACCCGGGATCGTCCGCAGCGTGGGGTAGCGGTCGAACAGGACGTTCAGCGCCACCCGTCCCTCCAGCCGCGCGAGCGGCGCCCCGATGCAGAAGTGGATCCCGCGCCCGAACGCCAGGTGCGGGTTGGGATCGCGCAGCGGGGTGAAGGTGTCCGGGTCGGCGAACACCCGGTCGTCGCGGTTGGCGGCGGCCACCCAGACCATCAGCATCTGGTCGGCGGGCACCGTCGTCCCGCCCAGCTCCACCTCCCGCGTGGTCGCCCGGGCCACGGCCGCGAACGGCGACAGGTACCGCAGCGACTCCTCGATCATCGGCGGCACGAGCGACCGGTCGGCGCGCACCCGCTCGTCCCATTCGGGGTGCGTGTCCAGGCACAGCACGGCGTTGCCGAGCAACATCGTCGTGGTGATGTGCCCGGCCAGCAGCAGGACGTTGGCGAAGTTGACGACCTCGTTGCGCGTCAGCTTCTCCCCGTCGACCTCGGCTTCGACGAGCTTCGTCAGCAGGTCCTCCCGGGGCTGCTTCCGCCGTTCGTCGACGTGGACACCGAGGTACTCGACGAGCGCCTTTTGCCCCTCCAAGGACTTCTTGACCGCCTCCTGCCGCCCCTCGGTCTGCTCCTTCAGCGAGAACTGCTCCGAGGAGCTGAACAGCTTGTCCACCCAGCCCTTGAACAGGTGCCGGTCGCTCGCGGGGACCCCCAGCAGCTCCGCGATGACGATCACCGGCAATGGGTAGGCCAGGTCTTCGACCAGCTCGAGCCGGCCGGACGACCCCGCCGCGTCGAGCATCTCGTGCGTCACCGCGGCGATGCGCGGCTCCAGGTCCGCGACGACCTTCGGTGTGAACGCCCGGCTGACGAGCTTGCGCATCTTGTTGTGCAGCGGCGGGTCCAGCTGCAGCAGGTTGCCCGCCTGCATCTCCTCGAAGTCGACGTCGGGGTCGACGCCGGCCATCATCTCCTTCGGCACCAGCCGCGTGGTGTCCGAGGAGTACGTCGCCGGGTCGCGGAGGACCTCTTCGGCCTCCGGGTGCCCGTAGACGTTCCAGAACCCGAGGTCGGCGGCGTGGTGCACGCGTGCCTCGGGCTGCTTCCCCCGCAGCCAGAACTGGGATTCGTGGAGTCCCCAGGTGTCCGCTTGTGTGGTGGTCATGTCCGCCCCTTCTTTCCCCTGTGTGGCCCGGGATCAGCCGGGCGCCTTGGCGGGATCGTGCGCGTAGATCCCTTGCCGGTAGCCCGAGACGAGCTCCTCGAGCGCCGAGCTCAGCTCCGTCGCCACGTCCGCGACCGCGCGGGGATCGGGCTCCCCGGCCGGCTCGAACGCGGTGCGGATCAGGTACGCGAGGACTTCCGCCTTCTCCTCCAGCGGAATGGCCTCGAACTCTTCGGAAAGCGTGTCGCCCAGGTAGAAGCCGAGGGTCGACGTGGTGAGCGCATACGTCAGGTTCGGCACGTCCGACCGGATCAGGCCGTGCCGGAGCATCGCCTCCTCGAACTGCGCGCGCAGCTGGTCCTGCTGCTTGCGCAGGGCGAGGTCGCCGAGCGAGCCGAACATGTCGGCGTTGCCACGCAGCATCGCCATCACCAGCGGCCGCCGGTGGGTGACGAGGAACGACGCCGAGATCATCCGGTGCGGGAGGATCATCGCCGGGTCGGCCTTGATCCGGGCCAGGATCTCGTCGGTCAGGTCGGCCGACTCCCGCATCATCAGCGCCTGGAACAGCAGCTCCTTGTTGCGCCAGTGCAGGTAGACGGTGCCCTTGCCGATGCCGACCGCGCGCGCGATGTCGTCGACCGCCACCTTCCGGTAGCCCATGCGCAGCAGCAGCTCGCCCGCCGCGTCCAGGATACGGTCGGCGCGCTCGCGGTTGGGATGGCTCATGCGTCTCCACCTGCTGGTTCCTTGAACGTTTGACTTGTTGACCGGAATCGCACTTTCGGTCAACCGGTCACCGCGACGGTAGCGCGGCTCCGCGGACCGGGGTAAGGGTTCTGTCGGTGGGTTCGGTTAACGTCATCGGTGTGGCACAGGACGAGCTCTTCACCGTGAACGCCGACGTGGCGCCCCCGCCCGAGCGGACGACGTCGAACGCCGACGAGCGGCAGGCGGACCCGGCGAGCTCCCCGCTGGCCGTGCGGATGCGGCCGCGCTCGCTCGACGAGGTCGTCGGCCAGCAGCACCTGCTGCGCGAAGGCGCTCCGCTGCGGCGGCTGGTCGAGGGCGCCGCGCCGGCGTCGGTGCTGCTCTACGGCCCGCCGGGCACGGGCAAGACGACACTGGCCAACCTCGTCTCGATCGCGACGGGACGCCGGTTCGTCGCGATGTCGGCGCTTTCGGCGGGCGTCAAGGAGGTGCGCGGCGTCATCGAGGAGGCGCGGCGGCGCCGGCAGTACAACACCGAGAACACCGTGCTGTTCATCGACGAGGTGCACCGGTTCTCCAAGACCCAGCAGGACGCGCTGCTCGGCGCGGTCGAGGACCGCACCGTGCTGCTGGTCGCGGCGACCACCGAGAACCCGTCGTTCTCCGTCGTCTCGCCGCTGCTGTCCCGCTCGCTCGTGCTGCAGCTGCGCCCGCTGACCGACGAGGACATCACGCAGCTGATCGAGCGCGCGCTGGCCGACGAGCGCGGCCTCGGCGGCGAGCTGACGCTGACCGAGGACGCGCGCGCCCACCTCGTCCGGCTCGCGGGCGGGGACGCGCGCCGCGCGCTCACGGCCTTGGAGGCGGCGGCGGACGCGGCGTCGGCCACCGAAGCCAAGACGATCGACCTGCCGACCGTCGAGTCCACTGTGGACAAGGCGGCGGTGCGCTACGACCGCGACGGCGACCAGCACTACGACGTCATCAGCGCGTTCATCAAGTCGATCCGCGGGTCCGATGTGGACGCCGCGCTGCACTACCTGGCCCGGATGATCGAGGCGGGGGAGGACCCGCGCTTCCTCGCGCGACGCCTGGTCGTGCACGCGAGCGAGGACATCGGGATGGCCGACCCGACGGCGCTGCAGGCGGCGGTCGCGGCCTCGCACGCCGTCCAGCTCATCGGCATGCCCGAGGGCAGGCTGGCGCTCGCGCAGGCGACGATCCACCTGGCCACGGCGCCGAAGTCGAACGCGGTCGTCACCGGCATCGACGCCGCGCTGGCCGACGTCCGCGCCGGGCTGGCGGGCAGCGTCCCGCCGCACCTGCGTGACGGCCACTACGCCGGCGCCAAGAAGCTCGGCAACGCGCAGGGCTACCGGTATCCGCACAACGTCCCGGAGGGAGTGCTGGCGCAGCAGTACCCGCCGGACGAGCTGGTCGGCAAGGACTACTACGAGCCCACCCAGCGCGGGGCGGAGCGCCCGCTCGCCGAGCGCGTCCCGAAGCTGCGCCGGACCATCCGCGGTGAGCGGTGACCACAGCCGGACGATCGCCGGGAAAGTGATCACCACCCGGGCCGGGAACTTCAAGATCATCGCGTTTCGTAAGCTTCGCGCCTGAGGTGACCCGAACCGGGTCCCGGCGACGGCAGGAGGTTTCCCCGTGCCCGCGACGCTGCAGTGCATCGTCCTGGACTGTCCGGAACCGCTCGTGCTCGCGTACTTCTACCAGGCGATCGCCGGTGGTGAGGTGGACCGGCCCGATCCGCGGTGGCGGGTCGACGAGGACTTCTCGACCCTCCACGTCGGCGGGATGGTGCTGGGGTTCCAGCGGTCGCCGGGCCACCAGCCGCCGCGCTGGCCCGATCCCGCGTTCTCGCAGCAGTTCCACTTCGACTTCGAGGTGGACGACATGCGCGAGACGCACCACCAGGTGCTGCAGCACGGCGGCCGGCTGCTCGACCCGGACCCGGACGGCCGGGGCTGGCGCGTCTACGCCGACCCGGCCGGCCATCCCTTCTGCCTGCTCGGCGACTACTGACCGCAGGTGCCCGGCCGGCCGTCTTCGACGCGGCCGGTGAGCGTGCGCAGGAACCCGGTGTCGCCGTCGGCGGTCACCCGCACGTCGTACCAGCCCTGCGAAGCCGGCCAGGCCACCGCCACCGAGCGGCGGGCCGGCACCCGGACCACCCGGGTGGTCCGGCCGTGGCGCGGTGAGGTCAGCCGCAGCGTGACCGCCGAAGCGCCCGGGTTGGCACACGTGAGCTCCAGCCCGCCGCGCACGAACCGCGTCCGCACGTCGACGCGCACCCCGGCGGCGCTGCCCCGGAACTCCCACCAGCCGCGGTTCGGGCCCTGCACGACCACGCGGTGCGCCGCGCCGGGCACCGGCAGCACGACGTCCCGCGTGCCGAGGACGTCGTGGTGGGCCGGTTCCGCGAGCTCGCCCGCGTAGGCGTAGATCGCGAAGTGCGCCGCCGCGCGGCCGCTGTTGGCCAGCTTCAGCGCGAGCTTCCCGGACGCGTCGAGCGTGCCGGAAACCGAGGCCTGGTAAGGCAGTGCGCGGGCGGGCCGGGTGCCCGGCTCGACCGCCGGCGGCTCCGGCCGGGCCGGCGCGGCGGGGTGCCAGCGCGCGATCGGCGCCGGGACCGGGCCCGGCTTGGCGACCCGCGGCGGGCGGCCGGCGCGGCCGAAGTCGAACGCGCCCGTGAGGTCACCCGCGGCGGTCCGCCGCCACGCGCTGATGTTCGGCTCCGCGACGCCGGTCCAGCGCTCCAGCAGGCGCAGCACCGACGTGTGGTCGTACACGGTCGAGTCGGCGAACCCACCGATCGTCCACGGCGAGACGACCGTCATCGGCACCCGCGGCCCGAACCCGAGCGGCTGCCCGGCGAAGTGGTCGTCGGCGGCGTCGGCGGGCGGGACCGGCGGTGGCACGTGGTCGAAGTAGCCGTCGTTCTCGTCGAAGTTGACGAGCAGCACCGTCTTCGACCACGTGTCGTGGTCCTGCGCAAGCGCGTCGAGCACGTCGTAGATCAGGTTGGCGCTGCCGATCGGCGTGGACGCACCGGGGTGCTCGGAGTCGACCGCCGAAGGGACCAGCCAGCTGACCCGGGGGAGCCGGCGGGCCCGGATGTCCGCGCGCAGGCGCGGGACGAGCGTTTCCGGCTCGCTGCGGTACATCGCGCGCTGGAACAGCCGCCGCTCGGCCGGGGCCAGCGCGGCGACACCCGCGTCGAACTCGGCGCGCAGCTTCTGTTGCTCTTCCGGGGTCTTCTTGAAGAGCGTGTCGTAGAACTCTTCGGTGGTGCGGAACTTCTCGCTCACCGACGCGAGGATCTTGGTGCCGATCTTCTTGAACGGCAAGAAGTATTCGACGGCGTTGTCGGTGAAGTTGTCCCACTCCTGGTAGATCTGCCACGAGACGCCCGCTTTCTCGAGGCGTTCCGGGTAGGTCGTCCAGTCGTAACCGGCGTGGTCGTAGGAGTACGCGGCGTTCGTGACGGCGCGCGCGGTGCTGTTCGGCTCGTAGCCGACCGTGCCGGTCCAGAGGAAGTTCCGGTTCGGGTTGGTGGAACCGAAGATCGAGCAGTGGTAGGCGTCGCACAGGGTGAAGGTGTCGGCGAGCTCGTACTGCAGCGCGATGTCGCGGCGGTCGTAGTAGGTCATGGTCGCCGGGCTCTTGACGCCGATCCAGCCGTCGTTCCAGCCGCGGGCCCACGCCTTGCCGGTGCCGGTCCAGCTGTGGTCGAGGTCGCCGAGGTACTGGATGTCGCCGGCGGCGCGGCCTTCGCGCTCGGCCTCCTTGCGCAGCGAGAACGGCAGCACAGTGCCGCCCGCCGGGTTCGGCTGCTCGAACACCGAGCGCCCGGACGGCAGCTCCAGGGGGTGCGCGTCGCCGAAGCCGCGGATCCCGCGGAGTGTGCCGAAGTAGTGGTCGAACGAGCGGTTCTCCTGCATCAGCACCACGACGTGCTCGACGGCGTCGAGGCCGCCGCGGCGCATGGGCTCGGCCATCGCCGAGTGCAGGGACGGGGGCAGCAGCGAGCCGGCGAGGGCCGCTCCGGACACGCCGAGCAGGCGGCGGCGGGACAGTTCGGGCATGGTTTCCGACCCTCGTCGGCCCAGGTGAACGGGACAAGGTCCGTTTGATGGCTTTTCGCGGACTGCGAGGCGGCCGCGCGTTCGGCACGATGGGGACATGAGCATCGGATTTCTCGGCACCGGGATCATGGGCGCGCCGATGGCGGCCAACCTCGCGAAGGCGGGTCTCGACGTCCGGGTGTGGAACCGGACCCGGGAGAAGGCCGAGCACCTCGCCGACGTCGCGACGGTGGCCGATTCGGCGGCCTCGGCGGCCGAGGGCGCGGACATCCTGGTGACGATGCTCGCCGACGGTCCCGCGGTCGCTTCGGCGTTCGAAGCCGCGTCGCCCGCTTCGGGGACGTTGTGGTTGCAGATGAGCACGGTCGGCCTCGAGTGGACCGACCGCCTGGCCGAGCTGGCGGAGAAGGCGGGCGTGGTGTTCGTCGACGCGCCGGTGCTCGGCACCCGCCGGCCCGCGGAGCAGGCCCAGCTGCAGGTGCTGGCGTCCGGCCCGGAGGAGGCCCGGCCCGCGGCGACCCCGGTGTTCGACGCGGTAGCGGCGAAGACACGCTGGCTCGGCCCGGCCGGCCAGGGCAGCCGGCTCAAGCTGGTGGTGAACGCGTGGGTCCTGGCGCTGACGAACGGCACGGCCGAGAGCTTGGGCCTGGCGAGCGCGCTGGGTTTGGACCCCGCGTTGTTCCTGGAGACGATCAAGGGCGGCGGCCTCGACGTGGGCTACGCGCATGTCAAGGGCGGCGCGATGCTGTCCGGCGAGTACCCCCCGGCGTTCCCGGCGGGCTTGGCGGCGAAGGACGCCCGGCTGGTGGTGGAGGCGGCGGGATCCGAGGTCGATATGGCGGGGGCGAAGGCGACTCTGGCTCATCTGGAGGCCGCGGTCGAAGCCGGCCACGGCGAAGAGGACATGGCGGCGCTGTACCGCGCGGTGGTCAAGAAGCGCTGAGCGGGGCTTCAAGCCCCCCCCAATGTGGCCTTCGGTGCGTTGAACGCACCCGATGTGGCCTTGGGGCGCTGTCGATCCGGCAGCGGGGTGGCCAGGCGGTCCATCCCGAGGTCACTGGTCATCAGCCGTTCCTTCGCGCTCCGGGAGCGGGTGGGTCGGGACGTCCACCGCGGCGAGCACCTCCTCGAACCGCGCCCGTTCGAACGTCAGGTTGCCCGTGTCGCGACCGGCCGTCACCGCGCCGAACAGCGAGAAGTGCGCGAACAACCCCGCCGGGACCGGCTGGGCGCGCACCACCCGCTGCACCCGTCGCCAGCCGCACCGGAGCAGCCCCTGACCGCCGCACCGCCGCTTCCAGTCACCGGCTCGAAGTCCGCCGCCACCGCCAGCAGCGTGTCCTCGACGTGCCGCAGCAGCGCGAACGGCAGCGGGCTCGGCGCGACGAACCGGTCGGTCCGGTGGCGGCGCAGGACGTCCGCCGCGGACAGCCGTGCCGCGCGTCGGCGGGCCACCTCCAGCTGGACCGTCGTCAGGTCCGCGCCCGGCAGTGCGGCCAGCACGTCGGCCGCCGTGCCGCCCGGCCCGGCGAGCACCCGCCGGGCGGGCCCGTCGTCGTGTCCCATCGCCCAGGTGTACCGCGTCGCGGGGGCGGGCGGCGACGCGTTTTCCGGCCCGCGCGGGGTGACACGGTCGGGGACCCGGCCAGGCGGTAACCTCAGGCCCACTTGACCGCTGAACCGAGGAGGGCCCGTGTCGGCAGGGCAGATCGCCGCGTTGATCGCCGCAGGAGCATTCGTGGTGCTGGTCGTCCTGCTGGCGATCCCGCTGATCAAGCTCGGCAAGACGCTGGACGCGGCCACCGAGGCGATCGAGCGCACCAACAGCAACACCGACCCGCTGCTGATCGGCGCGAACCAGACGATCACCCACGTCAACACCCAGCTCGAGCGGGTGGACGGGATCACGTCGAACGCGCAGGCCGTCACCGGCAACGTCTCCGCGCTGACCTCGGTGTTCACCGCGACGCTGGGCGGCCCGCTCGTCAAGACGGCGGCGCTGTCCTACGGCCTGAGCAAGGCGATCCGCGCGCGCAAGAAGAAGAGCGCCGCGAAAGCCGCGAAGAAGGCGGCGAAGTGAAGCGGCTGTTCTGGCTCGGCGTCGGCGTGGTCGCCGGTGTCGCGCTGTCCCGCAAGGCCGCCGAAACCGCTCGTCAGGCCACTCCCGCGGGGTTAGCATCGAACCTGGGCGACGCCGTGCGCGAGCTGGCGGGCGCCGTGGGTTCGTTCGGCGCCGAGGTGCGCGCGGGCATGAACGAGCGGGAGCAGGAGTTGCACGACATGGTCGAGGAGCGGACGGGCGTGGTGACGCCGCAGGCGTCCGGCCGGCACGCCGCCGACCGCCGCCCCGTCCGGCGAGCTCGCCGGGCGGAGCGCTGACCGGTCGCGCCCGCGCGACCCGGGGCCGCTCCGCCGCCGTCGTCACCCTGTACTCCAGCACCAGCCAAGGACTGACCCGTGGACACACACGAAATCACCGACCGTTTCCTGCGCCATTTCGAGAGTAAGGGCCACACGCGCGTGCCGAGCGCGCCGCTGATCCTCGACGACCCGAACCTGCTGTTCGTCAACGCCGGCATGGTCCAGTTCAAGCCGTACTTCCTCGGTGAGGCGCCGCCGCCGTACCCGCGCGCGACGTCGGTCCAGAAGTGCGTGCGCACCCCGGACATCGACGAGGTCGGCAAGACCACCCGGCACAACACGTTCTTCCAGATGGCCGGCAACTTCTCCTTCGGCGACTACTTCAAGGAAGGCGCCATCGAGTACGCCTGGGAGCTGATCACCAAGCCCCAGAGCGAAGGCGGCTTCGGCCTCGACCCGGACCGCATCTGGGCGACCGTCTACGAGGACGACTCCGAGGCGGCCGGGCTGTGGCGCAAGCTCACCGGTCTGCCCGGCGAGCGCATCCAGGCGCGCGACATGGTCGACAACTTCTGGTCGATGGGCATCCCCGGCCCCTGCGGCCCGTGCTCGGAGATCTACTACGACCGCGGCCCGGAGTACGGCCGCGAGGGCGGCCCGGTCGTCGACGAGGACCGCTACATCGAGATCTGGAACCTGGTGTTCATGCAGAACATCCGGGGCGAGGGCAGCGGCAAGAAGGACTTCCCGATCCTCGGTGAGCTGCCCGCGAAGAACATCGACACGGGCATGGGCGTCGAGCGCGTGGCGACGATCCTGCAGGGCGTCGAGAACGTCTACGAGACCGACTTGGTGCGTCCGGTCATCGGCCGCGCGGAGGAGTTCTCCGGCCGTCGTTACGGCAGCAACCACGCCGACGACGTCCGCTTCCGCGTCATCGCCGACCACGCCCGCACCGGCGTGCTGCTGATCGGCGACGGCGTCACCCCGGGCAACGACGGCCGCGGGTACGTCCTGCGCCGGCTCCTGCGCCGCATCGTCCGCTCCACGCGCCTGCTCGGCGTGCACGAGCCGGTGCTGCAGGAGTTCGCGAAGGTCGTGCGCGACACGATGGGCCCGACCTACCCCGAGCTGGTCGAGGGCTTCGACCGCATCAACGAGGTCGTCCGGATCGAGGAGGAGGCCTTCCTCTCGACGCTGACGAGTGGTTCGCGCATCTTCGACCTCGCGGCCGAGGAGACCAAGCGCGGCGGCGGGGACGTGCTGGCCGGCGACAAGGCGTTCCAGCTGCACGACACCTATGGCTTCCCGATCGACCTGACCCTCGAGATGGCGGCCGAGCAGGGCCTGTCCGTCGACGAGGACGGCTTCCGCACGCTCATGAACGAGCAGCGCACCCGCGCGAAGGCGGACGCGGCGGCGCGCAAGACCGGCCACGGCGACCTCTCGGAGTACCGGAAGGTCCTGGAGCAGCACGGCGAGACCGAGTTCCTCGGCTACACCGACCTGCAGGCCGAGGCGAAGGTCGTCGCGCTGCTCGAAGACGGGCAGCCGGTCCGCAGCGTCTCGGCGGGCAAGAAGGCGGAGCTGGTCCTCGACCGCACGCCGTTCTACGCCGAGAGCGGTGGCCAGGTCGCCGACACCGGCGTGCTGCTCGGTGACGGCGTCGAGCTGAAGGTCCTCGACGTCCAGAAGATCGTCCCGGGGCTGTTCGTGCACCGCGTCGAGGTCACCGAGGGCGAGGTCGGGCTCGACACGAAGCTCACCGGCTCGGTCGACGCGCACCGCCGGCTGTCCATCGAGCGCTCGCACTCCGCGACGCACCTGGTGCACGCGGCCGTCCGCGGCGCGTACGGCAAGCGCGCGGCGCAGGCGGGCTCGCTGAACTCGCCGGGCCGCATGCGGTTCGACTTCACCACGCCGGGCTCGGTGTCGGCGGACGTGCTGACCGAGGTCGAGCAGGAGGTCAACGACTACCTGCAGACCAACGTCGAGGTGCAGAGCTTCACCACGACCAAGGACAAGGCCCTCGAGCTGGGCGCGGTCGCGCTGTTCGGTGAGAAGTACGGCAACGACGTCCGCGTGGTCGACATGGGCGAGTACTCGCGCGAGCTCTGCGGTGGCACGCACGTCGACCGGATCGGCCAGCTCGGCCTGGTCAAGCTGGTCTCCGACGCCTCCATCGGCTCCGGTGTGCACCGCGTCGAGGCGCTCGTCGGCTCGGACGCGCTGAAGTACGTCCGCAAGGAGCAGCTGCTGGTCTCGCAGCTGGCGAACACCTTCAAGGTGCCCTCGGACGAGCTGCCGGGCCGCATCGAGGACGTCCTGACCCGGCTGAAGAACGCCGAGAAGGAGATCACCCAGCTGAAGACCCAGCAGGTGCTGGGCTCGGCGGGCTCGCTGCTCGACAAGGCGCAGGAGATCGGCGGCGTCACGGTGGTCGCCGAGGTCGTCCCGGACGTCGACGGCAACGGCCTGCGCGCGCTCGCCTCGGACATCCGCGGCCGGCTCGGTACGCGGCCCGGCGTCGTGGCGCTGTTCTCGCCGGCCGGCGAGAAGCTGAGCTTCGTCGTCGCGACGACGAAGGCGGCCCAGGACAAGGGCATCGCGGCGGGCAAGCTGGTGCCGTCGTTCGCCGAGAAGATCGGCGGCCGCGGCGGCGGCAAGCCCGACATGGCCCAGGGTGGCGGCACGAACCCGGCGGGCGCGGCGGACGCGGTCACGGCGCTGCGTTCGGCGATTGCCGGCATTGGTTAACCGCGGAAACCGCGGCCCGGACCGGCCCGGTGTGGCCGATCCGGGGCGCGGCCGTCGCCTCGGTGTTGATGTCGGATCCGTCCGGGTCGGCGTCGCGCTCAGCGATCCGGCCCCGATGCTCGCTTCGCCATTGGTTACCCTCTCCCGCGATGCGACCGACGACAGTGATCTGGACCAGCTGGCCGCCCTCGTCACCGAGCACGAGGTGGTCGAGGTGATCGTGGGCTTGCCGAGAACGCTCGCCAACCGGCAGGGTCCGGCGGCCGAGTCGGCGATCGCGTACGCTGAGAGCCTGGCCGGGCGCGTCGCGCCCGTGCCGGTCCGGCTGGGCGACGAGCGGCTGACCACGGTCACCGCATCCCGCATCCTCTCCCAGCGCGGGGTCAAAGGCCGCAAGCAGCGCGCGGTGGTCGACCAGGCCGCCGCCGTCGAGATCCTGCAGGCCTGGATCGACGCCGCCGCTGCGCACCGCGCCCGGGAGGGAGACCGATGAACGACGAGCAGCCACCTGTGCCCCCTCGCGGGCGCAGGCGACTCCGCGAGCCGGAACCGGCGGCCCCGCCGCCGTCCCGGCCCTCGCCGCGTCGCGCCGACCCGCGTGACCCCCGCGCGAGCGGGTACCAGGAGCTTCCACAGCCTTCGCGGCAGAGCGGCTCGCACGAGCTGCCCCAGCCGTCGCGCCGCGCGCGGCCCGAGCCGGGCTACGACCCCCGCCGGGACGCGCCGCAGACCGGCCGCCGTCGCCGGCTCGAGCCGCCGGGCACGCTGCCCCCGGCCGAGGACGGCTTCGACCCGCAGGAGGTCGAGCGCTCGGCGTCGGCCCGCGCCCGCCATGGCCTCGACCAGGGCGCCGACGCGCCGCCCCCGCCCGCACGCCGTCGCGGCGCGCCGGATCCCGGCGAAGCCGCCGAACCCCGGCGCCGCCGTCGCGCGGTCCCGCCCGAGGACGAGGCGCCCCGCCGTCGCCGTCCGGCGCCGGAGCGGGACGAGCCGGTGGACCCCCGCCGTCGCCGTCCCAGCCCCGAAGAGCTGGCCGAAGCCGACGCGGCCCGCCGTCACCAGGCGATGCTCGACCTGGAAGAGGCCGCCGAAGCCCAGGCGGCCCGGATGCGTGCCGACGAGCCGGCCGAAACGCCCCGCCTCCGAGCCGTCCCACCCCCCGACGAGACCGGCGAGGCGCCGGTTTCGCGCCGCCGCCGTCCCGCCCCCGAGCCCCGGCGACGGCCCGTCCAGCCGGGTGACCGCTCTGTCGGCGTGCCCGAAACCGGTGCGGAGCCGCCACGGCGTCGCCGTCCGCCGCCCCCGCCGGTGCGCGAAGAGCCGGTGACCGACATCATCCCGGCGCAGCCCCCGGCCCCGCCGCCGGACGAGCCCGAAGACGACGGCTTCTTCGCCGAGGACGACGAGTACGCGGACTACGACGAGTACGAAGGCGACTACGACGAGGACGCCTACGAAGAGGACTACGACGAGTACGAGGAAGAGCCGAAGAAGCCGCGGAAGAAGAAGGGCAAGCGTGCCCTCGGCTGGGTGGCCGCGATCGCGGTGATCGCCCTCCTCGCGGGCGGCGCCTACTTCGGCTTCACCAAGTTCTTCGGCTACGAGGACTTCGAAGGCTCCGGCGACGGAGACGTCCTGTTCCAGGTCGACGACGGCGACTCGACGTCGGCGATCGGCGCGAAGCTCGCTACGGCGGGTGTGGTCGCCAGCGGCAAGGCGTTCGTCAAGGCCGGCGAGGACAACCCGAAGCTGTCGCGGATCCAGCACGGCTTCTACGTGATGAAGTCGCACATGTCCGGGGCCAGCGCGGTCGACCGGATCCTCGAGGCCGGCTCGCGGGTCGGCCAGCTGGAGGTCCGGCCGTACACGCAGTTCGACGACATCACCCAGCCCGACGGCAAGGTGACCCCCGGCGTCTACAGCCTGATGGCGAAGGCGTCGTGCGCGCAGATCAACGGCAAGAGCACCTGCGTCTCGGCCGACGACCTGCGCAAGTTCGTCGACGGCGCCGACCTCAAGACGCTCGGCGTGCCGGACTGGGCGATCGAGCCCGCGAACAAGGCCGACCGCAAGGACCGCAGGCTCGAGGGGTTGATCGCGCCCGGGCTCTACGACGTCCGGCCCGGGGCGACCGCGCAGGAGATCGTCGGCCAGCTGGTGCGCAGCTCGACCGAGGCGATCCAGAACGCCGGGCTGAGCCCGCAGTCGACCGGCCCGGAGATGACCCCGTACCAGACGCTGATCATCGCCTCGATCATCGAGCGCGAGGCGGTGAAGGCGGACTTCGGCAAGCTGTCCCGGGTGATCTACAACCGGCTCGCGATCGACATGCGGCTGCAGATGGACTCCACGGTCAACTACGTGCTCGACCGGCCTACCCTGGCGACCAACGACGCCGACCGGACGAAGGCCGGGGCGTACAACACGTACAAGATCAACGGGCTGCCGCCGACGCCGATCTCGGTTCCGAGCGCCGACGCGATCCAGGCGGCGGTGCACCCGGCGGCGGGCGACTGGGTCTACTTCGTCAAGTGCGAGAAGAACGGCCTGTCCTGCTTCGCGGTCTCGTTCGACGACCACCGCAAGAACGTCGACCTGGCCCATGCCCGCGGTATCTTCTGAGCCCCGGCGGGCCGCGGTGCTGGGCAAGCCGGTGGCCCACTCGCTGTCGCCGGTGCTGCACGGCGCCGCGTTCGCCGCGCTCGGCCTGACCGGCTGGACCTACGAGCGGATCGAGACGAGCGCCGAGGAGCTGCCCGGCCTGGTCGACGGCCTCGGCCCGGAATGGGCCGGGCTCTCGGTGACCATGCCGGGCAAGCGCGCGGCGCTGGACCACGCGGCCGAGGTGACACCGCGCGCGGCCGCCGTCGGCGCGGCCAACACCCTGGTCCGGACGGCGAAGGGCTGGCTCGCGGACTGCACCGACGTCGACGGCGTCACCGGCGCCCTGGGCGCGGCGGGCGGGTACACGCCGACGCCGTCGGACACCGCGATCGTGCTCGGTGCGGGCGGCACCGCGGCCGCGGCGGTCGTCGGCCTGGCGGCGCTCGGGGTGCGGCAGGTGCGCCTGGTCGTGCGGGAACCGGCTCGGGCCGGGGACACCCTCGATGCCGCGAAACGCGCTTCGCTCGACGTCGACGTGCTGCGCTGGTCCGAAACGGACTTCGCGGCGCTGGCGGCGGAAGCCGCGGTGCTCGTCAACACCGTGCCGCCGGACGCGGTCCGGCCGCACGTGGCCGACCTCGCGGCGGTCGCGCACGTCCTCGACGTCATCTACCACCCGTGGCCGACGCCGCTGGCCGAGGCCGTCGCGGCCCGCGGGGGCCACCTCGCGACCGGGCTGGACATGCTGCTGCACCAGGCGTTCGGCCAGGCCGAGCACTTCACCGGCCGCCCGGCCCCGCGTGCGGCGATGCGCGACGCGTTGCGCGAGGCGACCGGGAACATCCTGCCGTTGCCGATCTCGTAAACCGCTTGCCCCGGGCTGATATTCTGGCCGACTGCCTTCAGCAAGGGGGTCTACCGGAATGACCAGCCAAGAAGCACTCGACGACAGCCAGCTGGAGAACGCCTGGGTCGGCGGCGAGCCGCCGAAGCTCGACTCGACCATCACCCTCGTCGACTACGACCCGGAGTGGCCGAAGGTCTTCGAACACGAGGCCGAGCGGATCCGCGGCGTGCTCGGGGAGACGGCGCTCGTCCTCGAGCACGTCGGCTCGACGTCGGTGCCGGGCCTGTGCGCCAAGCCCTGCGTCGACATCCTCCTCGAGGTGCCGGACTCCGACGACGAGGACGACTACCTGCCGGCGCTGGAAGGCGCGGGCTACCAGCTCGTCATCCGCGAGCCGGACTGGGAGAAGCACCGCTGCTTCAAGGGCCCGGACACGAACATCAACCTGCACGTCTACTCACCCGGCAACGGCCAGACGCCGCGCTACCGGCTCTTCCGCGAACGCCTGCGCTCGCACCCGGAGGAGCTGGCGCTGTACGCGGCGAAGAAGCGTGAGCTGGCCGCGCGGGAGTGGAAGTACGTCCAGAACTACGCCGACGCCAAGACCGAGGTGATCGAGGAGATCATCGGCCGGGCGCGGGCCGAGCAGTACGACGCCTACAGCGAGGCCTACGCCGAGCACGCCGGGAAGTCCGTCACCAACGCCCTCTACGACCGGCCCGCGATCGCAGACCTGGCCGGCGACGTCGAGGGCCGGCGCGTGCTGGACGTCGGCTGCGCGGCCGGGCACCTGAGCGCGCTGCTGGCCGCGCGGGGCGCCGACGTCCTCGGGGTCGACGCCAGCGCGGGCATGATCACCGTCGCCCGCCGCGAGTTCGGCGACGTCGCCCGCTTCGAGCAGGCGGACGTCACCCGGCCCCTCGACGTCGAGGACGGCTCGGTCGACATCATCACGGCGTCACTCGTGCTGCACTACCTGAAGGACTGGGGCGCCACCCTCGCCGAGTTCCGGCGGGTGCTCAAGCCCGGCGGGGCGCTCGTGTTCTCGGTGCACCACCCCGGCGAGGACTGGCACTGGTTCGGCAAGGAGAACTACTTCGAGGTCGAGCTGCTCGACGACGACTTCGGCCTGGAAGGCATCACCCACCCGGTCCAGTTCTACCGGCGGCCGCTGAGCTGGACGTTCAACGCGGTCCGTGACGCCGGCTTCGCCGTCGACCGCCTGGAGGAGCCGATGCCGGTGCCCGAGGCGGCCGAGGCCGATCCGAAGTGGACGGAGAAGCTGCGGACCACCCCGCGGTTCCTGTACTTCCGCGCGGTCAGTCCCGCTTAGCGAGATCCTGGATCAGGTCGACGATCTCCCGGCTGACGGGCCGGAACACCCGCAGCCGGGAGAGCGCGGCCAGCCGGGCCAGCAGCGGGACGCTGCGCTCGACCAGCATCCGGCTGCGCTTCTCCCCGGCCGAGCGGTCGTGCACCCAGAACAGCACCACGCCCATCTGGAACAGCCACAGCAGCTCCGGAAGCTGGGCGCGCAGCTCCGGGTCGAGCTTGACGTCGGAGCCGTCGACGACCTCGCGCATCAGCTCGATCGACGCGTCGCGGGCGGCCGCGGACTCCGGGCTGAACGGGCTCAGCGGGGACTCCGGGTCGGCCGCGTTGACGAAGAACTGCGTGCCGAAGCGGTGGTAGGGCTCGGCGAGGTCGAGCCAGCACAGCAGCACGGCCTTCAGCCGCTGCGCGAACCCCGGCTCGTTCGCCAGCAGCTCGCGCGCGGCGTCGAGGTGCAGCCGCGCGATCTCGTCGTAGAACCCCTGGATCAGCTGGTCCTTCGACGAGAAGTAGTAGTACGCGTTCCCGACCGAGACACCGGCCTCGGTGGCGATCGCGCGCATCGTCGTGCGGTCGTAGCCGTTCTCGGTGAACAGCCGCATGGCGGTGGTGACGATCAGGGACCGCGTTTCCTCGCTCTTCGGCACGCTCTGCACGTTAGCGCCGGCCACGTCAGGGTTGCGGGAAGGGCGGGACCGGCTGGCCCGGCGCGCCGGGGTAGGGGACGGGACGGCCGGCGAGCACCGGCTGCGGCGCCGGCTTGGGGGCCAGGTGGCGGCGGCGGATGCCGTTGAACACCAGGACGTTGAACAGGTGCATGACCCCGAGGACGAGTGCGACGACGCCGACCTTCACCGACAGCAGCTCGAACACCTCCCGGGCGGTGCCGACGGCGGCGTGGCTGGTCAGGAACAGCGTCACGAAGCCGAGGCTGATCAGGTAGAAGCCGACGACCAGCAGCTGGTTGACGGCGTTGGCCAGGCCGGGGCTGTCCTCGAAGACCTCGGTGAGGAAGGTGCGGCCGTGCTTGCTGAGCGTCCGGGCGACGAGCACCGTCAGCGGGATGCTGATCAGCAGGTAGAGCGCGTAGGCGACAACAACGGGTTCCATGGTCCCTCCTTGTTTTGAACGTGTTCAAGAGGAACGGTAGCGCTCTTTTTGAACGCGTTCAAGAGGGCTGGGTCACGTCGGCCGTTCACCTGGCGCTCACCCGGGACGGGGTTTCGCCGCATAGGGTGTCGCCCGACTGGGAGGTATTCACCGTGAAACGCATCGCCGCCGGGCTGACCGTCGCCGCGCTCGTCGCGCTCTTCGTGCCCGCCACCGCTGAAGCGAGCTTCGGGACCAACGTCCGCTTCGCCACCTTCAACGCCTCGCTCAACCGCGCGGCCGCCGGGCAGCTGGTCACCGACCTCTCGACGCCGGGCAACGCCCAGGCCCAGGAGGTCGCCGAAGTCGTGCAGCGCAACCGCGCCGATGTCCAGCTGATCAACGAGTTCGACTACGTGCCGGGCAACAAGGCCGCGGACCTGTTCCGGAAGAACTACCTGGCGGTGGGCCAGCACGGCGCGAAGCCGATCGACTACCCGTACGCCTACACCGCGCCGGTGAACACGGGCGTCCCGACCGGCTTCGACCTCGACCGCGACGGCACCATCGGCCTCGGCAACGACGCCCAGGGCTTCGGCACGTTCGAAGGCCAGTACGGGCTGCTCGTGCTCTCGAAGTACCCGATCGACTTCGCGCACGCGCGGACGTTCCAGAAGTTCCTCTGGAAGGACATGCCGGGCGCGCTCCTGCCGGACGACCCCGCGACGCCGGCGCCGCACGACTGGTACAGCCCCGCGGAGCTGAACGTGCTGCGGCTGTCGTCGAAGTCCCACTGGGACCTGCCGCTGAAGATCGGCCGCTCGACGGTGCACTTCCTCGTCTCGCACCCGACACCGCCGAGCTTCGACGGCCCGGAGGACCGCAACGGCACCCGCAACAACGACGAGATCCGCTTCTGGGCCGACTACGTCACGCCGGGCAAGGGCGGTTACATCTACGACGACCGCGGCCACCGCGGCGGCCTGGGTGCGTCGGAACGCTTCGTCGTCGCGGGTGACAACAACTCCGACCCGCTGGACGGCGACAGCGTCCCGGGCGCGATCGAGCAGCTGCTGAACGCGCGCCGCGTGATCCAGACGCGCCCGGGCAGCCGCGGCGCGGTCCTGGCGTCCCAGACCCAGGGCGGCGCGAACGTGGGCCAGAAGAGCAACCCGTTCTACGACACGGGCGACTTCAACGACGTCGCGCCGGGCAACCTCCGCACGGACTACGTGCTGCCGTCGAAGGGGCTGCTGCCCTGGCACGCGGAGGTGTTCTGGCCGGTGCCGGCCGACCCGCTGTCCCGGCTCGACGACGCCTCCGACCACCACTTGGTCCGCGTGGACGTGCTCGTGCCACTACGGTGAGATCATGCGAATCGCCATCCTCGACGACTACCAGGACGTCGCCCTGACCTTCGGTGACTGGGACTCGCTGAAGGCCGACATCACGGTCTTCACCGAGCCCCTCACCGACGTCGTCGGGCAGCTGCAGGGCTTCGAAGCCGTCGTCGCGATGCGCGAACGCACCCGCTTCCCGGCCGAGGTGCTCGACCGGCTGCCCGACCTGAAGCTGCTCGTCAGCACCGGTCCGCGCAACGCCGCCATCGACGTGCCCGCCGCGCAGCGCAACGGCGTTGTCGTGTGCAAGACCGGCTACCTCGGCGAGCCGACCGCCGAACACACCTGGGCGCTCATCCTCGCCGCGTCGCGGAACCTCCCGCAGGAGTTCCGGTCCATGCGCGAGGGCGGCTGGCAGACCGGCGTCGGCACCATGCTGCACGGCAAGACGCTCGGCCTGCTCGGCCTGGGCCGGCTCGGCTCGGGCGCGGCGAAGATCGGGCAGGCCTTCGGGATGGAGACCATCGCCTGGAGCCAGAACCTCACGCCGGAGAAGGCGGAGCCGCACGGCGTCACGGCGGTGTCGAAGGACGAGCTGTTCGCCCGCTCGGACGTCCTGTCCGTCCACCTCGTGCTGAGCGGGCGCACCCGCGGCCTGGTCGGCGCGGCGGAGCTGGCGGCGATGAAACCGGGCGCGCTCCTGGTGAACACTTCGCGCGGCCCGGTCGTCGACGAGGACGCGTTGGTGGACGCGTTGCGGCGCAAGGCGATCCGCGCCGCGCTCGACGTCTACGACATCGAACCCTTCCCGGCCGACCATCCACTGAGGACACTCGACAACGCGACCCTGACCCCGCACATCGGCTTCGTCGCGCGGGAGGTCTACGAGATCTTCTACGGCGACGCCGTCGAGGACATCGCGGCTTTCCAGGCGGGGGAACCGATCCGCGTCATGGCGCAGTAGTGGTGTGCGGCCCGCCGGGGCCCGAGGTCCCCGCACCGGCCCGGCGGCGGGCGCGCACCCCTGGATCACACCACCCGCGCAGTGCCTCCGGCAGGGTCCAAAGACCCTGCCGGCGTCGGCCGTTAGGCTGAACGACCCGCGCTCGCGGGGAGTGAGTGAGAAACCGGGCCGGAAAACGGTTTCTCCTTCACGGGAACGGGACCGCGTCCGGCGGGCACGTCGTCCCCGCCGCCGGCGCGGCCAGGTCGGTCAGGTAGCGCACCACGGCCGCCGACGCGCACGCGCTCGGCGCGTCCAGCGAGGTGTGCCCGTACCCGTCGACGACCAGCACCCGGCCGTCACCCAGCTCCGCCGCCGTCGCCTGCGCGTTGTGCAGCGGGGTCGCCGGGTCGAACCGGTTGTTCAGCACCAGGACCGGGTTCTTCCGCGTCCGGTTCCACGGCCCGGTGTACCGGTCTTCGTCGTGGGCGGGCCAGCCGACGCACTGCGCCATCGAAAACACCGAGCCCAGCCCGAAGTACGGCTGCCGCGCGCTCTCCCGGGTCGCCAGTGCCGCGTAGTCCGCCGGCGCGGACGGGTTGTCGCTGTCGACGCACTGGACGGCCAGGAAGCCGGGGGAGTGCGTAGGGACGTACGGGTCGAGCACTGGCGAAGCGAGCGCTGGATCCGCCGGCATCGCCGCGAGGGTCTGCGCGAGCCGCTTCCACCGCCCGGACTGATACAGCGCGCTGTCGACCGTCTTCATCAGGCCGCCGACACCCGTGGTGCGCGACGCCCGCGCGAAGACCCCGGCGAACCTCGCCTTCGGGTCGCCGCTGGAGAACGCGCACTTCGGTCCGGCCGCGGCGCACACCGTGAAGAACTGGTCCAGCTCCTGCTGCTGGGCCCCGGCGACGTCGGCGCGGACGTCGACCGGCTGCTTCTCCTGGCCCGGCTTCCCGGTGGCGTTGGCGACCAGGTCGAGCGTGCCGTCGAGGGTCATCGAGCGGACCTTGTCCGGGAACAGGTTCGCGTACGTGCCGCCGAGGTACGTGCCGTAGGAGTAGCCGTAGAAGTTCAGGGCCGGGTCGCCGACGGCCTGGCGCAGCAGCTCCAGGTCGCGCGCCACGTTCGCCGTCGACAGGTGGGCCAAGAGGTCGCCGGAGCCCGCCGCGCAGGCCTTGCCCGGCGCCGCGCTCGCCGCGAAGAAGGCGTCCGGCTGCCGCAGCGGTGACCCGGGCGACGGCGCGTGGTCGGCGCCCGGACAGCTGATCGGCGCGGACCCGCCGATCCCGCGCGGGTCGAAGCTCACCAGGTCGAAGCGGGCCTTCAGCTCGGCGGGGTACCGCGCCGCGAACCGCGTCAGCTCGCCGACCCCGTCGGTGCCCGGGCCGCCGAAGTTGAAGAACAGCGAGCCGAGCCGCCGTCCCGGATCGGTCGCCGGCAGCCGGATCACCGACAGCGTGACGGCCTTGCCCTTCGGCTCGCGGTAGCTCAGCGGCACGGCCGCGGGCGCGCACTGGAAGCCGCCGTGGCAGGGCGTCCAGCGCAGCGCGGGCACGGCGGCGCCGTTCGTGCCGAGGGCGGGGGGAGCTTCGGCGGCGGCCGGCGACGGCGAAGGAGGCGGCGGGGCGGCCGTGGGCGCGCTGCAGGCGGCGAGCAGAAGCGGCAGCGCGGCGAGAAGGCGCTTCACGCGCTCAATTCCGCCAGCACGGCGTCGGTGTACCGCGGCCAGACCTCGGCCGCCCAGGGGCCGAACGCGCGGTCGCTCAGCGCGACGCAGGCGACGCCGGCGTCCGGGTCGACCCAGAGGAACGTGCCCGACTGGCCGAAGTGCCCGAAGGTCCGCGGTGAGCTCGCCGAGCCCGTCCAGTGCGGGCTCTTGTGGTCGCGGATCTCGAAGCCGAGGCCCCAGTCGTTGGGCTTCTGGTGCCCGAACCCCGGCAGCACGCCGGACAGGCCGGGGAACACGACGTTCGTGGCCGCGGTCACGGTGGCCGGGTCGAGGAGCTTGGGCGCCTGCAGCTCGGCGGCGAAGGCCACCAGGTCGTCCACAGTGGACACCGCGCCGGACGCGGGCGAGCCGTCGAGGGTGGTCGCGCCCATGCCCAGCGGCGCGAACAGCGCCTCGGCCTGGTACTGCGCGAACGGGATGCCGGAGTGCTCGGCCAGCGCGTCGGCGAGCTGCTCGAAGCCGGCGTTGGAGTAGAGACGGCGGGTGCCCGGCGCGGCCATCGCCTTGTGCGCGTCGAAGGCGAGCCCGGAGGTGTGCGCGAGCAGGTGCCGCACGGTCGAGCCCTCGGGCCCGGCCGGGGTGTCGAGCTCGACGACGCCCTCTTCGACCGCGATGAGCGCGGCGTAGGCGGTCAGCGGCTTGCTGACCGAGGCCAGCCGGAACTGCCGCGCGGTGTCGCCGTGGCGGCCCACGACACTCCCGCCGGCGGTCACCACGGCCGTCGCGGCGTTGTCCACCGGCCACTCGTCGATCAGGCGCACGCTGTCCATGCGTCCACCCTACGAAACGCCACGAAGGCCTCCGCACCGGTGTCGGGGGACCGGTGCGAAGGCCTTCGCAGTGTGTTCTACCTCAGGCGTCGAGGTCGGTGGCGACCAGCTGGGCGACCGCTTCCACGGCCTCCTCGGCGCCCTCGCCCTCGGCGCTGATGACGACCTCGTCGCCGTACCCGGCGGCGAGCGTCATCAGGTTGAGCACGCTGCCGGCAGCGACCGGGCTCCCGCCCGCCTTGGCGATCTGCACCGCGACGGGTTGCGCCGCGGCCGCCTTCGCCACCAGCGCGGCCGGCCTGGCGTGCAGGCCCACCTTGCTTGCCACGGCGACGCGTTTCTCCGGCATGTTCGTCCTCTCACTACAGGGGTTTACGTCGTACCGATCTTACTTCGCGGCCGTGCGGTCGAGGTCCGACTCGATCGAGTCGTCCTCGCGGCCCGGCGTCCGCAGGTTCCACTTCGTGATGACGATCCGGAACACGAAGTAGTAGATCACCGCGAACACGAGCCCGATCGGGATGAGCAGCCACGCCTTGTGCGCGGTGTCCAGGCTCGAGTTGAGCGCGAAGTCGATCGCGCCACCGGAGAAGGAGAACCCGAGCTTGATGCCCAGCGCGTTCACCACCGCCAGCGACACACCGGTCATGACCGCGTGGAAGATGTACAGCGGCCACGCCACGAACATGAACGAGAACTCGATCGGCTCGGTGACACCGGTGATGAACGAGGTCAGCGCGGCCGCGATCATCACACCGCCGACGACCTTCTTCTGCGCCGGGCGCGCGGTCTGCCAGATCGCGAGCGCGGCGGCGGGCAGGGCGAACATGAAGATCGGGAAGAACCCGGTCATGAACGTGCCCGAGCCCTGCACGTGGTTGAAGAAGTTGGTCAGGTCGCCGCCGTTGAAGATGAACCACACCGGGACGTTCAGCAGCTGGTGCAGACCGACCGGGATGAGCAGCCGGTTGAAGAAGCCGTAGATGCCGCCACCGACGACCGGCTGGCCGACGATCGCCTCGCCGAGGTTCTGGATGCCGGCGTCGACGTACTTGAAGACCAGGCCGAGCACGACGCCCAGGATGATCATGGCGAAAGCGGTGATGATCGGGACGAACCGGCGGCCGCCGAAGAACGCCAGCCACGCCGGCAGCTTGATCCGGTAGTAGCGCTGCCACAGCACCGCGGCGACGAGACCGGCGATGATGCCGGTCAGCACGCTGTAGGGCCAGTGCAGCGGCGAGCCGTCCCAGCTCGGCTTGTACCCGGTCTGGCTGCTGATCGGCGCGATCGCCTGGATCACGCGGTTGAGCACGACCCAGCCGACGGCCGCGGCGACGGCGGTCGAACCGTCACCCTTGCGGGCGAAGCCGACCGCGATGCCGATCGCGAAGAGCAGGGGCAGGAAGTCGAAGAGCGCGTTGCCCGCCCCGCCGACGACGGCGGCGACCTTGTCCCAGCCCAGGCCTGTCTTGCCGAGAATGTCGTCCTGGCCGAACCGGTTCAGCAGGCCGGCCGCGGGGAGCGTGGCGATGGGAAGCATGAGGCTACGGCCGAAGCGCTGAAGACCGGCGAGGCCTCCGCCGCCCTTCTTCGTCGCCCCTTCCGCGGTGGTGGAGCTCATCTGGATCCTCCATAGTGGGGTGGTTGACCGGGCTCCGGGGTGTTCCGGTCCAACTGCATGGTCACCTGGTAGTGATCTCCCCGGTACCAGGACGTGATGTCTTCGATGGGGTCGCCGTTCGCGCTGGAGACCCGGCGGAACACGAGCAGGGGGCTGCCGGCGCGCATGCCGAGCAGCCGGGCCGTCTCGCGATCCGCTCCTTCGGCCCAGACGGTCTGCCACGCCTGGTCGGGACGCACGTCGTACGTCTCGGCCAGCTGCGCGTAGATCGACTGGGTCAGGTCGAGCTCGAGCAGGCCGGGAGCCCGGCCCGCGTGGTACCAGCCCCGTTCGACGGCCAGGGGCACGCCGTCGGCGTGGCGCAGCCGCACCAGGTGGTGCGCCGGGGCGCCCTCGGTCAGGCCGAGGGCGTGGGCCGAGGCGGTGGGTGGGACCTCGGTGGCGGCCGACACCACCTCGGTCGTCGGGGTCAGCCCCCGCCTCCGCATGTCGTCGGTGAACGACATCAGGTACAGCTGCAGCTCCATCCGCCGGGCCGCGGTGAACGTGCCTTTGCCGCGGACCCGGGCGAGCAGGCCCTCCTCGACCAGCTTGCCGATCGCCGATCTGACCGTGAGCCGCGACACGCCGTAGCGCTGGGCCAACTCGCGTTCCGACGGGATCGGCGCACCCGGCGGGAGCTCTCGCTCCACCGTGCGGCGGAGGATTTCCCGCAGCTGGGCGTGCTTGGGCGTGGGCCCGTTCACGACCCGGTCGGGTGGCGGGACGTGCGCGGCCGCGCTCATCGGCGTCACCCTCCTCGTTCTCGGTTCACCGGGGGACCGGTGCTCGCGTCCGGACCGGAACATTGGTACGTTCCGGTCTAGACCAATGAATCTGATGGGGCAGGATGCTCCGCCGCGCGGACGGGTGTCAACCACCGTTATCCGTTCGTGGCCCGCGGCGGGGTGCATGCCGACGAACGGCGTAGTACAGGTGGACACGCGGTTCGCGTCAGGTTGGGAACAAACAGCGATCAAGGAGACCGCGATGGCGGATGACAGGCCCGAACAGATCCTCGCGGCACTCGGCGGCGCGGGCAACCTCACCGAGATCGAGGGCTGCATCACGCGGCTGCGCTGCGAGGTCGACGACATGGGTCTCGTCGACGAGGCGGCGCTGAAGAAGGCCGGCGCGATGGGCGTCGTCAAGATGGGGTCCACGGCCCTGCAGGTGATCGTCGGGCCGGAGGCGGACACGATCGCCAGCGACATCGAGGACCTGCTGTGAGCCTCGAGATCCTCAGCCCGGTCGCCGGGCGCGTGGTGGCGATCACCGAGGTCCCCGACCCGGTGTTCGCGGAGGCGATGGTCGGCCCGGGCCTCGCGGTGCAGCCCTCGGGCGGCCGGTCCGACGCGGTCGCGCCGGTCGACGGCACGGTCGCGACGCTGCACCCGCACGCCTACGTCGTCGCGACCGACGACGGCAAGGCGGTGCTGGTGCACCTGGGCATCGACACGGTCAAGGAGAAGGGCGAGGGCTTCACGCTGCACGTCGTCAAGGGCGAGCAGGTGCGGGCCGGCCAGCCGATCGTCAGCTGGGACCCGGAAGCCGTGACCGCGGCGGGGTATTCGGCGATCGTCCCGGTCGTGGCGCTGGACGCCTCGGCGGACGTGCTGTCCGGTTTGGACGGCGAGCGCGACGTCACCGCCGGTGAGCGGCTGTTCGCCTGGGACGCCTGAGTTCTTTCTGTCACACGAAGGGCCCTTGCGGACGACCGTCCACAAGGGCCCTTCGTGCCGACCGGCCCGTCAGCTGGTGACGACCTTCCCGTTCTCGACCTTGACCGCCACCGACGGCAGCGGCTTGTTCGCCGGGCCCTGCTTGACCTCCCCGGTGAGCGCGTTGAAGACCGAGCCGTGGCAGGGGCAGACGAGGTCGGCGCCCTTCGGCGCGACCGTGCAGCCCTGGTGCGTGCAGATCGCGCTGAAGGCGGCGCACGCCGATTCGGACGTCCGGGCCACGATCACGTCGGAGCCGTCCGGGGCCTTGGCGGCCTTCGCCTGCCCGACCGGGACCTCGGAGAGCGCGACCAGCGGCGTGCCCGCGGCGATCGGGGCCTGCGCGGTGCCGGACTTGGCGTCGTCCGACGAGCCACAGGCGGTGAGCGCGACGGCGCCGACGGCGGCGCCGGCGACGGCGGCACCGGTGGTGAGGACGGTGCGGCGGGAGTGCAGTTCGGCAGTCATGCCCTAATGAACGAGACCGGCACCGCATCGGTTCAATCCGCGGTGAACCGGATCGGCCCCTGTTCCGTGTATCTACCCGAGTGGGTGTGGAGCGGAGGAAAGATCATGGTGGGTTGGGTTCTGCGCATCGTCGTGGCGGCCGCGTTGCTGGGCTCGGCGGGCGTGCACTACTTCCTGTGGACCGAGGACTACCCGGGCATCGTCGGCCCGTTGTTCCTGCTGGACGCGATCGGCGGGCTGGTCGTCGCCATTGCGGTGCTGGCCTGGCGGCACTGGCTGCCCGCGCTGGGCGCGGTCGGTTTCGGGGTGCTGACGCTCGGCGCGTACGTGCTGGCCGCGACGGTCGGCTTCGCCGGCAACCACGACCAGTTCGACAGCCAGCCGGAGTACTGGGGCGTGATCACCGAGGCGGTCTGCATCGTCGGCGGTCTCGCCCTGATGTTCGTGAAGGACCGGCGTCGAGTAGCGGCCTGAGTTCGTGGGGGAAGTCGCCGAAGACGCGCTGATGCGCGCCCTGCACGAAGAGCACGCGGGCGCGCTGTGGTCCTACGCGCTCCACCTGACCTCCGGCGACCGGATCCGCGCCGAGGACGTCGTCCAGGAGACGCTGCTGCGTGCCTGGCGGTCGACGACGGTGCTGGACCAGTCGACGGGCTCGGCGCGGGCGTGGCTGTTCACCGTCGCGCGGCGCATCGCGATCGACGGCTGGCGCTCGGCGTCGGCCCGCTCGGAGGTGGTCACCGACCAGCCGCCGGAGCGGGCCGTGGCGGACGGGACCGACCGGGCGGTGCAGGGCTGGCTGGTCGCGGAGGCGCTCGCGGAGCTGTCGGAACGGCACCGCGAGGTGCTGCTGCTGTGCTACTTCCAGGGGTACTCCGTCGCCGACGCGGCGGAACGGCTCGGCGTGGCCGAGGGGACGGTCAAGTCGCGGACGCACTATGCGTTGCGCGCGCTGCGCCTGGTGTTGGAGGAGAGGGGGGTGACCCAGTGAGCGAGGACCCGTTCGCGACGTTCGACGCGGCGTACGTGCTGGGGGCGCTCGCCCCCGAGGACCGCCAGCGCTTCGAGCAGCACCTGCGGGAGTGCGACCGGTGCGCGGCTTCGGTGCGCGAGCTGGCGGGCCTGCCGGGGCTGCTGGCCAGGGTGGACACGCCGGCCGCGGTCTTCGACGCCGGGCCGCCTCCGCCGGAGCTGCTGCCTTCGGTGCTGCGCCGCGTCCGGCGCGGGCGGCGGATCCGGTTCGCGGTGACGTCGGTGTCGGCCGCGCTGGCGGTGTCGGCGTGCGTCGCGCTCGGCGTGGTGGCCGCGTGGCCGACGCCGTCGGGCCCGCCGGCGATCCAGATGACGGCACTGGGCCAGTTCCCGGTCCGCGCGGACGCCCGCCTCGACACGTTCGACTGGGGCACCCAGGTCGACATGTCGTGCAGCTACACGGGCGGCCGCAGCGGCGGCGACTACCTGCTGGTGGCGATCGCCCGCAACGGCACGGAGACGGTCCTGGCGACGTGGAAGGCGGTCCCGGACAACACGGCCCGCATCGTGATCGGCACGGCCCTGCAACGCTCGGACCTGACGGCGTTGGAGGTCCGCGGCGGAAGCGGCCGACCCCTGCTCCGCCTGCCCCTCTAGTCCGCTCGTCCGGCTGGTCCCGGGGGGGGGGGGGTGGGGGGGGGGGGGGGGGAGCCGCCCCCCCCCCCCCCCCTGTGTTTCCCCAGCGCAAGGTTGGTTCCGGGAGGGGGGGGGGTGTTGTGCCCGTACAAGTGCGTTGTTAGC